>NZ_KQ970181.1:0-6582 GCF_001579015.1 Streptococcus oralis
CTAGCTGGAAGGTGACTTCTTTTCCAAGAACTAAAGATCTCTCTTTATAGATATAAAGTAGCTCATCTGGATCAGTCTTGTAGAAACAAGTCCATATTTCGCTAATCAACTCATTGCGACTAATTGGGGTAGGTAGTGTGAATAAACTTCCTGCTTTCTCGTTTAAATCGTCTGGGAAATTTGTAATAGAAAAATTTATTCCAAGTCCGATAATGACATCTGTCACTAAACCTGTTTCAACGGACGTCATAGCTTCGGTAAGGATACCTGCTATTTTTTTATGTTTAAAGTAGATGTCATTTACCCATTTGATATCTACTTCAATCAAGGTCAGATTTTTAATCGCTTTGTAAACTGCACCAGCTACAAGGAGAGTATAGGAAGGAAGTTTTTCATAGGGAAGATTTGGTTGAATATGCAAGGACATATAAATTCCCCCTTGAGAAGGTGAGTAGTAGGGACGTTGAAAGCGACCACGTCCTGCTGTTTGGCATGTGGAAAGATAGAGGGTGTTTCCCTTGTTTCCATCCTCAATACCTTTTTTTGCATCTGTTTGTGTTGATTTGGTTTCAGGTTTGTAGAGAATGGTTAAGTTGGTTTTTTCTTGAATCAAATCAGGCAATATCAAATCACCTTGAATAAGCTTGTATCCTCTATTTTTGATACTGTCAATTTCTAAGCCTTCTAATTGAAGCCGTTGGATTGCTTTCCATATGGATGTCCGACTTAGATTCAGTTCTTCGCCAATTTTTTCTCCGCTGACATAGTCGTTTTCTCTGGCTAATATTTGGTAGACTAGTTGGTGTGATTTCATATTGTTTTCCTCTATACAGATTTGTTCTATAGTGTTTTTTAATAGCTTTCTTTTATTCTACCATAGCTTTCTTTAATTTAGGAAAATGAATCGTTTTAGGAGAGCAATACTTGCTTTGTAAAATTTCTCTAAATATTCGCTGATTTTTTCTTTTTGGTAGCGTGTTCATTGTTCCCAAATGACGAAAAAAATGGTAGAATATAAAGATAGTTTAGCATTTATCTTCTGGAGAAATCCAGAACAGAAAGGATCCGTTTTGAAATCAATTGGATTACTGGATAAGATAAGAGGGCTTTCGAAAAAAGATTTTTTTTGTATTTGATGATCATAAGTATCTTTTTACCTTTTTATTTGTTCTTAGCGCTCTTTGCTTTATATTTGATAGGTTTACTTGTTACTGGGGAGATGAAGGGAATTATCAAAGGATTAATCAAACATCCTGTACTTCTCTTTTTTATTGCCTACAGTAGTATCATCTCTATCGTTGCCAAGAACTGGCTTGGATTGGTTGCATCTTTACTGATGTTTCTCTTCCTCATTTTCTTTAGTTTTTACCAGAAACGTCTGACACATGCTTTCTTTCGACTGATACTGCAGACAATCTTGTTTGGTAGTGTGCTCTCTGCAGCTTTTGCTACCTTGGAGCATTTCCAAATTGTAAAGAAATTTAACTATGCTTTTCTTTCGCCAAATATGCAAGTATGGCACCAAAACCGTGCAGAGGTGACCTTCTTTAATCCTAACTACTATGGGATTATCTGTTGCTTCTGTATCATGATTGCCTTTTATCTCTTTACAACGACGAAGTTAAGATGGTTGAAAATCTTTTGTGTGCTAGCAGGTTTTGTGAATCTATTTGGTTTGAATTTTACGCAAAATAGAACAGCCTTTCCTGCCATCATCGCTGGTGCCATCATTTATCTCTTTACAACCATTAAAAATTGGCGCGCCTTCTGGCTCAGTATTGGAGTTTTCGGGATTGGCCTTTGTTTCCTCTTCTCAAGCGATTTGGGTGTCCGTATGGGAACGCTAGATTCTTCAATGGAGGAGCGTGTTTCAATCTGGAATGCGGGTATGACTTTGTTTAAGCAAAATCCGATCTGGGGTGAAGGTCCACTGACCTATATGAATTCTTATCCGAGAATCCATGCTCCCTATCACGAACACGCGCATAGTCTTTACATCGATACTATTTTGAGTTATGGTTTGATTGGAACAATTCTCCTATCCATTTCTTCAGTTATCCCTGTTCACATGATGATGGACATGAGTCAGGAGTCTGGTAAACGACCAATTATCGGTCTTTATCTGTCTTTCCTTACAGTAGTCGCTGTACATGGAATTTTTGACTTGGCTCTCTTCTGGGTACAGTCAGGCTTCATCTTCTTGCTGGTTATGTGTAGCCTACCGTTGGAACATCGTACCTTGGTGTCCGAAATGACAGATTAAGTTAATAAATAGTGAAGATCTTCTACTTTAGGTAGGAGGTCTTTTTTTGTTTGGTGGAAATTATTTCTAAGTCGAAATAATTGACAGATGGAATGATAAGTATTACAATGAAATATAATTCTATATAGAAATAAATTGGAGAGGTCATGAAAGATAGTCATTTAGTAGCCCACCATATTCGTTTATTGAATGGGCGGCTATTTCAAAAGTTATTAAGTCAGGATTCTGAGGCTCTTTATCGGAGTGAACAGGGTAAGATTCTCACGGTGTTATGGAAGAGTGAAACGGGTTGCGCTACGGCGACAGATATTGCGCTAGCGACTGGTCTCACCAACAATACGCTGACAAGCATGATTAAGAAACTTGAGGAGCAAAATCTGGTCATCATTAGCCCATGTGGAATAGATAAGAGAATGAAGTATGTCGTTCTGACTGAACTTGGTTCGTCCCAGAAAGAAGTGGGGCATCGTGTTAGTCAAAAGTTGGATGCAATTTTTTATAAAGGATTCACTGAGGAAGAAATTCGTCAGTTTGAAGCTTTTCAAGAAAGAATTTTGGTTAATCTGAAAGAGAAGGAAAATGAGGTTTAGAATAGATTCAATTAGTTATTAAGAGGTTGGTAACTTGATCAACCGAGTGAAGTTTTAAAAGGAGATACTAAGATGAAAGCTGTGCTTGTCAAGGAAGCTGGAGGACCAGAAGTTCTGCAGGTTGTGGAAGTTCCAAAACCGACTGTTAAAGAAGGTTGGACCTTGGTCAAGGTGCAAGGATTTGGAATCAACCATAGCGAGATTTTTACTCGTCAAGGACTATCGCCGTCCGTTCAATTCCCACGGATTTTAGGAATTGAATGTGTGGGACTTGTAGAGGAGACCAATCGTCCCGATTTGCAGGTCGGGCAGCAAGTCATCTCCATAATGGGAGAAATGGGGCGCGCTTTTGATGGTGGTTATGCTGAGTATGTTTTGCTACCAGATGAACAGGTTTATCCTGTGAGGACGGAGCTTGATTTGGAAAGTTTAATCGCTCTGCCTGAAACCTACTATACAGCATTTGGCTCTTATCTCAATCTCAAGATTGAAGAGGGAGATCGAGTTCTGGTTCGAGCAGCGACTAGTGGTGTTGGGATTGCTTTTGCAAAGCTTCTCAAAGGGCAATTTCCAAAAGCCTATCTGGCGGGAAGTAGTCGTAGTCTGGGCAAGGAAGAGCAACTAAAAGAGGCAGGATTTGACCAGGTGATTTTGGACAAGGATGGTGTCTTGCAAACGGAAGAGCAGTTTGACAAGGTCTTGGATCTTGTCGGTCCGAGTGCTATTCTTAATACATTTGCTCGGACGGCAGATTGTGGTATCATCTGTTCTTGTGGCTTGCTGGGCGGTCAATGGACTATTCCAGACTTTGACCCGATCGAAATGCTTTACCGCAATCTCTACTTGACAACCTTTGCTTCTGGTAATGTGTCTCAAGACAAGCTTCAAGCTTTGGTGGACTTTGTGGAGCGTTATCGGGTAGATGTACGACCTGAAAAAGTATTTTCTATTGAACAAATCCAGGACGCGCATGCTTATCTGGAAAGTAGCCAATCTTTTGGCAAGGTTATCGTAAAAATTGAGGACAAATAATGATTGAATATAAAAATGTAGCGCTACGCTATACAGAAAAAGATGTTTTGAGAGATGTCAATTTACGGATTGAGAATGGGGAATTTATGGTTTTAGTTGGGCCTTCTGGGTCCGGTAAGACGACCATGATTAAGATGATTAACCGTCTTTTGGAACCGACTGATGGAAATATTTATATGGATGGCAAGCGCATCAAAGACTATGATGAGCGGGAACTTCGTCTTTCTACTGGTTATGTTTTACAGGCCATTGCTCTGTTTCCCAATCTAACGGTTGCAGAAAATATTGCTCTCATTCCTGAGATGAAGGGCTGGACTAAGGAAAAAATTGCGAAGAAAACAGAAGAGCTTTTAGCTAAAGTTGGCTTGCCAGTAGCTGAGTATGGGCATCGACTTCCGAGTGCATTATCTGGTGGAGAACAGCAACGGGTCGGCATTGTCCGTGCCATGATTGGTCAGCCTAAGATTTTGCTTATGGATGAGCCCTTTTCGGCTTTGGATGCTATTTCGAGAAAACAGTTACAGGTTCTGACGAAAGAATTGCATAAAGAGTTTGGGATGACAACTATTTTTGTGACCCATGATACGGATGAAGCTTTGAAATTAGGTGATCGAATTGCTGTTTTACAGGATGGAGAGATTCGTCAGGTAGCAAATCCCGAGACGATTTTAAAAGCGCCTGCAACAGACTTTGTAGCAGACTTGTTTGGAGGTAGTGTTCATGGCTAATTTGATATCAACTTTTCAGGAGCGTTTTGGTGATTGGTTGACAGCCCTATCTCAACATTTGCAGTTGTCACTTTTGACCTTGTTACTAGCTATTTTTATTGCGATTCCCTTGGCTGTTTATCTTCGCTATCATGAAAAGTTGGCGGACTGGGTCTTGCAGATTGCAGGGATTTTCCAGACTATCCCTTCTTTGGCCTTGTTGGGACTCTTTATTCCCTTGATGGGAATTGGAACCTTGCCTGCTTTGACAGCACTAGTGATTTATGCGATTTTTCCGATTTTGCAAAATACTATCACTGGGCTGAAGGGAATTGATCCGAGTCTGCAAGAGGCTGGGATTGCCTTTGGGATGACCAGATGGGAACGTCTCAAGAAATTCGAAATTCCACTTGCCATGCCTGTTATGATGTCTGGGATTCGGACGGCAGCGGTCTTGATTATCGGTACGGCAACCTTGGCAGCCTTGATTGGTGCAGGGGGGCTGGGTTCCTTTATTCTTCTAGGGATCGACCGTAATAATACCAGTCTGATTTTGATTGGGGCACTTTCTTCTGCAGTGCTGGCTATTGCCTTTAACTTCCTACTAAAAGTAATGGAAAAAGCGAAATTGCGAATGATTTTCTCTGGTTTTGCCTTGGTGACGGTCTTGCTGGGTCTGTCTTATAGTCCAGCTCTTTTGGCTCAAAAAGAGAAAGAAAACTTGGTTATTGCTGGGAAATTGGGACCGGAACCAGAAATTTTGGCTAATATGTATAAGTTACTGATTGAAGAGAATACCAGTATGACTGCGACTGTTAAACCGAATTTTGGGAAGACAAGCTTCCTCTATGAAGCTCTGAAAAAAGGGGATATTGATATCTATCCTGAATTTACCGGTACGGTGACTGAAAGTTTGCTTCAGCCATCACCGAAAGTGAGTCATGAGCCAGAACAGGTTTATCAAGTGGCGCGTGATGGCATTGCCAAACAGGATCATCTGGCTTATCTCAAACCTATGTCTTATCAAAATACCTACGCTGTAGCTGTTCCGAAAAAGATTGCTCAAGAATATGGCTTGAAGACCATTTCGGACTTGAAAAAAGTGGAAGGGCAGCTGAAGGCAGGTTTTACACTCGAATTTAATGACCGTGAAGATGGTAATAAGGGCTTGCAATCAATGTATGGTCTCAATCTCAACGTAGCGACCATGGAGCCAGCTCTTCGCTATCAGGCAATTCAGTCGGGCGATATTCAAATCACAGATGCCTATTCGACTGATGCAGAATTGGCGCGTTATGATTTACAGGTCTTGGAAGATGACAAGCAACTCTTCCCACCTTATCAAGGGGCACCACTTATGAAAGAAGCTCTTCTCAAGAAACATCCTGAGTTGGAGACAGTTCTCAATAAATTGGCTGGTAAAATCACTGAAAGCCAGATGAGCCAGCTCAACTACCAAGTCGGTGTTGAAGGCAAGTCAGCAGAACAAGTAGCCAAAGAGTTTCTACAAGAACAAGGTTTGTTGAAGAAATAACTTGAAAATGCTGAACTCAACTTCTTAAACGACTATATAGAAGAATGCTCAGATAATTTTATCTGGGCTTTTTTGATGTTAGAGTTATTAAATGTCATTAAAAATGGAAAGGAAGAGAAAATTTTCAGGATTTTCTAAAATTTTACTGTAAATACACTTGACTATTCAGAGAATAGGTGTATAATGTGTTGTGAACTACTTAACAAATAAAGATTTCCAGCTCATGTCGACTAAGGATGGAAATCTTATGTATAGACAGTTCAGTAGATATATAATAGAGCGTTGCGTCCGAAAGTCTATCCAGACACGGCTCTTTAAAAACAAAAGGAGAAAATATGACGACTTATTTGCAAAAGAAAATTGAGAATATCAAAACAACCCTTGGTGAAATGTCAGGTGGTTACCGTCGTATGGTTGCGACTATGGCTGATTTGGGGTTTTCAGGAACTATGAAGG
>NZ_KQ970181.1:6930-9801 GCF_001579015.1 Streptococcus oralis
GGTTGGACAAAGTATCTTTCCATTAGTGTTCTTTGGTGGTTGGTATTTGGGTTCATTTATCAGTCTATCGGAGCCAATCGTCCTTATCGCGATTCCATTACCGATGCGACCAATGGGGTTGGGCAAATCCTCATGACAGCTGTTTACCGTGAGCAATGGATATTCTGGGCAGCTACAAATGTTTTTTCAATCTATCTCTGGTGGGGGGAAAGCCTGCAAATCCAAGGGAAATACTTGATTTATCTCATTAACAGTCTAGTTGGTTGGTATCAATGGAGCAAGGCAGCAAAAAGCGCTTAAAAAATAAAAAAGGATCAGAAGATCCTTTTTTTGTGTTAGAGCAAAATGAGTAACACCGTAATAACGATAGCGCTCGTTATACGAATGATGTGGTGCGATATATGTTGACTTTCTTTCTGTTGCCCGTTCCAGTAGGCTCCATAGCAGACAATACTCGCACCCATAATCCATAGAAGAATGGTTGCAAGTGGGACGAAGTAAAAGATGGCCAGAGCCAGAGAAGTGAGGCAACTGCCGACCAAGATGCACTTGTTTCCCAGACTGTAGTCCTTTTGTTTCATAGCTGAAAAAGCAGCAGCAAGGTGAAGGAGCGAGAAGGCAAGAGCTAGTACGATTGTTAATATCCCTAAAATCATCGAAGTTAACATAGTTGGTTCCTTTCTGAGTTACAGGCTTAGATATCAAGCGGAGTTGTATAGGTCATCTCCATTACCTCAAGGTAAAATCTTACCACTTGGTCTTCTGTATAGGTTTGTCCTTTTTTAAGCCACCAGGTTAGAGTCTCGATAAAGTTCGTCACAACAAAATGCTGGAGGTAGGAGCATGGAATAGTTGGATAGGCTTCTTGCAAGTCATCTGCCACCATGGGGTAAACATGGTGTTCGAGCTCCTTGTGTAGTTGGCGGAGAAAGTAGTCATTTTTTGAAAAAAGAAGACTGGTGACATGGTCCTGGTTTTTCTGAAAATGTAAAAAGATATGTGCGAGGTAGTCTTCGGTAGTTAAGTGTTCTTCCCTTTCAAAGAGATGATGAAAGAGGTAGCGACAGAGTTCATCTAAAAGCAGTTCCTTGCTCTCGTAGTGACAGTAAAAGGTCGAACGTCCAACATCTGCCAAGTCAATGATATCTTGAACAGTAGTAGCATCATAGCCCTTGTCGTTCAAAAGTTGTAAAAAAGCTTGATAGATAGCTTTTTTTGTCTTGTTGACTCGACGGTCTCTTTTTAGCATATAGACACTTGGGACAAACTGTTCAGAACTGAATAAGACTGACAATTTGCTTCTATCCTTTCTTTGGATTTTATTAGATAATACAAATGAAAGAAGTATGTATATACCCATTATACCAAAGGAGGGAGAGAAATGAACTCTAAAACATCAATCTGGTTAGCTTTTTTCTTAAATTTAAGTTATGCTATTGTTGAGTTTATCGCAGGAGGAATCTTTGGTTCGAGTTCAGTTCTTGCTGATTCTGTTCATGACTTAGGAGATGCTATAGCCATTGGCATATCAGCCCTTTTAGAAACGATCTCCAATCGTGAAGAAGATAGGCAGTATACCTTGGGTTACAAACGTTTTAGTCTTTTAGGAGCCATGCTAACGGCTGTGATTCTTATGATAGGGTCTGTCCTAGTGATTTTGGACAATGTCACAAAAATCGTTCACCCTCAACCTGTCAATGAGGAAGGCGTCCTCTGGCTAGGAATCATTGCAGTCAGTATCAATGTGCTAGCTAGTCTAGTAGTTCGTAAGGGAAAGACAAAGAACGAGTCAATTCTGAGTCTGCATTTTTTGGAAGATACTCTTGGTTGGTTGGCTGTCATTCTAATGGCCATTATCCTCCAATTTACAGATTGGTATATCCTTGATCCGCTTTTATCGCTGGTTATTTCTATCTTTATTCTGTCGAAAGCCATTCCTCGCTTTTGGAGCGCACTGAAAATTTTCCTAGATGCTGTGCCAGAAGGAGTAGATATCAAACAAGTGAAGAATGACTTGGAGCAATTGGACCATGTGGTCAGTGTTAATCAGCTCAATCTCTGGACTATGGATGGTTTGGAAAAAAATGCCATTGTTCATGTTTGCCTAGAAGAGATTGAACATATAGAGTATTGTAAAGAATCCATTCGTAATTTACTCAAAGATTATGGCTTTCAAAATGTCACCATTGAAGTTGATGCAAACCTAGCAAGTCACCAAACCCATAAGCGAAAAATTGAGGAGCTGGAAGCCAGTCAAAGTCATGGGCATCATCACTCATAAGAAGTCGATTTTCCATTTGTTGATTATTTTTGATGAATTGTAAATGTAACATCTTTACTCCATTATGAAATTGTGATAGACTACCTATATCACTGAAAGGAGATAGGCGATGTTACAGCTACAACACATTTCAAAAGTCTATCATACGGGCGATCAAGAGTTCCACGCGCTAAAGGATATCTCGATTCGCTTCCGTGAGAATGAGTTTGTCTCTATTCTCGGGCAATCGGGTTCTGGGAAAACCACCCTATTAAATATCATCGGGGGACTCGACCAATACACATCTGGTGATTTACTCATCCAAGGAAAATCAACAAAGCAATTTAAAGACCGCGATTGGGATAGCTACAGAAACCACACCATCGGTTTCGTCTTTCAGTCTTATAATCTCATCGGGCACCAAACTGCACTCTCTAACGTAGAAATTGCAATGACTCTTTCGGGTGTTTCAAAAGCAGAACGTAAGAAACGTGCTATCGAAGTGCTCGAACGCGTAGGCCTAAAAGACCATTTATATAAGAAACCAAGTCAAATGTCTGGGGGACAAATGCAACGAATCGCGATTGCGCGTGCTCTTGTTAATGATCCCA
>NZ_KQ970181.1:10072-12715 GCF_001579015.1 Streptococcus oralis
AAACCCATGCGAACCAACAGAGGAGACAAAGCAAGTCAACATCCAGTTCACGAAGACGAAGATGAGCTTTATAACCGCCCTTGTACTTTCCTTTAATAACCTATTGACGAAGAAAGGTCGTACCTTACTAACAGCTTTTGCGGGTTCTATTGGGATTATCGGGATTGCTCTTATCTTAGCCCTTTCCAATGGTGTGAGTGATTACGTTAAAAAGGTGCAGGAAGATACTCTCGTCTCTCTCCCACTGACGATTAGCGAGCAGAACCAGAGTAACTTGTTGGCGACCTCTCCAGATTTGAGCGAGAAGCCTTACAAGGATAATCATGAGCTCGGTATCAATACGATTTTAACGAATTTATTGAAAAAACAAATCGGAAAGAACGACCTAGCTTCCTTTAAGACTTACTTGGAGGAACATGCTTCGAAGGTCGAATCTCTTACAAAAGACATTCGTTACCGATACAATTTACAACCGTTTATCTATGCAAGTGATACTTCCAACGGACCCAAAAATATTCTGCCTTCAACCTTAGCTGATGAAGTAGAAACAGCGAATCAAACGATGAAGGGATACTTACAAAACCTCAACTACTGGAGTGAACTTTCTAGTGATTCTTCAATACTAGAAAGCAAGTACGACGTGTTGGAAGGACGCTTCCCACAAGATAAGTCCGAGATCGTCCTTATCGTAGATGAAAACAATCAAATTAGCGACTTGTTGCTCTATAGTTTACGTATCAAAGATCCCAGTGAATTGAACGATACGAAGAAGCTCGACGAACTCTCTTCTCAAACGTATCAATATAGTGACTTTATCGGAAAAACTTTCAAAGCAGTTGTCAATACAAACCGTTTTGTGAAAGAAAATAACTTATGGGTCAATAAGATTGCAGATGCTTCTTATATGAAAACTCAAATCGAGAATGGGCTCGAACTTAAAATTGTGGGTGTCCTTCGCCAAAAAGACGGCACAAGTTCAAGCGTGAATGCTCCTTCAGGAGGAATCGCCTACACAAGCACCCTTATTGATTACACTTCCGAACACATTCAAAATAGTGATATCGTTAAGGAACAGGAAGCCAATCAAAATCTAAATGTATTTACGGGTAAAGACTTTGCCAAAGATCCTAAACCATTCAGTTCGGAGAATTTAACCGAAGAAGAAAAAATTCAGTTGGCTAAAATGACGCCTGAAGAACAGGCGCAGTATGTCCAACAATATAACGACAACTTGGCTTCAACTTACGAGGAAAACCTCGCAAAAATGGGCGTCATCAACAAATCCAAACCAGCTGCCATTGAGCTCTACACCTCTTCGTTCCAACAAAAACAAGACTTAAAAGAATTCATAAACGCCTATAACACGGCGAAAAAAGAAGCTGGAGAAGACGATAAGGTACTCGCTTATTCAGATGATATCCAAACTATCATGTCTTCAATTACGACATTGGTTGGCGTAGTGACAACTGTGCTCGTTGGCTTTGTGGCCATCTCACTCATTGTATCTTCTATAATGATTTCGATTATCACGTACATTTCAGTTCTCGAACGTACAAAAGAAATCGGAATCCTACGTGCAATGGGGGCTTCGAAGAAAGATATTCGTCGTATCTTCACTGCTGAAACAGCCATCGAAGGATTTGTCTCTGGGGTGCTCGGTATCGCGGTTACTCTCCTTGCGACATTTCCAATCAATGCGATTGTTGCTAAAATGACAAATGTGGGAAATGTAGCGCAATTACCAATAGAAGTAGCTCTAATCCTTATCGGTATTTCGATTGTCCTTACCATGTTAGCCGGTCTAATCCCTTCACGCATCGCCGCCAAGAAAGACCCAGTCGAATCGCTTCGTAGCGAATAACAACTAAACCGCAAAAAGGTGGATAAAAGCCTACTTCTTTATTCACCTTTTTCTATTGGCTGGAAACTATTAAAAACGTAATCGAAAAATCTCTCCTTATAAAACTTAAATTTCGAGAAGAAAAGACTATATTGGACTAAACCAGTGCCTTATCGCCGTTAATAATGATTGATACGAGCGAAAGCTTGACAAAAAGTGTACAATAAAAGTGAGAAACTAATAGAAAAGGAGTGATTCTATGAAGAAAACAGTTTATACAAAAGCTGGTCAGGTTGGTCTTGTTGAAGTGGAGCATCCGCAAATCATTGAGGCAGACGATGCCATTATTCGGATCGTTCGGACTTGTGTCTGTGGCTCTGATCTGTGGAGCTATCGCAATCCGGATATTGAAGCAGGGCATCAGAATAGCGGGCACGAAGCGATTGGTATCGTTGAGGCAATTGGTGATGCAGTGACGACCGTTAAACCTGGCGATTTTGTCATTGCCCCTTTCACACATGGTTGTGGTCAGTGTGATGCTTGTCGTGCTGGTTTTGATGGTTCGTGTGATAATCATCCTGGTAACAACTGGTCAGGTGGTGTCCAGGCTGAGTATATCCGTTTCCACTATGCCAACTGGGCACTGGTTAAAATCCCTGGACAACCTTCTGACTATACAGAAGGCATGCTAAAGTCCCTCTTGACTCTTGCAGATGTTATGCCGACAGGCTATCATGCGGCGCGTGTTGCAAATGTTCAAAAAGGGGATAAGGTTGTGGTCATTGGTGATGGGGCTGTTGGTC
>NZ_KQ970181.1:13406-16335 GCF_001579015.1 Streptococcus oralis
GAGATTTGAGAATCTCTATTAGGATTTTTGACTTTATTATATTAGTTGAGTTATGGCAGAGTACTTTCTCTCAGAGTCAGTCTAGTTCCCAGCATAGTTAGGCAAGGAATTTTCCGACCATGAAGAACTTCCTTGTTAAGAATATCCATACCTGCTCGGCCCATCTCCTCAGTATAGACTGTGATGCTAGATAGGGGAGGATAGACTTGCTTGGTCAGGCTAGTATCGTTAAAAGAAATGAGACTGACACGGTCTGGCAGGCTGATTCCAGCTTCTTGGAGGGCACGGAGGGCACCGATGGCTAAACTATCGCTGGCTGCGAAAAATGCTGGGGGGAGTTGATCACCCAACTTGTGAATAGCCTCCTTCATCAAGTCATAGCCAGACTGGGCAGTAAAGCTACCTTGAAAGACCAGTTTATCATGGTAGATGCCTTTTGATAGAGAGTAGTTTTTAAAATGTTCTAGACGTTTATCCTGGATGATTTCTTCTTGGTCGGTTGTTTCTTCAAGGCCGGTGAGAATCCCGATACGATCAAGCCCTTGGCTGAGGAAGTGGTCTACAACTTGTTTCACAGCAGTGTAAAAGTCAGTGATAATACAGGTATGACCTAGTGAGAGGGTGTCGCTGTCTATAAAGACTAAGGGTTTTTGATATTCTTCAAAGGCAGAAATCTGTGCTCGACTGAACTTTCCAATACAGAGAATCCCAATTACTTCCTCGCTCAGTGTAAAAGGATGGTCGTTGAAATAGCGCAAGATATCATAGTCCAACTCTTGGGCTCTTTTTTCAATACCGAGACGAATCTGATAATAGTAGAGGTCGTCTAGCTCCCCTTGTTCGCTGATCCATTGGATAATGGCAATCTTCTGCTTGGGTTTGTGGGATTCGCCTGTCTTGAGGTGCTTGGTATAGCCCAGTTCTTCAGCGACAGTTAAAATACGGTGTCTGGTTTCTTCTGTAACAGATAGGCTCTGGTCGCGATTGAGGACACGAGATACGGTCGCGATAGAGACAGAGGCTAGCTGTGCAATGTCTTTTAAGGTAGCCATAAATCCTCCTCCTTTTAGGTTAGTATATCATATTTTTCCTCTTTTTACCGATTGTTTAGTAAAACTTTAGTAAAAAGGATTGACCTTGGGAAATCCCTTGGATACAATAGAAGAAAACGATTACACGTTAAGATGACTTAACGGACAGTCAAAGGAGAATTCATATGACACAACATCTTACTGCTGAAGCCCTTCGTAAAGATTTTCTTGCTGTTTTTGGTCAAGAAGCAGACCAAACCTTCTTTTCACCAGGCCGTATCAATTTGATTGGTGAACACACGGACTACAATGGCGGTCATGTTTTTCCTGCTGCAATTTCCTTGGGAACTTATGGTGCGGCTCGCAAACGTGACGATCAAGTTTTGCGTTTCTACTCAGCCAACTTTGAGGACAAAGGGATCATCGAAGTTCCTCTCGCTGACCTCAAGTTTGAAAAAGAGCACAACTGGACCAACTATCCAAAAGGGGTTCTTCATTTCTTGCAGGAAGCTGGCCATGTCATTGACAAAGGTTTTGATTTCTATGTCTTTGGGAATATCCCAAATGGTGCTGGCTTGTCTTCTTCAGCATCCTTGGAACTTTTGACAGGGGTCGTGGCAGAGCATCTCTTTGATTTAAAATTAGACCGTTTGGATTTGGTAAAAATCGGGAAACAAACAGAAAACAACTTTATCGGAGTCAACTCTGGTATCATGGACCAGTTTGCTATCGGTATGGGAGCTGACCAACGTGCTATTTACCTAGATACTAATACTTTGGAGTACGACTTGGTGCCACTTGATTTGAAGGACAATGTCGTTGTCATCATGAACACCAACAAACGTCGTGAACTGGCGGACTCTAAGTACAATGAACGTCGTGCTGAGTGTGAGAAAGCAGTGGAAGAATTGCAAGCTGCCTTGGATATTCAGACCTTGGGTGAACTAGACGAGTGGGCTTTTGACCAATACAGCTATCTGATTAAAGACGAAAATCGTTTAAAACGTGCTCGTCATGCTGTGCTTGAAAACCAACGTACCCTGAAAGCTCAAGTAGCTCTTCAAGCAGGTGATTTGGAAACATTTGGTCGCTTGATGAATGCTTCTCACGTTTCTCTAGAACATGACTATGAAGTAACTGGTTTGGAATTGGATACTCTTGTTCACACAGCTTGGGCTCAGGAAGGTGTTCTCGGTGCTCGTATGACAGGGGCAGGTTTTGGTGGCTGTGCCATTGCCTTGGTGCAAAAAGATACTGTTGAGGCCTTTAAGGAAGCTGTAGGCAAGCACTACGAGGAAGTAGTTGGATATGCTCCAAGCTTCTATATCGCTGAAGTTGCAGGTGGCAGTCGCGTTTTAGACTAGGAGAGAAGTGTAAATGGACGCTGTAATATTTGATTTAGATGGCTTATTAGCTGATACTGAGATCATTTCTCTAAAAGTTTATCAAGAATTGCTTAAAGATTTTGGAATTCCTTTCACAGAAGAAACATATTCTAGAGAATACAGTGGACATAGGGAAGAGGAGAATGTTCAACGATTTTTAGATACCTATGATTTACCTTGGAACTTTGACCAAACCTTGGAAAAAGTTTATGAACTGGAAGCTCGAATATTAGCCAAAGGTGTAAATTTAAAAAAAGGTGCTAAAAATTTGCTTGCTTTTTTGCAAAGAGAAGGTATTCCAATCGCTCTAGCAACTTCAAGTGTTGAATCTAGAGCTAGAATGATTTTGGATAGTAATGGTATACTGTCCCTATTTGACCATCTAGTTTTTGCAAAAGATGTAAAGCGAAGCAAACCCTACCCTGATATATTTTTAAAGGCCTGTAGTGATTTGAATGTTTTACCAGAGAATTGCTTAGTCCTAGAGGATAGTGAAGCAGGGATTGAAGCAGC
>NZ_KQ970181.1:16659-17988 GCF_001579015.1 Streptococcus oralis
ATGGACTTGGTAACCCCTTGTCCAAGTCAGGTCAATCGTGACTTTTGGACAACCTATGCTCACTCTCCTGAGCAGGCGATAGGGGATTTTTACCAGCTCAGCCAGAAAAACGACTACATCAAGCTCAAGGCCATTGCTAAAAATATTGCTTATCGTGTACCATCTGACTACGGAGAACTTGAGATTACCATCAACCTCTCTAAGCCTGAAAAGGATCCCAAGGAGATTGCGGCAGCCAAGTTGGTCCAATCTAGTAATTATCCTCAGTGTCAGCTTTGTATAGAGAATGAGGGCTATCATGGTCGGGTTAACCACCCAGCTCGCAGCAATCACCGCATTATCCGTTTCGAAATGGCGGGTCAGGAGTGGGGCTTCCAGTATTCGCCCTATGCTTATTTTAATGAGCATTGTATTTTCTTAGACGGCCAGCACCGGCCAATGGCGATTAGTCGTCAGAGTTTTGAGCGCCTGCTGGCGATTGTAGAGCAGTTTCCTGGCTATTTTGCAGGTTCGAATGCCGACCTTCCAATCGTGGGAGGCTCTATTCTGACTCATGATCACTATCAGGGAGGCCGTCACGTATTTCCTATGGAATTGGCTCCCTTGCAAAAGACTTTCCGATTTGCTGGTTTTGAACAGGTCAAGGCTGGGATTGTCAAGTGGCCTATGTCAGTGCTGCGTTTGACTTCGGATTCTAAAGAGGATTTGATCAACTTGGCTGACAAGATTTTGCAGGAATGGCGCCAGTATTCAGATCCTAGAGTGCAGATTTTGGCAGAGACAGACGGAATACCACATCACACTATCACACCGATTGCTCGTAAGCGAGATAGACAATTTGAGTTGGACTTGGTCTTGCGGGACAATCAGACTTCAGCAGAACATCCAGACGGTATCTATCATCCCCACAAGGATGTCCAACATATCAAGAAGGAAAATATCGGCTTGATTGAGGTCATGGGCTTGGCTATCCTGCCACCACGTCTGAAAGCAGAAGTGGAGCAAGTAGCTAGCTATCTTGTAGGAGAAGGTGATGCAGTTACAGACTATCATCAGGAATGGGCAGACCAACTCAAAGTCCAACATTCAGACCTGACGGGTAAAGAAAAAGCCCTTGAAATCGTCAAGGACTCTGTGGGTGCTATCTTTGCACGTGTACTTGAGGATGCAGGAGTTTACAAGCAAACGGAGCAAGGACAGGCAGCCTTTATGCGCTTTGTAGAACAGGTCGGAATTTTGCCAGACTAGGAGCTTTCTCCTTGCACAGTCCTATAAAAAGTAGTATCATAGTGTCGTTTGAAATATCAGGAGGAAATGATGAAAGATTTT
>NZ_KQ970181.1:18008-27448 GCF_001579015.1 Streptococcus oralis
CCCATGGTGGCTATCTCTTTACCCTTTGCGACCAAATCAGTGGTTTGGTAGTCATCTCGCTGGGGCTTGATGGAGTGACGCTCCAGTCCTCTATCAACTACCTCAAGGCAGGCAAACTCGACGATGTGCTGACCATTAAAGGAGAATGTGTCCATCAAGGTCGCACAACCTGTGTGGTGGATGTCGATATTACCAATCAAGAGGGTAAAAATGTCTGTAAGGCAACCTTTACCATGTTTGTCACAGGCCAGCGGTCAGATGAGAGACAGGTAAGGATATAAAGAAAGGTGAGTGGGATAAATTTATCTCACTCATTTTTAATTTATGAGATATGTTAGAAGGAAATATAAAAGAGAGTGATGAAATACAAATGTAATAGGTACATATTGTGGTATACTAGTTATAGTAGATTTTAATTGCTTATATCGAGTGAATTCTCATATTAGTGAGGAATTTTTAAATGGAATTACACTTTAATTTAGAATTAGTAGAAACCTATAAAAGTAATAGCCAAAAGGCACGTATCTTAACGGAGGATTGGGTTTATCGTCAGTCTTATTGCCCTAATTGTGGGAACAATCCCTTAAATCATTTTGAAAATAATCGGCCTGTAGCAGATTTTTACTGTAATCATTGTAGTGAGGAGTTTGAACTAAAGAGCAAAAAAGGAAATTTTTCATCAACAATCAATGATGGTGCTTATGCAACGATGATGGAGCGTGTTCAGGCAGATAATAATCCTAATTTCTTTTTTTTAACTTATACAAAAAATTTTGAGGTAAATAATTTTCTGGTTCTTCCAAAGCAATTTGTTACACCGAAATCAATTATTCAAAGGAAGCCACTTGCTCCAACTGCTAGACGAGCAGGTTGGATTGGTTGTAACATTGATTTATCACAAGTACCTTCTAAAGGAAGAATATTTCTTGTGAAAAATGGACAAGTTAGAGATCCAGAAAAAGTTACAAAAGAATTTAAGCAAAGCTTATTTTTAAGGAAGAACTCTCTTTCAGTAAGAGGTTGGACAATAGAAATTCTAAATTGTATAGATAAGATAGAGGGTTCAGAATTTACCCTTGAAGATATGTATCGTTTTGAAAGTGACCTAAAAAATATCTTTGTTAAGAACAATCATATCAAAGAAAAGATTAGGCAACAGCTTCAAATATTAAGAGACAAAGAAATAATAGAATTTAAAGGTAGAGGAAAGTATCGGAAATTATGAAAACGAAACAACTTGTTGCATCAGAAGAGGTGTATGATTTCTTAAAAGTCATCTGGCCTGATTATGAAACAGAGAGTAATTATGAAAACTTATGTGTAATGGTTTATACTTTATCAGACCCTGATTGTGTGAGGTGGTTATCTGAAAATATGGAGTTTGGTGATGAGAAACAACTTTCTTTATTGAATAAAAAATATAGCTGGGAATATGGAGATGAATTACCAGAGTGGTTGGAAAGCCCAAAACATAGATTATTGCTAATAAGTGAGTTATTGGAGAGAAACTTAAGATGAAAAAGTATACTATAGAAATTACTGAAACTCTAACCCGTTTAGTGAGTATAGAAGCTGAAGATAAGTATGAAGCTGAACGTATTGTAAGAGAAAAGTATAAGAGTTGTGAAATTGTTCTTGATGCAGATGATTTTCAGGACTATGAGACTAGTATATATGAGTAGATATTTTTATTTTGTCACACAAAAAAGAGGTTCCCACCTCTTTTTTCTTATTTCTTTTTCCGATTTAATACGGCATTGAGTACAATGGCTAGTAGGCTGGCTACGACGATTCCGTTTGAGAAGAACATTTGGAAGGCTGTAGGCATGCTGACAAAGAGATTGCTATTGTTGAGTCCGACACCTGCAGCAATGGAGACAGCTGCGATAAGGAAGTTGTGTTCATTGTTAGCAAAGTCAACGCGAGCGAGGATTTGCATTCCTTGAAGGGAAACAAATCCAAACATCACCAGCATGGCACCTCCAAGGACAGGGCTTGGAATGATTTGGGCAAGGGCGCCAAACTTAGGTAGGAGTCCAAGGAGGACTAGGAAACCAGCTGCGTAGTAGATTGGCAGACGGGTCTTGATACCAGACAATTTGACCAAGCCAACGTTTTGTGAAAATCCTGTGTAAGGGAAGGTGTTAAAAATTCCTCCGAGAAGTACGGCCAAGCCTTCTGCGCGGTAACCATTGCGAAGGCGCGTGCTGTCGATTGGATCCTTTGTGATATCTGACAAGGCTAGGTAAACACCAGTAGACTCAACCATAGACACCGTTGCGATGATACACATCATGACAATAGATGAGATTTCAAAGGTTGGCATCCCAAAGTAGAGGGGAGTTGGGACATGAACAAGCGGTGCTGCTGCAACTGGAGAGAAGTCAACCAAGCCCATGCTAGCAGCAATAGCAGTTCCAACAACCAAGCCAATCAAAATAGAGATGGACTTGATAAATCCTTTGGTAAAGATGTTAATCAAGAGGATAATCAAAACAGTGATAGCAGCAAGCAAGAGGCTTTGACCAGTTGGCTCTGGAACGTTATTTCCCATATTTCCAATAGCGACCGGAATCAAGGTCAAACCAATCGTGGTAATAACTGATCCTGTTACGATAGAAGGGAAAAGATTGGCCACTTTTGAAAAAATGCCTGAAATCAAAACCACGTAAATCCCTGATGCGATAAGGGCACCAAACATGGCCCCACTACCGTGGCTCTGACCAATCATAATCAAGGGAGCGACTGACTGGAAAGCAACTCCAAGAACGACTGGTAGTCCAACACCAAAGTATTTGTTGAGTTGGAGTTGAAGGAAGGTTGCCACCCCACACATGAAGATATCTGTAGAAATCAGGTAAGTCAACTGCTCAGCTGAATAGCCAAGGGCTGTCGCAATCATGATAGGAACTAGGATAGATCCTGAGTACATTGCGAGAAGATGCTGAAGCCCTAGAACCGCGGCTTGCGAGTGTTTTTCTTGTTGTTGCATTAGAGATCTGCCTCCTTAAATACGACTTGACCGTTTTCAAAACGATCCAAGCGAGCGAGTGATAGGACTGGATAGCCAGCTTTCTCGAGCAAATCACGACCATCCTGGAAGGATTTTTCGATAACAATACCGATGGCTTCGACTTTAGCTCCGGCCTGTTCGATGATTTGGATCAAGCCTTTGGCGGCTTGGCCATTGGCTAGGAAATCATCGATAATCAAGACCTTATCATCTGGTGAGAGGAATTTCCCAGCGATGGAAACGGTGCTGGTCACCTGCTTGGTAAAGGAGTAAACCTCAGCAGTTAAGATGCCTTCATTCATGGTGATGTTTTTAGCTTTCTTGGCGAAAATCATAGGGACATCTAAGGCTTCAGCTGTAAAAACAGCTGGGGCAATGCCTGAAGCTTCAATGGTCACAACCTTGGTAATGCCAGCAGAAGCGAATTTTTCCGCAAAAACTTTACCAATCTCCCGCATCAAATGATAGTCAACTTGATGGGTTAAAAAGGAATCTACCTTGAGGATGTTGTCACCCAAGATATGCCCATCCTGAAGGATGCGCTCTTCTAATAATTTCATAAGACCTCCTAAAGTCTAAACTCTTTTGTGTTTTTCTATCGCCTTTATCATCTCTAAAAAGGGCTAGAAAAAAGGACCTACTTAACAGATAAGCAAGCCCTTCAAATAGGCATGGCAAAAACATACCTTCAACAGACTTACTCATTGTTAGGTGTTCCGGCACCTTGTAGAAACGTCGTGCCAATTCACGACATAAACAAGTAAAATGCTACTATAGTTAAACACGATAGCGTTAATGTCATTATTTTACACCAAATAGCTTTAGAAATCAAATATTTTGTTAGCGTTTGAGTAGAAAAAGCGAACGAATAAAAACCTACAACACGATACGGTATTGCAGGTTTCTATTCTTCTATTCGCTAAATCTTAAAAAATAGCCATCTGGATCCAAAACTGCAAATTCGTGAGGATAGATATAGTGATCCCCAACACGAAATGTTCTCTTAGTCAAAGGACGATAAATAGGATAGTTGGCTTCGATTACTTTTTGATAAAGTTTAGGGACATCCTTTGTGCCAAAGGATAGGTTGACACCTTTTCCAAAAGGGTAGGTAAGGTTAGCCAGTTCCTCAGGGGTTCCTTCCTCTAGCATTAGCTGACACTCTTCAAGAGAAAGAAAGAGAAATTTTTCTTCTGGACGCTCGTATTCGATCCTAAAACCGAGCAAATCGCAGTAGAAGGAACGAGACTGTTCGATATTCGATACCATAAACTCGGGAATAACTGCATTGTAGTTCATCGTGAAAATCCTTAAAGTTCAATTTCCAATACAATGGGCGTATGGTCTTGACGAGCTCCTGAGTCAATCATGTCTGACTTGGTCACCTTGTCAGCGACGCGGTTACTGGTGAGCCAGTAGTCGATTCTCCAGCCTGTATTGTTGATTTTGGAAGTTTTGCTGCGTTGCGCCCACCATGTGTAACGTTCTGGGACATCGCCGTGAAGATGACGGAAGGTGTCTGTAAATCCAGTTGCCAAGAGGTTGGTAAAGCCAGCACGTTCCTCGTCTGTAAATCCAGGTGAACGGCGGTTGCTGGCAGGGTTTGCAAGGTCGATTTCCTTGTGGGCTACGTTGTAGTCGCCAGTTGCGAGGACTGGTTTTTCTTTGTCTAACTCAGCTAGATACTCAGCATATTTCACGTCCCAGACTTGACGCTCTTCCAAACGTTTGAGACCGTCGCCAGCGTTTGGAGTGTAAACTTGCGTTACGAAAAATGCATCAAATTCCAAGGTGATGATGCGGCCTTCCAAGTCCATGGTAGAAGGAGCACCAATCTCTGGGAAGCTGATAGTCGGTGTGAGTTCTTTCTTATAAAGAAACATGGTTCCAGCATAGCCTTTGCGGGCAGGTTCTTGGGAAGAACGCCACGTATTTTCGTAGCCTGGGAAGAGTTCTTCAAGAACTTCCAGATGTTTTTTAGTAGGACCCTTGGCAGATAGTTTGGTTTCTTGGATAGCGATAATATCAGCATTTTCAGCGACCAAGGTTTGTAGGACTTCTTGGGATAATTTGGCACGAGCTGAGTCACTAGTTAGGGCTGCGTTGAGGGAATCAATATTCCATGAGATAAGTTTCATAAAGTTACCTTTTTCATTCAGATTATAGATTTTATTATACCAAAAAAAGGTCTATTTCCCCAACGTATGGCTTGAAAAATCACTCTCTTTCGTTTATAATGAAGAATGATTTTATGAAAGGGAGTGAAAATAAATGAAATTTTACTCATATGACTATGTACTTAGCCAAATCAGTCAGCAAAATGGCATCATGATTGGCTTTGGGATTGTGCTCCTAGCTATCACAGGATTTTTTGCTTTTAAGGCTTATCGTGATAAAAAGGGAACTAAGTTTCGTGAATTGGTCATGATTTTGGCCTTGACTTTGGTAGCCATGCTTTTGGTAACAATCTCAAAATACCAGACCAATCAAGCCTCTAACAATCAATTTCAAACTTCCCTTCATTTCATAGAGGTCATTTCTAAAGACTTGGGAGTGGATAAATCAGAAGTTTATGTCAATACTTCAGCTGCCACTGATGGAGCACTTATCAAGGTAGGTTCAAATTTCTATCGTGCCATGAACGGGAGCCAACCAGACAAGTATCTTTTAGAGAAATTAGAATTGCATCAAACAGACGCTATTGAATTGGTGGAGGTAAACAAATGACACTCAACTACATGGAAATTTTAATCAAACTGGCCTTGGGTCTTTTCTCGCTTGTTTTTGTTATCAATGTGACAGGAAAGGGGAATCTAGCACCTAACTCTGCGACAGACCAAATTCAGAACTATGTTCTCGGTGGTATCATTGGTGGGGTGATTTACAATAGTTCTATCAGTATTCTGCAATATGCAGTGATTTTGATGATGTGGACGATTTTGGTTTTGACCCTCAAGTGGCTCAATAACAATGTTCGTTTTGTGAAACGCTTGATTGATGGTAAACCGACTCTGCTCATCAAAAATGGGCAGATTGACCCAGAAGCCTGTCGTTCAGTTGGTTTGTCTGCGGCAGATGTTGCTCTCAAACTTCGTAGCCAAGGAATTTTCCAGATGAAGCAAGTTAAACGAGCTGTGCAAGAGCAAAATGGCCAACTCATCGTGGTCCAAATGGGAGATGAAAATCCTAAGTATCCAGTTGTGACTGACGGTGTGATCCAAGTAGATGTTTTGGAATCGATTGGTCGTAGCGAAGAGTGGTTGCTTGATAACCTCAACAAGCAAGGACATGACAATGTAGCTAATATCTTTATCGCTGAGTATGACAAGGGTGCCGTTACAGTCGTAACCTATGAATAAGAAAAACCTGGGGTCTTGGCCTCAGGTTTCTATTTGCAATCAGAAAGGGATTTTATGTCCATTATTCAAAAACTTTGGTGGTTTTTCAAGTTAGAAAAACGCCGTTATCTAGTCGGAATTGTGGCCCTGGTCTTGGTTTCCGTCCTTAATCTCATTCCCCCCATGGTCATGGGACGAGTCATTGATGCTATTACGTCGAGACAATTAACCCAGCAGGACCTCCTTCTTGACTTATTTTATTTGTTGCTTGCGGCATTTGGAATGTATTATCTGCGCTATGTATGGCGTATGTATATCCTTGGAACTTCCCACCGTTTGGGGCAGATTATGCGCTCTCGCTTATTTGAGCATTTTACAAAAATGTCTCCAGCCTTTTATCAGACCTATCGGACGGGGGACCTGATGGCGCATGCCACCAACGATATCAATGCCTTGACTCGTCTGGCAGGAGGCGGTGTTATGTCTGCGGTGGATGCCTCTATCACGGCTCTGGTGACTTTGCTGACCATGCTCTTTAGCATTTCATGGCAGATGACGTTAGTTGCCATTTTGCCCCTGCCTTTCATGGCTTATGCGACCAGTCGTCTAGGGGGAAAGACTCATAAGGCTTTCGGAGAATCCCAAGCTGCCTTTTCTGAACTCAATAACAAGGTGCAGGAGTCCGTATCAGGTATCAAAGTGACCAAGTCTTTTGGTTATCAGGCGAACGAGCTGGAGGCCTTTCAGGAAGTTAATGAATTGACCTTCCAAAAGAACCTGCAAACCATGAGATACGATAGCCTCTTTGATCCCATGGTTCTCTTGTTTGTTGGTTCCTCCTATGTGTTAACCCTCTTTGTCGGTTCCTTGATGGTTCAGAAGGGGCAAATCACGGTTGGAAATCTAGTCACCTTCATCAGCTACTTGGATATGCTGGTTTGGCCTCTTATGGCCATCGGTTTCCTCTTTAATATCACTCAGCGAGGGAAGGTGTCCTACCAGCGGATTGAGGATCTTTTGTCTCAGGAATCACCTGTACAAGACCCCGAGATTCCTCTGGACAGTATTGAAAATGGGCGCTTGGAGTATGCCGTTGAAAGCTTTGCCTTTGAAGATGAGGAGACACTGAATGCTATTTACTTTAGTTTGGAAAAAGGGCAAACTCTGGGCTTGGTCGGGCAGACAGGCTCTGGGAAAACGTCCTTGATCAAACTGCTCCTACGTGAGTACGATGTGGACAAGGGAACCATTTACCTAAACGGACACGATATTCGCGACTACCGTCTGACAGACCTTCGCAGTCTCATGGGCTATGTCCCTCAGGACCAGTTCCTCTTTGCAACCTCTATCTTAGACAATATCCGTTTTGGTAATCCTAATTTGCATCTTTCAGCAGTCGAGGAAGCCACTAAACTTGCCCAAGTTTATCAAGATATTGTAGCCATGCCTCAGGGATTTGATACCCTGATCGGAGAAAAGGGAGTCAGTCTCTCAGGTGGGCAAAAGCAACGTCTAGCTATGAGTCGGGCAATGATTCTAGACCCAGCTATCTTGATTTTAGATGATTCCTTGTCGGCCGTGGATGCCAAGACAGAGTATGCTATTATTGATAATTTAAAGGAAATGCGTAAGGACAAGACAACCATCATCACAGCCCATCGCCTCAGCGCAGTTGTCCATGCAGATCTGATCTTGGTCCTGCAGAATGGACAGATTATTGAACGGGGCACGCACGAAGACTTGCTAGCCATAGATGGCTGGTATTCCCAAACTTATCAGTCTCAGCAGTTGGAAATGAAAGGAGAAGAAGATGCAGAATAAGCAAGAACAATGGGCTGTATTGAAGCGCTTGATGTCCTATCTCAAGCATTATGGGCTCCTGACCTTTTTGGCTCTCAGTTTTCTCCTCGCGACTACGGTTATCAAAAGCATCATTCCCCTTGTGGCTTCCCACTTTATTGACCAGTATTTAAGCAATCTCAACCAACTTGCCGTGTCCGTTTTACTAGTCTACTATGGTCTCTACATCCTGCAAACTCTAGTTCAGTATGTCGGCAATCTTCTCTTTGCGCGCGTGTCTTACAGTATTGTCAGAGACATTCGTCGGGATGCCTTTGCCAATATGGAAAAACTGGGCATGTCCTATTTTGACAAGACGCCAGCTGGTTCGATCGTCTCTCGTTTGACAAATGATACTGAGACCATCAGTGATATGTTTTCAGGGATTTTATCCAGCTTTATTTCAGCAGTTTTCATCTTTCTGACAACTCTGTATACCATGTTGGTTCTGGATTTTCGTTTGACTGCTTTGGTCTTGCTCTTTCTCCCCTTGATTTTCCTTTTGGTCAATCTCTATCGGAAAAAGTCAGTCAAGATTATTGAGAAAACCAGAAGTCTCTTATCAGATATCAATAGCAAGCTAGCAGAAAGTATCGAAGGAATTAGGATTATCCAGGCCTTTAATCAGGAGAAGCGCCTGCAGGCAGAATTTGATGAGATCAACCAAGAACACTTGGTCTATGCCAATCAATCTGTAGCCTTGGATGCCCTCTTTTTGAGACCTGCCATGAGTTTGCTAAAACTCTTAGGCTATGCAGTTTTAATGGCCTATTTTGGCTACCGCGGGCTTTATCTGGGAATAACAGCAGGAACCATGTATGCCTTTATCCAGTACATCAATCGTCTCTTTGATCCCTTGATTGAGGTGACGCAAAACTTTTCAACCCTTCAAACTTCTCTGATTTCTGCAGGACGTGTTTTTGCCTTGATCGATGAGAGGACCTATGAGCCTCTTCAAGAAGAGGGGCAGGCTAAAGTCAAAGAAGGCAATATTCGTTTTGAACATGTGTGCTTTTCTTATGATGGCAAACATCCGATTCTGGATGATATTTCTTTTTCTGTTAATAAGGGTGAAACCATTGCCTTTGTCGGTCATACAGGTTCGGGGAAATCTTCGATTATCAATGTCCTCATGCGCTTTTATGAATTTCAGTCAGGGCGAGTTCTCTTGGATGATGTAGATATCAGGGACTACAGTCAGGAAGAACTGAGAAAAAATATCGGTCTGGTCTTGCAAGATCCCTTCCTCT
>NZ_KQ970181.1:27488-34873 GCF_001579015.1 Streptococcus oralis
TGATCAAGTAAAGGACGCAGCTAGCTTCGTAGATGCAGATTCCTTTATTCAGAACCTTCCTCTGGGCTATGATGCTCCTGTTTCCGAGCGTGGTTCGAGCTTTTCTACTGGACAGCGTCAGCTTCTTGCCTTTGCCAGAACAGTCGCAAGTCAGCCTAAAATCTTGATTTTGGATGAAGCGACAGCCAATATTGACTCTGAGACAGAAAGTTTGGTTCAGGATTCTCTGGCTAAAATGAGACAGGGGCGGACGACCATTGCCATCGCTCATCGCCTTTCTACCATTCAAGATGCTAATTGTATCTACGTCTTGGACAAGGGGCGCATCATCGAGAGTGGAACTCATGAGGAACTCTTGGACTTGGGAGGAACCTATCACAAGATGTATCGTTTGCAGGCAGGTGCCCTATCATAAAGATGAATTCCTCTAAATCACAGCTTTCTTGCACCGCCTTTTCTATTTTGTGGTATAATGAAAAATGTTGACAAATAGTATACTAAAAACAAAGGAGAAACAGCATGCTGAAATGGGAAGACTTGCCCGTGGAAATGCAATCAAGCGAGGTTGAGTCTTACTACCAGCTTGTCTCTAAAAGGAAGGGTTCGCTGATTTTCAAGCGTTGCCTGGATTGGTTTTTGGCCGTAGTTTTGCTAATTTTGACCTCTCCAGTCTTTCTTATCTTGAGCATTTGGATCAAGTTGGATAGCAAGGGTCCTGTCATTTACAAGCAAGAGCGCGTGACCCAGTACAACCGTCGGTTCAAGATTTGGAAGTTCCGTACCATGGTAACGGATGCGGATAAAAAAGGAAGTCTAGTGACTTCAGCTAACGATAGCCGTATTACCAAAGTGGGAAATTTCATTCGCCGTGTTCGTTTAGATGAACTACCTCAACTAGTCAATGTTCTTAAAGGCGAAATGTCCTTTGTCGGTACACGACCAGAAGTGCCACGTTACACAGAGCAATATAGTCCTGAAATGATGGCGACCTTGCTCTTACCCGCAGGGATTACCTCTCCAGCCAGCATCAACTACAAGGATGAGGACACTATCATCAGTCAAATGACCGAAAAAGGCCTGTCGGTTGACCAAGCCTATGTAGAGCATGTTCTTCCTGAAAAGATGCGCTATAACCTTGCTTATCTTCGAGAATTTAGTTTCCTTGGAGACATTAAAATCATGTTTCAAACCGTGTTTGAAGTACTAAAATAAAGTAGTCATGAGAAAATGAGTACAGATAAAAGGAGCAAATCAATGCCAAATTACAATATTCCATTTTCACCACCTGATATTACCGAAGCTGAAATTGCTGAAGTAGCGGACACCCTTCGTTCTGGTTGGATCACAACAGGTCCTAAGACAAAAGAACTGGAGCGTCGCTTGTCTCAATACACACAGACGCCCAAGACTGTCTGCCTCAACTCTGCGACGGCCGCTCTTGAGTTGATTTTGCGTGTTTTGGAAGTGGGACCAGATGATGAAGTCATCGTTCCAGCTATGACTTACACAGCTTCATGTAGTGTCATCACACACGTAGGAGCAACACCTGTCATGGTGGATATCCAAGCAGATACTTTTGAAATGGACTATGACCTTCTTGAGCAAGCTATTACTGAAAAGACCAAGGTGATTATTCCGGTTGAGCTCGCAGGAATTGTTTGCGACTATGACCGTTTGTTCCAAGTTGTGGAGAAGAAACGTGATCTCTTTACTGCTTCAAGTAAGTGGCAAAAAGCCTTTAACCGTATTGTCATTGTCTCAGACAGTGCCCACGCTTTGGGATCTACTTATAAAGGACAACCAGCTGGATCTATCGCCGACTTTACTTCCTTCTCGTTCCATGCCGTTAAGAACTTTACAACTGCTGAGGGAGGAAGTGCGACTTGGAAGGCCAATCCAGCGATTGATGACGAAGAGATGTATAAGGAATTCCAAATCCTTTCCCTTCATGGTCAAACCAAAGACGCCCTTGCCAAGATGCAATTGGGTTCATGGGAATATGATATCGTTACACCAGCCTACAAGTGCAACATGACGGATATCATGGCTTCGATTGGTTTAGTACAATTGGATCGTTACCCAGCTTTGCTACAACGTCGTAAGGACATCGTGGATCGCTATGATCGTGGTTTTGCAGGTTCTCGCATCCATCCATTGGCACATGAGACGGAAACTGTTGAGTCAAGTCGCCACCTCTACATCACACATGTAGAAGGTGCGAGTCTCGAAGAGCGCAACCTCATCATCCAAGAATTGGCCAAGGCAGGAATTGCAAGTAATGTTCACTACAAACCGCTTCCTCTCTTGACGGCCTATAAGAATCTTGGTTTTGATATGGCAGATTATCCAAGAGCCTATGCCTTCTTTGAAAACGAAATCACGCTCCCTCTTCACACTAAATTAAGCGATGACGAAGTAGACTATATCGTTAAGACTTTGGTGAGAATTTCTGAAGAAATCCTCGGTTCTGGAAAAAAATCATAAAAAAATCTTGACAAAAATAGAACAATAACATATAATATTCTCAATAAATCAGAAAAGTAGTTATTTTTGATCTTCAGGGAGCCTGTGGTGATTGTGAACAGGTGGTTGGAAGTAGTGAAAGTGGGCTGATTTAAAAAATGAATTTGAAACAATAAAAATTCGGTGCGCACACCTTACAGTGCAACTTGTTGTTAGACAAGGCAGAGATGTAAAGGGGAATAATCCCTTTATAATTGAGGTGGCACCGCGTTACCAACGCCCTCACACGGAAGTAGATTCTGTGTGTGGGCTTTTTTCATATCTTGAAATCAATACAAAAAGAGGAAAAAATTATGACAACTAAAGGTTATTTTGGACAATTTGGTGGTAGTTTTGTACCGGAGCCGATTCAGGCTTTGTTGGATGAGTTGGAAGTGACATTTGACAAGTACAAGGATGATCCAGAATTTTTGGCAGAATTTCGCCATTACTTGAAGGATTATTCAGGTCGCGAAACACCGCTTTATTTTGCGGAAAGTTTGACAGATCACCTAGGTGGCGCTAAGATTTATCTCAAGCGCGAAGACCTTAACCATCTGGGTTCTCACAAGCTCAATAACGTTTTAGGACAAATCTTACTTGCTAAACGTATGGGCAAAAAACGGGTTATCGCAGAAACAGGGGCTGGTCAGCACGGGGTTGCGACGGCAGCAGCTGCAGCTAAGTTTGGTATGGCCTGTGATGTCTACATGGGGGCAGAAGATGTGGAACGTCAACGTCTCAATGTTTTCCGTATGGAGATGATGGGAGCAACTGTTCACGCAGTTGAAACGGGAACGAGAACTCTTAAGGATGCGGTTGATGCAGCCTTTGGAGCATGGATGAATGACCTTGAAGCCTTCTATGTTTTAGGATCTGCTGTGGGACCTCATCCGTATCCAACCATTGTCCATGAGTTCCAAAAGGTCATCAGTGAAGAATCTCGTCGTCAAATCTTGGAAAAAGAAGGTCGCTTGCCAGACTACGTTATTGCCTGTGTAGGTGGTGGTTCCAATGCCATTGGTGCTTTTTCACAGTATGTGGCTGATGAAGAAGTTAAATTGGTTGGGGTCGAAGCTGCTGGTCATGGACTTGATACAGACAAGCACGCAGCTACTATGACAAAAGGTAGTGTCGGTATTGTCGACGGAATGAAGACCTATGCAGTCTTTAAGGAAGACGGAGAGCTGGCGCCAGTTTACTCTATCTCAGCTGGTTTGGATTATCCAGGCGTTGGCCCAGAACACGCCTACTTTAAAGATTCAGGTCGCGTGGAATATGTGGCAGCGACGGATGAAGAAGCTGTCCAAGCCCTGCTCCTTCTCAGCAAGACAGAAGGGATTATCCCAGCGATCGAAAGTTCACACGCTATCGCAGAAGCAGTTAAACGTGCACCGAAACTAAGTAAAGATGAGATTATCATCATCAATGTCTCTGGTCGTGGAGACAAGGACGTAGCTGCAATTGCAGACTACCTAGAAGCTAAAAAATAATAGATGGAAAAATTACAGTCCTTTCTCTCACAGAGAGCTTGTGGTTGCTGGAAACAAGCAGAGAAAGCTGTAAGGTTGGGTCCATCTGAAACGAGAGAAGAAAACATAATTCTCAAGGGAGTGCCCTTTATCGCACAGCCTGTTACAGGAAAGTTCTGAGACAGGAATGAGAGATAGGAGAAATCCTATAATTGAGGTGGCACCGCGAATTTCGTCCTCACGCAAGTTATTTTGCGTGGGGATTTTTATATATTTATCGTAGATATGGTCATCAGTTTTAAATTATGCTTCATCAATAGATAGATTTCTATAAAATATTTGCGAACGAAGTGAGCATTGAACCGCTATTTCCCGCCATAGTGGTATTCTAGAGAAGCAAAGATGCTTATCTAGAACGGAATTTTTGAGAGTAAAATAGTTCGGGGAACTATTTTACTCAGAGCCTAGAAATCAATGAGCCAGGAGCTCGAAAATTAGGTCTTTCATTTCATGGATTTCTAAAATCATCCACTGGATAATTTTACCTCCCGTCCGCACTATTTAAGGGAAATAGAAAAAAGATAATAAATTAAGACTAAAAGTCTATAAAGAAAAGAATCGAAAGGGAAATTACAATGGAACGAATCATTCATGGAGATGTCTTATCACCAATCTTGGCTTATATGCGCCTAAAGGGAAAACACAAGGTGATCCTAGAGAGTATTCCGAGAGACAAGGAAACAGCTCGTTTTTCTATCCTAGCCTATAATCCTGTTTTTGAGATTCAGTTTGAAAATGGAGTTCTTTATCAAAATGGGCAAGTGATTGATCGTGATCCCTTGGATTTCCTTTATGAAGTGACTCATAAGAGCCAGCACCATTCAGACCTACCTTTTGGTGGGGGAGCTATTGGCTTTGTTGGTTACGATATGATTTCGCTCTATGAAGAAATTGGTCAAATCCCTAAGGATACAATTGGGACGCCAGACATGCATTTCTTTGTCTATGAGAGTTACATGGTCTTTGACCACAAGAAGGAGAAAATCCATGTCATCGAAGATGCTCTCTATAGTGAGCGCAGTCAAGAAGACTTGGAAGAAGCCTTGAACCAGGTGCTTGAGGAATTACGCATTCCTGCTCCAAATGAATTTGAAGATTTGGATTTATCTCCGCTGAACTTCAAACCGCATATCGCTCCTCAGAAGTTTGAGGAAATGGTGGAAACAGCTCGCGACTTGATTCGTAATGGTGATATGTTCCAATGCGTGCTCAGTCAGCGTTTCTCAGCAGAAGTTACTGGAAATCCTTTTGACTTCTACAGAAATCTCCGCGTGACCAATCCATCTAATTACCTTTATTTCTACGATTTTGGAGATTATCAAATTATCGGTGCCAGTCCTGAAAGTTTGGTTTCTGTCAAAAATGGCATCGTAACTACCAATCCGATTGCAGGTACGCGACCAAGAGGGGCTACGGATGAAGAGGACAAAGCTTTGGCAACTGATCTGCTTTCTGATGAGAAGGAAACAGCAGAACATCGGATGTTGGTAGACTTGGGGCGTAACGATATTGGCCGCATCTCTGAAACGGCAAGTGTCCAAGTCACTAAGTATATGGAAGTGGAGCTTTTCCGCTATGTCATGCATTTGACCAGTGTGGTGAAAGGGCGTTTGCTTCCCGAACTCACTGCCATGGATGCCTTGAAAGCTACACTTCCAGCTGGAACAGTTTCAGGAGCACCAAAGATTAGGGCCATGAGACGCATCTATGAACTGGAAACAGAAAAACGTGGCGTATACGCAGGAGCAATCGGCTACTTGTCTGCGACGGGTGATATGGATTTCGCCATTGCCATCAGAACTATGATTCTCAAAAATCAAACAGCCTATGTGCAGGCTGGGGCAGGGATTGTCTATGACTCCATCGCCCAAAACGAATACCAAGAAACCATTAACAAGGCTAAATCTATGACTAGAATTGGAGAACTAAGACCATGATTTTATTGATTGACAACTATGATTCTTTTACCTATAACTTGGCGCAATACATTGGGAATTTTGCAGAAGTGCAGGTCTTGAGAAATGATGATCCCAAGCTGTATGAAGAAGCTGAAAAAGCAGATGGTCTGGTCTTTTCTCCTGGTCCTGGTTGGCCAGTTGATGCTGGAAAGATGGAAGACATGATTCGTGATTTTGCTGGGAAGAAGCCGATTCTAGGGATTTGTTTGGGTCACCAAGCCATCGCAGAAGTCTTTGGTGGGAAGTTAGGTTTGGCTCCAAAGGTCATGCATGGGAAACAGAGCCATATCAGCTTTGAAGCGCCATCTGTTCTCTATCAAGGCATTGAGGATGGTCGTCCAGTCATGCGTTATCACAGCATTTTGATTGAAGAAATGCCAGAAGGCTTTGAAGTGACAGCTCGTTCGACTGATGACCAAGCTATTATGGGAATTCAACACAAAAGCTTGCCGATTTATGGCTTCCAGTACCATCCAGAGAGTATCGGAACGCCAGATGGCTTGTCTTCTATTCGGAATTTTATCGATAGGGTTGTAAAGTGAGGTTGTCTATATGAAAGAGATTATTGAAAAATTAGCAAAATTTGAAAATTTATCAGGTGTGGAAATGACGGATGTCATTGAGCGTATTGTAACAGGGCGCGTAACAGAAGCGCAGATTGCTTCTCTCCTTTTAGCTCTTAAGATGAAGGGGGAAACACCGGAAGAACGCACAGCCATTGCACAAGTCATGAGAGGGCATGCCCAACACATTCCAACTGAAATTCATGATGCCATGGACAACTGTGGTACTGGTGGAGATAAGTCTTTCAGTTTTAACATTTCCACAACTGCAGCCTTTGTCTTGGCAGGTGGTGGTATTCACATGGCCAAGCACGGTAACCGTTCGATTTCTTCTAAATCAGGTTCGGCAGATGTCCTTCAAGCATTGGGTATCAATCTTGATCTCAAACCAGCTGAACTAGGTAAGGTTTTTGATAAAACTGGAATCGTCTTTCTCTTTGCTAAAAATATGCATCCAGCTATGAAGTACATCATGCCAGCTCGTTTGGAACTAGGAATTCCAACGATTATGAACTTGACTGGTCCCCTGATTCACCCAATGGCTTTGGAAACACAGCTTCTTGGTATTAGTCGTCCAGAACTCCTAGAAAGTACAGCTCAGGTTTTGAAAAATATGGGTCGCAAACGTGCCATCGTGGTAGCTGGACCAGAAGGCTTGGATGAAGCTGGCTTGAACGGAACAACCAAGATTGCTCTTCTGGAAAATGGCCAAATCACCTTATCAAGCTTTACTCCAGAAGATTTGGGGATGAAACGCTACGCTATCGAAGATATTCGAGGAGGCAATGCTCAGGAAAATGCAGAAATTTTGCTCAGCGTTCTTCAAAACG
>NZ_KQ970181.1:35394-36753 GCF_001579015.1 Streptococcus oralis
AATTTTTAGCACGAATTTTGGAGCAGAAGGCGCGTGAGGTCGAGCAAATGGAGCTGGAGGAAATCCAGCCCTTGCGCCAGACTTATCGCTTGGCAGAATTTTTGAAGAATCACCAGGACCGTTTACAGGTAATCGCTGAGGTCAAGAAGGCTAGCCCTAGTCTGGGAGATATCAATCTCGATGTGGATATTGTGCAACAGGCCCAGACTTATGAAACAAATGGCGCAGTGATGATTTCTGTTTTGACAGATGAGGTTTTCTTTAAAGGACATTTGGATTATCTACGAGAGATTTCTAGTCAGGTAGAGATTCCGACGCTGAACAAGGACTTTATCATCGATGAAAAGCAAATCATCCGTGCTCGCAATGCCGGCGCGACAGTTATCTTGCTCATCGTGGCTGCCTTGTCAGAAGAACGCCTCAAGGAACTGTATGACTACGCGACAGAGCTTGGTCTGGAAGTCTTGGTGGAAACTCACAATCTAGCTGAACTAGAAGTGGCCCACAGACTTGGTGCGGAGATTATTGGGATTAATAATCGCAACTTGACGACTTTTGAAGTCGACTTGCAGACCAGTGTGGACTTGGCCCAGCACTTTAAGGAAGGTCGCTATTACATTTCTGAATCTGCCATTTTCACAGGGCAGGATGCAAAACGCGTTGCACCATACTTTAACGGAATTTTAGTTGGAACAGCTCTCATGCAGGCAGAAGATGTAGCCCAGAGAATCAAGGAGTTGCAAATTGACAAAGGTTAAGATTTGTGGACTATCGACCACAGAAGCGGTAGAGACAGCCGTATCAGCAGGGGCGGATTACATCGGTTTTGTCTTCGCACCCAGTAAAAGACAGGTGACCTTGGAACAGGCTGCTGAGCTGGCAAAGCTCATTCCTGCTAATGTTAAAAAGGTTGGTGTATTTGTTTCACCAAGTCGGGCTCAACTGCTAGAAACGATTGAAGAAGTTGGCTTGGACTTGATTCAAGTTCATGGTCAGGTAGGGGATGGTTTGCTTGAGAATTTGCCTTGTGCCAGCATTCAGGCGGTGCAAGTGGATAGAAATGGTCATGTGCCAAATTCTCAGGCAGATTATCTACTCTTTGATGCCCCTGTTGCTGGGAGTGGCCAGATATTTGACTGGGGCCAACTGGATACGACAGGACTAGCTCAGCCCTTCTTTATCGCAGGTGGGCTTAATGAAGATAATGTAGTAAAAGCAATTCAACACTTTACTCCCTATGCAGTAGATGTATCAAGCGGAGTGGAGACAGATGGACAAAAAGATCATGAAAAGATTAGAAGATTTATAGAGAGTGTAAAGCATGGCATATCAAGAACCAAATAAAGATGGATTTTACGG
>NZ_KQ970181.1:37198-37979 GCF_001579015.1 Streptococcus oralis
CGTCCCAGAAACATTGATGACAGCAGTTTTGGAATTGGAAAAAGCCTACCGTGAAAGTCAGGCAGACCCCAGTTTCCAAGAGGAATTAAACCAGCTCTTGCGCCAGTATGTAGGACGTGAAACGCCTCTTTACTATGCAAAAAACCTGACCCAGCATATCGGTGGAGCCAAGATTTACCTCAAACGGGAAGACCTCAACCATACAGGGGCCCACAAGATTAACAATGCCTTGGGACAAGTTTTGCTTGCCAAACGCATGGGCAAAAAGAAAATTATCGCTGAAACGGGTGCTGGTCAGCATGGTGTGGCAACTGCAACAGCTGCAGCCCTCTTTAACATGGAATGTACCATCTACATGGGTGAGGAAGATGTCAAACGCCAAGCCCTTAATGTCTTCCGTATGGAGCTTTTGGGAGCCAAGGTAGAGGCAGTGACAGATGGTTCGCGTGTGCTAAAAGATGCGGTCAATGCAGCCCTTCGTTCATGGGTGGCAAATATCGATGATACCCACTATATCCTAGGTTCTGCCTTGGGGCCTCATCCTTTCCCAGAAATCGTTCGTGACTTCCAGAGTGTCATTGGTCGAGAGGCTAAACAACAGTATCGCGATTTGACAGGTCAAGATCTTCCAGATGCCCTAGTAGCCTGTGTTGGTGGTGGTTCAAATGCTATCGGTCTCTTCCATCCATTTGTAGAAGATGAGTCTGTAGCTATGTATGGGGCTGAGGCAGCAGGGCTTGGTGTGGATACAGAACACCATGCATCTACCCTGACCAAGGGT
>NZ_KQ970181.1:38571-40108 GCF_001579015.1 Streptococcus oralis
CTCATGGTCAAATTCTTGAAGCCTTCTCTATCTCAGCAGGATTGGACTATCCTGGTATCGGTCCAGAACATTCTCACTACCACGATATCAAACGTGCCAGCTATGTCCCTGTGACAGACGAAGAAGCCTTGGAAGGATTCCAACTCTTGTCTCGTGTGGAAGGGATTATCCCTGCCCTGGAATCTAGTCATGCTATCGCTTTTGCAGTGAAATTGGCCAAAGAACTTGGACCAGACAAATCCATGATTGTCTGTCTATCAGGTCGTGGGGACAAGGATGTGGTTCAAGTCAAAGACCGCTTGGAAGCAGATGCAGCAAAGAAGGGAGAAGCTCATGTCTAAGACACTAACAGAAAAATTGAATGCTATCAAAGCAGCTGGAAAAGGAATTTTCGTTCCCTATATCATGGCTGGAGACCACGAGAAAGGTTTGGATGGACTCGGTGAAACAATCCACTTTTTGGAAGATTTGAATGTCTCTGCTATTGAAGTGGGCATTCCCTTTTCAGACCCTGTTGCAGATGGACCTGTTATCGAAGAAGCCGGCTTGCGCAGTCTAGCTCATGGTACTTCTACCAAGGCTTTGGTTGAAACCTTGAAAACTATTCAAACAGAAGTTCCACTTGTCATCATGACCTACTTCAACCCCCTCTTTCAGTACGGTGTGGAGAACTTTGTCAAAGATTTGGCAGATACAGCGGTTAAGGGCTTGATTATCCCAGACCTGCCTCATGAGCATGCCAATTTTGTAGAGCCCTTTTTGGCGGATACAGACATCGCCTTGATTCCCCTAGTTAGTTTGACAACAGGACTGGAGCGTCAGAAAGAATTGATTAAAGGGGCAGAAGGCTTCGTCTACGCCGTTGCCGTCAACGGGGTGACAGGTAAGTCAGGAAATTACCGTGCAGACTTGGACAAGCACTTGGCACAATTGCATCAAGTAGCTGACATCCCAGTCTTGACAGGTTTTGGTGTGTCTAGTCAGGCTGATGTAGAACGCTTCAATGCAGTATCAGATGGCGTCATCGTCGGTTCGAAAATTGTAAAAGCTCTCCACCAAGGAGAGCCGATTGAGGACTTTATTAAACAAGCAGTAGCTTACCAAAAATAATCACACAAGCAGCAAGTAAGAGGAAAGGCACAAAAGGAAGTCTTTCCTTTTTCTTTTAAGGGTATAAGTTCATGAATGACAGTTGAATATTAGTTTGGGTATTGCTTATGAATGGTATCTATATAGTTGGTGAAATGTTTCAGGAAATGCTTAGGAGATATAACAGTGATGTATTTTCCAAAAGCAAGCAAGGTATTGTATCCCCAATCATTGTCGTTTAACGGATAAGTAATCTCGTAAATATCGCTATTAATAGGTTTTATGGCATTATAGCCTAAAAGTTCCACAAATCGATCAAGAACAATTTTCTGGACATGCAGGATGACAGGTACTTTGTTTTCATTCATCCAAGCACCACCATCATAGGGAAGTGGTGTAAAATGTCTTTTTGAAAAAGTATCGGAGAGAGTAAGTTCACTAATTCTAG
>NZ_KQ970181.1:40664-49301 GCF_001579015.1 Streptococcus oralis
ACAGAAAAACGCGCTTTATCAGTATCGTAGGCGTCCATATACCAACTCCGGTCCTTATAGACAATACGGTAAGGCTCACAATTTTTTTGACTCACCAGTCCTTGTGAATTAATATAGGAAAATTTTATTTTTACTCTACCTCTGATAGCTTCCAATAACTTAAAAATCAAAGTTCGTATTTCCAAGTTCCCTTGAGATAGAGATAAATCAATTTCGAAATCAGAGTATGTATTGGTAGCATTTAATTTCAATATAGCATTGAAAGTAGAGGCATCTTCCAATACTTGATAACGGCTTTTTAAACCAGATTCGATCGAAAGCCGTTCGGATTGGGTCAGGGGAGGTTTGTCAGTTTGGAAGTCTTCCATAAGAAAAATGCCTCCATTTTTTCCTTTCATTACATAGAGAGGAATGCCTGCAAGAGATAAATCATCAATATCTCTCATAATAGTTCGTGTGCTGACTTTAAAAAGTTCTGATAGTTCTTTAGCTGTTGTTTTTCGTTGATTTACTAAATGAGAAATAATCCCCATTTGACGGTCGATTTTCATAATTTTCTCCTTAAATATGACAGATAGTTGTCATATTACTTTTGTTATGATTATACCATAAAGAAAGGAGTTCATATAATGAAACATCAAACTAAACCATCGTTTACCTTAGTTGGCAAGAGTATTTTGATAGAAGGAACTACAGTTCATGAACATCACTATTCTAAAGAGAAAACGGCATTCTATACTCAGTTATTTAAAGAAGGAATGCTAGGAAAATTGATGCCCCATTCTCTAGATAAAAGAGGCTATGCTTTGATAGTTCCTCACAAAGATGGTATACAATACTACGCAGGAGTTGCGGCAAATAATGCTGTGGCAGGTTACGAAAGCATTCTTGTCCCAGAGAAAGATTATTTAGTAAGCTCAGCCAGTGGTGATAAATCAAGACTCTTGTTTGATAAATTGGAGGATAACTTTTTTGAGGGAGAATATAGTTCGCTTTACAATGATGGAATTATCTTAGAAATACTTTTAAACGGTAATCCCATGGATGCAGAAGTTGAGCTTTGGGTTCCCAATTCAACAAACTAATAAGAACTGATAGAAAATTATTATAGTCGCAGCAAGTAAGAGGAAAGGCACAAAAGGAAGTCTTTCCTTTTTCTTTTGGAGGAGAAAGGCTAGAATTCCTGTCGCCGAAGCAAACTGAATTAAGATGAGTAGTTCTGTCGTGCTAAAGACGAGCGCACAAGATGATAGAAAGAGAAAGTCTCCCGCTCCCATGCGAATATCGACAAAATGAGCAAAAATTCCAAGGACAAGGAAGAAGATCATAATCAGGTTCCAACCACAGAAAGCCATGAGGAGTAGATGGAAAGTCAGCCAGACCAGTAAAGGATATTCCTGATGGCGAAAGTCATAGATGCCCAAGGTCAAACCAGCAGTGAGTAGAATGACTTGACCCAAGGAAAGCAAGCCCCAAGACCAAGTCAGAAAGAGGAGCCCTAAGCCCAATTCAAAGAGGGCATACCAGAATGGATAGCGAGCCTTGCAGTAGCGACAGCGAAAGCGACCAATTACTTGAGAGATAATCGGAATCAAATCTAAGGGACGCAAGCGAGTCTGACAGGAATCGCAGTGGCTAGCTGGTCGAATAATGGATTGCTCAGGAAAACGGTCAATGACCAAACCTAGAAAGGAAGCGAGAATGCTCCCGACAAGAAAAAAATAAAGATCAATCATACTTATCTATTCGTAAAAAATAGGAGAAGTGGTATAATGGAGAAACATAGATAAGAAGGTGAGGTCAAGATGACAATTCGTTTTGAAGAAAAGGTAAGTACAGAAAACGCTCAATTCGTATGCCAATGGTCTAACTCCCTTGGCAAATCCTTTCAAGAACAATGGATGGGACCAATGATTCCTTTTCCCTTGACAATTCAAGTCTTGCAAGATTTGGAAGGAATCTTTTCAATCTTTGATGGACAAGAGTTTGTGGGGCTTATCCAGAAAATCAGGCTAGAAGACAAAAATCTTCATATCGGGAGATTTTTTATCAACCCCCAGAAACAGGGGCAAGGCTTAGGTAGCCAGGCTTTAAGGAAATTTGTTAGTTTGGCCTTTGAAAATGGAGACATAGATACTGTCTCTCTAAATGTCTACGAGACAAATCAAAGAGCCAAGCACCTCTATCAAAAAGAAGGATTTGAAGTCGTTCAAATGGTTGAAGAACCTATACGAAAATACGTTATGAAAAAGGGGAGATAGAAGACGAAGAAGATGGGGAAAGCAGCTTTAAAATCATAAAAAACGCATAATATCAGGTGTTAGAAAACTTGATACTATGCGTTTTATTATAGAGGGATTTACTGGATTTTCTCTACAACTTGAGTTTATATCCAACTTTTCTTTCTACTAACGATTTTTCCAAGCTTGGTAGCGGGTGTCGATTAAGAGTTGGGTTAGGCGTCCCATGGTTTCTCTTTCTTCGGGAGTGAGGGATTGAGCTTGGACAAAGAGATGGTGAATGTGTTCAATGACCTTGAAGGAAGAAAGATCGTTGATGGAGGAGATGCCTGCATCAAGAATGATTCCGAAAAAGAGGTCGAAGTAGAGTTGCAGTTCCGTATCAGGAACTGTCTCAACCCATTCCTTGAAAGTAGTATCGACTTGCTGGCTGTCACTATTGGTCTCATCCAGTTGGACAAAGTGTTTGTCTGCAACCTGCCAACTAAAGGTGTCGTGCTGGGCAATACCACCTAGGGCAGTGCTTCGAACGACGATTTTTTATCAGGAATTTCTAGCATCATCCCGATGATAGACCCTTGTGGGACAAATACTTTTGTTCTTTCCATCATGTTTTGATAGCCTGGTGTTTCGGTCAGTTCCTTGTGAAGTCCAGGCGCATCAAAAGTATAGACAGAGACAATGTTTTTTTGTAAGAGTGGGTCGAGTTGACTGGCAGCATAGACGGCTAGATTGCCCCCTTTTGAATGTCCTGCTAGGACAACTTTTTGGTTAGGATGTTGAGCAAAAAAGTCCTGTAAATACTGGAGGGCGTGTTTTTGAGCTGGAATTTCCTTCATATAGGTCATATGGAAATCTTCTTTCCAACCAATAATACTATCATCCGTACCGCGAAAAACAAGCAAATAAGTATCGAGACTGATACGATAAGTCATAGCTGCAAACTGTTTTTGCAATTCAGGATCAATATCATTGATAAAGTTTGAGAGTTTGCAATTTTTAAATCGTTTGTGTTGAGAGAGTTGATCCAACAACTGGAGGCGATTTTTATTGGTCAGCATAGTCGTTTCTCTAGGGATATGAGGTGCTAGATCTATGAGACGCTTTGGTTCTTGGGCGACTACATCATCAAAAGGAAGATAGGTTAATTCAGTCAAAGCAAGAACATCTAACTCGTTCATTGGGAGGTCATAAAAGGAATCGTATGCTACATCATTCAAGTAGTCAAAAATATTGGGCATAAAAGCTCCTTTCTCTATGTTTATCCTACCACATTTATATAGAATTAGCTAGTAGGCTTGTGTAGTCTCCCTGAATAATGACCTAGTAGTTAGATATACAGAAGACAGATTGCTTTTATTTCAAACCTCTAAAGGAACTTACTTGGATATTTTTGTTATCAATGCCATTTTCCTTAAAAAAATTCTTCATCTCATTTACATCATCAGGCTGTCCTGTGATAAGATAGCTGGCTTGATTGCCGTATTCATCAATAGCACGTTTTAAAAATGCTTGACTTTGAGAAAATTTATCGCTAGTTTTATAAGTAAAATTCGATGTTTTTTGAGCCAGTTCCTTCATCTCATTATCGAAAATAGTAACTCCTTTGTCAAAATGGTTGAGAATAATTGGAGCTTTACCAGCCCATTCTTTGATAAGGGGACGTAAAGCAGAAATGCCAACATCAGATGCAAAACAAACTAGTGGCTGATTCGTATCTTTAACAGTTAAAGAGGAATCCAGCCAACTCATCTCAATCTCACTGCCAGCAGATAAATGTGTCAAGGTTTCCTTAAAGTGGCTACCACTATTATGCGTTAAAATGAGGATCTCATCTTCATCAGGTGTGGAGGCAATGGTTAGCCATCGACTGGTCTGCTCACCCTTAGCTTCGTTTTTCCTAGAAGCGGACGACGTATCAGGGAGTGTAAACTTAGCATAAGCCCCAGCTTTCCAGATTTGATGACTCGGCTTTGTGATATGAATTAAATACAGATCTCCGCTGGGATTTTCGATGGATTTTATCGATAATGTCTGACTTCGTCCAAGATAGGCGATGGCACCCCAAGTTATAAGGGCTAGTAATCCAAGTGTTGATAGAATGATAATAAACATTTTTTTACCTCTTTTCATTTTTTTATGACTCCTATTCTTAATCATTGAATGAATTATAATTAAATTCATTCATAAATTTCCAAAAAATAAAGAAAACCATTTTCTTTATTTTAGGACTCCTTTTATGAAGTTGGTTGCAAGTATTTCGACAGTTTTGCCAATATCTGGAAAATCTTTTTCCGTGATATGCATATCCATGTAGTAAAATAGGTTATAAACTTGTAAAATCTCTTGAATCTTTTCTGGAGAATACCCTTCAGCCTGCATACGATTTGTAAAAGTTTTAACTAGAAACTGATGAAATGGATTTGCGACTTTCCCTTCTTCTGAGGAATAGTAGCTATGCAACTCATCGGCTATGGCAGGATTGTACCATTCTGCAAGGATTTTATTGGAAGAAACGAGTGCTCTGGACTGAGCAAAGAGTTGACTAATAAGATCGATCATATCAATTTCCCAATCCAGTTCTTCAATCATAGCTTGGCGAACACGGTTGTTTTCATCTATATAGATATCTAGAAAAATGGCTTCTTTACTCTCGTAATAGTTATAAAAAGAGCCGACTGCTACACCAGCTTGCCTAGCAATTTCTGAAATTCCTGTCGCCTTGTAACCCTTTTTCGAAAAAACGTCATAAGCCGCTGTTTTTAAAGCTTGTTTTTTGTCCAATCTGACTTTACCTCCTTTAAGTATGTATGAATGAATGATTTATTTTGTTCATTCATATTCTAGCAAATCCTAGCTGGCTTGTCAATAAGAAGGATAAATGAATTAGTTTAAGGCAATTACATTTATAAACAGAAGAGTTACATAAGCTTACAAGGCATTTACTTTGATGAGATTGTTAATTTTAAATCTATTCCTTAAGTAAAAGAAACACGGACTAAATGAGCACAAAAAGGAAAATATAGGATAAGGCTGGAACTATAGTTAAAAATAAGGTATGATATCAATGGGATTATTCTCTATTTAGCTTTCGTTTCTTAATCTGGATTTGAAAGATAAATAGCCAAATAGTTGAGTTACTAATTCATAGATTTTTTATTAAGGTTTTTAATATTTTGAACAAGAGTAAAGGAGGAGCGCATGCACAAGATTTTACTAGTAGAAGATGACCAAGTTATTCGGCAACAAGTTGGGAAATTGCTCTCTGAGTGGGGCTTTGAAGTCGTTTTGGTAGAAGACTTTATGGAAGTGCTGAGTTTATTTGTCCAGTCGGAGCCTCATCTGGTCCTCATGGATATTGGTCTGCCTCTTTTTAATGGTTATCACTGGTGCCAGGAGATTCGCAAGATTTCCAAGGTGCCTATCATGTTTCTGTCTTCGAGAGATCAGGCTATGGATATCGTCATGGCGATCAATATGGGAGCGGATGACTTTGTAACCAAGCCTTTTGACCAGCAGGTCCTCCTTGCCAAGGTTCAGGGCTTATTGCGCCGCTCCTATGAATTTGGGCGGGATGAAAGTTTGCTAGAGTATGCAGGTGTAATCCTCAATACCAAGTCTATGGACCTGCACTATCAGGGTGAAGTCCTGAGTTTAACCAAGAATGAATTTCAAATTTTGCGGGTTTTGTTTGAACATGCGGGCAATATCGTGACGCGCGATGATCTGATGCGGGAACTCTGGAACAGCGACTTTTTCATCGACGACAATACTCTGTCTGTTAATGTGGCTCGTTTGCGCAAAAAGCTTGAGGAACAAGGATTAGCTGGCTTTATCGAAACCAAGAAAGGGATAGGATACGGACTGAAACATGCTTGATTGGAAACCATTTTTTTTAGCCTATCTGCGCTCTCGTAGTCGGATCTTTGTCTATATTTTTTCGTTGGGTTTTCTCGTCCTTCTCTTTCAGTTTCTGTTTGCTAGTCTAGGATCTTATTTTCTTTACTTTTTCCTGCTCAGTAGTTTTTTGACCTTTTTATTTTTGGCTTGGGATATGTTTGCAGAAGCTCGGACTTACCGACAGGAAGTTCTCTATGCTGAGAGAGATCCCAAGTCTCCTCTGGAATGTGCGTTGGCAGAGAAACTTGAAGAGCGAGAGTCTGAATTGTATCAAAAGAAGTCGGAAGCTCAAAGCAAGCTGACGGATTTGCTTGATTACTATACCTTATGGGTTCACCAGATCAAGACCCCCATTGCGGCGAGTCGTCTCTTGGTAGCAGAAGTCTCTGATCGGGAGGTCAAACAGCAGCTGGAACAGGAAATTTTCAAGATTGACTCCTATACCAACCTGGTCTTACAGTACTTGCGTTTAGAGAGTTTTCATGATGACTTGGTCTTTGAACAGGTCAAAGTGGAGGACTTGGTCAAGGAAATGGTTCGTAAGTACGCACTTTTCTTTATCCAGAAGGGGTTGACGGTCAATCTACATGATCTCGACAAAACCATCGTGACCGATAAGAAATGGTTGTTGGTCGTCATTGAACAAATTCTTTCAAACAGCCTCAAGTACACCAAGGAAGGTGGGCTCGAGATTTATATGGAGGGCCAGGAGCTCTGTATCAAGGATACGGGAATCGGGATTAAAAACAGCGATGTCCTCCGAGTCTTTGAACGTGGCTTTTCAGGCTACAATGGCCGTCTGACCCAGCAGTCGTCTGGTCTCGGCCTCTACCTATCCAAGAAAATTTCTGAAGAACTTGGCCATCAAATTCGTATCGAGTCTGAGGTCGGAAAAGGGACGACAGTAAGAATCAAGTTTTCCGATATGAATCTGAGAATTGAGTGAGGATAATAGATAAGAGCCCAGGATAAGACAACTGGGCTTTTTTAGTATCCTAGTACATTATTTGCTTGGGCGTTTCCGGTTAAAAAATAAAAATCAACCAGACTTTGTGAAAGGTTATCTACAAAATCAAGCTATTCTTTTAACATCAGACTATAATTATCTAGTCGCATCCAATCTTCAATCCTTCCTAAGAACTGGGTTCAACATCAAAATGCAGAAATTACTAGTGAACTTGCTGGTGGGATGGATGGACTGTATGCGAAGAGGGACAGTTGAAACTAGCTGATGATTATCCCGACTGTTTTAATAAATCGATATTGCGTTTTGAAGTTCAGGCTAGTCTTGTTTACGGCTCTATTCAAGCAAGTACCAGTGAGCAAATCAATGAGATTTTTGGTGCGTTCTTCTTTATCGGTATCTTTCTATTTATTATTTTTATGGTTGGTGCAGTATTAATTATCCACTATAAACAAATCTCTGAGGGATATGAAGATTGCGAACGCTTTATCATCTTGAAAAAGGTAGGTCCTGATCAAAAGCAGATCAAGCAAACCATTAACAAGCAAATCTTGACCGTTTTCTTTCTTCCTGTAATTTTTGCCTTCCTCCATTTTGCCTTTTCTTATCATATGCTTAGTTTGATTCTCAAGGTCATTGAAGTAGTTGATGCGACCATGATGTTAACGATAATCTTATCTATCTGTTAAATTGATAGATTTCTTCAGAGAAAGACTGTAAAATTTTTGATATAATAGTTAGGATAGACTGATGGATATTTAAGGGATCATTTTCAAAAGAATGACAGATGAGAATTAAACATATGTAAGATTGGACAGAAGTCTCTCTATCATCATCCATGCAGAAACAAGATTATATGAAATAAAAGGAGTAACCAATGACCGGAAATTATTCAACGCGTGAATTCCGCGAGAAACTATATGATGACCTTCATGTTCGATTAAGAGATACATTGATTTTGATGTGTGCTATTTTTATTGCCTCTATAGGTTTAAATATGAATTCAACTGCTGTCATTATTGGAGCCATGCTGATTTCCCCTCTTATGACACCGATTGTTGGACTGGGTTTTGGTTTAGCTATTTTTGATACGCGTTTAATCAAGCAATCTCTAGAGGTTTTATTTACTCAAGTATTGGTCAGCTTGCTTGTCTCGACTCTGTATTTCTGGGTTTCTCCCTTATCTTATGCAAGTAGCGAGTTGATTGCACGAACCTCTCCAACCATTTGGGATGTTCTCATTGCTATTGCTGGTGGGATTGCTGGTGTGATCGGTTCAAGGAAAAAAGAAGCAAACAATATCGTGTCAGGAGTAGCCATTGCTACAGCTTTGATGCCGCCTATCTGTACTGCTGGCTATGGTTTAGCTAATGGAAATCTACGATTTTTATTTGGGGCTCTTTATCTTTTCTTGATCAACTGTGTCTTTATCATGCTAATCAACATTGTTGGAACAAGAATTATGATGAGAAAATCTCCCTTAAGTTCATTTAAAGAGCTAAACATTAAAATGAAAATTGGCTTGATTTCTTT
>NZ_KQ970181.1:50160-51964 GCF_001579015.1 Streptococcus oralis
ATTTTCAGTTGTTGCTTTTTAGGTAGCTAGAATTTTATCCCAAGTTTTATATTTTATTTTTCAACGCGTGATTTGTTGGCAATATCAGCTAGGATAGCTTCTACAAAGTCATCAACTGAGACAGTTTGTGTTTCTTTTTGGCCGTAACGACGAACGTTGACTGTTCCGTCTTCCATTTCCTTATCCCCAACGATTAATTGGTACGGGATCTTGCTGGTTTGAGAAGCGCGAATCTTGAACTGCATTTTTTCATTGCGCTCATCTACGTCTGCACGAACACCGTGGTCACGGAGTTTCTTGGCCACTTCCCAAGCGTAGTCTACGTGTTTTTCGTTAGAAACTGGGATGAGGGTTACTTGGTGTGGTGCAAGCCATGTTGGGAAGGCACCCTTGTAGTTTTCAATCAAGATAGCTGTGAAGCGTTCCATGGTTGAGATAACACCACGGTGAATCATAACTGGACGGTGCTCTTCGCCATCAGCTCCGATGTATTTGAGGTCGAAGCGTTCTGGAAGCAAGAAGTCAAGCTGGATAGTAGAAAGTGTTTCTTCTTTACCAAGGGCAGTTTTAACCTGGATATCCAATTTTGGTCCGTAGAAGGCTGCTTCACCTTCGGCTTCAAAGTAGTCCACACCCATTTCATCAAGGGCAGCACGAAGCATGGTTTGGGCATTTTCCCACATCTCATCGTTATCAAAGTACTTGTGAGTATCTTGAGGGTCACGAAGAGAGAGACGGAAGCGGTACTCAGTCAAGTTGAAATCTTCATAAACATCGATAATCAACTGCAGAGCACGCTGGAATTCTTCTTGGATTTGTTCTGGTGTAACGAAGAGGTGACCGTCGTTGAGAGACATTTCACGTACACGCTGAAGACCTGTGAGGGCACCAGATTTTTCATAACGGTGCATCATACCGATTTCAGCAATACGGATTGGCAATTCACGGTAGGAGTGAACATGGTGTTTGAAGACTTGGATGTGGTGTGGGCAGTTCATTGGACGAAGGACAAATTCTTCCCCGTCACCCATGTCCATGGTTGGGAACATATCTTCACGGTAGTGATCCCAGTGACCAGAAGTCTTGTAAAGTTCCACAGAGGCAAGTGGTGGAGTGTAAACGTGTTGGTAACCTGCAGCTATTTCCTTATCAACAATGTAGCGTTCCAATTCACGACGGATTGTCGCACCATTTGGCAACCAGAATGGCAAGCCTTGTCCAACTTCTTGAGAAATCATGAAGAGGTCGAGCTCTTTACCAAGTTTACGGTGGTCACGTTCTTTGGCTTCTTCACGCATTTGAAGGTAGTTCTTCAAGTCTTTCTTGTCAAACCAAGCTGTACCGTAGATCCGTTGCATCATAGCATTGTCACTATTTCCACGCCAGTAAGCACCAGCCACATGGAGAAGGTGGAAGATTTGGATACGACCTGTTGATGGGACGTGCGGGCCACGGCAGAGATCCACGTATTCACCCTGACGGTAGATGGTCAACCCCCCTTCGTCTTCTGAGTGTTCTTCGATCAATTCCAATTTATAAGGGTCGTTCTTGAAGATTTCACGGGCCTCGTCTTTTGTTACTTCCTCACGAATAGAAGGGAAGTTTTCTTTAACGATTTTTTGCATTTCTTCTTCAATACGAGGCAGGTCTTCGTTAGAGATTTGACCAGCAGTATTGTCGGTATCGTAGTAGAAGCCATCTTCGATAGCTGGACCAACTCCCAAGTGAATGTCTGGGAAAAGGCGACGAGCTGCTTGGGCAAATAAGTGAGCAGCCGAGTGGCGCAAAATCGGAAGGGCATCTT
>NZ_KQ970181.1:52471-61066 GCF_001579015.1 Streptococcus oralis
TGAGTGACGCAAGATTGGAAGAGCATCTTCGTGATCAGGTGTCACGATTTCGATGCTTCCATCTTCAGTGATAGCACGAGTCGTGTCGATGAGTTTGCCGTTGAATTTACCAGCAAGAGCTTTTTTAGCTAGGGAATTGCTGATAGATTGGGCAATTTCAAAAGTTGTAACGCCAGATTCGAATTCACGAACAGCGCCATCTGGGAAAGTAATCTTAATCATGTGTTTTCTCCTTAAATATTTATTCTATTTTTGTTGGACAATTTTAAGAGCCGAGCAACTTCTTCCGCAGTCTGATTCTCTGATTGACTGCCATCTGTTATGAGGCTAGGATAGCCTAATAACACCGCTTCCTTACGAACCATTTGAGCAAAAAGAATATCTCGTTGCATCCAGTTTTCAAAAGCTTGCTCAGGGTTGGTTGTACCCTCTAAGACATAAGGAACCCATTCTCTCTGTACATAATGCTTTTTTTGAAAATCAGCTGTTGGAGTCAAGCATAGATAGGAAGACGTTGGACATTCAAGCTCCTTTACCAAGTGAGGCAAAAATCCAGCTCCCTCCACCAAGAGAGGTCTGTTTTGATTTTTTATCAAGTAAGATTTTACATAAGGAAAAATCTCTTCATAAAAGCGCCATTCTTCATCTGCCATCTCTTCTGGATTTCTCATCCAGATTTGTTCTGGATTTCTATCCTGCCTAAGAAGACAAATTGGCTGTGAGTCTGCACTTGCTTGACTCATCATCTCTTCTACCAAATCATCCAGTTTGATATGAAGTAGTTGATACTGTCTAGCAAGAAGTGGGGCAATTGTTGACTTCCCACTACAAGGCGATCCGCCAATCATATAAAGCATCATTCTTCCTCCTTCTGACAAAATAAAAACGACATCCTAAAAGGACGTCGCAACGTGGTTCCACCTTCATTTATGTTCCTCAAAAAAGAGGGACACCTCTGATTGGCTTTAACGTAGCCACCGTTTTATGTTTTCATAAAAGTCAGTTGAGTAGTATCAGTTTAGGCTCTCTATGCGTTTCCAGCAACCACGCACTCTCTAGTAGAAAGGGACTAAGTGACTTGTCTCTATGCATTATTATAGCATGATTGCGAGATTTTTCAAGGATTTTGTGAAAGTTTTTATTTTTCCTCGCTGTAGCATGTATTTAATACCCGAACCTGAAGCCATACCAAGTAGGGCAAAGAGTTCATAAGCTAGGAAATAAACGAGAATGAATTCATTAAAAGTGATGATGGTAAAGCAATAGAGCAATCCGACACCAAGCAGCCACCACAGTGAGAATTGGAAACGGTAGCTATAAAGAAGGGACACGATGAAGGTTGCCAAAGGTGAAAAGAGGATGATGTTATAAATGTAAAGTCCTTTCAGCGTATAAGGGTCAGAAATCAGCAGTAAAAGCAACTCATAGAAAGGCCAGTAAAAGAAGAATATGACAAGGTAGTATGGGATATACTTAAGATAGTTCCGCATGGCAATAGTCCTCCAATCTGCAAAATTGAGAGAGGTTGAATACCACATAATCCTAAATGAAGGGGAGCTCTCTACCTATATTATAGCACGATTTGGAAGCTCTTACAAGTTGATCAGGTAAGTGGTGATAGTGATTTTTTGGAGTGTTTTCTGCTATAATACTAACAGAAGAAGTAAGAGGAAATGAGGAGAAAGAATGACGAAAATAGCAGTTCTTTCAGACATACATGGAAATACGACAGCCCTTGAAGCTGTACTGGCTGATGCAAGAGCTGCAAGGGTAGACGAGTACTGGCTTTTGGGGGATGTTCTTATGCCTGGAACAGGACGTAGAAGGATATTGAACCTCTTGGTTAGCTTGCCCATCACTGCTAGAGTACTGGGAAATTGGGAGAATAGTCTCTGGCGTGCTTTGCATCGCAAGCTAGATCCTACAAAAGCGAGCCATCGCTACCTCCTGCGCCAATGCCAGTATATCTTAGAAGAAATTAGCTCTGAAGAAATTGAAGACCTCCACAATCAACCCATGCAAGTTCATCGTCAGTTTGGTGATTTGACGGTAGGAATCACTCACCATCTCCCTGATAAAAATTGGGGTAGAGAGTTGATTCATACGGGAAAACAAGAAGATTTTGATAGATTGGTGACGGATCCACATGCTTCTATCGCAGTGTATGGCCATATCCACCAACAGTTTCTTCGATACGGCAGTGACGGACAGTTGATTCTTAATCCAGGTTCGATTGGACAACCCTTCTTTTTAGATGCGAAGTTACGTAAGGATCTGCGTGCCCAGTATATGATTTTAGAGTTTGATGAAGCAGGTTTGTCTGATGTTGATTTTCGTCGAGTGGATTATGATGTAGAAGCCGAATTGCAGCTGGCTAAGGAGTTAAAACTCCCCTATTTCCAGGTTTACTATGAAAGCTTGGTAAATGGGATTCACCATACTCATAATCAGGAATTGTTGAGTCAGATTAGCGAACAAGAAGGTTATGATCAAGATGTTGAACTCTGGATGGAAAGAGAAAAGAAAGATTGGTTTTAAGAGGAGGTTTGACTAGAAATAAGATAGTATAGCGGTAGCTGTTTCTTGGAAAGTCAAAAAGGAAACGAATTGACGGTTTATAAAGTTTATGCTAAAATATGAAAAAATATATAATTTGAACACCATACTAATTGATGCTCAAAATAATAGGGAGATTATTTATGAAACCAGAAGAGCTACATGCTATCGCCTCGGAGTTAGGCTTGCAGTTTGATGAGGAGTCCGGAAGCATTTATGGCGTGCAATCAGGCTACTTACTATTGCTACATGAAGCAGATGTAAAAAATCAGTTTCGGCTTAGTGTCAGTGTGAGTTTGGATGGCAATCCTGCGGATTCAGAAGAAAACGAGTTGGTGTGGGATGAATTTAAGAGCGAATCACTTCCAAACTTGTCAACCTTATCTATTAACCAGTACACTGTATCTATTGTTGTTAAAGGTGCGATGCGCAAATCAAAGACAATTGAAAAATTACAGACACTTATAAGAGACTTGGTAGCTTTCCTTGAATCCCATCACTTTGTTCAAGTTTGTGGCTACAGTGGTCAGGAGGGTCCAGTTGGTCTCTATCAATTAGGTGATTCAATTTTCCTTATCAACGAGGAAAGCTATCAATTGCTGAAGAGCAATCTTCAGATTGAGTTGGATTCTTATCAAAATCAGAAGGAAAATGTTCTTCTTGGAGCAGCTGGTGCCTTGCTGGGAGCATTGATTGGTGGAGCAGTTGCTCTATTTATCGCGCGTCTAGGTTATGTAGCTATGGCAGCGGGTATTGTTCTGGGGATTTGTACCATTAAAGGATATGAAATCCTTGGAAGAAAGCTATCTCGAAAAGGAATTCTAATTTCAGCTGTTTTGATGGTGATTACCGTTTTTCTAGTGAATCAAATCGATTTGGCGATGGAGGTTGTTGCCCAACTAGGAATTGAGTTTGCCTATGCTTTCCGAGTGGTGAATGAATTAATCTTTAGCGGTGATTTCCCAGATAACTATTTTTATAATCTAGCTATGTTAGCTGTGTTTACCTTAGTTGGTGCTGGGGTTTCTGTCAGCTCGGTTTGGTCAAGTCATAAAACAAAAGGGATTGTACGTAAAATTGCATAAAAAATAAGTCTTTGTATGTCCTCTACCGCATTGGTTACCAAGAGGGATACAGGACTTTTTGCATGGAGAAGATAATCAGTCGATAATATTTGACAGGATAAGCAAAAAAGGTATAATGTTTATACGGGAAAAGATGAATAAAATATCAGTGAAAGGAGAAGAAGATGCAAATTTCAAGTCGATTTACGATTGCGACTCATATGTTGATTAGTATTGCAATGCAGGATACAGACAGCAAAATAACCAGCGATTTTCTTGCGGCCAGTGTCGGAGTCAATCCGGTCATTATTCGCAAAACCTTGTCCCAACTCAAAAAAGCAGGATTGATTTCAGTTGCTCGTGGTACGGGAGGAACTGAGATCATAAAAGACCTTCAGGATATCAGCTTGTTGGATGTCTACCAAGCTGTAGAGTGTTTAGGAAAATCTGGTAAGCTCTTTAGTTTCCATGATAATCCAAATCCTAATTGTCCAATTGGTGCTAATATCCATGCGATCTTGGATCAAAAGCTGTTTGATGTTCAAGCAGCCATGGAAAATCAACTTGGTCAGACGAGCCTGGCTCAGGTTGTGGCTGATACTCAGGATAAAATGATCAAGTAAGAGGACTAAGGTTCTCTTTTTCTATTGCCATAATTATGGTACAATGTAGTCATCAAAGGAGAAGATTATGTACTTTATTACAGGTTTTTTTGTCCTACTTTTTCTGATTTCATTTTTTAGGGACAATCGCAGTCTCTGGAATCCGGCTCTTTTGCTTTTGTCTCTGCTTTTTTCTTACCTGTCTATTGCCAATTTTTTTTACGAGGCTGGGCAAGAAGAATTGCACATGATTTTCTTTGCAGTGATTTTTCTCTTGCTTCCATTTTTAGTTTTTCTAAGTGGCTTTTTCCTTATTTATAACGGATTTGTGTTGTTGAAGAAAGAGGGGAAATCCAAGGCAAATTATTTGTCTCTGGGACTAGGGTGTGTGATTCTGTTCTTTTTTGTAATCATGGCGATTCGAGTGAGCGATACCAAGAGCTTGTTCTACACCAATCATCTAGTGAATATCATCTTTTTCTTTTTGATGTATTCGTATTTGATTTTTGGTTTTGCCTTTGCAGGATTTCTACTATATTCTATCTTGTATCTCTTCATTCCTAAGAAAAAACATTATGATTTTATCATCATTCATGGGGCTGGTTTGTTGGATGGAGAAAGGGTGAGTCCTTTGCTCAAGCGTAGGATTGACAAGGCTGTTGAGGCTTACCACAATTCAAATAATCCAGATGTCAAATTGATCGCTAGTGGTGGCAAAGGTGGGGATGAGAAGATTTCCGAAGCTCAGGCAATTTGTAATTATTTGCTGGAAGAGACGGATGTTCCGAGAGAAGCGATTCTCCTAGAGGAAGACTCAACGACGACTTATGAGAATCTTCTCTTCTCAAAAGAAATGGGAGAGAAACTGGTGGCAAGTCCACGTTTTCTCTTTGTGACCAATGATTACCATGTTTTTCGTACCAGTACCTATGCTCGCCGTATTGGGATGAAGGGAGATGGCCTTGGTTGCCGTACAGCCGCCTACTATATTCCATCGGCCTTTATCAGAGAATATATTGCTCTATGTGTGAAGATGAGATGGCTTTTTATCGCCTTCTATATTTTATTAATTTTAGCTCTGATTTTCTCCTATAGAGGTGTTCTATGGTAATATGTAAAATTCATATTGTAATTCTTGTTAGAATCTCTAAAAAATCTTGTAGTAACCCTAAGGGAAAAATTGTCACTAGTAATGAAAGAGCAGGGTAAGTGATTGTGAGTGCGGTTTTTGGAACGGCTTCATGATTGCTCGTCAATCAATTGAACAATTTCTAACCTAGTTGCAGATTTTCAGAGAGAGTCAAAAATAGGCAACTGAATATGAGTAGACTAGAATTTTACAGTCAACGACAAATAAAAATGTGAACAACAACAGAGGTTCACATTTTCTTTTTGGTCTATGGCAAAATGGCTTTTAGTTCCTTCAGGATAGTTTGCAAGGTTACGATCGCTTGTTCTCCTTGTTGTGGTTGATAGAGTAGTTGGAAATACTTGCGAATAGTTTCTTCAAATTGCTTAGGGAGGAGAGTACAATGGGCCTTTGCGTACTCCAGCATCCGTTTTTCACCAGGATGGGTTTGCTCATTGAGCGCAAATAACAAGTCAAAGTAGGAAGCAAAAAATTCACTCGTACGATGATTCATACTGAGAAGATCTTGGCGTTTGATAGCTTTTTCTATTTGGTGGGAGAAGGCAGGCATGGCTTGTTCTAGCAAAAGGAGTTGCCTTTCAATGATTTGCTTTTTGAGTTCCTGTGGATAGGGAATCTGGTAGATTTTTTGGAGCGAAGCATAGTGTCCATTCGGGTCGTATAGGATCTTGCTGTGGAGTAGATTGTGCCACATACAGGTTGTATAAGCATTTTGAGCTTTGTGTTGAAAAATGGTTGAGTTCAATTCTTGTTCAAACGACTCCAGCGAACGATAAATCAGCTCGATTTGGATACCGTTGTTTAGTACACAGTCGTCCTCTAATTCCCAAAACTGGTTTCCAATTTCCATATAGGAGCAATAGTTGCTAAGAATGATTTGACGAGTTTTTTCGTCAATAGGTGAGTTAAGATAGACATAGACATCATAGTCAGAATTTTGATCGTAGTCTTGTCCTGCACGTGAACCACCAAGAGCGATAGCTTCTACTTGTTCCAGTTGAGAGAATTCTTTGTAAAGGTCTTGAATCATTGTTTTTCTCCTTGCGTTATGGTTTTAAAGTTATTTTACCAAAAAGTAAAACGTTTGCATAGCATTGAGTTGCCCTTTTTCGTTTATAGCAAAAAATATGAACCCTTGTTTTGAGTTCACATTTCTTTTTTTATTCTGCGGCTTGTTGCCAACGTTTGGCTAGCATGCGGGATAGACTTGAAATTGCTAGGTTAAAGCTGAAATAGATGAGGGCAATCAGGATATAAAGACTGAAGACTTGCTCTGGTTCGAAATAACGTCCCATGAGGATTTGGCTGGCTCCAAAGAGCTCTTGTAGGGCGATAACAGAGTAGAGAAGACTGGTATCCTTGATTACTGTCACAAACTGAGAAATGATGGCTGGCAGCATTTTACGGATGGCTTGTGGGAGAATGATATGGTAGAGGATTTGGGCTGAGGTAAATCCCTGAGACATTCCTGCTTCGTATTGTCCCTTGTCTACGGCATTGAGACCACCTCGGATAATCTCAGCCAAGGCTGCTGAGGTAAAGAGGGTGAAGGCGGTAATGCCAGCTGGTGTCGACTTCATCTTGAAAACCAAAAAGATAGTGAAAATCCAAAGAAGGTTGGGAACGTTACGCACAAATTCGATGTAAATGCTGGAGATGATTCGCAAGACAGGATTTTTTCCATTTCGCATAACCGCAAGTACCGTCCCGATCAGGGTAGAGAGGACGATGGCAATCAGAGAGATATAGAGGGTCAAGCCAAATCCTTTAAAGATAAAGGCTAGGTTATCTGGGGTCAAAACTTCTAAAATAGATTCCATAGTAACCTCCTAAAGTGAATAGGCTTTTTTATTGGCTTGCTCCATCTTGCGACCAAATTGGGCGACAGGGAAGCAAAGGGCAAAGTAGAGTAGGGCAGCACCTAGAAAGGCAGGGATGTAGTTTCCGTTGAGAGCTGACCAAGACTTGGTCACAAACATCAAGTCCACTCCAGAGATGATAGCAACCGTTGAAGTATTTTTGATGAGGTTAACGATTTGGTTGGTCAAAGGAGGGAGAATGATACGGAAGGCCTGAGGCAAGATAATCAAGTGCATAGCACTGATATAGGTGAAACCTTGCGATAGGGCAGCCTCCATCTGACCACTAGGAATAGACTGAATCCCTGAACGAATAACCTCAGCAATATAGGCACCGTGATAAAGTCCGACGCAGAGAACAGCTGTCCAATAAATCGGAATCATGATGGTGTGGTCACTGATAAGAGGTAGACCATAAAAAACGATGACAAACTGCACCAAGAGGGGGGTGTTTTGGTAAAATTCGACAAAGATACGAGCCAAAATTCTTAAAATTTGATGTTTGCTAGTTGATAGGACTCCAAAGATGATTCCTAAGACCATAGCTAGGATAAAGGATCCAATTGCTAGGGCAAGAGTGAAGAGGAAACCATTGAAAAATTGTCCAAAATCCTGAAAATAGGCTGTCCAAGATGATAAATCTGTCATGGGGTGTCCTCCTTAATCTGCAGTATGGCTAGATGGTTTGAGCTTGTAACGGTCATAAAGTTTTTGCAAACTGCCATCCTTGCTCCATTTGGTAACCAAGTTATCAAGATAGTCGTTGAGCTCGGTGTTTGATTTCTTGGTAACAATACCGTAGTCAGATGGCTTGAAACTATCATCTAGGAGCTCTGTTCGTTTACTGGTGTAGCCAGACAGGATAGAGCGGTCCACGGAAAAAGCATCAATACGGTGAGCGTGAAGGGAAGTAATCAATTCTGGATAGGAACCAAGTTCGACGAATTTAAACTTCAGACCTTTCTTTTTACCCAGTTCGGTAATCAAGCGTTGGGTGATGGAGCCTTGAGCAACTCCGATCGTTTTACCATTCAGGTCTTCAATGCTTTTGATATTGGCAGATTTATTGACCAAAAAACCAGAAGCGTCCGTGTAGTAGGGACTGGTGAAGTTGTAGAGTTTTTTACGTTCTTCTGTGATGGTAAAGGTCGCGATATCCAAATCGACCTGTTCATTGTCAAGAAGTGGGCCACGGGTTTGAGCGGTAACAGGAACATAGCGAACCTTGATCTTGAGTTCGTCCGCAATCATCTTGGCAAGGTCAGTTTCGATACCAGAATAAGTCCCTGTCTTGGGATCCTTGTAGCCGAAATTGGGAACGTCTTGTTTAACACCTACAACTAGCTCGCCTCTCTTTTGAATGT
>NZ_KQ970181.1:61147-77497 GCF_001579015.1 Streptococcus oralis
ACACTGGTATCAGCCTGAACTGGTTTGGCAGTAGCACGGCTGAAAAGGCTAATCAATAATGCGGATAAAAAGAATTTCTTTTTCATAGGCGCCTCCTTATTTGACTTTGTCACTTTCGTGGTTGATAATTTTGCTGAGGAACTGTTGGGCACGAGGTTCGCTTGGATTGTCGAAAAAGTCGTCGACATCTGTCGTATCTACTAAGACTTCTCCATCAGCCATAAAGATAATGCGGTCAGCAACCTCTCGGGCAAAGCCCATTTCATGGGTAACGATGATCATGTTCATCCCGTCTTGAGCCAATTTTTGCATAACTGCTAGAACATCTCCGATAGTCTCAGGATCAAGAGCAGATGTTGGCTCATCAAAGAGGAGGAGTTCCGGATGCATAGCAAGGCCACGAGCGATGGCTATCCGCTGTTTTTGTCCACCAGATAGCATGGCTGGGTAAGAATCTTTTTTGTCCCACATATTTACAAATTCCAGATATTTTTGGGCTGTTTTTTCAGCTTCTTTTTTATCAATCCCTAGAACTTTTATGGGAGCAAGTGTTACATTTTCTAACACTGTTTTGTGTGGATAGAGGTTAAAATGCTGGAAAACCATGCCAACTTCCTTGCGAAGAGGAACTAAATCTTTCTGACTGGCACCTGCTACTTGGTGTCCATTGACTAGGAGACTTCCTTTGTCAATAGCCTCTAAACCATTGATCGTACGGATAAGAGTGGATTTCCCAGAGCCTGAAGGTCCTAGGAGGACAACAACTTGCCCTTTTTCAAAACGGAGATTGATGTCGCGGAGTGCGTGGTAGTCTCCGTAATATTTTTCGACGTGTTTAAATTCTACTAAAGCCATGAGAGATCTCCTTTGTGTTAGATTTTATAACATGATTTTACACCAAAAGAATCGCCTTGTCAAATTATATCTGAAAAAATTCACTAAAATGTTATAAAAAAGCAATCTGAATAGTGAAAAAGTCTAAATCATGTTATAATGAAACGATAGAATTCTTAGAAAGAGTGGATGTTTTTTTGATAACTCCTACTTATGAATGGCAGTTTGCTCCGCAAGTTGAAGATGCGGATTTTACAAAGATAGCCAAGAAGGCTGGACTGGGTCCCGAGGTGGCTCGATTATTATTTGAGAGAGGGATTCAGGATGAGAAAAGTCTGAAGAAGTTTTTAGAGCCTTCCTTGGAGGACTTACATGACCCCTACTTGCTCCATGATATGGATAAGGCAGTGGAACGGATTCGTCAGGCTATTGAAGAAGGGGAAAACATTCTCATTTATGGAGACTACGATGCGGATGGTATGACTTCAGCTTCGATTGTTAAGGAAAGTTTGGAACAGCTTGGTGCCGAGTGTCATGTTTATTTGCCCAATCGTTTTACCGATGGCTATGGTCCCAATGCCAGTGTTTATAAATACTTTATCGAGCAAGAGGGAATTTCCCTGATTGTGACAGTGGATAATGGAGTTGCAGGGCACGAAGCCATTGAACTGGCCCAGTCTATGGGAGTGGATGTCATTGTGACCGACCACCATTCCATGCCGGAAACCCTTCCTGATGCCTATGCGATTGTTCACCCTGAGCATCCAGATGCGGATTATCCCTTCAAATATTTGGCCGGATGCGGAGTGGCTTTCAAGCTGGCTTGTGCCCTTTTAGAAGAAGTACAAGTGGAACTGCTTGATTTGGTCGCTATCGGAACTATTGCCGATATGGTGAGTCTGACGGATGAAAACCGTATCTTGGTTCAATATGGTCTGGAAATGTTGGGGCATACTCAGCGCATCGGTCTGCAAGAAATGCTAGACATGGCTGGGATTGCTGCGAACGAAGTGACAGAAGAAACGGTTGGTTTTCAGCTTGCCCCTCGTTTAAATGCTTTGGGACGTTTGGATGATCCCAATCCTGCCATTGATTTGCTGACTGGATTTGATGATGAGGAAGCTCACGAGATTGCTCTTATGATTCACCAGAAAAATGAAGAGCGCAAGGAAATCGTTCAATCTATCTATGAAGAAGCCAAGACCATGGTGGATCCTGAGAAGAAGGTACAAGTCCTAGCAAAAGAAGGTTGGAATCCTGGAGTTTTGGGTATCGTGGCTGGTCGTTTACTGGAAGAACTAGGGCAGACAGTCATTGTTCTTAATATAGAAGACGGTCGTGCTAAGGGCAGTGCTCGTAGTGTGGAAGCGGTCGATATTTTTGAAGCCCTGAATCCCCATCGAGACCTCTTCATCGCCTTTGGAGGTCATGCTGGAGCGGCAGGTATGACGCTAGAAGTGGAGAAACTTTCAGATTTATCTCAGGTCTTGGAGGACTATATCCGTGAGAAAGGAGCAGACGCTAGTGGTAAGAACAAGTTAAATCTAGATGAAGAGTTGGATTTGGAGACACTTAGCTTAGAAACGGTTAAAAGCTTTGAACGTTTGGCACCTTTTGGGATGGACAATCAGAAACCTGTTTTTTATATCAGGGATTTCAATGTCGAGAGTGCTCGTAGTATGGGGGCGGGGAATGCTCACCTCAAACTAAAAATTTCTAAGGGAGAAGCTAGTTTTGAAGTGGTAGCCTTCGGACAAGGTAGATGGGTGACGGAGTTTGCTCAAACAAAAAAACTAGAATTGGCAGTCACCCTGTCTGTCAACCAATGGAATGGCCAAACTGCCCTCCAGTTGATGATGGTGGATGCTCGAGTGGAAGGTGTTCAACTCTTTAACATTCGTGGGAAGAATGCAGTCTTGCCAGAAGGGGTTCCAGTCTTGGACTTTGCTGGAGAATTACCAGAATTAGCGACCAGTGATGCTGTGGTTGTGAAAACCATTCCTGAGGATATTAGCCTGCTGAAGACCGTTTTTCAGGAACAAAATTTCTCTGCGGTTTATTTCAAGAATGACATTGACAAGGCCTACTACCTAACAGGTTATGGGACTAGAGAGCAGTTTGCCAAATTGTACAAAACCATTTACCAATTCCCAGAATTTGACATACGCTACAAACTTAAGGACTTAGCAGCCTATCTCAATATCCAACAAATCTTGCTGGTCAAGATGATTCAAATATTTGAGGAACTGGGCTTTGTAACTATCAAAGATGGTGTCATGACTGTCAATAAAGAAGCGCCGAAAAGGGAAATTGCTGACAGTCAGATATATCAAAATCTCAAACAAACTGTAAAAATTCAAGAAATCATGGCGCTGGGTACCGTGCAGGAAATGTATGATTTCTTAATGGCAGAAAACTAGAAGATAGGAAAGAGTTGGGCAACCAGCTCTTTTTTGAAAACAAATCTTCATTTTGAAAATCATCAAAAAAATGGTATAATGGTAGGAAAAGATTCGGCTGAAAGTTTTAGAACTTTTAGAATAAGAGGGTAAATCTACCCTATAATCAAGATAAATTAAGTTTCGGAGGAAAAATGAGTAATATTAGTTTAACAACACTTGGTGGTGTACGTGAAAATGGGAAAAATATGTACATCGCTGAAATCGATGATTCTATTTTTGTTTTGGATGCAGGGCTTAAATACCCTGAAAATGAACAACTTGGAGTTGATGTCGTCATTCCAAATATGGACTATCTTTTTGAAAATAGTGATCGTATCGCTGGGGTCTTCTTGACCCACGGGCATGCGGATGCCATTGGTGCTCTGCCTTATCTCTTGGTAGAGGCTAAGGTGCCTGTGTTTGGCTCTGAGTTGACTATTGAGTTGGCGAAGCTCTTTGTCAAAGGAAATGATACGGTTAAGAAATTCAATGACTTCCATGTGATTGATGAGGATACAGAGATTGATTTTGGAGGGACTGTGGTTTCATTCTTCCGTACAACTCACTCTATCCCAGAAAGTTTGGGAGTTGTCTTGAAAACAAGTGAAGGTAGCATCGTTTATACAGGTGACTTCAAGTTTGACCAGACGGCTAGCGAATCCTATGCGACGGATTTTGCTCGTTTGGCAGAGATTGGTCGTGATGGTGTCTTGGCGCTCCTCAGTGATTCTGCGAATGCAGATAGCAATATCCAGGTGGCAAGCGAGAGTGAAGTTGGAGATGAAATTACCCAGACCATTGCAGACTGGGAAGGTCGTATTATCGTTGCAGCAGTTGCCAGCAACCTTTCTCGTATCCAGCAGGTTTTTGATGCTGCTGCGGATACAGGTCGCCGAGTTGTTTTGACTGGATTTGATATTGAAAATATCGTCCGCACAGCGATTCGTCTCAAAAAATTGTCTTTGGCCAACGAAAGTCTCTTGATTAAACCCAAAGAAATGTCTCGTTTTGAAGACCATGAGTTGATTATTCTTGAGACAGGTCGTATGGGTGAGCCTATCAACGGTCTTCGCAAGATGTCCATCGGTCGCCACCGTTATGTGGAAATCAAGGACGGTGACCTAGTTTATATCGTAACGACTCCATCTATCGCTAAAGAAGCTGTCATGGCACGTGTTGAAAATATGATCTATCAAGCTGGTGGTGTGGTAAAACTCATTACCCAAAGCTTGCGAGTATCAGGACACGGGAATGCGCGTGATTTGCAGTTAATGATTAATCTCTTGCAACCCAAGTATCTCTTCCCTATCCAAGGGGAGTACCGTGAATTGGATGCACATGCCAAGGCTGCCATGGCGGTTGGAATGTTGCCAGAGCGCATTTTTATTCCTAAAAAGGGAACCACCATGTCCTACGAACACGGGGACTTTGTCCCTGCTGGCGGAGTTTCCGCAGGTGATGTTTTGATTGACGGAAATGCTATCGGAGATGTTGGAAATGTTGTCCTTCGTGACCGTAAGGTTTTGTCAGAGGATGGGATTTTTATCGCGGCTATCACTGTCAACCGTCGTGAGAAGAAAATTGTAGCTAAGGCTCGCGTCCATACGCGCGGATTTGTTTATCTCAAGAAGAGCCGTGATATTCTCCGTGAAAGTTCTGAATTGATTAACCAAACGGTAGAAGAATATCTTCAAGGTGATGATTTTGACTGGGCAGATCTCAAAGGCAAGGTTCGTGATAATTTGACCAAGTACCTCTTTGATCAAACCAAGCGTCGCCCAGCAATCTTGCCTGTCGTGATGGAAGCTAAATAATAAGCAGTATACCTACAGAAAAAGTCGAAATTCGGCTTTTTCTTATAGAATAGTATAAAGGAGACAACCATGGCAGTTATGAATATCGAGTATTACTCTGAAGTTTTGGATATGGAGTGGGGCGTTACTGTGCTCTATCCAGATGCTAGTCGGGTAACTGAACCAGATTGTAAAGATATTCCTGTCCTTTATCTTTTGCACGGAATGTCCGGAAATCAGAATAGCTGGCTCAAGCGGACCAATGTCGAGCGCTTGTTGCGGGGAACCAATCTCATTGTTATCATGCCCAATACAAATAATGGCTGGTACACAGATACTCAGTATGGCTATAACTACTATACAGCTCTAGCAGAAGAGTTGCCTCAGGTTATGAAACGCTTCTTCCCCAATATGACTAGCAAGCGTGAAAAGACCTTCATTGCAGGTCTCTCTATGGGTGGCTATGGTTCCTTCAAGCTAGCTCTCGCAACCGATCGTTTTTCACATGCTGCTAGTTTTTCTGGTGCACTCAGTTTCCAAGAATTTTCTCCTGAAAGTCAGGATTTGGGCTCTCTTGCATACTGGCGAGGAGTGTTTGGAGAAATCAAAGACTGGACAGCTAGCCCTCATTCGCTTGAAAGTATCGCTGCGAAATCGGATAAAAAAACTAAACTATGGGCTTGGTGTGGGGAACAAGACTATCTCTACTCAGCCAATAACCTCGCTGTGAAAAACCTTAAAAAGCTTGGTTTTGAAGTAACCTATAGTCATAGTGCTGGCACTCACGAGTGGTACTACTGGGAAAAACAATTGGAGCGTTTTTTAGCTACTCTACCAATTAACTTTGTTTTGGAAGAGCGTCTATCTTAGTTTTAGGTTTCTTTCAGTTTTTTTGAGTAAAATAGAGAATCTATCTTGATTATGGGAGACCATCGATTTTAAGATAGGTTCTTATTTTTATGAAAGGTGGAGTGTCATGTTCTGGATTATTCGATTATTGTTCCGATTTCTTTTGGGAATTTGGCGTTTCTTCTGGCGTCTGGTCTGGACCTTGGTCATCATCCTTCTCCTTGCTTTTGGAGTGCTATGGTATCTGACAGGTGATTTTCATTCTGCGGTCAATCAAGTTGAAAAAATGAGCCAGATTGGTCAAGGTGGCTGGAATCAATGGCAGGAAACGGGAACGCTGGAAGTCTTGTCTCAGACAGACAGTCACCAACACGCGGAAGGAAAGTGGGCTCAAGCCTCAGCTCGCATCTATATTGAGCCTCAAATGGATGAGACCTTCCAAGGCGCTTATGCAGAAGCTATAAAGAACTGGAATCAAACGGGCGCCTTTACCTTTGAGGTGGTCGCGGATTCTAGTCAAGCAGATATTGTGGCAAGTGAAATGAACGATGGATCTACAGCCGTAGCTGGTCAAGCTGAGAGTCAAACCAATCTGTTGACCAATCAATTTATATCTGTAACGGTTCGCCTGAATCACTATTATCTATCCAATCCAAACTATGGTTATTCTTATGAACGGATCGTGCACACGGCGGAGCACGAGCTAGGGCATGCCATTGGATTGGATCACACCAACGAAACTTCTGTTATGCAGCCAGCAGGTTCCTACTATGGGATTCAGCCCCAGGATGTGAAGGCTGTTCAAGAACTCTATACCGGTAGCGACTAGATGAAGTCGGTGCAATCCGAAAAGAAATCAAAGCTCCTCCATCAAGTGATTGGTGGGGCTTTTTGTTCGTCCTGTTAGGGCCTTTTTGCTATAATGGAACTATGAACAACTTGATCAAATCAAAACTAGAACTCTTGCCAACCAGTCCTGGTTGCTACATTCACAAAGATAAAAACGGCACCATTATTTATGTAGGAAAGGCTAAAAATCTGCGCAATCGTGTGCGATCCTACTTCCGTGGCAGTCACGATACCAAGACAGAGGCTCTGGTGTCTGAAATTGTGGATTTTGAATTTATCGTTACTGAGTCCAATATTGAGGCACTTCTCCTAGAAATCAACCTCATCAAGGAAAACAAGCCTAAATACAATATCATGCTCAAGGATGATAAGTCCTATCCCTTTATCAAAATCACCAATGAGCGCTATCCTCGTTTGATAATCACTCGTCAGGTCAAGAAGGATGGAGGACTTTACTTTGGTCCTTATCCAGATGTCGGTGCGGCCAATGAAATCAAGCGGCTACTAGATCGAATTTTCCCTTTTCGGAAATGTACCAATCCGCCGTCTAAGGTCTGTTTTTATTACCATATCGGTCAATGTATGGCCCACACTATCTGTAAAAAAGATGAGACCTATTTCAAGTCCATGGCTCAGGAGGTTTCTGACTTCTTAAAAGGACAGGATGACAAAATCATCGATGACCTCAAGAGTAAAATGACAGTGGCAGCGCAAAGTATGGAATTTGAACGTGCGGCGGAATACCGTGATCTGATTCAAGCTATTGGAACGCTTCGGACCAAGCAACGGGTCATGGCGAAAGATTTGCAAAATCGTGATGTCTTTGGCTACTATGTGGACAAGGGCTGGATGTGTGTGCAGGTTTTCTTTGTCCGTCAGGGCAAACTCATCGAGCGAGACGTCAATCTCTTTCCCTACTACAATGATCCGGATGAGGATTTCTTGACCTATGTGGGACAATTCTATCAAGAAAAATCTCACCTGGTTCCCAATGAAGTATTGATTCCGCAGGATATTGACCAAGAAGCTGTCAAGGCTTTGGTGGATACCAAGATTGTCAAACCCCAGCGTGGAGAGAAAAAACAGCTGGTCAATCTAGCCATAAAAAATGCCCGTGTTAGTCTGGAGCAGAAGTTCAATCTTCTAGAAAAATCTGTCGAAAAGACTCAGGGAGCTATTGAAAACCTAGGACGCCTGCTTCAAATACCGACTCCAGTTCGCATTGAGTCCTTCGACAACTCCAACATCATGGGAACTAGCCCTGTTTCGGCCATGGTGGTCTTTGTCAATGGTAAACCGAGTAAGAAGGATTACCGTAAGTACAAGATAAAAACGGTTGTAGGTCCAGATGACTACGCTAGTATGCGAGAGGTCATTCGCAGACGCTATGGCCGAGTACAGCGTGACGGTTTGGCTCCTCCAGATTTGATTGTGATTGATGGAGGGCAAGGTCAAGTCAATATCGCTAAGCAAGTCATCCAAGAGGAATTGGGCTTGGATATTCCAATTGCAGGTCTGCAAAAGAATGACAAGCACCAAACCCATGAATTGCTCTTTGGTGACCCGCTGGAGGTAGTGGAGTTGTCTCGCAATTCTCAGGAATTTTTCCTCCTCCAACGCATCCAAGATGAGGTGCACCGTTTTGCCATTACTTTTCACCGTCAACTGCGCTCCAAAAACTCCTTTTCATCCCAATTGGATGGAATTGACGGTCTAGGGCCTAAACGCAAGCAAAATCTCATGAAGCATTTCAAGTCTTTGACTAAAATCAAGGAAGCTAGTGTAGATGAGATTGTAGAAGTTGGAGTGCCAAGACTTGTCGCAGAGGCTGTGCAGAGGAAGTTGAACCCGCAGGAAGCAGTGGAATTGGCTCAAGTAGCAGAACCATTAAAAGAATTGGAATAAGTATCTAGATAGAAAGTAGAAGAAATGAATAGGATTGAGATTGACAGAGATATACTCCTTTTTTTACGATTTGCTTACTTTGGGAATTCAAAAGATTTATTTTTGGCTGCAACTACAAGAGCCTATCTGGATTTTAATCGAACCTTGCGATTTCATGGCATGCCAGATGAACAGCGCTTGGAGATGAGAAATCGGGCCTCTAAATGTATCAAAGAAGCAATTTTAAATCTCTTGAATCGGGACAAGCTGTGTCAAACTGATTTTGATAGTTGGCATCATAGGACTTGTGATGTTTTGATAGATTGCTATCGCTCAAATGGGATTCGATTCACTTATGGTCATGCTCAAAAGTGGATTAATATGACGTTCAAGTATCTGTATATGCTTGAAGCTGTAACCCTAGACTCCGTTTTTCCTTTTTTACACGTACCGATAGATAACATCGTGTTAGAGAGGGCGAACAAACAGTTGTGTATCCCAAAACCTTCTCAAGTGTGGAGTAGTTGGGGAGATTACGCTTTCTATCTTCAATATCAAGGTTATTTGAGACAAAGAATAGGCAAGGAAAATCCTCTTCGTTGGGAGTTTCACAATTGGCTAGATGAAATAGAAAAAGGAAACCATCATGAACCATAAAATCGCAATTTTATCAGATATTCATGGAAATGTGACTGCCTTAGAAGCAGTGATTGCAGATGCTAAAACTCAAGGAGCCAGTGAATATTGGCTCATGGGAGACATTTTCCTCCCTGGTCCAGGTGCAAATGACTTGGTCGCTCTGCTAAAAGACCTTCCTATCACGGCAAGTGTTCGAGGCAATTGGGATGATTGTGTCCTTGAGGCTTTAGATGGGCAATATGGCTTAGAAGACCCACAGGAAGTTCAGCTCTTGCGTATGACACAGTATTTGATGGAACGAATGGATCCTGAAACGATTGTCTGGCTACGAAGCTTACCTATGCTAGAAAAGAAAGAAGTTGATGGGCTGCGCTTTTCTCTTTCTCATAATTTGCCAAATAAGAACTATGGTGGTGACTTGTCTGTTGGGAATAACACAGATAAATTTGATCAACTCCTAGATGAGGAAACGGACGTGGCAATCTATGGTCATGTCCACAAGCAGTTGCTTCGTTACGGCAGTCAAGGGCAACAAATCATCAATCCAGGTACGATTGGCATGCCCTATTTTGATTGGGAGGCGTTAAAAAATCACCGTGCCCAGTATGCCGTGATAGAAGTGGAAGATGGGGAATTGGTAAATATTCTATTCCGAAAAGTTTCTTATGATTATGAAGCGGAGTTAGAATTGGCCAAGTCTAAGGACCTTCCCTTTATCGAAATGTATGAAGAACTACGCCGATATGACAACTATCGGGGCCATAACATCGAGCTTCTAACTTCCTTGATTGAACAACACAATTATCTACAGGAGGCTAATGCTTTCCTTCAGTCTATAAAAACGCATAAGGGGTAAGTAATAAAGTAATGGGATTAACTGTTGATCAGCATAGAGAGCTTGTGGTAAATGATATCCGACAAGCCCTTCAACATGTTTTTGGTGAGCATTTCGAAATTGTAGATATAGAAACGACGGCCCGGAGTGCTTATGGTCCGACATTTATTCTTGAGGTTCATCTTGAAGAATATAAGACAGCAATAAATATTTGGTTGAAGGTAACGATGTATCACTCCTCTGGGGGCCTGAAAGATTCGGGATGGAGTTTTTATATGATCGAGATCGTTTTCGAGCTAGCTTTGGAAAGATCAAAGCTTATCTGGATCAACCAGGCCTGATGTTTTCTGAAGCACTGACTCCTGACAATCTCTTAAAAAAGCGTTTTCTTCTTAAAAGAATGATAGAATCGACTTTTGAGGGAATAGCAATAATAGACTTCTGGAGAAGACCCTTCGAAAAGAATGAACCCTTTAGGGTTGTCTTTACTTGTCTTTTGCCTCATTATCCAGCTTTTTTTAGCCTTGAGATAGCGGGGCAGCAGTTTGTTTTTGAAGAGATAGACCCCATGCCTTCTAGTATAGAGGACCAAGCATTTCCAATTCATCAGCCTATTGATCTAACCGTATCCAATATGACTTCTTTCTTGGATTGGTTTAAAGATAGTCTAGAAGGGAATGCTTCCACCGATACGTTTTCTGCTTTAACACTCCCCTTTGATCCTGCTACAGTTGAAGAAAAAGTTTCCCAAGCACAAGAGATAATCCGATCGACGTTTACAAAGGACGTTTCCTTTATGGAAACGAAAAAACTGACCGAGGATCAGACTGTTTATGGGGTTGATTTTTCAGTTCTATCTGAATATTATGATGCGATATTTTCAATTAGCTTGATTGGGCGATACTTTTGCCTTAATGTGGTGGAGCCGAATAAGATAGATAAGAAAAACAATTGGATGATCAATGGCTTTCCTTATCTGCTGACGGAGGAAAATCTTAGCAAGGTCATTAGGGAAGCGAAAGCCTATTTTGCTAGACAGGTTGAACCAGTTGAAGCGAAAGTAGGGTTAACTAAAAGTAATAGTGAAGTAAAACCAAGCACCCCAGCTCCAGTAGAAGTAGACCAAGCCAAGAACAAAGAAGAATTGCTCAAAAAAGAGTATTTAGGATTGAGAAAGCTATGGAAAGTCCAATTCCTGATTTTCTGTCTTTTGATGATCGCCGTCTTCGCCCTAGAAGTGTATATGGGGGGAGCTGGTTATAAGGCCTTTAGATGAAAATTAAGTATAGTTGGATTTCTGTCCATAGTTTTTCATTTCTCTTTCTGACCTTGTATGCATTGTTGACCCTTTTTCCGACTCAAAAGAGAATCTATGAGCTCTTACCTCAGTCCCCTAGTTGGAAATCTCTTTCGACCAAGGGAGTTCGGCTGCCTAAGAAGGAAACTGGCTGGACCTCTCTAGTGATCCTGATTTTGCTTCTTCTGGGGACTCTTGATTTCCTCAGTCGCAAGCCAGAGCCCAAGGTTGAAAATCCGTTGAACTATCAAGAAATCAATAATCTCTATGAGGAAGAAAGAAATTCTCACTACGATGATATCATCAACAAAATCCAAGACTCTAGTGGCCACTTCTTTGAAAAAGAAAGTCCTGCGTCGGAATAATCTGAGTCCATAGAAGGGCGGGTAGCCTAGTTGAAAAGGAAACAGGATCCTCAATGAAAAATCTCTGCAAGCTCTTTCAAAATATGGTAGAATGGAAGCAGTAGAATTAGAAAAGGAAATCGATTATGAAATTTCTTGAATTAAATAAAAAACGTCATGCGACCAAACAGTTCACTGATAAGCCAGTTGACCCTAAAGATGTGCGTACGGCTATCGAAATCGCAACCTTGGCCCCAAGTGCCCACAACAGCCAACCATGGAAGTTTGTGGTGGTTCGTGAGAAAAATGCTGAATTGGCAAAATTAGCTTATGGTTCGAACTTTGAACAGGTATCATCAGCGCCAGTGACCATTGCCTTGTTTACCGACACAGATTTGGCTAAACGTGCTCGTAAGATTGCCCGAGTTGGCGGCGCTAATAACTTTTCTGAAGAGCAACTTCAATATTTTATGAAGAATCTGCCTGCCGAGTTTGCGCGTTACAGTGAACAGCAAGTTAGTGACTACTTGGCCCTTAATGCGGGACTAGTAGCCATGAACTTGGTTCTTGCTCTTACAGACCAAGGAATCGGTTCTAACATTATCCTTGGATTTGACAAATCAAAAGCCAACGAAGTTTTGGATATCGAAGACCGTTTCCGCCCAGAACTCTTGATCACAGTGGGTTACACAGATGAAAAATTGGAACCAAGCTACCGCTTGCCAGTGGATGAAATCATCGAGAAAAGATAGAAGGAAGAAAAAATGACAGCAATTGATTTTACAGCAGAAGTAGAAAAACGCAAAGAAGACCTCTTGGCTGACTTGTTTAGCCTTTTGGAAATCAACTCAGAACGTGATGACAGCAAGGCTGATGCTGAGCATCCATTTGGACCTGGACCAGTAAAAGCCTTGGAAAAATTCCTTGAAATCGCAGACCGCGATGGTTATCCAACTAAAAATGTCGATAACTACGCAGGACATTTCGAGTTTGGTGAAGGAGAAGAAGTTCTCGGAATCTTTGCCCACCTGGACGTGGTGCCAGCTGGTAGTGGTTGGGACACGGATCCTTATACACCAACTATCAAAGATGGTCGCCTTTATGCGCGTGGTGCTTCAGATGATAAGGGACCTACAACTGCTTGTTACTATGGTTTGAAAATCATCAAAGAATTGGGACTTCCAACTTCTAAGAAAGTTCGTTTCATCGTCGGAACAGATGAAGAATCAGGTTGGGCAGACATGGACTACTACTTTGAACATGTAGGACTTGCGAAACCAGACTTCGGTTTCTCTCCGGACGCTGAATTTCCAATCATCAATGGTGAAAAAGGAAACATTACAGAATACCTCCACTTTGCAGGTGAAAATACAGGTGCAGCCCGTCTTCACAGCTTCACAGGTGGATTGCGTGAAAATATGGTACCCGAATCAGCAACAGCAGTTGTTTCAGGTGATTTGACTGACTTGCAAGGGAAACTAGATGCCTTTGTTGCAGAGCACAAGCTTAGGGGAGAAATCCAAGAAGAAAACGGTCAGTACAAGGTGACTGTGATTGGTAAATCAGCCCATGGTGCTATGCCTGCTTCAGGTGTCAATGGTGCGACCTACCTTGCCCTTTTCCTCAGTCAGTTTGACTTTGCGGGGCCTGCAAAAGATTATCTGGACATTGCTGGTAAGATTCTCTTGAATGACCACGAGGGTAAAAATCTCAAGGTTGCTCATGTGGATGAAAAAATGGGTGCCCTCTCCATGAATGCAGGTGTCTTCCGCTTTGATGAAGCAAGTGCTGACAATACCATTGCCCTCAACTTCCGTTATCCAAAAGGAACAAGCCCAGAGCAGATTAAGTCAATCCTAGAAAACTTGTCAGTTGCTTCTGTCAGCTTGTCAGAACACGGTCATACGCCTCATTATGTGCCGATGGAAGATCCACTTGTTCAAACCTTGTTGAATGTCTATGAAAAACAAACTGGACTTCAAGGTCATGAGCAAGTCATCGGTGGTGGAACCTTTGGTCGTTTGCTAGAACGTGGCGTTGCCTACGGTGCTATGTTCCCAGACTCTATTGACACTATGCACCAAGCCAATGAATTTATCGCCTTGGACGATCTCTTCCGTGCAGCAGCCATCTACGCTGAAGCTATTTACGAATTGATTAAATAATGCTATAGAAGTCTGAGATTTCATGCTTGGACTTCTTTTTGGAGGGAAAACAGATGTCTCAAATCGAAAGAATAAAGCAGGCCATTATGGCGGATCCACAGAATGCCAGCTATACAGAACGCGGAATCGAACCTCTCTTTGCGGCGCCAAAGACTGCTCGCATCAATATTGTCGGACAAGCTCCGGGCTTTAAAACGCAAGAAGCTGGAATTTACTGGAAGGATAAGAGTGGTGATCGTCTGCGTGAGTGGTTAGGTGTTGATGAAGACACCTTTTACAATTCAGGTTATTTTGCAGTTCTGCCAATGGATTTTTACTTTCCTGGACATGGCAAGTCAGGCGACCTTCCACCTCGTACAGGTTTTGCCGAAAAATGGCACCCACAACTCCTCAAGGAATGTCCCAATATTAAATTGACCCTCTTGATTGGCCAATATGCCCAAGCTTACTATTTACATGAGAAAGTTAGTGGCAAGGTAACAGAGCGGGTAAAACGCTACAAAGACTATCTACCAGAATTTTTCCCTCTGGTGCACCCGTCACCACGAAATCAAATCTGGATAGCTAAAAATCCTTGGTTTGAGGCAGAAGTGGTGCCAGAATTGAAAAAAAGAATTAAAGCTATTTTAGGAGAAAAAGAATGAAAGAAATTACCTTTGACGCATTTTACCAGCTCTATCAGAAAGAGTCCCTTTCAGTTTTAGATGTAAGAGAAGTAGAAGAGTTCGAGACGCTTCATTTAGAAGGTGCTCAGAATCTTCCACTTAGTCAATTGGCTGATACCTATGAAGAGTTGGACAAGAACCAGTTGCATTATGTCATTTGTAAATCTGGGGTGAGATCGGCGCGTGCTTGCCAATTCCTAGCTGAACAAGGTTATGAGGTCATCAATGTTCAAGGTAGAATGACAGCCTTTGAAGAACTTTAAACCTATATGGTGATAGATCCTAACCTTCCCTTGCTCGGTTCCATCTGAGTGAGGGATTTTGTTTTTAGATAATTCTTATTTTTTAAAATATTGAAAACATTCAATGATTAATTTTGGATGCTTTTTTCAAAGTCTTAATCATGGTATACTAGGTCAGTATTTTAGAAATATGAAGGAGATTTTTATGGCTAAAAAAGGTGCCCTAACAGGCTTGCTCCTGTTTGGAATATTTTTTGGTGCGGGGAATTTGATTTTTCCGCCTTCTCTAGGTGCCCTATCTGGAGAACAGTTTCTTCCTGCCATCGCAGGTTTTGTCTTTTCAGGTGTCGGTATTGCCGTCTTGACACTTATCATCGGAACACTCAATCCTAAAGGATACATTTATGAGATTTCTAAGAAAATCTCACCTTGGTTTGCGACTCTATATCTTGCAGTCCTCTATCTATCGATTGGCCCATTCTTTGCCATTCCACGTACAGCAACAACAGCTTACGAAGTCGGGATCAGCCCCCTTTTATCAGATGCGAATAAAGGTTTGGGATTGATTATCTTTACCGTGCTTTACTTTGCAGCAGCTTATCTGATTTCACTCAATCCATCAAAGATTTTGGATCGGATCGGACGTATCTTGACACCAGTTTTTGCTTTGTTGATCGTTATCTTGGTTGTACTAGGTGCCTTCAAGTATGGTGGAACAAGTCCTCAAGCGGCCTCAGAAGCCTATCAATCCTCTGCTTTTGGGACAGGTTTCCTAGAAGGCTATAACACCTTGGATGCCCTTGCCTCAGTGGCCTTCAGTGTGATTGCCGTTCAAACCTTGAAACAACTTGGATTCTCAAGTAAGAAAGAATACATTTCAACTATTTGGGTTGTTGGTATTGTGGTAGCTCTTGCATTTAGTGCTCTCTATATTGGTCTAGGATTCCTTGGAAATCACTTCCCGGTACCAGCAGAAGCAATGAAGGGTGGAACACCAGGTGTTTATATCTTGTCACAAGCAACTCAGGAAATCTTTGGTTCAACAGCTCAACTCTTCCTTGCTGTTATGGTAACTGTCACCTGCTTCACAACGACAGTTGGATTGATTGTGTCGACAGCAGAGTTCTTTAACGGACGTTTCCCACAAATCAGCTACAAGGTCTATGCAACTGCCTTTACCTTGATTGGATTTGCTATTGCAAATCTTGGTCTGGATGCGATCATCAAGTACTCAGTTCCAGTACTAGTAATCTTGTACCCAATCACCATTGTCATTGTGATGATTGTGATTGTTAATAAGTTTGTCGCCCTATCAAAACCGGGCATGCAGTTAACCATTGGGCTTGTTACAGCGATTGCTCTTGCAAGCGTCCTTGGAAGTTCCTTTAAGATTGAATTTCTAGAAAATTTGGTTAATTCCCTTCCGTTGGCGGCCGCCTCTCTACCATGGCTAGTGCCAGCTATTATCGGAATCTTGCTTTCATTACTTCTACCAAACAAGCAAGAGAGTGAT
>NZ_KQ970181.1:77517-89332 GCF_001579015.1 Streptococcus oralis
CGACAGAATTTTTTTGTATGAGCACGACTCATTAGTTGGTTTGTTCAGTATAACCAACTTCTTTAAGCTTTTTTTCGAAGCAGCAAAGCTTACACGGTTTCCAATGCCATAATATTCATTCGGCATTGCTTTTTTCAGTTCGTCAAGACTTGCGACAGACATGTCAACCTCGATGTTTTGGATAACTTTTTCATCTTGAATTTCAACCTTTTGTGTAACTCCTTTGACCCCTTCATAACCTTTATAAGTATCGTCAACAATTTCCTTAATACCTTCCGCGGTATTATTAAGTTTTTCAGGGTCAAGTACATTATGAACAGTTTGTTTTACAACGTCATCTCCCTTCACAGTATAAGTCAAGGTAGAATGAATTCCAGGTTTGCTATTGTGGACAAATGTGTGGATTTCTGTCTCATCTTTCTTTTCAGATGATTGTTGACTGCTTTGTTTGGTCTCGCTTGACTGAGTTGTTTTGTCTTCTTTGGTACTGCTGCTAGCAGGTGTAGATGCTTGTTTGGAACATCCGAGTAGGAGGACAAGAGAAGCCACTAGGGCTAGTGAGGTTTTAAAGTATGATTTCATATCCTTTACTTTACTTTCCTTTCATAATCAAAGTATTTTGTATTATAACATGATTCTACTACAAAATCAACTAGATTCCCCCTCTCATCTGACCTGATATGGCAATGAATAGAAACTAGTCTGGCGATTAAAGTTTTGTCTCTATCTGTTTCAAAGGTCTTTTATCGTATGGATTGAAAAGGGGGTAAAGTTTCAAATGAATTTTTTATGGAATCGGGAAGAGTCTATTGGACTCATCGGTTAAGGATATAGTAAAATACCCCAAGAGTTAGATCTGTGTCTAACTTTTGGGGTGGTCCTACACTAGTCTATATGAAATTTTAGGGGATTAGTTCGTCTTTTCAGTGAATCCCATTTTCTCTAGTGCTTTTTTAGAGTTTGAGAAACTGACACGATTGCCGATACCAGAATATTCTTCAGGAAGTGCTTTTCTAAGTTCGCTAATGCTTGCAACTGAGAAATCAACTTCTAGATCTTGAACAACTTTTCCATCTTTGATTTCAATGGTTTGTTTAACACCTTTGAGTCCATTATAACCTTTGTACTTTTCTTCAATAAAACTCTTGACATCTTCTGGAGTTGCACCAAGGATTTCAGGATCTGCAACATTCTGAGCGGTTTGCTTGGTAACATTGTCGCCTTCTACAGTATAAACCAAGGTAGAAGTGATTCCAGGATTGCTTTTGTTGACAAAAGTATGTGTCTTGGCTGTTTCTTTCTTCTCAGAAGATTGTTCAGTGCTTTGCTTGGTCTCGCTTGACTGAGCAGTTTTATCTTCCTTGGCACTGTTACTAGTAGGTGCTGATACTTGTTTAGAGCATCCCATTAGAATGAGCAAAGCAGCAGCAAGGGCAAGTGAGGTTTTAAAGTAAGATTTCATATCCTTTACTTTCCTTTCATAATTAAAGTATTTGTATTATAACATGGATCCATAGTGAAATCAACTAGGAGGATAAGACCCTTTTCCAAAGGGATTCAGCTAGAAAAGTGATATAATGGTAGGAAGAGGTGAAGAAATGAATCAAACTGTAAACTATATCAAAGAATTAACTGCTATTGCATCTCCAACGGGATTTACTCGTGAGATTTCAGACTACTTAGTCCGTACTTTAGAAGAGCTTGGTTACCAGCCTGTTCGCACAGCCAAGGGTGGTGTCAATGTTACTATTAAAGGTCAAAATGATGACCAACACCGCTATGTGACTGCCCATGTGGATACGCTGGGTGCTATTGTCCGTGCTGTTAAACCAGACGGTCGTCTCAAAATGGACCGTATCGGTGGCTACCCTTGGAACATGATTGAAGGCGAAAACTGTACGGTTCATGTAGCAAGTACAGGGAAAACTGTTTCAGGTACCATTTTGATCCACCAGACTTCTTGTCATGTATACAAGGACGCTGGCACTGCTGAACGCACGCAGGACAATATGGAAGTGCGTTTGGATGAAAAAGTGACCAATGAAAAGGAAACACGCGCACTCGGTATTGAGGTCGGTGACTTTATCAGCTTTGACCCACGAACTGTCGTGACTGATACAGGCTTTATCAAGTCTCGTCATTTGGATGATAAGGTCAGTGCGGCTATCCTTATCAATCTCCTTAAGGTCTATAAGGAAGAAGGAATTGAACTTCCTGTCACTACGCATTTTGCTTTTTCAGTCTTTGAGGAAGTGGGGCATGGTGCCAACTCAAGCATTCCTAGTCAAGTTGTCGAATATCTAGCTGTAGACATGGGAGCGATGGGAGATGATCAGCAGACGGATGAGTACACAGTGTCTATCTGTGTCAAAGATGCTTCAGGCCCTTATCATTATGGATTCCGTCAACATCTGGTTGCTTTAGCAAAAGACCAAGACATTCCGTTTAAACTAGATATCTATCCATTTTACGGATCTGATGCTTCGGCAGCTATGTCAGCAGGTGCAGAGGTCAAACATGCCCTCCTTGGTGCGGGAATCGAGTCCAGTCACTCTTATGAGCGCACCCACATCGATTCAGTAGTAGCGACTGAACGTATGGTAGATGCCTATCTCAAGAGTGCATTGGTAGACTGAGGGGGCGATAAAGTATTATGTTTGAAATGCTGAAACAATTAGCAACGCCTGCCATAATAACAGGGCTAATTTCGGGTTTGTATGCTTATTTCCAAAAGAAAAAAGAAGAATATCGTAAGTATGTGTATGAAAATAAACAAGAAAACTTTAAAGAACTAGTTGTTTATGCCGATAAACTGGTAGATAAAGGAATTACTAATCCAGATTTAGAAAAACTACTTTTTAAAATTTCTCAAAAAATTAACCCATATGGACGAAAAATAAAAACCTTTGGTAAATATCAGTGGATAGAAGATGATGGATATGTATGGTACCAAATAGAAATTATAGAGGATAAACTTGCTTCTCAAAAACTTCAAATAGAGGATTTAAAAGAACTAGCTCATCGGATACAAATTTCTAAACGATTACTAGATATAAAAGTAGAACAAAATATTTCGCCTATAAGTTCAGCTAAAATATGGTTTTATTTATTGCAGTATGGGATGTCATTACTTCAGCTGTTTCTCATTTACTCTGGGTATAAGAGTTTTATAGAACAACGTACTGGACCCTCTGTGTTATTGGCTTATTTGTTGCTTGTTGTAATTTTAATTTTTTTACTCCCAGAATTTAGTATTGATGAAAGTGATGATGGAAGATCTAGAATATTTATTACAGTGTACCTTTTCTATATTGTCTTAGTTGATACTGTAATATCGTATTATTTGTATAAAAATTTATCTATTGTTTTTATTGTTGGAATAGTTTCATTTTGTCTAAGTATTGGTGTAGTATTTTTAAAAGCTATTATGTTCGGAGAAAGTGAAATTGTTAAAGTATCTACAATTTATATCGAAGAATATAGAAAACTACAGGGATCTAAGTTAGGTAAGAGACGCTTTATAGATAATTTTACAGTTATTCCATTTTTTAATAAGATTCAAAACTTATTTCGCAAAGATAAGAGAGAGGGGAAAGATGACCTATAAAAATCGACTTTTTTATCTTGATCACACCCTTCTCGAGTTTGAAACAGCTGAGGACAGTCTGGCAGCAGATATCTAAAGGATAAATCAAGTTGGGATTGACAGTGAGTGATTTAATTCCTACATACTTGAAAATACAAGCACAGCTAATCCCAAGCTGTCAGATTCAAGGTTGTCGAGATATTTGAACTTATTAGAGTTGAAAGGAGAGACTCATGTGCTTAATCTGTCAGAGAATTGAATGGATCAAAGCAGGAGAAAATCCCTACTTTGTAAAAGAACTAGAAACAGGTTATGTGGTCATTGGAGACCACCAATACTTTAAGGGCTATACCTTATTTTTAGCAAAAGAGCATGTCACGGAACTCCATCATATGGAGACTTCTGTAAAACTTCGTTTTCTAGAGGAAATGAGTTTGGTCCAAGAAGCTGTCGCCAAAACGTTTAAAGCTGAAAAGATGAACATTGAACTTCTAGGAAATGGAGATGCCCACGCTCACTGGCACCTCTTTCCAAGACGGTCAGGTGATATGAAGGGTCACGGACTCAATGGTCGTGGTCCAGTCTGGTGGGTACCCTGGGAAGAAATGGCGGCAGAAGAATGCCAAGTACAATCGCCTGAACTGGAAGAGATGATTAAAGCCTTATCTGATGAATTAGAGAAGCACGTGGTCTAAGAGAGGAAGAAAAAATGAAAAAAAGATACATCGTTTTATCTGGTTTGCTGGCAGTGACCCTAGCAGCATGTTCTCAAGAAAAACCTAAAAATGAAGAAAATACTCAAAAAACAGAACAAACTAGTCAACCTGAAGGAACTGTAGGGAGCAAATCCCAAGCTTCTAGTCAGAAGAAGGCAGAAGTTGTGAATAAGGGAGACTACTATAGTATTCAAGGGAAGTACGATGAAATCGTCATAGCTAATAAGCACTATCCTTTGTCAAAAGACTATAATCCAGGAGAAAATCCAACAGCTAAAGCAGAGTTGCTGAAACTCATTGCAGCAATGCAAGCAGCTGGCTATCCGATTAGCGATCACTACAGTGGCTTTAGAAGTTATGAAACTCAAACCAAACTTTATCAAGACTATGTCAATCAAGATGGTAAGGAAGCAGCAGATCGCTACTCAGCACGCCCTGGTTACAGTGAACACCAAACAGGTCTGGCTTTTGATTTGATCGGGACTAACGGAGAATTGGTGACAGAGGAGAAGGCGGCTCAGTGGCTCTTGGATCATGCAGCTGACTATGGCTTTGTTGTTCGCTATCTCAAAGGCAAGGAAAAAGAGACTGGCTACATGGCAGAAGAATGGCATCTTCGTTATGTCGGAAAAGAAGCCAAAGAAATTGCTGCAAGTGGTCTCAGTTTGGAAGAGTACTATGGCTTTGAAGGTGGAGATTACGTCGATTAAAAAAGAAAGTTTTCTCTTGCATTTTTAGATAAATAGTGTATAATGGAAAGGTATGTGTAAAGCATACTTGTGGGAGGTAAAAATCTCTAATTACCGCCAAAACCACAAAGGAGGATTTAAAAATGGCTAAAAAAGTCGAAAAACTTGTAAAATTGCAAATCCCTGCTGGTAAAGCTACACCAGCTCCACCAGTTGGACCTGCTCTTGGTCAAGCTGGTATCAACATCATGGGATTCACAAAAGAGTTCAACGCTCGTACAGCTGACCAAGCTGGTATGATCATTCCAGTTGTTATCTCAGTATACGAAGACAAATCATTTACTTTCGTTACAAAAACGCCACCAGCTGCTGTTCTTTTGAAAAAAGCTGCAGGTGTTGAAAAAGGATCAGGTACACCTAACAAAACTAAAGTTGCTACAGTTACTCGTGCACAAGTACAAGAAATTGCAGAAACTAAGATGCCAGATTTGAACGCAGCAAACATTGAGTCTGCAATGCGTATGATCGAAGGTACTGCTCGTTCTATGGGATTCACTGTTGTTGACTAATCAATAACACAGTAGAAAATCTCACAGCAGTCTATTAGTTACTTTTCATACTAGGCAAGTGACTGAGGCTTGTACTTAGGTACAGCAAAGGAACTTAACGAAGTAGGAAAAGAAAAATAATAGACTGATAACCCGCAAGACTTCATCATTTCGAGAAGTGACGTGGGAGATGAAAATCGATTGAACCACTTACAAGGAGAATAGAAAATGGCTAAAAAAAGCAAACAACTTCGTGCTGCTCTTGAGAAAATCGACAGCACAAAAGCATACAGTGTAGAAGAAGCTGTAGCACTTGCAAAAGAAACTAACTTTGCAAAATTTGACGCAACTGTAGAAGTTGCTTACAACTTGAACATCGACGTTAAAAAAGCTGACCAACAAATCCGTGGAGCAATGGTATTGCCAAACGGTACTGGTAAAACTTCACGCGTTCTTGTTTTCGCACGTGGTGCAAAAGCTGAAGAAGCAAAAGCTGCTGGTGCAGACTTTGTTGGTGAAGATGACCTTGTTGCGAAAATCAACGACGGTTGGTTGGACTTCGACGTAGTTATCGCTACACCTGACATGATGGCTCTTGTTGGACGTCTTGGACGTGTCCTTGGACCACGTAACTTGATGCCAAACCCTAAAACTGGTACTGTAACAATGGATGTTGCTAAAGCAGTTGAAGAGTCTAAAGGTGGTAAAATCACTTACCGTGCTGACCGTGCAGGTAACGTTCAAGCAATCATCGGTAAAGTATCATTTGAAGCTGAAAAATTGGTTGAAAACTTTAAAGCATTCAACGAAACAATCCAAAAAGCAAAACCAGCTACAGCTAAAGGAACTTACGTAACAAACTTGACAATCACAACTACTCAAGGTGTTGGTATCAAGGTTGACGTAAACTCACTTTAATTAACAGATTTTTAAAAACGAGTACGAATGTGCTCGTTTTTTTGATGATAAGTTCACTCCAGGGAAAATAACTCCATTAATAGCCTGATGGAGCAAGAGAATAGTGCTTTTCCTCTTCTTCTTTCACAGAAAATATGGTATAATAGAGAGTAAAAAAACTTTGAAAGAAAGAAAATGATGAATTTAAAAGATTATATCGCAACGATTGAAAATTATCCCAAGGAAGGCATCACCTTCCGTGATATCAGCCCATTGATGGCAGATGGCAATGCTTATAGCTATGCTGTTCGTGAAATTGTTCAGTATGCAACGGATAAGAAAATCGACATGATCGTGGGTCCAGAGGCTCGCGGATTTATTGTCGGATGCCCAGTTGCTTTCGAGTTGGGGATTGGATTTGCTCCTGTTCGTAAACCAGGGAAATTACCGCGTGAAGTGATTTCTGCTGACTATGAAAAAGAGTACGGTATTGATACCTTGACCATGCATGCTGATGCGATCAAGCCAGGTCAACGTGTTCTCATCGTAGATGATCTTTTGGCAACAGGTGGAACTGTCAAAGCTACGATTGAGATGATTGAAAGACTTGGTGGAGTTGTAGCAGGTTGTGCTTTCTTGATTGAACTTGATGAGCTTAAAGGCCGTGAAAAGATCGGAGATTACGATTACAAGGTACTTATGCATTATTAATGAAAAACAGTCCTTGGGGCTGTTTTCTCTTCATCTGCTATATAAACAAACTATAGCTAGTTAGAGAAAAACTATAATTGAAAACTATATCTTCATACAGTATAATAAAGGGAAGAAGTATTTGGAGGTTTTTACTTTCAAACAGACAACATCATTCCCGAAATAGAGAACTGTTAGGAGGGTATTATGCCGATTCGAATTGATAAAAAATTACCAGCTGTGGAGATTTTAAGGACAGAAAATATCTTTGTTATGGACGACCAACGGGCCGCTCATCAGGATATTCGCCCCTTGAAGATTTTGATTTTAAATCTCATGCCTCAAAAGATTGTGACAGAAACCCAACTCTTGCGGCATTTGGCTAATACACCTTTACAGTTAGATATTGATTTCTTGTATATGGAAACGCATCGTTCAAAGACGACCCGTGCCGAACATATGGAAACCTTCTATAAGACATTTCCAGAGGTTAAGGATGACTTTTTTGATGGAATGATCATCACAGGAGCACCAGTGGAGCACTTGCCTTTTGAGGAGGTGGACTACTGGGAGGAGTTTAAACAGGTCATCGAATGGTCCAAGACGCATGTTTTTTCTACCCTGCATATCTGTTGGGGTGCCCAAGCAGGTCTTTATGCTCGCTATGGCGTTGAAAAACACCAGATGGACCAGAAACTGTCAGGTATTTACCCGCAGGACACCTTGAAAGAGGGCCATCTTCTCTTTCGTGGTTTTGATGATAGCTATGTAGCTCCCCATTCTCGTCATACAGAAATCTATAAGGAAGAGATATTAGGAAAAACCAATCTGGAAATCCTCTCTGAGGGAGAACAAGTCGGCGTATCTATTTTAGCCAGTCGGGATCTTCGTGAGATTTATAGTTTTGGTCATTTAGAATATGACCGTGATACTCTGGCAAAAGAGTATTTTCGTGATTGTGAGGCAGGACTTAATCCTCACATTCCGGAAAATTACTTCAAAAATGATGATGTGAATGAGACGCCGTGTCTCTGTTGGTCTTCATCAGCTGCTCTCTTTTTCAGTAACTGGGTTAACTATGCTGTTTATCAGGAAACTCCCTTTGACTGGAAAAAGGTAGAGGACGATGCGGCCTCATTTGGATATTTATAAGAGGAATTATGACATATTTTGACGCTTTTAAATCAGGGAACTTGGTTTTGCCAAGTGCCCTTCTCTTGCATTTCAAGGAACTCTTTCCTTCCAGTGATGATTTTCTCGTCTGGCAATTTTTTATCTGCAAAATACATCTGCTTTGGATGAGCTATCGCCAAGCCAAATTGCAGAAACTATTGGAAAAGAACTTGCAGATGTCAACCAATCCATTTCAAACTTGACTGAAAATGGGCTACTACAATATCGAACTATTGAACTAAATGGGGAAATTGAGCTTATTTTTGATGCTAGTTTGGCCTTTGAACGTTTGGATAATTTGTTGGACAGCCAGACTCCAGCTGCAACAGCATCAAACCCGCAAAATCAACTCAAGGATCTGGTTGAAACTTTTCAGCAGGAATTGGGACGTTTATTAACACCATTTGAAATCGAGGATCTTTCCAAGACCGTCAAAGAAGACGGAGTTAAGGCGGATTTGATTAAGGAAGCTCTCCGAGAGGCTGTTCTCAATGGTAAGCCAAACTGGAAATATATTCAGGCAATCTTACGAAACTGGCGCCATGAAGGTATTCAATCTGTGGCTCAGGTAGAGGCCAAACGAGCAGAGAGAGAAGCAAACAATCCTAAACAAGTTCAGGCTTCGGCTGATTTCCTTGATGCCATGAATTTGTGGCAAGAGTAGCCGCTTGAAAAATCTTGTAAATTAGAGTAAGATTTGCAAGCTCCTTATAAATATGATAAAATAATAGAAAATAAAATGAAAAAAGAGGTATGTGAAATGTCACGTAAACCATTTATCGCTGGTAACTGGAAAATGAACAAAAATCCAGAAGAAGCAAAAGCATTCGTTGAAGCCGTTGCCTCAAAACTTCCTTCATCAGACCTTGTTGAAGCAGGTATCGCAGCTCCAGCTCTTGATTTGACAACTGTTCTTGCTGCTGCTAAAGGTTCAAACCTTAAAGTTGCTGCTCAAAACTGCTACTTTGAAAATGCAGGTGCTTTCACTGGTGAAACAAGCCCACAAGTTTTGAAAGAAATCGGTACAGACTACGTTGTTATCGGTCACTCAGAACGCCGTGACTACTTCCATGAAACTGACGAAGATATCAACAAAAAAGCAAAAGCAATTTTTGCAAATGGTATGCTACCAATTATCTGTTGTGGTGAGTCACTTGAAACTTACGAAGCTGGTAAAGCGGCTGAATTCGTAGGTGCTCAAGTATCTGCTGCATTGGCTGGATTGACAGCTGAACAAGTTGCTGCATCCGTTATCGCTTACGAGCCAATCTGGGCTATCGGTACCGGTAAATCAGCTTCACAAGACGATGCACAAAAAATGTGTAAAGTTGTACGTGACGTTGTAGCGGCTGACTTTGGTCAAGAAGTTGCGGACAAAGTTCGTGTTCAATATGGTGGTTCAGTTAAACCTGAAAACGTTGCTTCATACATGGCTTGTCCAGATGTGGACGGAGCTCTTGTTGGTGGTGCGTCACTTGAAGCTGAAAGCTTCTTGGCATTGCTTGACTTTGTAAAATAATCTAGGTTTTTCCAGACAGACAGTCAAAAGTACTAGGTGACTTTGACTGCCTGTCTTGTTTTTACTTGGAGTATTCTTGTGAAAGAGAAATTTTCTGGTCTAGGAAAATTCCTTAGGGAAGGAAAGGCGTGCGGATGCGCGCTCTTTTCTGTATCAAAAAGTTATGAAAGGAGGAGTCATGCTCTATATTTGGTCTTATTTGAAAAAATATCCCAAGTGGTTATTCTTGGATTTCTTTGGCGCTATTTTCTTTGTTATCGTCAATCTTGGACTGCCAACAGTTCTGGCTCGGATGATTGATGAAGGTGTGAATAAAGGGAATGAACATCAATTGTATGTTTGGGCCGCTATTATGCTGGTGATTATCCTATGTGGAACCTTAGGGCGTATAGTCTTGGCCTACGCAGCTAGTAAGCTGACGACCAATATGGTCAAGGATATGAGGGATGATCTCTATGCCAAATTACAAGAGTATTCTCATCATGAATATGAAAAGATAGGAGTATCTTCACTGGTTACTCGTATCACCAGTGATGCCTTTGTTCTCATGCAGTTTGCAGAACAGACCTTAAAACTGGGTGTCATTACTCCCATGATGATGTTGTCTAGTATTTTAATGATCTTTTTGACCAGTCCGTCATTAGCCTGGATAGTGGCCTTTGCAGTACCTTTCTTAGCCGTGGTGGTCATTTATGTAGCGGTCAAGACTCGCCCTTTGTCAGAGAAACAGCAGGCTACCTTAGACAAGATCAATCAATATGCTAGGGAAAATCTGATGGGACTCCGTGTCATTCGTGCCTTTGCTCGTGAGGAGTTTCAAGAGGAACGCTTTGCAGAGCAAAATGCGGTCTATGCAGCTAATTCCAATCGTCTGTTTAAACTAACTGGCTTGACAGAACCCTTGTTTGTTCAAATTATTATTGCTATGATTGTGGCTATTGTCTGGTTTGCTCTGGATCCTATCAAACAAGGTTCTCTTCAAATTGGGGACCTGGTAGCCTTTATCGAATATAGTTTCCACGCTCTCTTGTCCTTCCTTTTCTTATCTAGCCTCTTCACCATGTACCCTCGTACAGCTGTTTCGAGTGAACGTTTGAAAGAAGTCATGGATATGCCGATTTCTATTGATCCCAATGAAGGAGGCGTTAGAGAGACAGCAACCCACGGCTATTTGGAATTTGAAAATGTCACCTTTGCCTATCCTGGTGAGACGGAAAATCCTGTTTTGCATAACATTTCTTTCAGCGCTAAACCAGGGGAAACCATCGCCTTTATCGGTTCGACCGGATCTGGTAAGTCCTCTCTTGTGCAATTGATTCCCCGTTTTTACGATGTTATCCTTGGGAAAATCAAAGTTGATGGTGTCGATGTGAGGGATTATCGACTTAAGTCTCTTCGTCAAAAGATTGGTTTTATTCCACAGAAGGCTTTACTCTTTACAGGAACCATCGCTGAGAATATTCGCTATGGGAAGGAAGATGCTAGTCACAAAGACCTACATCTGGCAGCGGACGTGGCGCAAGCCAAAGATTTTATCGAAAGCCGAGAAGAAGGCTTTGCGACTCATCTAGCTGAAGGCGGAAGCAATCTTTCTGGTGGACAGAAACAGCGTCTTTCAATTGCCAGAGCGGTTATAAAGAATCCTGATATCTATATTTTTGACGATTCCTTCTCAGCCTTGGATTATCGCACAGATGCCATTCTACGCCGTCGTCTCAAGGAAGTCACTCAAAATGCTACAGTTTTAATCGTTGCCCAGCGGGTCGGAACCATCATGGATGCGGACCAGATTATCGTTCTTGATAAGGGAGAAATCGTAGGTCGCGGTCGACATGAGGAATTGATGAAGACAAATGACATCTATCGTGAAATTGCTGAGTCGCAGTTGAAAAATGCATCTCTAACAGAAGAATAGGAGGAAACATGAAAACACAATCTAGTTTGGCTCGTTTGTGGAGCTATTTAAAAACCTACCGTTTTTCTGTCTTCTTTGCAGT
>NZ_KQ970181.1:89604-91689 GCF_001579015.1 Streptococcus oralis
GGAGCCTTTTGTCTTGGGGCTGGCCATTACGGAGTTGACAAAAAACATTTTAGATATGGCTAAGGGCCTTTCAGGTGCTGGTATCAATACTGGCTACATCGGAACTGTTTTAATCATTTATCTCTTTAGAGGTCTCTTGTATGAACTTGGTTCTTATTATTCCAACTATTTCATGACCAATGCGGTACAGTCCATGACCCAAGATCTGCGAAATGAAATGACTGAAAAGATCAATCGTATCCCTGTGTCTTTCTTTGACAAACACCAGTTTGGTGATTTATTGGGACGCTTTACCAGTGATGTTGAGACAGTTTCCAATGCCCTTCAGCAGTCTTTTCTTCAAATTGTAAATGCCCTTTTGACGATTGTCCTCGTCATGGGAATGGTATTATACTTAAACTTTCAGCTGGCTATAGTGGTAATTCTATCCATTCCAGTGACCTATTTTGGTGCTAGAAGCATCCTGAAACGTTCTCAGCCTTATTTTAAAGAGCAGGCGGCTATTTTAGGACGGATGAATGGCTATGTGCAGGAAAATCTCACAGGTTTTAATGTCTTGAAACTCTATGGTCGTGAGGAAACTTCTCATAAAGAATTTTCTGAGATTACGGACAACCTTCAACGTGTTGGTTTTAAAGCTAGTTTTATCTCTGGACTCATGATGCCAGCCCTCCATGCCGTATCAGACTTGACCTATCTGATCGTTGCAGTTCTTGGTGGTTTGCAGGTTATTGCAGGTCGTTTGACAGTAGGGAATATGCAGGCTTTTGTTCAGTATGTCTGGCAGGTTAGCCAGCCTATCCAAAACATTACACAACTTGCGGGTCAAATGCAAAGTGCCAAGTCTTCGCTCGATCGTATCTTCGAGATCTTGGATGAGACTGAGGAAGTAGAGGGAGAAGAACTCGAAATCCTTGAACCTTTAACGGGTCAGGTAACCTTCAAGCAAGTTGATTTCCAGTATGTTGAAAACAAGCCATTGATTCGAGACTTTAATCTAGAAGTTCAACCAGGAGAGATGGTAGCGATCGTTGGTCCAACTGGTGCAGGTAAGACAACCTTAATCAATCTGCTCATGCGTTTTTACGATGTCACAGCAGGTGCAATCTTGGTTGACGGGCAAGATATTCGTCAGTTGTCACGACAAGACTACCGCCGTCAGTTTGGGATGGTCTTGCAGGATGCTTGGCTTTATGAAGAGACTATCAAAGAAAACCTACGTTTTGGAAATCTTGACGCCAGTGACGAAGAAATAATAGAAGCTGCCAAAGCGGCAAATGTAGATCACTTTATCCGAACGCTTCCTAGTGGTTACAACATGGAGATGAACCAAGAGTCCAGCAATATTTCCCTCGGACAAAAACAACTTTTGACCATCGCGCGTGCTCTCCTAGCCAATCCTAAAATTCTTATTTTGGATGAAGCGACTTCCTCTGTTGACACCCGTTTGGAACTTTTGATTCAAAAAGCCATGAAACGGTTGATGAAGGGAAGAACAAGCTTTGTCATCGCCCACCGTCTCTCTACTATTCAAGAAGCGGATAAGATTCTCGTTCTTAAGGATGGACAGATTATTGAGCAGGGAAATCATGAAAGCTTGCTCCAAGAAAAAGGCTTTTATTATGATCTGTACCAAAGCCAATTTTCGAGCAAATCTGATCAAGTCAGCTAATAAAATAAAGCTAAATTTTTCTTAAATTATCAGTCAATTACAACTTTTTTAATATGGGTTAATTTTCTTGCTTTTGTCTACTTGGAGTGGTATACTGAGGTAGTAATCAATAATATGGTTACAAAAATAATTTTACGAGGTGAAAAAAATGGTTGAATTGAAAAAAGATGCATTAAAAGACGTAACAACATTATCTAAATCAGCGCCTGAAGCGCTAGCAAAAACAAAGGAAGTGCTTAACCAAGCAGTAGCAGACTTGTATGTGGCTCACATTGCCCTTCACCAAGTACACTGGTACATGCGTGGTCGTGGTTTCCTGGTATGGCATCCAAAAATGGATGAATACATGGATAGCCTTGATGGTTATCTTGACGAAATCAGTGAACGTTTGATCACCCTTGGTGGCAAACCTT
>NZ_KQ970181.1:91709-93602 GCF_001579015.1 Streptococcus oralis
GACAGAATTCCTTCAACACAGTGAAATCGAAGAAGAAGAAGGAGAATTCCGTAACGTTGAAGAAAGCTTGGAACGTGTTCTAGCGATTTACCGCTACCTCATCACTCTTTTCCAAAAGGCTTTGGATGTGACTGACGAAGAAGGTGACGACGTTACAAACGATATCTTTGTTGGGGCTAAGGCTGAACTTGAGAAAACAGTTTGGATGCTTGCGGCAGAACTTGGACAAGCTCCTGGTTTGTAAAATATAGTTGCTACCCCTTTTATCATGAGGTGCTTGATAAGTACCCATGACCAATCATCTTTTAAAAGTCATGTAACTGTAAAAAGTTGCATGATTTTTTTGTTTGCTGGACTTAGGACACATTGTCAAAAGTAGGATTTTACGGTATAATAGTTGCTGTTCAATAACATATGAATTTTAAAGAATAATTGTTAGTTTAAGGAGGACTTATGAACAACTTACCAAATTGCCCAAAATGTAATTCAGAATATGTCTACGAAGATGGAAATCTCTTGGTATGCCCAGAGTGTGCCTATGAGTGGAATCCTGCAGAAGTTGCAGAAGTAGAAGAAGGTGTTGTTGCTATCGATGCCAATGGAAATAAATTGGCTGACGGAGATACTGTAACTCTTATCAAGGACTTGAAAGTAAAAGGTGCGCCAAAGGATTTGAAACAAGGAACTCGTGTTAAAAATATCCGTATCGTAGAAGGTGACCACAACATCGACTGTAAGATTGATGGTTTTGGAGCTATGAAACTCAAGTCAGAGTTTGTTAAGAAAATCTAGCCATGAAACTGAATTATAAATTTATCTTTTATAGTCGTGTGCTCTTGTTCTTAGCGGCATTTACAGGAGTTTATTTGGAGATTACCAAGCACGGTGGCTTTGGTATGCTCCTTTACTACACAGTATTGTCCAATCTTTTGGTAATGATTTTCACGGGTTATCTGCTCCGTGTGATGAGCCGTTCAGGTGAAAATTGGCAAAGTCCGACCTTGCTTCGTCTCAAGGGTGGCGTTACCATGAGTATCATGATTACCTGTGTGATTTACCATTTTATGCTTGCTCCGATTGCGACAGACTTTTACCGTGTGGAGAATTTCCTTTGCCACTATATCGTTCCACTCTGGTTTTTAGCCGATACCCTCTTCTTTGATAAGCAAGGTCAATACAAGATCTGGGATCCAGTCTTGTGGACTATCTTGCCCTTGGTTTATATGATTTTTGCCCTTTTTAATGGCTTAGTATTGAAACTACCGGTACCAAATTCCAAGGTTAGTCCTTTCCCTTATTTCTTTTTAGATGTGGCAAAAGGTTGGGACGTGGTTATTAAATGGTGTTTAATTATCTTTGTGGCCTATATGGTTGCAGGATTTATCTTCTACCTGATCAAGCAAATCAAGCGAAAATAGTCTTCCTATTAGGAAAGTGAGAACGGAGTCTCTAGTTCAAACAGGCTCCTTCTTTTCTTGCCATCTTCCTTTTAAAAAGGTCAACAGTGAGAAATATATAGAAAGAAAATTCATGAAACAATATTTAGAACGGGCTAGTATCTTGGCCCTCTCCCTCGTTTTGATTACCTCCTTTTCCATATCAAGTGCTCTGCCAGCCATGTTTGACTACTATCAAGGCTATCCCAAAGAACAAATTGAGCTTCTCGTTAGCCTTCCTTCTTTTGGAATTATGATCATGCTGGTCTTAAATGGTGTTTTGGAGCGTTTGTTTCCTGAACGTCTTCAGATTAGTCTAGGGCTTCTCATCCTCTCTATCGGGGGAACAGCCCCTTTCTGGTATCAGGATTACAACTTTGTCTTTGCGATGCGGATTTTATTTGGTTTGGGCGTTGGAATGATCAATGCCAAGGCCATTTCCATCATCAGCGAACGC
>NZ_KQ970181.1:93995-104302 GCF_001579015.1 Streptococcus oralis
CCAAGGCCATTTCCATCATCAGCGAACGCTATCATGGAAAGACACGGATCCAGATGCTGGGGCTCCGCGGATCAGCAGAAGTTGTCGGGGCGTCGATTTTGACTCTAGTGGTTGGTCAACTCTTATCCCTGGGATGGACAGTGACTTTCTTGGCTTATAGCGCTGGATTTTTAGTTTTGATCCTTTATTTGCTCTTTGTTCCTTATGGAAAAGAAAAAAAAGAAGTCAAGAAAAAAGAGGCCGAAATGACTCGTTTGACAGGACAGATGAAAGGCCTAATTTTTCTATTGGCTGTCGAAGCAGCAGTCGTTGTCTGCACCAACACAGCTATCACTATTCGTATTCCTAGTTTGATGGTTGAAAGAGGTCTAGGGGATGCCCAGTTATCGAGTTTGGTTTTAAGTATCATGCAGTTGATTGGTATCTTGGCTGGTGTGAGTTTTTCTTTCTTTATCTCTCTTTTTAAAGAAAGGTTGCTCCTGTGGTCAGGTATTGCCTTTGGATTGGGGCAGATTGTAATTGCCTTGTCTCCGTCATTGGGTGTGATGATTGTTGGAAGTATTGTGGCAGGCTTTTCTTACAGTGTGGCCTTGACTACTGTCTTTCAGCTTCTTTCTGAAAGAATCCCAGCCAAACTCCTTAATCAGGCAACGTCTTTTGCGGTGCTAGGATGTAGCTTTGGGGCCTTTACCACACCTTTCATTCTTGGAGCGATTGGTTTGGTCACTCAAGACGGTATGTTGGTCTTCACCATTCTAGGATGTTGGTTAATTGTCACTTCCATTTTTGTTATGTATGCACTTCAAAAGAGAGCTTAGGATGATTTCCTAAGTTTTTCTTTTTAGGGATTGTACCCAGACAATACTTGTTTTAGGACCTTGTTTACAGACTACTTTCTTGATAAAATAGAAGCTATGACAAGATATAAAGCAATCATTTCCTATGATGGTTATGCCTTTGCTGGTTTTCAGCGCCAGCCTCATGCGCGTAGTGTTCAGGAAGAAATCGAAAAAACCTTAACGAGACTCAATAAAGGACAGGCAATCACTGTTCACGGTGCGGGTAGGACAGATAGTGGGGTTCATGCTCTGGGACAGGTCATTCATTTTGATCTGCCTTATCAGATGGATGAGGAAAAACTCCGTTTTGCTCTGGATACCCAATCTCCGGAAGATATCGACGTAATCTCGATGGAGCTTGTGGCGGATGATTTTCACTGTCGTTACGCCAAGCATAGCAAGACCTATGAGTTTATCGTGGATAGAGGACGTCCCAAAAATCCTATGCGCCGTCACTATGCCACTCACTTTCCTTATCCGCTCGATGTGGAACGGATGCAGATAGCAATCAAAAAGCTAGAAGGAACCCATGATTTCACTGGTTTTACAGCCTCTGGGACTAGTGTGGAGGATAAGGTTCGCACCATCACAGAAGCGAGTCTTGGGGTGGATGATACAGGCCAGTTTTTGACCTTTACCTTTTCTGGAAATGGTTTTCTTTACAAACAGATTCGCAATATGGTGGGGACTCTTCTTAAAATCGGCAACAACCGCATGCCAGTTGAGCAGATTGACCTCATCTTGGAGAAAAAGGACAGGCAACTTGCTGGTCCCACTGCAGCACCGAATGGCTTGTATTTGAAGGAGATTCGTTATGAAGAATAATCGTATTTTAGCACTTTCTGGAAATGATATTTTTAGTGGTGGTGGTTTGTCAGCTGATTTGGCGACCTATACCTTGAATGGTTTGCATGGTTTCGTAGCAGTGACTTGCTTGACAGCCTTGACAGAAAAGGGGTTTGAAGTCTTTCCTACGGATGATACTATTTTCCAACATGAGTTGGATAGTTTGCGTGATGTGGAGTTTGCAGGGATTAAGATTGGTCTTCTCCCTACTGTCAGTGTGGCTGAGAAGGCCTTGGACTTTATCAAGCAGAGTCCAGGAGTGCCTGTGGTATTGGACCCAGTCTTGGTCTGTAAGGAAACCCATGATGTAGCGGTCAGCCAACTCTGTCAAGAGTTGATTCGTTTTTTCCCTCATGTCAGTGTGATTACGCCAAATCTTCCAGAAGCAGAATTGCTAGCTGATCAAGAGATTAAAACCTTGGAAGATATGAAGACAGCAGCGCAGAAATTGCACGATTTAGGAGCGCCAGCAGTCATTATCAAGGGAGGTAATCGTCTCAGTCAGGATAAGGCAGTAGATGTCTTTTATGATGGACAAAATTTTACGATTCTAGAAAATCCCGTCATCCAAGGGCAAAATGCAGGGGCAGGATGTACCTTTGCCTCAAGCATTGCCAGTCACTTGGTTAAAGGGGATGAACTTTTACCAGCAGTAGAGAGCTCTAAAGCTTTCGTTTACCGTGCTATTGCACAAGCAGATCAATATGGAGTAAGACAATATGAAGCAAACCAAAACAACTAAAATCGCCCTTGTATCCCTTTTAACGGCTCTTTCAGTGGTCCTAGGTTATTACTTAAAAATAGGAACTCCAACAGGGATACTGACTCTCTTGGATGCAGGTGTTTTCTTTACCGCCTTTTACTTTGGCAGTAAAGAAGGAGCCGTCGTTGGAGGACTAGCAGCTTTTCTGCTTGACCTTTTATCAGGCTTCCCACAGTGGATGTTCTTTAGCTTGCTCAACCATGGCTTGCAAGGATTTTTTGCAGGCTTTAAAGGAAAATGGCAATGGCTGGGTCTTGTCTTAGCTACTATCGTCATGGTAAGTGGCTATGCTCTGGGCTCTACCCTAATGAATGGGTGGTCCGCAGCCTTGCCAGAAATCCTTCCAAACTTCCTGCAGAATACCTTGGGGATGGTTGTAGGGTTTGTAGTCTTTCAGAGTGTTAAGAAGATAAAATAAAAAAGTCAGCTTCAATAGCTGACTTTTTGCTTATCTAGGTTTAATCAAAATAAAGCAAATCTTTGCTGGTGCTTGTAAAGAGGTCAAAGCCGTCCTTGGTAACAACACCACAGTCTTCGATACGAACGCCGACTTTACTAGGGATATAGATACCTGGTTCAACAGAGAAGCACATGCCTTCTTCGATGACCATGTCATTTCCTTCCATGATAGATGGGAATTCGTGGACATCCATACCGATACCGTGACCGAGACGGTGGTTGAAGTACTCACCGTAACCAGCTTTTTCAATGACTTCACGGGCAGCGCGGTCAACTTCATGGGCAGTTACACCAGGTTTGATAAAGTCAAGGGCAGCTTGTTGGGCTTCAAGGGTCAAGTTGTAGATATCTTTTTTGAATTGGTCTGGTTTGCCAACAGCGACTGTACGAGTCATATCTGATGCGTAGCCATTGACCATAACACCTAGGTCAAAGAGGAGAAGGGCATCCTTTTCAACTTTGTTTGCACCAGGAATTCCGTGAGGGTTTGCAGCATTATCACCAGTCAAGACCATAGTATCAAAGCTCATTTCATAGCCTTCACCTTTCATGGCAAAGTCGATTTGTGCGATGATATCTGTCTCAGTCTTATCAAGAGAAATATTGTCAAAACCAACATTAACAGCCTTGTCCGCATAGAGGCCTGCAACCATCATTTTTTGCACTTCATCAGCTGATTTGATGAGGCGCATGCGTTGGATGCGAGGGGTGAGGTTTTCAAACTCAGCGGTTTCAAAGACCGTTTTCAAACCATGGTATTTAGTCAAGATGAGATTGTCAAACTCAACTGCTACACGTTTGAAATCAAGCTGTGGAAGAGCATTCTGGATTTTCTTCCATGGATTTTCAGAGTCCACATAGTCTACAACCGGGAAGGAAACAGTGCTGCTTGCACGCTCAACCTCAAGGGCTGGAACGAAGAGGAGAGGTTTCTGATCTGCTAGAACAAAGAGGAACATTTGGCGTTCATGGGGATCACTGTAAAAGCCAGTGAGGTAATTGATAGTGACGGGGTCAGATACGACAGCGACGTCTAGTTTTTCTGATTCAAGATATGTTAGGATTTGTTGTAATTTAGACATATGCTACCTTCTTTCTACCCCTCTATTTTGGCAAAAAATGAGAGAAAATGCAAGGGAGAAGGGTAAAAGAACAGGCAAAAAGAACTCCGACAAGATAGGGGAGTTCTTTGATATAGTTTTTCTTATACTCTTCGAAAATCTCTTCAAACCACGTCAGCATCGCCTTACCGTAGATATATGTAACTGATTTCGTCAGTCTTATCTACAACCTCAAAGCGTTGCTTTGAGTAACCTGCGGCTAGCTTCCTAGTTTGCTCTTTGATTTTCATTGAGTATTAATTTATGAAAAGTCAGCCTTGCTTTTGACGTCGCTGTATTCTTCAGCGATTTCTTGGCCGAGAATGTCCTCATAGGCAGGGAGTTGGATGTCCTGTCCGTATTTCTTCTTGAGAGCAGTAGTGACTAGGCGATAAGCCAGATTGGTATTACGAGAGAGGATAGGTCCGTGGAAATAAGAACCGAAAACATTCTTATAGTGAACCCCTTCGCCGACCTTTTCTTCGTTGTTTCCATTTCCATAGACAACCAGCCCCAGTGGTTTTTGGTCATCTGAGAGGAAGGTACGGCCCTGGTGATTTTCAAATCCATAGTAGGTTTCATCGAATTCGTCATTATGAATCTTAATATCACCGATAAAGCGGTTATTGGTCTGGTTGAGCGTGTAGTGGCCCATGACACCTAGGCCTTCGATGCGTTTGCCTGAAGCTTCCACATAATATTGCCCCAATAATTGGAAACCACCACAGATGGCTAGAACCACACCGTCGTTTTGGATGTAGTTATCAATGCTCTCTTTTTTAGCAGGAAGGTCTCCAGCGATAATACTCTGTTCAAAGTCTTGTCCCCCACCGAAAAAGGCGATATCGTAGTGGTTTTCATCAAAGGCATCATGGAGAGAAACGATGTCAACCGTCACATGAGCTCCAAGTTTTTCAGCCACATACTTGAGCATGAGGATGTTTCCATTGTCCCCGTAGGTATTCATGAGGTTTCCATAGAGGTGGGCGATGTTAAGCTGATAAGGGTAGTTGCCAGCTTTTGAGGAAAGTGAAGTATAAACCATTAGTTCATCTCCTTTCTAACAATCTGACGACTAGCCAGCAGTTCGCGGAATTCCAGCATAGCAGTATAAGTAGCCAGGATATAGGCATGTTTGCAGTCTTGGTTCTCAATGGTTTTGAGAACTTGCTCCAGATTGCTTGTCTCAGTGATTTTATCAGCTGGATAGCCTGTCACCCGAAGACGACGTGCGATTTCAGAATGACGAACACCGCCAGCATTGATTTCTGGAATGTCCATATCAGTGATTTGTTCAAAGTCAGCATCCCAGATCCAACTAGTGTCAATTCCGTCTGCATAGTTGGCATTGAGGAGGACAGATAGGCTAAATGGATAAGGTGCCAGTTTGATCATTTCGATAGCTTGGGTCGCACCAACCGGATTCTTGATGAGGACAAGGGTACATTCCTTATCACCGATATGGAAGGTTTCCTGACGGCCAAAGACAGCACGACTCTTATCAAATCCCTGCTTGATCCGTTGCGAATCTGCACCGAGGAAACGGGCGATGGCAACCGCAGCAAGGGCATTGTAAATATTGTAGAGTCCACCGATTTGGATTCCGTATTCTTGTCCGTCAATGACAAAACGAGAGCGATTGTTGGTCAACTCAACTAGTTCTGTCAGACGGTAGTCCAATTCAGGACGTTTGCAGCCACAGTTCTCACAGATATAGGCACCCAAGTTTGCATAGGTATTGTGCTCATATTTGAGGATACCTTGGCAGTCAGGACAGAGAATCCCTTCGGTATTGTAGTGAGCCAGTTGAGCTGGACCTTTTTCCAAGTCAAAACCAAAATACTGAACTGAATTTGGAATCGCAGGCTTGTAGAAAAGTGGACTGTCACCGTTAAGAAGTACAGTTGCAGTAGGCATCTTACGGATGGCATCCAAAATCATGTTATAAGTCGTGTAAATCTCACCATAGCGGTCCATCTGGTCACGGAAAATATTAGTGATGACAAAAAGGCTAGGATGGATGTAGTCACAGATACGAGAAAGACTGGCCTCATCAATTTCTAGAACAGCGATGTTCTTTCCAGTTTTAGAGGATTTGGCAGTCAAGAAGGTTGTCGTAATCCCTGTAATCATGTTGGCACCACTAGGATTGGTTAGAACCTGACCATAAACTTCTTTTAAAATACCAACAGTGAGGGCAGTTGTCAGGGTTTTACCATTGGTTCCAGTGACCACGACAATCTCGTAGTTCTTAGCTAGATTTTGTAAAATATCTTTATCAAATTGAAGGGCCAGTTTTCCAGGGAGCGTACTTCCACGACCAAGACGGCTCAAGATGAAGTGAGATGAACGCCCAGCTAGGAGGCCCAAAGTAGTTTTTAATTTCATGTTTCTATTATATCATAAAAGAGGGAAAAGACAGATTTGAGATTTCGCAGAAACAAAAACAGCCCAAAGAGGGCTGTTGGTTAACAAATCAATCTCAACTTAGATAGCAAACAAGTCGTTCAAGTTCTCAGCCAAGGTTGGGTGAGTGAAGATCTGTTTTGTGAAGTAAGTGTAAGGAATCTTGTTGTCCATTGCAACAGTGATGATATTGATGATTTCTTGTGAACCTTCTGAGAAGATACTTGCTCCGAGAATTTCTTTAGTTTCAGTATTGACAACAGCTTTGAAAGCTCCGCGAAGATCTCCATTGACGTGACCACGAGGCATGGCAGCAACAGGGATTTCCTTCACAGCGTATGGAAGTTTCAAATCAGCTGCTTGGCTCTCGGTCAAGCCAACTTGTGAAAGTGCAGGTGTGATGAACATAGTGTTTGGTACATTGAGACGGTCTTCAAGAGTGTAGCTGCCATCTCCGGCAAGGTAGCTGTAGACAACACGGAAGTCATCAAGTGAAATGTAGGTAAATTGAGGTCCACCGTTGACATCTCCAACTGCAAAGACACCAGGAACGTTTGTTTGACAATGTTTGTCGACCTTGATAGCACCACGCTCAGTTAGTTCAATATCTGTATTTTCAAGTTGAAGTGGTTCTACATTCGGTTTACGTCCAGTCGCGTAGAGAAGGGCATCGAAACGGTAAGTTTCGTTTTCAGTTACAACAAGCACTTGGTCACCGTCGTTTTTGATTTCAGTAGTACGGATGTTTTGAAGCAATTCAATGCCGTCTTCTTCCATGTATTGTTTAGCAAGAGCTGCGATGGAAGGTTCTGTACGAGGTAGGAAAGTATCCAAGGCATCTAGGACTGTGACCTTGCTGCCAAGTTTGTTGTAAAGACCTGCAAATTCAAGACCAATGTTTCCGCCACCAAGGACTCCAAGCTTCTCAGGTAATTTGTCCAAGTTTTGGATACCTGTTGAGTCAAAGACGTTTTTGCTTGTAGCAAGTCCAGGGATTGGTAAGACGTTTGAAACAGCACCAGTGTTGATAACAATAGTTTCAGCAGTCAGTTCTTGTTTTTCATCACCAGCCTGGATTTCGATGACTTTGTTTGAAAGGAAGTGAGCTTCCGCATCAAAGATATCCACGCCTGTACCAGCAACAGTCGCATAGTTTTTACCGTTGAGGCGACTAGTGATGGTATTTTTGATAGCAATGATTTCTTCAAAAGACAAGTCTTTCTCAGCAGCAACCAGCAAAGTCTTAGTTGGGATACATCCGATGTTGATACAAGTTCCACCGTACATAGCTTTGCTACGTTCAACGAGGGCAACTTTTTTGCCAGCTGAAGCCAATTTACCAGCTAGTGTCTTCCCAGCTTTACCAAATCCAATAACGATTAAATCATATGTTAACATTTATAGTCCTCCTGTTCGATTTTCATTCTAGCACAAGAAAACACTTTTTGCACAAATCTGCTACGGGAAAGACAGAAAAAGATAAAAACGCTTTCCAGACAAAAAACTAGTAATTTTTTGACAAGCTTGATAAACTAAAATCCTATCTATTTTTATATAAAATAGAATAAATGTTCGAAAATAGGAGGTTTTATGAAATCGAATCGTTATATTATTGCCTTTGCTGGGGTCATTTTACACTTAATGCTGGGTTCGACTTATGCTTGGAGTGTTTATCGCAACCCTATTATTGAGAAAACGGGATGGGATCAGGCTTCTGTTGCCTTTGCCTTTAGTCTAGCAATCTTTTGTTTGGGATTATCGGCTGCATTTATGGGGCGTTTGGTGGAAAAATTTGGTCCGAGAGTCATGGGGAGTCTATCTGCTTTTCTATACGCAGGTGGAAATATCTTAACAGGATTTGCAATAGACCGTCAGGAGCTGTGGTTGTTGTATCTCGCTTATGGCATTTTAGGTGGGCTTGGTTTGGGAGCAGGCTATATTACCCCTGTGTCAACGATTATAAAATGGTTTCCTGATAAACGTGGTCTCGCAACAGGTTTAGCGATTATGGGATTTGGTTTTGCTTCTTTATTGACTAGTCCCATAGCGCAACATCTCATCGCAGGGGTAGGGCTTGTAGAAACTTTTTATATTTTAGGTGCAAGTTACTTTATTATCATGCTCCTAGCTTCACAATTCATTAAGCGTCCAAATGAGCAAGAGCTTGCAATTTTATCTGTTTCAGGGAAAGAAAAAACAGCCTCTTTGACGCAAGGAATGACTGCAAATCAGGCTTTAAAAAGCAATCGATTTTATATACTTTGGATTATTTTCTTTATCAACATAGCTTGTGGATTAGGTTTAATTTCAGCGGCATCGCCAATGGCACAGGAGATGGCTGGCTTGTCTACAAGTCATGCAGCAGTAATGGTGGGCGTTTTAGGGATTTTCAATGGGTTTGGTCGTTTGCTCTGGGCGAGTTTATCTGACTATATCGGTCGCCCTCTAACCTTTAGTATATTACTGCTTGTCAATCTTTTCTTTTCTCTCTCACTTTGGCTCTTTACAGATTCCGTTTTATTTGTAGTCGCTATGTCTATTTTGATGACTTGCTATGGAGCTGGTTTTTCTTTGATTCCGGCTTATCTCAGTGATATTTTTGGAACCAAGGAATTGGCCGCTCTGCATGGATATATTTTAACAGCTTGGGCAATGGCTGGTTTAGCAGGACCTATTTTATTAGCAGAGACCTATAAAATGGCTCACTCTTACACACAAACCTTGTTCGTTTTTCTCATTTTATATAGTATAGCCTTGGTTTTGTCTTATTATTTAGGTCGTTCAATCAAAAAAGAAAGTCAAAAAGCGTTTACATGATTTTCTAGAGAAATTGGGCTATCTTTTGCCCTGGTCTTGTGTTATACTAGATAAGTTGCAAAGAAACTCGTACTTTTCTTTCGTGGAAAAGAAGCAACACGGTGTCTCATACTAAAATGAAGATACGTCATGAAAAGAAAAGTATATACTAAGCCCTATAGGATGGCTTCGCACCATCTTTAGAAAGAAGAAAAACGTGAAATTTAATGAATTTAACTTGTCTGCTGATTTGCTAGCAGAGATTGAAAAAGCTGGATTTGTAGAAGCCAGTCCCATCCAAGAACAGACCATTCCCTTGGCTCTCGAAGGAAAAGACGTTATCGGTCAAGCTCAGACTGGTACAGGGAAAACTGCAGCCTTTGGCTTGCCAACCCTTGAAAAAATCCGTACAGAAGAAGCGACCATCCAAGCATTGGTCATCGCTCCAACTCGTGAACTCGCTGTTCAAAGCCAAGAAGAACTTTTCCGCTTTGGCCGTAGCAAGGGAGTGAAAGTTCGCTCAGTTTACGGTGGTTCCAGCATTGAGAAACAAATCAAAGCCCTTAAATCGGGTGCCCATATCGTTGTAGGAACACCTGGTCGTCTTTTGGATTTGATCAAACGCAAGGCGCTTAAGCTGAATCAGATTGAAACCTTAATCTTGGACGAAGCGGATGAAATGCTTAACATGGGCTTTTTGGAAGATATTGAGTCTATCATTTCCCGTTTGCCAGAAGAACGTCAGACCTTGCTCTTTTCAGCGACCATGCCGGATGCCATCAAGCGTATCGGTGTGCAGTTTATGAAGGAGCCTGAGCATGTTAAGATTGCTGCTAAAGAGTTGACGACGGAGCTGGTGGATCAGTATTATATCCGTGTCAAGGAAAATGAAAAATTTGATACTATGACCCGCCTGATGGACGTGGAGCAGCCTGAGTTGTCTATCGTTTTTGGTCGGACCAAGCGCCGGGTGGATGAGCTGACTCGTGGCCTGAAAATACGCGGTTTCCGCGCAGAGGGGATCCATGGTGATTTGGACCAAAACAAACGTCTTCGTGTCCTCCGTGATTTTAAAAATGGAAATCTTGATGTTCTAGT
>NZ_KQ970181.1:104536-112035 GCF_001579015.1 Streptococcus oralis
GGAAATCTTGATGTTCTAGTTGCGACAGACGTAGCGGCGCGTGGCTTGGATATCTCGGGTGTGACCCATGTCTACAACTACGATATTCCACAAGATCCTGAAAGCTATGTTCACCGTATCGGTCGTACAGGTCGTGCTGGTAAGTCAGGTCAGTCCATTACCTTTGTTTCTCCAAATGAAATGGGTTATCTCCAAATCATCGAAAACTTGACCAAGAAACGCATGAAAGGCTTGAAACCAGCGACAGCAGAAGAAGCCTTCCAAGCTAAAAAGCAAGTCGCCCTCAAGAAAATCGAACGTGATTTCGCAGATGAAAGCATTCGTTCCAACTTTGAGAAATTTGCTAAAGATGCTCGTAAGTTAGCTGCTGAATTTAGTCCAGAAGAGTTGGCTATGTATATCTTGAGTCTGACAGTCCAAGATCCTGACAGTCTTCCGGAAGTTGAGATTGCACGTGAAAAACCACTACCATTTAAACCATCAGGTAATGGCTTCGGTGGAAAAGCTAAGGGAGGTCGTGGAGGTCGTCGTGGGGAGGATCGTCGAGACCGTGATCGCCGTGGCAATGGTCGTCGTGATGAGTTCAAGAAAGGTAGTCGTGGGAACAATCGTTTTGATAAAGACAGACGTTACCGAAATAAAGACAATAAAAAACCTCGCAACACTTCAAGCGAAAAGAAAACAGGCTTTGTTATTCGTAACAAGGGAGATAAATAGGAAAAAGCGATTCACATTGTGAATCGCTTTTATATATAAGGAGACCAAGGGGAAAAGAAGATGGATAATAGTAAAGGAAAGGTGAGATGGGAAGGGATCCTTAATTCATCTTCTTATAATGTTATAATATCAAAAAAATAAAGTCTTGTCAATGAAAAATAATGTTTTTTTCTAAAATATTTTTGCTTTTAAAAATTGCAATTCAATAAGCAATTTTCAGATAATTATTGAAATTTTAGGTTCTTTATGTTATAATGGTAGCGATTAAATGCGAGGTGAAAAATGGCACATTTATTAGAAAAGACAAGAAAAATTACATCAATTTTAAAACGCTCTGAAGAGCAAATGCAGGATGAACTTCCATACAATGCCATTACACGTCAACTAGCAGACATTATTGATTGCAATGCCTGTATTGTCAATAGCAAGGGACGACTTTTGGGCTATTTTATGCGCTATAAAACCAATACCGATCGCGTAGAGCAGTTTTTCCAAACCAAGACGTTTCCAGATGACTATGTACAAGGGGCAAACATGATCTACGACACGGAAGCCAATCTTCCTGTTGAACATGATTTGACCATTTTCCCTGTTGAGAGCCGTGCGGACTTTCCAGATGGTTTGACAACCATTGCTCCCATTCATGTATCAGGGATTCGCCTAGGTTCCTTGATTATTTGGCGTAATGATAAGAAATTTGAAGATGAGGATTTGATTCTCGTTGAGATTGCGAGCACGGTGGTAGGGATTCAACTTTTGAACTTCCAACGTGAAGAAGATGAGAAAAATATTCGTCGTCGTACGGCTGTTACCATGGCGGTCAATACCCTCTCCTATTCAGAACTTCGTGCCGTATCAGCTATTTTAGCTGAGTTGGATGGAAATGAAGGACAATTGACTGCATCAGTTATTGCTGACCGTATCGGAATCACGCGCTCAGTAATCGTCAATGCTCTCCGTAAGCTAGAGTCAGCGGGAATTATTGAGAGTCGCTCGCTCGGAATGAAGGGGACTTATCTCAAAGTTCTAATTGGTGATATTTTTGAGGAAGTGAAAAAGAGGGACTACTAATGGCAAAGGCTTTAATCTCGATTGACTATACAGAGGATTTCGTAGCAGACAACGGAAAGCTAACTGCTGGAGCACCTGCTCAAGCAATATCAGAGGCAATCAATCAGGTGACCAGACTGGCTTTCGATCGTGGAGACTATGTTTTCTTCACCATTGATGCTCATGAGGAAGGGGATGATTTTCATCCTGAGAGTAAACTCTTTCCACCGCACAACATCATTGGGACTAGTGGCCGTAACCTCTATGGCCCCCTAGCTGATTTCTATGCGGAAAATAAGGACGATAGTCGCGTCTTTTGGATGGACAAGCGTCACTATTCAGCATTTTCAGGAACGGATCTCGATATTCGCTTGCGAGAACGTCGGGTTGATACCGTCATCTTAACTGGTGTTTTGACGGATATTTGCGTCCTGCATACGGCTATTGATGCTTATAATTTAGGTTATCAAATCGAGGTTGTCAAGCCCGCAGTTGCCTCTATCTGGCCAGAAAATCATCAGTTTGCTCTTGGACATTTTAAGAATACTCTGGGAGCCAAATTATTGGATGAAAATCTTGATGAAATTAAAGAATGATTCCCTTGGAAAAATGAAAAAAATCTGAAAAAAGTGTTGACAAAGATTTTGAAAGTTGATATACTAGTAAGGTAATCGACGCGGGGATGGCGGAATTGGCAGACGCGCAGGACTAAGGATCCTGTGACCGCTTTAGGTCGTGAGGGTTCAAGTCCCTCTCTCCGCATAGGGTAAGAGTTAGCTTTGGCTAGCTCTTTTTGTTTTTCTAAAGAAGACTAGAGAAGGCATTTTGGATATCGAAAGCTATCGGCATCAAGAACTATCAATCATAGAATGGAGTCGGTTTTTGATGGGTAAAACGTGTTCTAATATGAGGAAAGTTAGCAGTTGCTAGCTTTCTTCATTTTTTCAACAAATAAATCAAAAAGTTTTTTCGATTTCATAAACATTTCATATTTGGATTTTATAATAGTCTTACAAATATGGAGGTGACAAATGAATCCAATCCAAAGAGCTTGGGCTTATGTCAGCAGAAAACGACTGAGAAGTTTTATTTTATTTCTGATTTTATTGGTCCTATTGGCCGGAATTTCAGCCTGTTTGACTCTGATGAAGTCCAACAAAACAGTAGAAACGAATCTTTACAAATCTCTCAATACCTCTTTTTCTATTAAGAAGATAGAGAACGGTCAGACCTTCAAGTTATCGGACCTAGCATCCGTTAGCAAGATTAAGGGACTGGAAAATGTCTCTCCTGAACTCGAGACGGTCGCAAAATTAAAAGACAAGGAAGCGGTGAGTGGTGAGCAGAGCGTAGAACGCGATGATTTGTCAGCTGCGGACAAGAACTTGGTTAGCTTAACGGCTCTTGAGGATTCATCTAGGGATGTTACCTTCACCAGCTCAGCTTTCAATCTAAAAGAAGGTCGACACCTTCAAAAAGGAGATTCCAAGAAAATCCTTATTCACGAAGAGTTGGCTAAGAAGAACAGTCTTTCACTTCATGACAAGATTCGCTTGGATGCTGGACAGTCCGAAGCTGGAAAAGGACAAACAGTAGAGTTTGAGATTGTCGGAATCTTTTCTGGTAAAAAACAAGAGAAATTTACAGGCTTGTCTTCTGACTTCAGTGAAAACCAAGTCTTTACAGACTATGAAAGTAGCCAAACCCTTTTGGGAAATAGTGAACCTCAAGTTAGTGCAGCGCGCTTCTATGTAGAAAATCCTAAGGAAATGGACGGACTCATGAAGCAGGTGGAAAACTTGGCCTTGGAAAATCAAGGCTATCAAGTCGAAAAGGAAAACAAGGCCTTTGAACAGATCAAAGACTCAGTTGCAACCTTCCAAACCTTCCTAACTATCTTCCTTTATGGGATGTTGATAGCTGGAGCTGGAGCCTTAATTTTGGTCTTGTCTCTCTGGTTGAGAGAAAGGGTCTACGAAGTAGGGATTTTACTGGCACTTGGAAAAGGCAAGAGCTCAATCTTCCTACAGTTCTGTTTAGAGGTGGTGTTGGTATCTCTTGGAGCTTTGCTTCCATCCTTTATTGCTGGGAAAGCCATTACATCTTATCTGCTCCAAACTGTCCTAGCCAGTGGAGATCAGGCAACCTTACAAGACACGCTAGCCAAAGCAAGCAGTCTATCAACCAGCATCTTATCTTTTGCAGAATCCTATGTCTTTCTGCTATTGATTAGTTGCTTGTCCGTAGCTCTTTGTTTCCTATTCTTGTTTAGAAAATCACCTAAGGAAATTTTATCATCTATTAGTTAATACTCTTCGAAAATCTCTTCAAACCGCGTCAGCTTTATCTGTAACCTCAAAGCTGTGCTTTGAGCAACCTGCAGCTAGCTTCCTAGTTTGATCTTTGATTTTCATTGAATATAAGAAGGAGAAATCATGACTTTATTACAATTGCAAGATGTTACCTACCGTTATAAGAACACTGCTGAAGCAGTTTTATATCAGATCAAGTATAATTTTGAACCCGGAAAGTTTTATAGTATCATTGGTGAGTCAGGAGCAGGAAAATCCACTCTCTTGTCCCTACTTGCTGGTCTAGATAGTCCTGTCGAAGGTTCTATCCTTTTCCAAGGAGAAGACATTCGGAATAAGGGATATTCTTACCATCGCATGCACCATATTTCTCTGGTCTTTCAAAATTATAACTTGATAGATTATCTTTCTCCGCTGGAAAATATCCGCTTGGTCAACAAAAAAGCAAGCAAGGATACACTTCTTGAACTTGGTTTGGATGAAAGTCAGATCAAGCGGAACGTTCTCCAGTTATCAGGGGGTCAACAGCAACGTGTTGCTATTGCTCGCAGTTTGGTCTCAGAAGCTCCAGTTATTCTAGCTGATGAGCCAACAGGAAATCTGGACCCTAAAACTGCTGGAGATATTATCGAACTGCTCAAATCACTTGCCGAGAAAACAGGTAAATGTGTAATCGTCGTTACGCATAGTAAAGAAGTGGCGCAAGCGTCCGATATTACACTTGAGTTGAAGGACAAGAAACTGACTGAAACTCGCAATACTACAAAATAAGATGAGCTTGTTTTGATAGAATTATTAAATCAAATCTAGAAAGGGAACCTATGTTACACAACGCATTTGCTTATGTTATAAGGAAGTTTTTCAAATCGATTGTTATCTTCCTGATTATTCTCCTCATGGCGAGCTTGAGTTTGGTCGGTTTGTCGATCAAGGGAGCTACTGCCAAGGCTTCTCAGGAGACGTTTAAAAATATCACCAACAGCTTCTCCATGCAAATCAATCGTCGCGTCAATCAAGGAACGCCTCGTGGTGCTGGGAATATCAAGGGTGAGGATATCAAAAAAATCACCGAAAACAAGGCCATCGAGTCTTATGTTAAACGCATCAATGCTATCGGAGATTTGACTGGATACGACCTCATTGAAACGCCAGAAACCAAGAAAAATCTCACTGCTGACCGAGCAAAACGGTTTGGCAGCAGTTTGATGATTACAGGTGTCAATGACTCCTCAAAAGAAGATAAGTTTGTCTCTGGCTCATATAAGCTGGTTGAAGGTGAGCACCTAACCAACGACGACAAGGACAAGATCCTCATGCACAAGGACTTGGCAGCCAAACACGGCTGGAAAGTTGGGGACAAGGTTAAACTGGACTCCAACATCTACGATGCAGATAATGAAAAAGGTGCCAAGGAAACAGTCGAAGTGACAATCAAGGGACTCTTTGATGGTCATAATAAGTCAGCAGTAACCTACTCACAAGAACTCTATGAAAACACAGCTATCACAGATATCCATACGGCTGCTAAACTATATGGATACACAGAAGACACAGCCATTTATGGGGACGCAACCTTCTTTGTAACAGCAGACAAGAACTTGGATGATGTCATGAAAGAATTGAACGGTATCAGTGGTATCAACTGGAAGAGCTACACACTTGTGAAGAGCTCCTCTAACTACCCAGCTCTTGAGCAATCTATCTCTGGTATGTACAAGATGGCCAACCTCCTCTTCTGGGGTAGCTTGAGCTTCTCAGTTCTTCTCCTTGCCCTCTTGCTCAGTCTTTGGATCAATGCCCGTCGCAAGGAAGTGGGAATTCTCCTTTCTATCGGTCTCAAGCAGGCAAGTATCTTGGGTCAATTCATCACTGAATCGATCTTGATTGCCATCCCTGCTCTCATTTCTGCTTACTTCCTAGCTAATTATACAGCTCGTGCAATCGGAAACACCGTCCTTGCCAATGTCACTTCAGGTGTTGCCAAGCAAGCCAGCAAGGCGGCTCAAGCCTCTAACCTTGGTGGTGGTGCAGAAGTAGATGGCTTTAGTAAGACCTTGTCGAGCCTAGACATTTCCATTCAGACATCAGACTTTATCATCGTCTTTATTCTTGCTTTGGTTCTAGTGGTTCTTGTTATGGCGCTTGCTTCAAGCAATCTCCTTAGAAAACAACCAAAAGAGCTCTTGCTAGATAGCGAATAAAAAACTTGCTACCTATTCTCCCCTAAATGGGGTATAATATAGGTAGCATTTTTATCTATTTCATCTTGATAATACTCTTCGAAAATCAAATTCAAACCACGTCAGCTTCACCTTGCCGTACTCAAGTACAGCCTGCGGCTAGCTTCCTAGTTTGCTCTTTGATTTTCATTGAGTATAAGGCCTCTTCCTTTCAGGGTGAAACCGAGATGATTTACAAGAAATTTAAAGGAATGTGAAACGTTTTTTCTATGAAAATTTTAATTGTAGAAGATGAAGAGATGATCCGTGAGGGGATCAGTGACTATTTGACAGATTGTGGTTATGAAACAATTGAAGCAGCAGATGGACAAGAAGCTCTAGAAAAATTTTCCAGCTATGAAGTAGCCCTGGTTTTACTGGATATCCAGATGCCCAAGCTCAATGGTCTAGAAGTCCTAGCGGAGATTCGTAAGACCAGTCAGGTTCCTGTCTTGATGCTGACCGCCTTTCAGGATGAGGAATACAAGATGAGCGCCTTTGCTTCTCTAGCAGACGGCTATCTGGAAAAACCCTTCTCCCTCTCCCTCTTAAAAGTGAGGGTGGATGCGATTTTCAAGCGCTACTACGATACGGGACGAGTCTTCTCCTATAAGAATACCAAGGTGGACTTTGAGAGTTACAGTGCAAGCCTCGCAGGTCAAGAAGTTGCCATTAATGCCAAAGAGTTGGAAATTCTGGACTATCTGGTGAAAAATGAAGGACGGGCCTTGACTCGTTCTCAGATTATCGATGCTGTCTGGAAGGCGACAGATGAGGTTCCCTTTGACCGTGTTATTGATGTCTATATCAAGGAATTACGGAAAAAGCTAGACCTGGATTGTATCCTCACTGTGCGCAATGTTGGTTATAAATTGGAGAGAAAATGAAACGAACAGGTTTATTTACAAAGATATTTATCTATACCTTCTCGATTTTTAGTGTTCTGGTTATTTGTCTTCATTTAGCCATTTATTTTCTCTTTCCCTCTACTTATCTGAGCCACCGTCAGGAAACCATTGGTCAGAAAGCGACAGCCATTGCTCAGTCCCTAGAAGGAAAGGATAGGCAAAGTATCGAGCAAGTGTTGGACTTGTATTCCCAGACTAGTGATATCAAGGGGGCCGTCAAGGGAGAGATGACAGAGGACAAGTTAGAAGTCAAGGACAATCTTCCTCTGGACACAGACCGCCAGACCACCTCT
>NZ_KQ970181.1:112090-116913 GCF_001579015.1 Streptococcus oralis
CCTCTGGACACAGACCGCCAGACCACCTCTCTCTTTATCGAGGAGCGTGAGGTGACAACCCAAGATGGTAGCACCATGACTCTTCAGTTTTTAGCTTCCATGGACTTGCAAAAGGAAGCAGAGCAGATTAGTCTCCAATTTCTCCCCTATACCTTGCTGGCTTCATTTTTGATTTCCCTTTTGGTAGCCTATATCTATGCTCGAACCATTGTTGCGCCGATCTTGGAAATCAAGCGGGTGACCCGTCGGATGATGGAACTAGATGCTCAAGTGCGATTGCGCGTGGATTCCAAGGATGAGATTGGCGATCTCAAGGAACAGATCAATAGCCTATACCAGCATCTTTTGACTGTCATTGCGGACTTGCATGAGAAGAATGAAGCCATTCTCCAGCTTGAGAAGATGAAGGTTGAGTTCTTACGAGGAGCTTCTCATGAATTGAAAACACCTCTGGCTAGTCTCAAAATCCTAATCGAAAATATGAAAGAAAATATCGGTCGTTACAAGGATAGAGATCACTATCTGGGAGTTGCCTTGGGGATTGTGGATGACCTCAGTCACCACGTTCTCCAGATATTGTCTCTTTCTTCTGTTCAGGAATTGCGAGACGAGAAAGAAGAGGTTGACCTCCTTCAGATGACGCAAAGTCTGGTCAAGGATTATGCTTTGCTCACCAAGGAGAGAGAACTTCAGGTAGACATTAGCCTAACCCATCAGCAGGCTTACATAAACCCATCTGTCATGAAATTGATTCTATCGAATCTCATCAGCAATGCTATCAAGCACTCCACTCCAGGTGGCTTGGTTCGAATTGGTGAAAGAGAAGGGGAGCTCTATATCGAGAATAGCTGTAGTCCTGAGGAACAAGAAAAATTGGCCCAGTCTTTTTCTGAAAATGCTAGTCGCAAGGCCAAGGGTTCGGGGATGGGACTCTTTGTGGTCAAAAGTTTATTAGAACACGAGAAATTACCTTATCATTTTGAGATGCAAGATGATCGTTTGACCTTCTTCATGTCTTATCCTAAAGTCGCTCAAGACTAAGGGAAAGAAAGGGTTTACATTGATTGAGTTGGAAGAAATTCAATCTAAAGTATGGGAAAAACTAGCTTTTTTTATCAAAAAGTGATAAAATGAACAATGTAAATGGGATGTCCCAAAAAATATATAGGAGGCCTGACAAATGGCAATCGTTTCAGCAGAAAAATTTGTCCAAGCAGCTCGTGACAACGGTTATGCAGTTGGTGGATTTAACACAAACAACCTTGAGTGGACTCAAGCTATCTTGCGTGCAGCAGAAGCTAAAAAAGCTCCAGTTTTGATCCAAACTTCAATGGGTGCTGCTAAATATATGGGTGGTTACAAAGTTGCTCGCAACTTGATCGCTAACCTTGTTGAATCAATGGGTATCACTGTACCAGTAGCGATCCACCTTGACCATGGTCACTACGAAGATGCACTTGAGTGTATCGAAGTTGGTTACACTTCAATCATGTTTGACGGTTCACACCTTCCAGTTGAAGAAAACCTTAAATTGGCTAAAGACGTTGTTGAAAAAGCACACGCTAAAGGTATCTCAGTAGAAGCTGAAGTTGGTACTATCGGTGGTGAAGAAGACGGTATCATCGGTAAAGGTGAATTGGCTCCAATCGAAGACGCTAAAGCAATGGTTGCAACTGGTATTGACTTCTTGGCAGCTGGTATCGGTAACATCCACGGTCCTTACCCAGCTAACTGGGAAGGTCTTGACCTTGACCACTTGAAGAAATTGACAGAAGCTCTTCCAGGCTTCCCAATCGTATTGCACGGTGGTTCAGGTATTCCTGATGACCAAATCCAAGCAGCTATCAAACTTGGTGTTGCGAAAGTTAACGTTAACACTGAATGCCAAATCGCATTCGCTAACGCAACTCGTAAATTTGCTCGCGACTACGAAGCAAACGAAGCAGAATACGACAAGAAGAAACTCTTCGACCCACGTAAATTCTTGGCTGACGGTGTAAAAGCTATCCAAGCATCAGTTGAAGAACGTATCGACGTATTCGGTTCAGAAGGTAAAGCGTAATCTAGCTGAATAATACAGATGAAACCTGCCTGTGAAGGTGGGTTTTTTTGTGTTTTAAGGAAACGATTAAACCAGAATTTTTGATTAAAAGTATTGCTTTAGGAGAGAAATCTCTAATTTCATAATCTATAGGCAAACGCTTGCATTCTAGTTTTTATTGGACTATAATAGGTTGGTATAAAGCCTTCTATAATAATATTGAGAAGGTGTAGAAAGTAAGGATTTAGAATATTTGTAGTTAAAAACACAATGTTGCTATTCCTTACGATAGGGAGAGATTTATGGCAATGATAGAAGTGGAACATCTTCAGAAAAATTTTGTGAAGACAGTAAAGGAACCAGGCTTGAAGGGGGCTTTGCGCTCCTTTATTCATCCTGAAAAGCAGACCTTTGAAGCGGTCAAGGATTTGACCTTTGAAGTTCCAAAAGGCCAAATTTTAGGCTTTATCGGAGCAAATGGTGCTGGGAAGTCGACAACCATTAAAATGCTGACAGGAATTTTGAAGCCGACATCGGGTTTTTGTCGGATTAACGGCAAGATTCCGCAGGACAATCGTCAAGATTATGTCAAGGATATTGGAGTAGTCTTTGGACAACGTACCCAGCTGTGGTGGGATTTGGCTCTGCAAGAAACCTACACGGTCTTGAAAGAGATTTACGATGTGCCAGACTCGCTTTTCCATAAGCGGATGGATTTTTTGAATGAAGTCTTGGATTTGAAGGAATTTATCAAGGATCCCGTGCGAACTCTTTCACTGGGGCAACGAATGCGGGCGGACATTGCGGCTTCCTTGCTCCATAATCCCAAGGTTCTCTTTTTAGATGAACCGACCATTGGTTTGGACGTTTCGGTCAAGGACAATATTCGCCGGGCCATCACCCAAATCAATCAGGAGGAAGAAACAACCATTCTCTTGACTACTCATGATTTAAGTGATATTGAGCAACTTTGTGATCGGATTTTTATGATTGATAAGGGGCAAGAGATTTTTGATGGAACGGTTAGCCAACTCAAGGAAACCTTTGGTAAGATGAAGACACTTTCCTTTGAACTGATGCCGGGTCAAAGTCATCTCTTTTCTAACTATGAAGGCCTGCCTGATATAACCATTGATAGACAAGGAAATAGCCTCAATATAGAATTTGATAGTTCCTGCTACCAGTCAGCTGATATTATCAAGCAAACCCTATCTGATTTTGAAGTTCGTGATTTGAAGATGGTGGATACGGATATTGAGGATATTATCCGTCGCTTCTACCGAAAGGAGCTTTAAGATGGTCAAATTGTGGAGACGTTATAAATCCTTTATCAATGCAGGGATTCAGGAGCTGATTACCTATCGAGTCAACTTTATTCTCTATCGGGTTGGCGATGTCATGGGGGCTTTTGTGGCCTTTTATCTCTGGAAGGCCGTCTTTGATTCCTCGCAAGAGTCTTTGATTCAGGGCTTCAGCATGGCAGATATCACCCTCTACATCATCATGAGTTTTGTGACCAATCTTTTGACTAGGTCTGATAGTTCCTTTATGATTGGGGAGGAGGTCAAGGATGGATCCATTATCATGCGCTTGCTGAGACCAGTGCATTTTGCGGCTTCTTATCTTTTCACAGAACTTGGTTCCAAGTGGTTGATTTTTATCTCTGTTGGACTGCCATTTTTAAGTGTGATTGTCTTGATGAAAATTTTATCTGGGCAAGGGGTTGTAGAAGTGCTAGGATTAACCATCCTTTATCTCTTTAGCTTAATCCTAGCCTACCTGATCAACTTTTTCTTTAATATCTGCTTTGGATTTTCAGCCTTTGCGTTTAAAAACTTATGGGGCTCTAATCTGCTTAAGAATTCTCTGATTGACTTTATGTCTGGGAGTTTGATTCCCTTGGCTTTCTTTCCAAAGATCGTATCAGATATTCTGTCCTTCTTGCCTTTTTCATCCTTGATTTATACTCCAGTTATGATTGTTGTTGGAAAATACGATGCCAGTCAGATTCTTCAAGCACTCTTGCTACAGTTCTTCTGGCTCATAGTGATGGTAGGTTTGTCTCAGTTGATTTGGAAACGGGTCCAGTCATTCATCACTATTCAGGGAGGTTAGTATGAAAAAATATCAACGCATGCATTTGATTTTTATCAGACAATACATCAAGCAAATCATGGAATACAAGGTCGATTTTGTGGTTGGTGTTTTAGGTGTCTTCCTGACTCAAGGCTTGAACCTCTTGTTTCTCAATGTACTCTTTCAACACATCCCATCGCTAGAGGGTTGGACCTTTCAAGAGATTGCCTTTATCTATGGCTTTTCCTTAATTCCCAAGGGATTGGACCATCTCTTTTTTGACAATCTCTGGGCTTTAGGTCAACGACTAGTCCGAAAAGGGGAGTTTGACAAGTATCTGACTCGTCCTATCAATCCTCTCTTTCACATCCTCGTTGAGACCTTTCAGATTGATGCCTTGGGCGAACTCTTGGTCGGTGGAATTTTATTAGCGACAACAGTATCAAGCATTGCTTGGACTCTTTCAAAATTCCTGATTTTTCTAGTCTGCATTCCTTTTGCGACCTTGATCTATACTTCCTTGAAAATCGCGACTGCCAGTATCGCTTTTTGGACCAAGCAGTCAGGCGCCATGATTTACATTTTTTATATGTTTAATGACTTTGCCAAGTATCCGATTTCCATTTACAATTCGCTCCTTCGTTGGTTGATTAGCTTTATCGTGCCTTTCGCCTTTACGGCCTACTATCCTGCCAGCTATTTCTTG
>NZ_KQ970181.1:117494-120327 GCF_001579015.1 Streptococcus oralis
CATCCCCCCTTTTTGCGATTTTGGTAGTTGTTCAAGTTGATTGATAATATTTTTGATGGCACGAATGAGTTTATACTGTACCCAGTTAACTATAAAATTTATTGACTAGATTTTTTGTTAACATGGATTAAAAAAAAATTAACCAGTGTTAATTTTTCTTGACTTAAAATTTTTTAATTGATATACTATTTTTCAGAGAGCTAACAATTATATATAAATGTACTACTCTATCCCACTAGATAATACGTCATAAAACTTTTTATAACAAAGGCTAGCAAGGTTAAAGTTTTCTATCTATTGGGTTTAAAATAAAAAATTAAGGAATTAAAATGAAAAAAAGTACGGTATTGTCATTAACTACTGCTGCAGTTATTTTAGCAGCATATGCCCCCAATGAGGTAATTTTAGCAGATGCACCTAGTTCTGAAGATGCTTTAAGAATTTCTGATAAAGAAAAAGTAGTAGCAGATAAAGAAACAGAAAACAATGAACGATCTGAAGATATTCATAATGTTATAGAAACTTCAAAGGATACTGAAGAGAAGAAGACAACAGTTATTGAGGAAAAAGAAGTTGTTAGTAGAAAGTCTGAGATAGACAAAAAAACTAGTAACGAAGGAGAAAGTATCAAAGAAGACTCCAATCAATCCAAAGGAAATGATGCGAACTCATTTGTAAATAAAGATACAGAAAATCCGAAAAAAGATGATAAAGTTGTCTATATTGCTGAATTTAAAGATAAAGAATCTGGAGAAAAAGTAATTAAGGAACTATCAAAACTTAAGGATACAAAAGTTTTATATACCTATAATACGATTTTTAATGGTAGTGCAATAGAAACAACTCCAGATAATTTGGACAAAATTAAACAAATAGAAGGTGTTTCATCAATTGAACGATCACAAAAACTCCAACCAATGATGAATCATGCCAGAAAGGAAATTGGAGTTGAGGAAGCTATTGATTACCTAAAGTCTATCAATGCTCCATTTGGGAAAAATTTTGATGGTAGAGGTATGGTTATTTCAAATATCGATACTGGAACAGATTATAGGCATAAGGCTATGAGAATCGATGATGATGCCAAAGACTCAATGAAATTTAAAAAAGAAGACTTAAAAGGCACTGATAAAAATTATTGGTTGAGTGATAAAATCCCTCATGCGTTCAATTATTATAATGGTGGTAAAATCACTGTAGAAAAATATGATGATGGTAGGGATTATTTTGACCCACATGGGATGCATATTGCAGGTATTCTTGCTGGAAATGATACTGAAAAAGACATCAAGAACTTTAATGGTATAGATGGAATTGCGCCTAATGCACAAATTTTCTCTTATAAAATGTACTCTGACGCAGGATCTGGGTTTGCGGGTGATGAAACAATGTTTCATGCTATTGAAGATTCGATTAAGCACAATGTTGATGTTGTTTCGGTATCATCTGGCTTTACGGGAACAGGTCTTGTAGGCGAGAAATATTGGGAGGCTATTAGAGCATTAAGAAAAGCTGGAATCCCAATGGTTGTTGCTACAGGTAACTTTGCGACTTCTGCTTCAAGTTCTTCTTGGGATTTAGTAGCAAATAATAATCTGAAAATGACAGATACTGGAAATGTAACACGAACTGCCGCACATGAAGATGCAATAGCCGTTGCTTCTGCTAAAAATCAAACCATTGAGTTTGATAAGGTTAACATTGGAGGACAAAGTTTTAAATACAGAAATATAGGGGCTTTTTTCGATAAAAATAAAATCCTGACAAATGAGGATGGTTCAAAAACTCCAAATAAATTAAAATTTGTATATATAGGCAAAGGTCAAGATCAGGATTTGATAGGATTGGATCTTAAGGGCAAAATTGCAGTAATGGATAGAATTTATACCAAGGATTTAAAAGATGCTTTTAAAAGAGCTACGGATAAAGGCGCACGTGCCATTATGGTTGTAAATACTGTAAATTACTACAATAGAGATAATTGGACAGACCTTCCAGCTATGGGATATGAAGCGGATGAAGGGACTAAAAGTCAAGTATTTTCAATTTCAGGAGATGATGGTGTAAAATTATGGAACATGATTAACCCTGATAAAAAAACTGAAGTCAAAAGAAATAATAAGGAAGATTTTAAAGATAACTTAGAACAATACTATCCAATTGATATGGAAAGCTATAATTCTAATAAACCGAATGTAGGTGATGAAAAAGAAATTGACTTTAAATTTGCACCTGACACAGACAAAGAACTTTATAAAGAAGATATTATAGTTCCAGCAGGGTCTACATCTTGGGGGCCAAGAACAGATTTGCTTTTAAAACCGGATGTTTCAGCACCTGGTAAAAATATTAAATCTACTCTAAATGTTATTAATGGTAAATCCACTTATGGTTATATGTCAGGAACTAGCATGGCAACTCCAATCGTAGCAGCTTCTACTGTTTTGATTAGGCCAAAATTAAAGGAATTGCTTGAAAGACCTGTCTTGAAAAATCTTAAGGGAGATGACAAAATAGACCTTACAAGTCTTACAAAAATAGCCCTACAAAATACTGCAAGACCGATGATGGATGCAACCTCTTGGAAAGAAAAGAGTCAATACTTTGCATCACCTAGACAGCAGGGAGCGGGGCTAATTAATGTTGCCAACGCTTTGAGAAATGAAGTTGTAGCAACTTTCAAAAATACAGATTCTAAAGGTTTGGTAAATTCATATGGTTCCATTTCTCTTAAAGAAATAAAAGGTGATAAAAAATACTTTACAATCAAGCTTCACAATACCTCAAATAGACCTTTAACATTTAAAGTTTCTGCATCAACTGTAACTACAGA
>NZ_KQ970181.1:120347-129877 GCF_001579015.1 Streptococcus oralis
GGTTATAAATGTTGGGGAAGCAAAAAATAAAAATAAATTTGTAGAATCATTTATTCATTTTGAGTCAGTGGAAGAAATGGAAGCTCTAAACTCCAACGGGAAGAAAATAAACTTCCAACCTTCTTTATCGATGCCTCTAATGGGATTTGCTGGGAATTGGAACCACGAACCAATACTTGATAAATGGGCTTGGGAAGAAGGATCAAAATCAAAAGCAATGGAAGCTTATGATGATGACGGTAAACCAAAAATTCCAGGTACCTTAAATAAGGGAATTGGTGGAGAACATGGCATCGATAAGTTTAATCCAGCAGGAGTTATACAAAATAGAAAAGATAAAAATATTACCTCCCTTGATCAAAATCCAGAATTATTTGCTTTCAATAACGAAGGGATAAATGCACCATCAACGAGTGGATCAAAAATTGCGAAAGTCTATCCTTTAGATTCAAATGGGAATCCTCAAGATGCTCAACTTGAGAGAGGATTAACGCCTTCTCCACTTGTATTAAGAAGTGCAGAAGAAGGGGTGATTTCAATAGTAAATACGAATAAAGAGGGAGAAAATCAAAAAGACTTAAAAGTCATTTCGAGAGAACACTTTATTAAAGGAATTTTAAACTCTAAAAGAAATGATGCAAAGGGCATTAAATCATCTAAACTAAAAGTTTGGGGTGACTTGAAATGGGATGGACTCATTTATAACCCGAGAGGTAGAGAAGAAAATGCCCCAGAAAGTAATGACAAAAAAGATCCTGCTACTAAGATACGAGGACAATTTGAACCGATTGCGGAAGGCCAATATTTCTATAAATTTAAATATAGATTAACCAAGGATTACCCTTGGCAGGTTTCCTATATTCCTGTAAAAATTGATAACACCTCTCCAAAGATTGTTTCAATTGATTTTTCAAACCCTGAAAAAATTAAGTTAATTACAAAGGATACTTATCACAAGGTCAAAGAGCAATATAAGAATGAAACGCTATTTGCGAGAGATCAAAAAGAACATCCTGAAAAATTTGACGAGATTGCCAATGAAGTTTGGTATGCTGGCGCCGCTCTTGTTAATGAAGATGGAGAGGTTGAGAAAAATCTTGAAGTAACTTATGCAGGTGAGGGTCAAGGAAGAAATAGGAAACTTGACAAAGACGGAAATACCATTTATGAAATTAAAGGTGCAGGAGATTTAAGAGGCAAAATCATTGAAGTGATTGCATTAGACGGTTCTAGCAATTTCACAAAGATTCATAGAATTAAATTTGCTGATCATGCAGATCAAAATGGAATGATTTCGTATTATTTAATAGATCCTGATCAAGATTCATCTAAATACCAAAAGCTTGGAGAAATTCCTGAATCTAAATTTAAGAATTTAAAAAATGTTAAAGATGATAGCCCAAACAAAGAGACAGCTGAGATGGAAAATAACCTTTTAGTAGATGAGCGGCCTATCGAAGGAAAATCTATCTTTAATATTCATAAAACTATTTCAACAATTAGAGATTTTGAAAGCAAAGACTTAAAGAAACTCATTAAAAAGAAATATAGAGAAGTTGATGACTTTACAAGTGAAACTGGTAAGAGAATAGAGGAATACGATTATAAATACGATGATAAGGGAAATATCATTGCTTATGACGATGGTAGTGCCTTACAATATGAAACTGAAAAACTTGACGAAATCAAATCAAAAATTTATGGCATTCTAAACCCATCTAAAGATGGACACTTTGAAATTCTTGGAAAGATAAGTAATGTTTCTAAAAATGCCAAAGTATATTATGGAAATAACTATAAATCTATAGAAATCAAAACGACCAAGTATGATTCCCACTCAAAAACGATGACATTTGATTTATACGCAAATATTAATGATATTGTTGATGGATTAGCTTTTGCAGGAGATATGAGATTCTTTGTTAAAGATGATGATCAGATAAAAGCTGAAACTAAAATTAGAATGCCTGAAAAAAATAAGGAAACTAAAGCAGAATATCCGTATGCATCAAGTTATGGGAATGTAATAGAATTAGGAGAAGGAGATCTTTCAAAAAACAAACCAACCAATTTAATGGAGATGGAATCTGGTAAAATCTATTCTGATTCAGAAAAACAACAATATCTGTTAAAGGATAACATCATTCTAAGAAAAGGCTTTGCACTAAAAGTGACTACCTATAATCCTGGAAAAACGGATATGTTAGAAGGGGATGGAGTCTATAACAAGGAAGATATAGCAAAAATCCAAAAGGCCAATCCTAATCTAAGAGTCTTATCAGAAAAAATAATTTATTCTGATAGTAGAAATGTTGAAGATGGAAGAAGTACTCAATCAGTATTAATGTCGGCTTTGGACGGCTTTAACATTGTAAGATATCAAGTGTTTACATTTAAAATGAACGATAAAGGAGAAGCAATCGATAACGATGGCAATCTTGTAACAGATCCTTCTAAACTTGTATTATTTGGTAAGGATGGTAAAGAGTACACAGGAGAGGATAAGTCCAATGTAGAAGCTATAAAAGAAGATGGCTCTACGTTATTTATTGATGCAAAACCAGTAAATCTTTCAATGGACAAGAACTACTTTAATCCATCTAAATCTAATAAAATTTATGTACGAAATCCAGAATTTTATTTAAGAGGTAAGATTTCTGATAAGGGTGGTTTTAACTGGGAGTTGAGAGTTAATGAATCGGTTGTAGATAATTATTTAATCTACGGAGATTTACACATTGATAACACTAGAGATTTTAACATTAAGCTTAATGTTAAAGACGGTGACATCATGGACTGGGGAATGAAAGACTATAAAGCAAACGGATTTCCAGATAAGGTAACAGATATGGATGGAAATGTTTATCTTCAAACTGGCTATAGCGATTTGAATGCTAAAGCGGTTGGAGTACACTATCAATTTTTATATGATAATGTAAAACCAGAAGTAAACATTGATCCTAAGGGAAATACTAGTATCGAATATGCTAACGGAAAATCTGTAGTGTTTAATATTAATGATAAGAGAAATAATGGATTCGATGGTGAGATTCAAGAACAACATATTTATGTAAATGGAAAAGAATATAAATCATTTGATGATATTAAACAAATAGCAGATAAGACACTAAACATTAAGATTGTTGTAAAAGATTTTGCGAGAAATACGACAGTAAAAGAATTTATTTTAAACAAAGATACGGGAGAGGTAAGCGAATTAAAACCTCATAGGGTAACCGTGACCATTCAAAATGGAAAAGAAATGAGTTCAACGATAGTGTCGGAAGAAGATTTTATGTTACCTGTCTATAAGGGTGAATTAGAAAAAGGATATCAATTTGATGGTTGGGAAATTTCTGGTTTCGAAGGGAAAAAAGACTCCGGCTATGTTCTTAATCTATCAAAAGATACCTTTATAAAACCTGTATTCAAGAAAATAGAGGAGAAAAAGGAGGAGGAAAATAAACCTACTTTTGATGTATCGAAAAAGAAAGAAAAAACACAATCTGATTCAACTAATGATGTCAACAGTATTGTTTCTGATGAAAATGATAAAAACTTTGAAATTAACAAGAACGTTTATCTAAATGAAAAAGGGAACTTAACTAATAAAAATACCAACATCAATAGTAAATCAACTATTAACAATCCTAATGAGTTGCCAAAAACCGGAACAGCAAGCGGAGCCCAGACACTATTAGCTGCCGGAATAATGTTTATAGTAGGAGCTTTTCTTGGATTGAAGAAAAAAATAAAGATTAAGACAAAAGCTATAGAAAAAATGGTTTATGTACTGAGATTAGATAGTGAGGTGATGACATAGTTTTGTGAAAATATTGATTTATAAATATATTATTTAGATTTCTATGAAAATGGGAGATTTTAAAGAGATATATATAAAAGCCTTGTCTCAAGACAGGCTTTTTCTAATAGTGATGAAAATCTCTTGACATCTATTTTCAGAGTGCTATACTAAAAGAGTAATCGCCGATTTAGCTCAGTTGGTAGAGCAACGCACTCGTAACGCGTAGGTCACAGGTTCGATCCCTGCAATCGGCAGAATGAAGAAGCCCTAATGGGTTTCTTTTTTGTAAACACAGAAAAGGTGAAATATTTGAGATGGCTTCTGTTTAAAAAACATATCCTCGGCTTATTTAAAATATAAATAAAAACTAAAATTTATATTTTGTGGTATAATATATTTTAATAAGCACTTGTTTTCATTCCGTTATAGTGGAATATAGGCTGTTAATCATTCTAGAATTTTTTGCATAGATTTTCTAAAAATTATAAAAATCCGTGGATAATAACGAATGAAGTCTAGCAAGCTTGGCTGAATAGAAATCAAAAAGGAGAAAATTATGAATAAGAAAGAATGGGTAAAACAATTTGAGGAGGCGAATGGCCGCAAGCCGACTGCATCAGAATTAGCAGAGGCGCAGTCAACTAAAAAGTTTGCGAGAGGAACTAGAAACATTAAAATCTATATTGGGATAGTCCTCGGTATTTTGGTTGCTCTAATCCTAGTAAGTGTTTTCTCGCATTCTTTGATTGGAAAGAAAGAGTCAAATCAAGCATCGTCTGCCGTTTCAACTACAGAGTCAACAAGTCAATCGTCTACAAGCCAAGGAAAAACAGATGAGACTGATAAGGATAAACAAGAGGAAATTCAGAAACTCAAGGATCAACTGACTGCTTTAGATACCAAAATTACGGAAGCAGAAGCACTTGTTAGCAAGTTGAAGAAAGAAACTACCGTTCCAAAACTAGATATTGAAGCAATCAAGAACAATGACTTGTCTAGTTTAGAAGGTACTTGGCGTAGTCAATCTGGTAATGAATACATTATTAATGATTCTGGAGAAGTGCGTGCGACTTGGTTTACAAATGATCAAAAGTACGAATCTGTAGTTGGATTAAAGGTATCAAAAGGACAAGATAACCGTAACCCTGAGACAGCGTCTATCAGTGCATGGGTAAAAGATTCTGTTGCTGGAGGATTTGTAGTAGTAGCTGTGCCAAGTGGTGTTGTTATGCAATCTGCTGATGATGGAAAGATTACAGATAAAAGCAATCATGCTGAGGAAAGACTACTTTCTGGGCAAGAGTATGGAGCGATGTTAATGAAACCAGAAGATGTTTATTATCGTGTGAAACCAGATACCAGCAAACTTGAGGAAGCAGAAAAGAACTTAGCTCAGCTACAAGCAGACCGTGAATCAATCAAATCTTCTCTAGAGTCAAAGGAAAAGAAAAACTAGATGGTATTCGTTCAAAAATACTGTTACAATCGGCAGAATCAAGAAGCCCATTGGGGCTTCTTTTTCTTTTGTTACAAATACTCAACCACTTAGACAGAGATATTGACCAGATAGGCAAAAGGGCTTGTTCTTGAAAAATTCCTCTGCTATAATGGTTCATGTAAGGGACATGAGGGATCAGTATCAGACAACTCAAGTCAATAAAAAAGAAAATGGAGACAAAAAATGAAAAAATTATTGGGACTTGTATTTTTAGTAGCAGCAGCGCTAGTATTGTATTTCGGATCTGTTGGATGGCCAAGTTTGGATGTCAACCTCTGGTCACTCATTCCGGTAGGATTGTTCCTCTATTTCACACTAGAAAACTTTTTGAAAAAAGACTACAAGTCTAGTCTGATGTGCTTGATCATTGCCTTTATCATTGCAAATGCTATTTTTGATCTCTTGCCAATTTCAAGTGGTTTGGTGATTGGTGCCGGTGTGCTAGCTTGTGTAGGCCTTGGCTATCTCTTTCCTGATAAGGATAAAAATGAAGGCAAATAAAAAGTCTCGAGATTTCTCGAGACTTTTTTACTGACCAGCGTAATATTTTTGAATCCCTTTTACGATGCCTGCGACCAGTTTATCTTGGTAGTGGCTATCTCTGATTTGTTGGTTTTCGGAAAAATTATCCATATAACCAAGTTCTAGGAGAACGGCTGGTTTGGCTGTTTCGCGTAGTACAGCATAGCTGCTCTCCAATAAGCCAGCATCCTTAGCTCCTGTTTCTGCTAGAAGAGAGGAGTGGATGGCAGCGGCGAGGCGTTTGCTTTCACTCATACGATCAGGGTGATTGTGCCAGTATTGATTAATCTTACTTGGATAATCAGGTTCATCGCTATAGGAGTAGGTTTGAATACCGCTCGCTTTTGAGTAGGTATTACCAGTAGCGTTGAAGTGAATACTGATAAAAATATCAGAGTTGGTCTTATTAACCATACGAGAACGTTCGGTAACAAAATCAACGTCAATATCACTATCACGAGAAGTGAGGACCTTGTAGCCTAGTTCTTCTAACTTAGTACGAAGTTTACGGTAAATCTGTATGTTGAGATCTTTTTCAGCGACATTGTAATAAAAGGCACCGGAATCCCGACCGCCATGTCCAGGATCTAGGAAGATAGTTTTACTGTATTGGCCTTTTACAAATCCACCTTCTGTTGAGACTTCAGAAATCCATTGGCCGTATTTTTGGAACAAATGTTCCTTTCCATCTATCTTGTAGGTTCCTGAAACATAATGTCCGCTATCGTCCAAATAGTAACGAGCCTTGTAATAGTCGTCGTAAATCCACTCATTCTTGGCCATATAGCCACCAGACTTGAGATAGTAGGCTCCAATCCATTCACGAGCCGCGTAGTTCCCATTCGCTTTTAGATAGAACCAACTGTTGTAGGCCTTATCAAAGATCCACTCTTTTTCAGCCATGGCTCCACTAGATTTGAGGTAGTAGCTTCCTTTCCATTTATTGGAAAGCATGACTCCATTTTGTTCAAAAGCATACCAAGTTCCCTTGATTTTTTCCCATTTGTCTTGGCTATATTTCCCATATTCATTAGCGTAATACCAATTTTGATCAATCTTCACCCAAGAGTTTTCCGCCATAGCCCCGCTACTGTCGAGCAGGTAAGCACCAACGGTCGTTTTGCTGAGCATCACGCCGTTTTTGTCAAAATAATACCAGGAACCGTTTACTTTTTCCCATTTGTCTTGCGAGATTCTGCCAGATGGTGTGACATAATACCAATTTTGGTCAACCTTCACCCAACCATTCTCCGCCATAGCCCCGCTTTTAGTAAGGAGATAACCATCAACGATTGTCTGACTGAGCATGATACCATCTTTGTCAAAGTAGTACCAAACTCCTCCGATTTTTTCCCATTTTTGCTGGATGATTTTTCCAGACTCACTGACGTAGTACCATTTACCCTCAAGAGCTACCCAGCCATTTTCTACCATGACCCCGTCTTTATTGAGAACATAGCCATCAAAGATGGTATCACTGAGCCGATTTCCCTCTTGGTCAAAATAGTACCACTTATCTTGAATTTTTTTCCATTTGAGGACAGGCTGATTGTTTTCATAGAAACGCCAGTGTTTGTTTTCTTCCTGCCATCCTTCTTTTTTAGGGGCTTCTTCTTTTGCCTTTTCTTTTGGAAGTGTTGCAACCTCCTCTTCAGTTTTAGTTGAAAGATCTTTCTTATCTTCCTTAGGGTTGCTTTGTTCGGTGATAGCAGGAGGATTAGCATTGCTTTCCTCTGCGTAGATAGGTGCTTGGGCAAATCCTGCCATTGAAAGGACAACAGCACTTGCCAATATAAACTTTTTCAACGATATTCTCCAATCATTATTTTCTAAGAAATATTATAAAATATGTCTGATGGTTTATCAACTATCAAACTGAACTTCTTCAAGTAGATACTCGATAAAGCGTTCGCCCATTTTGGATAGGCTGGTTTTTTCATGTTGGATATAGACTAGTTCAATGGGATCGTCTATGTCTAGTGGAATGGAGACGATATTGTCTCCATTGAGGTTGCTATTCAAAATCCCTGTCGCAATGGTATAACCATCCAAACCAATCAAGAGATTAAAGAGGGTGGCACGGTCGCTGACCACGATAGATTTCTTGTGGTGCTCTTGTGAAAGAATCTCTTCCGAAAAGTAGAAAGAATTGTGTGTCCCTTGGTCATAACTAAGGTAAGGGAAGTTCTCCAAGTCTTCTAGTTTCACCTTATCTTTCTTTGCCAGAGGGTTGGTCTTGCTGACAAAGATATGGGGCTGGGCTGTGAAGAGATGGTGGGCAAGCAGGTGGTTGTCATCCAGCATTTTCGTTAAAACATCACGGTTGTAGCTGTTTAAGAAGAGGACACCGACTTCACTACGGAAGTTCTTGACATCGTCGATAATCTCCCAAGTCCGAGTTTCACGAAGAAAAAGCTCGTATTTTTCCATATCACTTTTCTTGAGCAGGGATACAAAGGCATTGACTACAAAGGCATAGTGCTGAGAGGAAACACTAAAGAGTTCGCGGTGGGCGACAGGATTTTTATAGCGTTCCTCCAGAAGCTGAGTTTGCTCGACAACTTGACGAGCGTAGGAGAGAAACTCCATCCCATCACGGGTTAAGGTAATGCCCTTGGGATTGCGGATAAAGATTTCAATGCCCATTTCATTTTCCAAGTCTCGAACGGCATTAGAGAGACTGGGTTGGGTGATAAAGAGTTGCTTGGCTGCTTCATTCATAGAGCCAGTTTCGACGATTTTGATAATATAGTGTAGTTGTTGAATTCTCATGCTTTTATTGTACCACACTTGCGGAAGAATGGACAATGAAGACGAAGAAAATAGGGGGAAAGAGCCGGTCCAGTATTGAAAAAAAGTCTAAAATCTGTTAGAATGGAAGCTATGAAAACATTCTATGATGTGCAACAATTTCTCAAACAGTTTGGCATTATTGTTTACATGGGGAAGCGCTTGTATGATATTGAACTGATGAAGCTTGAACTCTCTCGGATCTATGATGCCGGTCTGATGGACAAGCTAGATTACCTAGAAGCGGAAGCTGTTCTCCGCAGGGAGCACAAGATAGAATTAGACTACATAGAGAAAAATGGAGATAAGAACTTATGACAATTTGGATTGTTTGGGGAATCGTATTGGCAATGGTGGCATGGATGGGTTATAACTACCTTCGTATTCGTCGTGCGGCTAAGATTGTGGACAATGCAGAGTTTGAAGCCTTGATTCGGAAAGGACAGTTGATTGATGTCCGTGATGCAGCAGAATTTCACAGAAAACACATTCTTGGTGCGCGCAATATTCCTTCAAGTCAATTGAAGTCAAGCCTTGCAGCCCTTCGTAAGGATAAACCTATCCTTCTCTACGAAAACCAACGCGGACAACGAGTGACCAATGCAGCACTTTATCTGAAAAAACAAGGTTTCTCTGAAATTTATATCCTTTCTTATGGATTGGATTCTTGGAACGGTAAAGTAAAAGTAGAAAAATAAGAAAATGAGCTTGGTTATTTCCGAGCTCATTTTTTAACCACTTTGTTGGAGATAGTTGCGAACAGATTTTAATTCTTGGGAGTTGAGAAGTCGATAGTCACTTTCCTTGAGATGATCATCTAGGCTCCAGGGTCCAAAATGAGTCCGTTTAAGAGAAGTCACCTTGACACCAACTGAGAGGAACATTTTTTTAACCTGATGAAATTTTCCTTCTGAA
>NZ_KQ970181.1:131108-137468 GCF_001579015.1 Streptococcus oralis
ATGGTACAACCAAGAACTTCCGTGTTACAAAACTCTTCGGTTTCTTTGGTTTGGAACGTCGTGAAATTCAAGAAGCTAAAGCAGGTGACTTGATCGCCGTTTCAGGTATGGAAGATATCTTTGTTGGTGAAACCATTACTCCGACAGATGCCATTGAACCACTTCCAATTCTTCACATTGATGAGCCAACGCTTCAAATGACCTTTTTGGTAAACAACTCACCATTTGCAGGTCGTGAAGGGAAATGGGTAACTTCTCGTAAGGTGGAAGAACGCTTGCAGGCAGAATTGCAAACAGACGTTTCTCTTCGTGTCGAGCCAACGGATTCACCAGATAAATGGACAGTTTCAGGTCGTGGAGAATTGCACTTGTCAATCTTGATTGAAACCATGCGTCGTGAGGGTTATGAACTTCAAGTATCTCGTCCAGAGGTTATTGTAAAAGAAATCGACGGTGTCAAATGTGAGCCATTTGAGCGCGTGCAAATCGACACTCCAGAAGAATACCAAGGATCTGTTATCCAAAGCCTTTCTGAACGTAAGGGTGAAATGTTGGATATGATTTCAACTGGTAATGGTCAAACTCGCTTGGTTTTCCTTGTTCCTGCGCGTGGTTTGATTGGATATTCAACTGAATTCTTGTCAATGACTCGTGGATACGGGATCATGAACCATACCTTCGACCAATACTTGCCATTGATTCCAGGTGAAATTGGCGGACGTCACCGTGGTGCCCTCGTTTCCATCGATGCTGGTAAGGCAACAACTTACTCAATCATGTCAATCGAAGAACGTGGAACCATCTTTGTTAACCCAGGTACTGAGGTTTATGAAGGAATGATCATCGGTGAAAACTCTCGTGAAAATGACTTGACAGTTAACATCACTAAGGCTAAACAAATGACCAACGTTCGTTCAGCTACCAAGGACCAAACAGCTGTCATCAAGACGCCTCGTATCTTGACCCTTGAAGAGTCTCTTGAGTTCTTGAACGACGACGAGTACATGGAAGTAACGCCTGAGTCAATCCGTTTGCGTAAGCAAATCCTCAACAAGGCAGAGCGCGAGAAAGCCAACAAAAAGAAAAAATCAGCTGAATAAGAGCTAGAAAGAGATAAAGATGGTCTATTTAATCATAGGGATACTCTTATTACTACTCTATGTATTTGCGACACCCCAAAGTATCAAAGGAACAGTCAACATCGTTATCTTGGTCTTTGTAGTTGTTGCACTCTTGATTTTGCTGATGTTGTCCATCTTGCAAATCTTCCAATTACCTACAGAATTCTTTGTCACAATCGCCATGCTGGCCCTAGCCTACTTTAGCTTGCGAGACATTACGCTCATGCCTGTAAAAAAGGGTAAAAAAAGATAAAAGAAAGAGAGCTATGGCTCTCTTTTTCTATGGTAGAATGAGGGCTAGAGCATTTTCGTTTAGTATTATTTCCATAAAAATGGTAAAATAGTAGGAGTAGAAATGGAGTTTGAGACATGAAAGTAATCGATCAATTTAAAAATAAGAAAGTCCTTGTTTTAGGTTTGGCTAAGTCTGGTGAGTCTGCGGCCCGTTTGTTAGACAAGTTGGGTGCTATTGTCACTGTTAATGACGGCAAACCTTTCGAGGAAAATCCTACTGCACAAAGCTTGCTAGAAGAGGGAATCAAGGTTGTCACTGGTGGGCATCCTTTGGAGCTCTTGGATGAAGAGTTTGCCCTCATGGTAAAAAATCCAGGGATTCCTTATAGCAATCCCATGATTGAAAAGGCATTGGCAAAGGGAATTCCAGTCTTGACGGAGGTGGAGTTGGCTTACTTGATCTCAGAAGCGCCAATTATCGGTATCACAGGTTCAAATGGGAAAACGACCACAACGACTATGATTGGAGAAGTTTTGACTGCTGCTGGACAACATGGTCTCTTGTCAGGGAATATCGGCTATCCTGCTAGTCAAGTGGCTCAAACTGCAACAGCCAAGGACACGCTTGTCATGGAACTTTCTTCTTTCCAACTAATGGGAGTTCAAGAATTCCATCCTGAGATTGCGGTTATTACCAACCTCATGCCAACTCATATCGATTACCATGGCTCATTTGAGGAATATGTAGTAGCTAAATGGAATATCCAGAACAAGATGACAGCAACTGATTTCCTTGTTTTGAACTTTAACCAAGACTTGGCAAAAGAATTGGCTACCAAAACACAAGCCACAGTTGTTCCATTTTCAACACTTGAGAAGGTTGATGGAGCTTATCTGGAAGATGGTCAACTCTACTTCCGTGGGGAAGTGATCATGGCAGCTGATGAAATCGGTGTTCCAGGTAGCCACAATGTGGAAAATGCCCTTGCTACCATTGTTGTAGCCAAACTCCGTGGTGTAGACAGTCAAACCATCAAGGAAACTCTTTCATCTTTTGGTGGTGTCAAACACCGTCTCCAATTTGTGGATGAAATCAAAGGTGTCAAATTCTATAACGATAGCAAGTCAACCAATATTTTGGCAACTCAAAAAGCCTTGTCAGGATTTGACAACAGCAAGGTCATCTTGATTGCAGGTGGTTTAGACCGTGGAAATGAATTTGACGAATTGGTGCCAGACATTACTGGCCTCAAGAAAATGGTCATCCTTGGTCAGTCAGCAGAACGTGTTAAACGGGCAGCTGAGAAGGCTGGTGTGGCTTACGTGGATGCGACTGATATTGCAGATGCGACCCGCAAGGCCTATGAGCTTGCGGCTCAAGGAGATGTGGTTCTCCTCAGTCCTGCCAATGCCAGTTGGGATATGTATGCTAACTTTGAAGTACGTGGCGACCTCTTTATCGACACAGTAGCGGAGTTAAAGGAATAATATGAAAAAAATCGTTTTTACAGGTGGGGGGACGGTTGGACACGTCACCCTTAACCTCTTGTTAATGCCCAAGTTTATCGAAGACGGCTGGGAAGTCCACTATATCGGGGATAAGAACGGAATCGAACACCAAGAAATCCTCAAGTCAGGTTTGAATGTGACCTTCCATTCCATTGCGACAGGAAAATTGCGTCGCTATTTTTCATGGCAAAATATGCTGGATGTCTTCAAAGTTGGTTGGGGAATTGTCCAATCCCTCTTTATCATGTTACGACTTCGTCCGCAAGCTCTCTTTTCTAAAGGGGGATTTGTCTCTGTGCCGCCAGTTATCGCTGCGCGTGTTTCTGGAGTACCTGTCTTTATCCACGAATCTGACCTATCTATGGGGTTGGCCAATAAAATTGCCTATAAATTTGCAACCAAGATGTACTCAACCTTTGAGCAAGCTGCTGGTCTCGCAAAAGTTGAGCATGTGGGAGCTGTGACCAAGGTTTCAGACCAAAAAACTTCAGAGCCAGATGAATTGGTGGATATCCAAACCCACTTTAATCCAAAATTGCCAACGGTATTGTTTGTTGGTGGTTCTGCAGGAGCTCGTGTCTTTAACCAATTGGTGACAGACCATAAAAAAGAGCTGACAGAGCGCTACAATATCATTAATCTCACTGGAGACTCTAGCCTCAATGAATTGAGCCAAAATCTCTTTCGTATTGACTATGTGACGGACCTCTATCAACCCTTGATGGAGATGGCAGATGTGGTGGTGACGCGTGGTGGTGCCAACACGATTTTTGAGCTCTTGGCTATGGCTAAACTCCATCTCATTGTACCATTGGGTCGTGAAGCAAGTCGAGGAGACCAGATTGAAAATGCAGCCTATTTTGTTAAAAAGGGCTATGCAGCAGAACTCCAAGAGACAGAATTGACCTTGAAAAGCTTGGAGGAGAAAATCAGTCACCTGCTTAGTCGCAAGGACCAATACAAAACGAACATGAAAGCATCAACTGAATTGAAATCTCTTGCAGATTTTTACGATCTACTAAGAAAAGATCTATCATAAGGAATATCAATGTCAAAGGATAAGAAAAAAGAATCAACCCCCAAGAAAGAATTGTCTGAATGGCAGAAACGAAACCAAGAATACCTGAAGAAAAAGGCTGAGGAAGAAGCTGCCCTAGCTGCGGAGAAGGAAAAGGAAAAACAAGCTCGAAAGGAAGCCAACTCGAAGCTATTGGAGGAGGCCAAGAAATCCTCGAGTCAGTCGGACGAGGAAGCTACAAGTCCAAGTAAGGAACCATCAGAAAAAGAAGAAAAACCTCAAAAGGATGACCATAAAGTCAACGAGAAAAAAGAGAAGAAGAAAAAAGAAAAACCAGCCAAGCCTAAAATCGCTCCAGTTCACATTTGGCGAGCTGTGAGTATCTTGGTACCGAGTGTCCTGATTCTCCTTCTCTCAGTCTACCTGTTGACTCCGCTCTCGACCATCAAAAATATCGAAGTTAAGGGAAATAGTAACACCCAGGCGGACGACATTAAACAGGCTTCTGGGATTCAAGACAGCGACTATACCTTGGCTCTGTTGTTGGATAAGGAAAAATACGCTGAGCGAATCAAGTCCAACTATTGGATAGAGTCAGCAAAGATTGATTATCAATTTCCAACAAACTTTACGATTGAAGTCAAAGAGTTTAAGATTGTTGGCTATTATGTGACAGGTGAAGACCACTATCCAATCCTGTCTAGTGGAACAATTGACTCAAGCCCTGTCAACCTTTTGAACCTGCCTGAGACTTATCTGACAGTTACCTTTAACGACGAGCAGCAGGTGAAAGAGCTGATCACGGGATTGTCTACTATCAGTGAGGATATCAAGAGCCAAATCCAGAAAATCGAATTAGCGCCAAGCAAGGCAACAGCAGACCTTTTAAAAATTACCATGCTGGACACAGATGAAATATTGGTTCCCTTGTCAGAGTTAAGTAAAAAATTGCCTTATTATAGCAAAATTAAGTCACAACTAGCAGAACCGAGCTTTATTGATATGGAAGCTGGAATCTATAGTACTAGCCTAGCGGATAAACTTTTGCAAGAAGCTGAGGAAAAAGCTAAAAAAGAGGCACAGGAAGCTGAGAAGAAAAAACAGGAAGAAAAAGAAGCAGAAGAAAAGAAACAACAGCAACAACAATAAAGACCAGTTTTTGCTTGACAAGTCTTACTATAAATAATAGAATAGAAAAAAACCTTTAAAGCAGTCCAGAGAGGCAGCTAAGGTTAGACGGTGAAAGGGTGAAGACTACCCATTTTTCGTGGAACCTTGCTGCTAGCAGGTTCCTTTTTCATAGTCATTTTAAGGAGTTTGGTGGACTGTAAGAAGAATCAAAAGGAGAAATATATGCGTGAGAGTCGTCCAGTCATTGCCCTAGATTTTCCAAGTTTTGAAGAAGCGAAGGAATTCTTAGCCCTTTTTCCAGCAGAAGAAAACCTTTATCTAAAGGTAGGGATGGAGCTCTATTATGCAACGGGTCCTGAGATCGTGTCTTACTTGAAAGGCCTGGGTCATAGTGTCTTTCTGGATCTCAAGCTTCATGACATTCCCAATACAGTCAAATCTGCCATGAAGGTCTTGTCTCAGCTTGGTGTGGATATGACCAATGTTCATGCTGCTGGTGGTGTGGATATGATGAAGGCTGCGCGTGAAGGTCTTGGGACACAGGCCAAATTGATCGCTGTAACGCAGCTTACATCAACATCCGAAGAACAGATGCAAGACTGCCAAAATATTCAGACCAGTCTGCAAGAGTCTGTGCTACACTATGCCAAGAAGACAGCTGAAGCGGGTTTGGATGGAGTGGTTTGTTCAGCCCAGGAAGTACAACTCATCAAGCAGGCCACCAATCCAGATTTTATCTGTCTGACACCGGGAATTCGTCCAGCGGGAGCTGCAGTTGGAGACCAAAAACGCGTGATGACACCTGCTGATGCCTATCAAATCGGTAGTGACTATATCGTAGTGGGACGTCCGATTACCCAAGCTGAAGATCCTGTTGCAGCTTATCATGCCATCAAGGATGAATGGACACAAGACTGGAATTAAAGAAATAGATTAGAAAAATAAAAGGAGAATACCATGACACTTGCTAAAGATATCGCTAGCCATCTCTTAAAAATCCAAGCCGTTTACCTCAAACCAGAAGAGCCTTTCACTTGGGCATCTGGTATCAAGTCACCGATTTACACTGATAATCGTGTGACACTAGCCTATCCAGAAACTCGTACCTTAATTGAAAATGGCTTTGTGGATGCTATCAAAGAAGCCTTTCCAGAAGTTGAGGTGATTGCAGGAACAGCAACAGCGGGGATTCCTCACGGAGCTATCATTGCTGACAAGATGAACTTGCCTTTTGCCTACATTCGTAGCAAACCAAAAGACCACGGTGCAGGCAACCAAATCGAAGGGCGGGTAGCTCAAGGTCAAAAAATGGTGGTGGTTGAAGACCTTATTTCAACTGGCGGTTCT
>NZ_KQ970181.1:137690-138895 GCF_001579015.1 Streptococcus oralis
CCTTATTTCAACTGGCGGTTCTGTTCTCGAAGCCGTAGCAGCCGCTAAACGAGAAGGAGCAGATGTGCTTGGAGTTGTAGCGATTTTCAGCTACCAATTGCCAAAAGCAGATAAGAATTTCTCAGACGCAGGTGTCAAATTGGTGACGCTGTCTAACTACAGTGAACTGATCCACCTAGCTCAAGAAGAAGGTTACATCACACCAGAAGGACTCGCTCTCCTGAAACGCTTTAAAGAAGACCAAGAAAATTGGCAAGGATAATTTATAAAAAAGACCAGACAAGTTTGAGCGAGCTTATCTGCCCAACTTTTAAAATGAAGGTCAGACTAAAGAAAAGGTCTTGATTAGCGAATTGATTTCCTCTTTTCTTCATAGTCAATTACAATAAAACTCCTAGAACGATTGGAATATCCATCTTTCTAGGAGTTTTTTATTATGTATTTAATTGAGGTTTATTTGGAATGATTTTCATTCAAATCAGCTTTTCTTTTTAATTGATAGCTGCAAGAAGGTCGTCCGCTTGTTTTGCAAGTGATGAAGCAGTTGCTTCTTCTAACACCAATTTTCCATCTGCCCAAGCAGAGTCATTGACACGAGCGGCTGTAAAGTCACCAACGACTTGTGTACGGATAAATGGCAAGAGGTCCTTGTAAATAGCAAAAAGTTGATCATGACCGGCATTGGCTACAGATGAGACAGTGACAAACTTGTCTTGGAGGGCAGAAGCGCCACGTGTATCAGACAAGTCAAGGGCACGAGAGAGCCAGTCAAGCAAGTTTTTCACTGTTCCAGGGATAGAGAAGTTGTAGACTGGAGAGAAGATCCAGATGGCATCAGCAGCAAGGACTGCTTCACGAGCAGCAGCTACGGCTGGATGAGTTGGAACTTCCAAATCTTGGCTGAAGAGAGGAACAGCCGAGTAATCAAGATAGCTGACATCCGCTTTTCCAGCAAGTGCTTTTTCAGCTTCGAGGGCCATTTGGTGGTTGAAAGAACCTTGGCGTAGTGAACCGACGATAAATAATACTTTTTTAGACATGATATGTCTCCTTTAGTTTAAAATTCAAAGAGCGAACTCTTTTGTTACAATCTATGTTACAACAAATGATACTAATTAGCAATAGATGTGCTCACAAATTTTTAAATTTTTTAAAATGCGGATTAAGTCTTCCTTTTCGCCATCTTCCAAGATGCTGAGTGCTTC
>NZ_KQ970181.1:139355-140277 GCF_001579015.1 Streptococcus oralis
GGTTTCCAAAACTGAAAATTGAGTGGGTGTTAGCCCGTGTTCTTTAGCGGCTTTGGCTTCATATGGTTTAAAAGTTCGTATGGCCTTATTGAGGACGATAGCTGTTTTTAAGTCTAGTTGATTATCGGAAATTTTCTCTTTTAAATGTTGTTTCATAAGGCTATTTTATCAATAATGAGAGATAAAAACAAGAACTGATATTTTATAGGGAAAGATTCTTAGAATGTTCCTGTCTTCACTTGTAATAAAGGAGGAGAGATGGTAAAATAGACGAGTGAAACTAAGACAGAAAAAAGCAAAAAACAAGCTACTTTTACAGTATGGAATCGGCATTGCTCTGGTAGTACTAGTCATGACGACTTCCTTCCTTTATCTGATATCACTCAGCATGAAACCCTATCAAGATGCTAGAGTTGAGGGAGAAAAACTAGCCAAGCAGTATGCAGAATTGGAACAGGCAGATCAGGTTGATTTTTATAATGGACTAGAAGGTTATTACAGCGTTTTAGGACATAATAAAAAGCAAGAGGCCATTGCCGTACTGATTGAAAAGAATGACCACAAGATTTATGTTTATCAGCTTGACAAGGGGATTTCTCAAGACAAGGCAGCGACGATTTCGAGGGAAAAAGGAGCTAGCGACATTGACAAGATTACTTTTGGTCGCTATCAGGACAAGCCGATTTGGGAAGTTAAGTCAGGAAACCAGTACTATCTGGTTGACTTTGAAACAGGAGCAGTGATCCAATAAGGAGGGCATATGAAACTATCCAAACGTGTACTAGAAATGGAAGAAAGCGTCACTCTAGCCAGTGATGCAAGAGCCAAAGCATTAAAAGCTCAGGGAAAGGATGTTCTTTTCTTAACCTTGGGACAGCCTGATTTTCATACTCCTGAAAACATTCAGGATGCAGCGATAGAA
>NZ_KQ970181.1:140297-142619 GCF_001579015.1 Streptococcus oralis
TACAGTTGCTTCAGGCCTACCAGAGTTAAAAGCGGCGGTTAATACCTATTTTGAACGCCACTATGGGTATTCTGTAGCAGCCAACGAGGTTACTTTTGCCACTGGTGCTAAGTTCTCTCTCTACACCTTCTTTATGGCTGTGGTCAATCCAGGTGATGAGATCATCATCCCTACACCTTACTGGGTCAGCTATGGGGATCAAGTCAAGATGGCAGAAGGTGTGCCAGTTTTTGTCCAGGCCAAGGAAGACAATCACTTTAAAGTAACAGTAGAGCAGCTAGAAGCAGCCCGAACAGATAAGACCAAGGTATTGGTTCTCAATTCACCATCGAATCCGACCGGTATGATTTACTCTCGTGAGGAACTCTTGGCTATCGGAAATTGGGCTGTTGCGCATGATGTCCTTATCCTAGCAGATGATATTTACGGTCGTCTGGTTTATAACGGGAACGAATTTGTTCCAATCTCTAGTCTGTCAGAATCCATTCGCAAGCAAACCATCGTGATTAACGGTGTATCTAAGGCCTATGCCATGACTGGTTGGCGGGTAGGTTATGCTGTGGGAAATCCTGAAATTATCGCAGCTATGAGCAAATTGACAGGACAAACGACTTCAAATCTGACAGCAGTATCTCAATATGCAACGATTGAGGCGCTGACTGGACCGCAAGACTCTGTTGAAACCATGCGCCAAGCCTTTGAAGAACGTTTGAATACCATTTATCCACTCTTGTGCCAAGTGCCAGGATTTGAAGTTGTCAAGCCACAAGGAGCCTTCTATCTTTTCCCAAATGTTAAAAAAGCGATGGAGATGAAGGGCTATACCGATGTGACAGAGTTTACAACGGCTATTCTTGAGGAAGTCGGTCTGGCTTTGATTACAGGAGCAGGATTTGGGGCGCCAGAAAATGTTCGTCTCAGTTATGCTACAGACTTAGATACACTAAAAGAAGCTATTCGCCGTTTGCATCAGTTTATGGAAAAATAAAACTCAGAATCTTCGTCATCTTGGCGAAGATTTTTTGTAACGAAAATCTCTCGAATTTTCTCTAGTAGAACCTAGCTATCGCAGTCTATTTATGGTAAAATAGTGGGTAATGACGTCTTCGGACAAGTTAAACGAAAAAAGGAAGATAGATTATGACAAAACGTGTAACAATTATCGAAGTAAAAGACTACGTTGGTCAAGAAGTGACCATCGGAGCCTGGATTGCCAACAAATCAGGAAAAGGGAAAATTGCCTTCTTGCAATTGCGTGATGGAACAGCCTTCTTCCAAGGTGTAGCCTTCAAACCAAACTTTATTGAAAAATTCGGCGAAGAAGTTGGTCTTGAAAAATTTGAAACGATCAAACACTTGAGCCAAGAGACTTCTGTTTATGTGACAGGAATTGTCAAAGAAGATGAGCGTTCTAAGTTTGGCTATGAGCTCGATATTACAGACATCGAAGTGATCGGTGAATCTCAAGATTACCCAATCACTCCAAAAGAACACGGAACAGACTTCTTGATGGATAACCGCCACTTGTGGTTGCGTTCACGCAAACAAGTAGCAGTGATGCAAATCCGTAACGCTATCATCTATGCAACTTATGAGTTCTTTGATAAGAACGGCTTCATGAAGTTTGATAGCCCAATTCTTTCAGGAAATGCGGCAGAAGATTCAACAGAGCTCTTTGAAACTGACTACTTTGGAACGCCAGCCTACTTGAGTCAATCAGGTCAGCTTTACCTAGAGGCAGGTGCTATGGCTCTTGGCCGTGTCTTTGACTTTGGTCCAGTATTCCGTGCTGAAAAATCAAAAACGCGCCGTCACTTGACTGAGTTCTGGATGATGGATGCTGAGTACTCCTACTTGACACACGATGAGTCACTTGACTTGCAAGAAGCTTATGTAAAAGCTCTTCTTCAAGGTGTTCTAGATCGTGCGCCTCAAGCTTTGGAAACCTTGGAACGTGATACAGAACTCTTGAAACGCTACATTGCAGAGCCATTCAAACGTATCACTTACGATCAAGCCATTGACCTCTTGCAAGAGCATGAAAACGATGAAGACGCTGACTACGAACACCTTGAGCATGGTGATGACTTTGGTTCACCACATGAAACATGGATTTCAAACCACTTTGGTGTACCAACGTTTGTCATGAACTATCCAGCAGCCATCAAGGCCTTCTACATGAAACCAGTCCCTGGAAATCCAGAGCGCGTGCTTTGTGCAGACTTGCTGGCACCAGAAGGGTATGGAGAAATCATCGGTGGTTCTATGCGTGAAGAAGACTATGATGCCCTTGTTTCTAAGATGGAAGAACTGGGTATGGAT
>NZ_KQ970181.1:142960-149313 GCF_001579015.1 Streptococcus oralis
ACTTGGGAAAAACGTCGTCTTGCATACGAAATCCAAGATTTCCGTGAAGGACTTTACCACATCGTTAACGTTGAAGCAAACGACGACGCAGCTCTTAAAGAGTTTGACCGTCTTTCAAAAATCAACGCTGACATTCTTCGTCACATGATCGTCAAACTTGACGCGTAAGAAGGTAAATTATGATTAACAATGTTGTACTTGTAGGGCGTATGACACGTGACGCTGAGTTGCGTTATACCCCATCAAATGTAGCAGTTGCGACTTTTACTCTTGCAGTAAACCGTACATTCAAGAGTCAAAATGGCGAACGTGAGGCTGATTTCATCAATGTCGTTATGTGGCGCCAACAGGCTGAAAATCTTGCTAACTGGGCTAAAAAAGGCTCTCTTATCGGGATAACCGGTCGTATCCAAACTCGTAGTTACGATAACCAGCAAGGACAACGTGTCTACGTAACAGAAGTCGTGGCTGATAATTTCCAAATGTTGGAAAGCCGTAGTGTGCGTGAAGGACATACAGGTGGAGCTTATTCTGCACCAACTACTAGTTATACAGCACCTACACAATCAGTACCAGACTTTTCACGTGATGAAAATCCATTTGGAGCAACCAATCCTTTGGATATTTCAGATGATGATTTACCATTCTAATGGACAATTAATACTATAAAGGAGAAAAAACATGGCTCAACAACGTCGTGGCGGATTCAAACGCCGTAAAAAAGTTGATTACATCGCAGCAAACAAAATTGAATATGTTGATTACAAAGATACTGAGCTTCTTAGCCGTTTCGTTTCAGAACGTGGGAAAATCCTTCCTCGTCGTGTAACAGGAACTTCAGCTAAAAACCAACGTAAAGTAACAACAGCTATCAAACGCGCTCGCGTAATGGCTTTGATGCCTTTCGTAAACGAAGATTAAAGAAAAAAAAGACCCCAACGGGTCTTTTTTTCACGAGCTTTGAAATGAGAAGGCGAGTCAGGTCCGAGGGACCTCTTTTTCTGATTAACCCGGTTCTTTTTTCAGATTCGGTTGAACCTCTTTTTCAGACTTTTACGGGGTTCTGTTGGACAGAGCTACTTTTGACCTAGTAAGATGCTTTTTTCTTACTAGGTTATTTCTTTTTATTTTTATTATCGTGCTATAATGGTGGGAGAAAGTTTTAAAGGAGCAGCTTATGAAGACGACGTGTTCAATTAGAAAAATGCAAGAATCTGACATTAAAGATCTCTCTCGAGGATTTACTAGCCAAGGTTGGCCAAGTAGAGAGGAGATTTTAACTCGATACTTTAAGGAGCAGGAAAGTGGAGAGAGGGAAGTGTTAATTGCTGACCTTACTGGTGTAGTAGCGGGCTACATTACTATTTTACCTGATGCTAAGCAGGGACCCTTTGCTGGAATGGCTCCAGAACTCTCAGATTTCAATGTCTTTGAATCCTTTCAAAATCAAGGTATTGGAAATCTCTTGCTGGAAGAAGCTGAGAGACGAGTTAAGCACATATCGGATAAGGTAACCCTTGGTGTTGGCCTCCATTCAGGGTATGGACCTGCTCAGAGATTGTACATCAAACGAGGCTATATTCCAGATGGTTCGGGAGTTTGGTATCGAAACCAACCGTTGGAAATGAATGCCACTATTCAAAATAATGATGATTTAGTTTTGTACTTATCCAAGAAATTCGAATAAGAGGTAGCAAATTTTTTGAAGATAGGGGATTTCTCTACTTTATGGTATAATGGAAAGAGTTAGATTGAAAGAGGTAGAGAGATGGATGCGAAATTAAAATACAAGGCAAAGAAGATTAAGATTGTCTTCTTTGATATCGATGATACCTTGCGTGCGTCAAAGACAGGTTTTATTCCGGATACAATTCCTACTGTCTTTAAGCAGTTGCGTGAAAAAGGGATTTTGACAGGAATTGCTTCTGGACGTGGCATTTTTGGAGTTGTTCCAGAGATTCGTGAACTCAAGCCGGACCTTTTTGTGACCTTGAATGGTGCTTATATAGAAGATAAAAAAGGAAATATTATTTATCAACATCGGATTGAGAAGTCAGATGTTGAGGAGTATATCTCTTGGACCAAGCAAGAGGGGATTGAATATGGTTTGGTTGGCAGTCATGCTGCTAAACTCTCCACTCGGACAGAAATGATCAGTGAGGCTATTGATCCGATTTACCCGAACTTGGATGTGGATCCTGACTTCCATGAAAAAGCAGATATTTACCAGATGTGGACCTTTGAAGATAAAGGGGATGACTTGCACTTGCCAGATTCCTTGTCGGATAAACTTCGCATGGTGCGTTGGCATGAACATTCATCTGATATCGTGCCCATTTCAGGATCAAAAGCAAGTGGTGTAGCTAAGGTTGTGGAGCATCTAGGCTTGAAACCAGAAAATATCATGGTTTTTGGAGACGGTCTCAATGACTTGGAACTCTTTGATTATGCAGGAATTAGTATTGCTATGGGAGTTTCCCATGAAAAAATCAAAGAAAAAGCAGATTATACTACAAAAACAGTAGAAGAAGATGGTGTTTTTGATGCCTTAACTAAGTTTGGTTTAGTAGAAAAAGAATTGTATTTCCCACAAGTAGACATTGAAACAGTAGAAGGTCCGCTAGCGACCATTAAGACAAATCACGGGGACTTACGTATCAAGCTCTTCCCTGAGCAAGCTCCCAAAACAGTAGCTAACTTTATCGCTCTTTCAAAAGATGGTTACTATGATGGTGTGATTTTCCACCGCATCATCAAGGACTTTATGATCCAAGGTGGAGACCCAACTGGTACTGGTATGGGAGGAGAATCTATCTATGGAGATGCTTTTGAAGATGAATTCTCTGAAGAACTTTATAATGTTCGTGGGGCTCTGTCTATGGCCAATGCTGGGCCAAATACCAATGGCAGTCAGTTCTTTATCGTGCAAAACCAACACTTGCCATACTCTAAGAAAGAGATTGCGCGTGGTGGTTGGCCAGAACCAATCGCTGAGATTTATGCAGAGCAAGGCGGAACTCCTCACCTTGACCGTCGTCACACTGTTTTTGGGCAATTGGTTGATGCAGAATCTTTTGCAGTCTTGGATGCCATTGCAGCTGTTGAAACTGGTGCTATGGACAAGCCAGTTGAAGATGTAGTAATTGAAACGATTGAAATTGAGGACTAATATGAAAATTGGTGATAAGCTAAAGGGGCGTATTACAGGAATCCAGCCCTATGGTGCCTTTGTCGAATTAGAGACAGGGGTGATTGGGCTGATTCATATTTCAGAGATTCGGACAGGATTTATCGAAAATATCTATGAAGTTTTGAAAATTGGTGAAGAAGTGCAAGTTCAGGTTGTTGATTTGGACGAATTTTCAGGTAAAGCCAGTCTGTCTATTCGCACTCTGGAGGAAGAAAAACACCAACTGCCAAGACGGAGACGTTTTTCAAATGATCGCATCAAGCACGGTTTTGCACCTCTTGGCCGAATGATGCCAATCTGGACAAGGGAAGCCCTCAACAATCTGAAAGAGAAAAACTAGTCTATTAGATTTCGTATTTTAAAATCAATATATGGAAGAACAATTATTAAAATCAGGAGAGCGCATCAACCAGCTCTTTTCGACAGATATCAAGATCATTCAAAATAGAGAAGTATTTAGCTATTCGGTGGATAGTGTTCTCTTGTCACGCTTTCCTCGCTTTCCTAAAAATGGCTTAATTGTGGACTTTTGTGCTGGAAATGGTGCAGTTGGACTTTTTGCAAGTAGTCGTACCAAGGCAAAAATTCTCTCTGTGGAGATTCAGGAGCGCTTGGCGGATATGGCTGAGCGTTCGGTTCAGTTGAATGGCTTGGAAGAGCAGATGCAGGTTATTTGCGATGATTTGAAAAATATGCCTGCACACATTAAGGGAAGTAAGGTGGATATGATCTTGTGTAATCCGCCTTATTTCAAGGTGGATCCGCATTCCAATCTGAACGAGAGTGAACACTACCTCCTAGCAAGACACGAAATTGCGACTAATCTTGAAGAAATTTGTCAAAGTGCTCAGAGTATTCTCAAGTCTAATGGCCGTTTGGCCATGGTTCATCGTCCAGATCGGCTCTTGGATATCTTGGACATGTTGCAACGCCATAATTTGGCACCCAAGCGCCTGCAATTTGTCTATCCTAAACGTGAGAAGGAAGCCAATATGCTCTTAATCGAAGCTATCAAGGATGGATCGACGAGTGGCTTCAAGGTCTTGCCACCACTCATTGTTCACAATGACGATGGCTCCTATACGCCAGAAATTCAAGAGATTTACTATGGATCATAAGGCATATATGTATGTGGTGGAGTGCCGTGACGGTTCTTACTATACTGGTTATACGACAGATGTTAAGAAACGCCTTGCCGTTCATAATAGTGGTAAGGGAGCCAAGTATACCCGAGCTCGCTTGCCAGTCAAACTCATCTATGTAGAGGGCTTTGCTAGCAAGGAAGAAGCCATGTCTGCAGAGGCTCTCCTCAAACGTAAGAAACGTCCACAGAAAGAACGGTTCTTATCTGAAAATCATTCAAAAAATCTAGTTAGCGATATTGATGTCTAATGAGGAGTCCTTTGACTCCTCTTACTTTTGTCAAAAGAGAAAAAAAGTGCTAAAATAAGATGAATAAATTTAAAGAGGTATTATCATGTCTAAGATTCTAGTATTTGGTCACCAAAATCCAGATTCAGATGCCATCGGGTCATCTGTAGCCTTTGCTTATCTTGCAAAAGAAGCTTATGGATTGGACACAGAAGCAGTTGCTCTCGGTACTCCAAACGAAGAAACAGCCTTTGTTTTGAACTATTTTGGTGTAGAAGCACCACGTGTCATCACATCAGCTAAAGCAGAAGGTGCAGAACAAGTCATCTTGACTGACCACAATGAATTCCAACAATCAGTGTCAGATATCGCTGAAGTAGAAGTTTACGGAGTAGTGGATCACCACCGTGTGGCTAACTTTGAAACTGCAAGCCCGCTCTACATGCGTTTGGAACCAGTTGGATCAGCTTCATCTATCGTTTACCGCATGTTCAAAGAACATGGTGTAGCAGTTCCTAAAGAAATCGCAGGTTTGATGCTTTCAGGTTTGATTTCAGATACCCTTCTTTTGAAATCACCAACAACACACCCATCTGATAAAGTTATCGCTCCTGAATTGGCTGACTTGGCTGGTGTGAACTTGGAAGAGTACGGTCTTGCTATGCTCAAGGCTGGTACGAACTTGGCAAGCAAATCTGCTGAAGAATTGATTGACATCGATGCTAAGACCTTTGAACTCAACGGAAATAAGGTTCGTGTTGCCCAAGTAAACACAGTTGATATTGCTGAAGTCTTGGAACGCCAAGCAGAAATCGAAGCAGCAATGCAAGCAGCTAATGCAGCAAACGGCTACTCAGATTTTGTTTTGATGATTACAGACATCGTAAACTCAAACTCAGAAATCCTTGCTCTTGGATCAAACATGGACAAGGTTGAAGCCGCCTTCAACTTCAAACTTGAAAACAACCACGCTTTCCTTCCAGGTGCTGTTTCACGTAAGAAACAAGTGGTGCCTCAGTTGACTGAAAGCTTTAATAGCTAATAGTCTGAGTGATAATTAATAATGAGGAAACTTTGTTTTCCTTATAGCTAAAGGAGTTTCGGCTCCTTTTTTTCTAGGAGAGAAAGATGTTAGAAAATGGTGACTTGATTTTTGTGAAGGATATTTCAGATATGGGGCAGGCTATCCAAGCTTCCACTGGGAACTATAGTCATGTAGCTATCTTTTTGGACGGTTTGATCTACCATGCTAGTGGGCAAGCAGGGGTCATCTGTCAAGAACCAGCTGAATTTTTTGAACCGACTCATCTCTATGACCTTTATGTCTACCCAGAGCTGGAAGCTGACTTGGTAAAGGAAAAGGCTTGCAAGCATTTAGGTGCACCCTATAATACCTCTTTTTATCCAGATGGATCTGGCTTTTACTGCTCCCAGTATATCGCTGAAATCCTACCTATTTTTGAAAGCGTTCCGATGAAATTTGGAGATGGGGAGCAGGAGATTAGTGATTTTTGGAGGGACTATTACAGGAAAATCGAACTTCCAGTGCCTCTGAACCAGCTGGGGACCAATCCCAGCCAGTTGGCAGCATCTCCCCTTTTAGAATGTAAAGAAAGGAATCTTCATGATTCAGATTTTTAATCCCTCCCGTTTGACTCGACAACCATTTTTTATAGATTTGGTTGACTATCTAGACCAGCATGATGATGTAATCCTTCGAGAAATCAAGGCTCAGTTTCCAGATGTAGCAGTTGATAAGCTCATGGAAGAGTATATTAAGGCAGGTTTGATC
>NZ_KQ970181.1:149333-156690 GCF_001579015.1 Streptococcus oralis
ATCCTAAGGGAAAACAAACGTTATTCCCTTAATCTCCCTTTTCTAGAATCTATAGACAATCTATCCCTTGACCAAGAGATTTTTGTCAGAGAGGATAGTCCAGTCTATCAAGCATTGTTAGAGAAGACTTTTGAGACGGAATTGCGCAATCAAACCAATGCAGCCATTTTAGTCGAATCTACGGATTTTGCCAGAGAAAAAATGACCCTGTCTAATTATTTCTACAAGGTAAAGAATCAATATCCTTTGACAGAAAAACAGCAGAAACTCTATGCCATTTTGGGAGATGTCAATCCAGAGTATGCCCTCAAGTACATGACGACTTTTTTACTCAAATTCCTCAAAAAGGACCAGCTCATGCAGAAACGGCGTGATATCTTTGTGGACAGTTTAGTCGTCTTGGGTTATATTGTTCAAAACGAAGAAGGGAAATATGAGTTGGCTGTTGATTTTGACAAGGAATGCTTGTCTTTCTATTTGCCTTAATTGTTTGCTTTTGAGCAGATTGTTTGACTTTGCTAAAGAATAAGCATAAACTGAATGTAAGCGATAACCATTATCGTATTAAAACAAAAAGGAGACAGAGCTATGTCACTTGAAAATAAATTGGAACAAGCAACTGGTGCTATCAAAGAAGGATTTGGTAAGGTTACTGGTGATAGCAAAACAGAAGCAGAAGGTGCTGTAGAAAAAACAGTTGCCAAAGCAAAAGAAGTTGTTGAAGATGCTAAGGGTGCTGTAGAAGGTGCCGTTGAAGGTCTTAAAAACTCATTTAAGAAAGAAGACTAAAAAAATCAAGGGAGGACTTCCCTTGATTTTTTGATTTTATAGGTAACGTTCTGCAACGGCTGCATCTCCAGGGTAGGATTCTTTCACTCCATTGACGATCTGGTAGCAATCAGCTCCCTTACCTGCAATAATCACGGCATCGAGTTCTTGGTCTGTAATGGCCATTGCCGCCTTGATGGCTTGTTCGCGATCGGTAATCTTTTCAACAGGATGGCTGATATAGCTACTGATTTCCTCTGCAATCTCCATTGGATCTTCATAGTTGGGGTCATCAGCTGTGAGAAAGACTTGAATCTCAGGGTGTTGATTGAGGAGGAGGCCAAAGTCTTTGCGACGACTTTCCCCCTTGTTTCCAGTCGAACCGAGAACCAGAGCGATTTTTCCAGTTTGATGAGTTTCAACTACATTGATGAGTTTTTTCAGACTGTCCCCGTTGTGGGCATAGTCGATGAAGACTTTAGCGCCATTTTTCTGTGTGAGGACTTCCATACGTCCAGGAACTCGGGTTGCAGCAATTCCTTTTTTGATGTCCTCTAGACTAGCACCTAGACGAAGGCAGGCAAGTCCAGCAGCAACTGCATTTTCTTGGTTAAAGTGGCCAATCAACTGGATATCATAATCGCCAGCGAGTTTTCCTGTAGCTGAAAAGCTAAAGGCTTTGGAATTCTCGATTTGGTTGTCAGACTTACTACCATAGAAGTCATGCTCTTGTTGTTCCACTTGTTCTTTCAGTACAGAGAAGTGGTCCATGTCGCTGTTAATGACAACTGCTCGGCTATTTTTCATCAAGAGACGTTTGTGGTAGAAGTAATCTTCAAAAGTCGGATGCTCAATCGGACCGATATGATCAGGAGTGATGTTAAGAAAGACTCCTACATCAAAGGTCAGACCATAGACTCGATGGACTAGATAGGCTTGACTAGAGACTTCCATTACGAGATGGGTTCTACCATTTTTAACAGCCCGAGCCATCATGTCGAAAAGATCGATATTTTCAGGTGTTGAAAAGGAAGATTTAAAGAAGGTCTTGCCATCTAGAGTTGTGTTCATAGTTGACAAAAGGGCTGTTGGGTAGCGTTGAGATAGGATGTTGTATGCAAAGTAAGCTGCTGTTGTCTTACCCTTGGTCCCTGTGAAGGCGAGTATTTTGAGTTTCTCTTGGGGATTACCATAAAATTCCATAGCAATCAAACTCATGGCTTTCTTGATATCGTTCACAATGATAACAGGGATACCGACTTCGTAGTCCTTTTCAGCTACATACCAGGCTAATCCCTGAGTTATAGCAGAAAGAAGGTATTCTTTTTTAAAGGCAGCACCTTTTGCAAAAAAAAGAGTTCCCTCTTTTACTTTCCGGCTGTCGTAACTGATGCTGTCAAAAACAACTTTACTGTAGTTGTAGTGGTAGTGTCCTTGGTCGATAATCTCGCGAAAAAGGCCATCTTTCTTTAAAACATCTAATACATTTTCAATCTTAATCATACTTTCTATTATAAACTTCAAGCCCGAATTTTACAAGTAACAAGGAAAAGTTTATAATGGAAGATAAGGAACTTTGTCCTAGTTATCAAAATTGAATGAGGAAGCTATGTCTAACGAAAACAATCACCAGCAAGCCCAGATGTTGCGAGGGACTGCTTGGCTAACAGCTAGTAACTTTATTAGTCGCCTGCTTGGTGCTATCTATATTATTCCCTGGTATATCTGGATGGGGACTTATGCCGCTAAGGCAAATGGACTCTTTACTATGGGATACAATATTTATGCTTGGTTCTTGCTGATTTCAACAGCGGGTATCCCAGTTGCGGTCGCAAAACAAGTGGCTAAATACAATACCATGCGGGAAGAAGAGCACAGCTTTGCCTTGATTCGGAGTTTCCTAGGCTTTATGACAGGCTTGGGCCTAGTCTTTGCCTTGGTCTTGTATCTCTTTTCTCCTTGGTTGGCAGATTTGTCTGGTGTGGGGAAAGACCTGATTCCCATCATGCAGAGCTTGGCTTGGGCGGTCTTGATATTCCCATCTATGAGTGTCATCAGAGGCTTCTTCCAAGGGATGAACAACCTTAAGCCCTATGCTATGAGTCAAATCGCGGAGCAGGTGATCCGTGTTATCTGGATGTTGCTGGCGACCTTCTTCATTATGAAGATGGGGTCTGGTAACTACCTATCAGCAGTTACCCAGTCGACCTTTGCAGCTTTTGTGGGGATGGTGGCTAGTTTTGCAGTCTTGATTTATTTTCTTTCCAAGGAGGGACTGCTTCAAAAGGTATTTGAAACACGGGACAAGATCAATAGCAAGCGACTTTTAGTTGATACCATCAAGGAAGCCATTCCCTTTATCCTTACAGGATCAGCCATCCAGCTCTTCCAAATCTTGGACCAGATGACCTTCATTAACAGCATGACCTGGTTGACCAACTACAGCAAGGAAGACTTGGTTGTTATGTTTACCTATTTCTCAGCCAATCCCAACAAAATCACCATGATTTTGATTTCTGTAGGAGTTTCCATCGGAAGTGTTGGCTTGCCACTTTTGACGGAAAATTATGTCAAGGGCGATTTGAGAGCCGCTGCTCGTCTAGTTCAAGATAGTATGACCATGCTCTTTATGTTTCTCTTGCCAGCAACAGTTGGAGTCGTCATGGTAGGTGAACCTCTCTACACAGTCTTTTATGGTAAGCCAGATAGTCTGGCCATGGGCTTGTTTGTCTTTGCAGTTTTACAGTCTACTATTTTAGGCTTGTATATGGTCTTGTCTCCTATGCTTCAGGCTATGTTCCGCAATCGCAAGGCAGTACTTTACTTTGTCTATGGTTCCCTTGCTAAATTAGTCTTGCAGTTACCAGCTATTGCCATTTTCCATAGTTATGGTCCCTTGATTTCAACGACTATCGGACTTATCATTCCAAATGTTCTGATGTACCGAGAGATTTGCAAGGTAACGGGTGCACGCCGTAAGATTATCTTAAAACGGACAATTTTAATTACGATTTTGACAATAGTCATGTTTATCTTAGTTGGTTTCCTACAGTGGATTTTAGGATTTTTCTTCCAACCAACAGGACGTTTGTGGAGCTTCCTATATGTTGCTCTTATAGGCGGTATAGGTGGAGCCCTCTATGGCTTCATGAGTCTAGCTATTTGCTTGTTGGATAAAGTAATCGGGAAATCGAAGGCAGAACGCTTGCGAGCACGATTTAAATTATCATAAAAATAAATTATAAATATAGATAAAGAAACAACCTTTCTGTTATATGAAGGTTGTTTTTATTCTGTTTTTATCAAAAAAGGAGTATTTTTTCTAAAGTTAATAGAGTGAAAATATGTTTTTTAAATTTTTGTTTAAAAAACTATTGACTAAATAAAACTTAAGTTGTATAATAAGTCAAATATTAAAAACAGGAGGTTCTGGAGATGAAAAAGTCTAAGGCCAAGTATCTGACACTGGCAAGTGTCGTGTTAAGCGCAGGTATCCTACTAAGCGCATGTGGGAACTCAACAAGTTCATCCAAAACATACAATTATGTTTACTCTAGCGATCCATCTAGTTTGAACTATCTGGCAGAAAACCGTGCAACAACCAACGATATCATTACGAATTTGGTGGATGGGTTGATGGAAAATGACCAATACGGTAACTACGTTCCATCATTGGCAGAGGATTGGACTGTTTCTCAGGACGGTTTGACCTATACTTACAAATTGCGTAAGGATGCAAAATGGTATACTTATGAGGGTGAAGAATACGCCCCTGTAACGGCCCAAGACTTTGTGACAGGTTTGAAATATGCTGCTGACAAAAAATCCGAAGCCTTGTACCTGGTTCAAGACTCTGTAGCAGGTTTGGATGACTATATCAACGGTAAAACAACAGACTTTTCAACTGTCGGTGTCAAGGCGATTGACGACCAAACAGTTCAGTATACTTTGACTCGACCAGAACCTTATTGGAATTCTAAAACTACGTCCACTATTCTCTTCCCTGTTAATGCTGATTTCTTGAAATCAAAAGGAGATGACTTTGGTAAGGTGGATCCTTCTAGTATTTTGTACAGTGGACCTTTCTTGATGAAATCCTTTGTTTCAAAATCTGTTATCGAATACAAGAAAAATCCGAATTACTGGGATGCTAAAAATGTCTTTGTGGACGATGTGAAATTGACCTACTATGATGGAAGTGACCAAGATGCCCTAGCACGTAACTTTACAGAAGGAGTATACAGCTACGCACGTCTCTATCCAAATAGCTCAAGTTTTGAAGGGATTAAAGAGAAGAATAAAGACAATATCATCTACAGCATGCAAGATGCCACTTCTTTCTACTTGAACTTTAACCTGGATAGAAAATCTTATAATTTCACTTCTAAAACGACTGACATCGAAAAGAAATCTACCCAAGAAGCAGTTCTGAATAAAAACTTCCGCCAAGCTATCAATTTTGCCTATAACCGTACGGCCTATGGGGCACAATCTCAAGGGGAAGACGGAGCAACGAAGATTATTCGTAACCTGGTTGTACCTCCTACATTTGTAAGCATCAACGGAAAAGACTTTGGTGATGTTGTTTCAGAAAAGATGGTTAACTATGGCCAAGAATGGCAAGGAATCAACTTTGCGGATGCGCAAGACCCATACTACAATCCTGACAAGGCTAAAGCTAAGTTTGCGGAAGCTAAGAAAGAACTAGAAGCCAAAGGCGTTCAGTTCCCAATTCACTTGGATAAGACTGTAGAAATGACCAATAAGACAGAAATTCAAGAAATTAGCTCAATGAAGCAATCCATCGAATCTGTTCTTGGAACTGAGAACGTGGTTATCGATATCCAACAACTGTCAACAGAGGATTATGATAGCTCTGGTTATTTAGCTCAGACAGCAGCCCAGAAGGATTTTGACCTTTACAATGGTGGTTGGAGTGCGGACTACTTGGATCCATCAAGCTATCTTGATATCTTAAATGTCAATAACGGTGGTATGTTGCAAAACCTTGGTCTAGAACCAGGTGAAGTCAATGACAAGGCCAAGGCAGTTGGACTTGATACCTACACTCAAATGTTGGAAGAAGCGAACAAGGAGCAAGATCCAGCAAAACGTTATGAAAAATATGCTGAAGTTCAAGCTTGGCTCGTTGATAGCGCCCTTGCAATTCCAAACGTTTCTAAGGGTGGAACACCTAGCTTGAGAAAGACAGTTCCATTCTCAGCGCCATTCTCACAAGCCGGAAATAAGGGTGTCGAATCATACAAGTACCTCAAGTTGCAAGATAAGACTGTAACGACTGATGAGTATGAAAAAGCTAAAGAAAAATGGCTGAAAGAAAAAGAAGAATCCAATAAAAAAGCCCAAGAAGAACTGGCAAAACACGTTAAATAACCAGTCTATTCAACAGGAAAAACGATAGTTTCTCAAGGAACTATCGTTTTTGTATAGTTTGAAACTATAGCTAGCTCTTGAAAACAAGAAAATGAGTTAGTGAAAATAAGTGGTACAATAGTTACTATAGATTTGGAGGTATTGTATGAGCAAAGAACTACACATCAACACAATTTTGGCCCAGGCGGGAATCAAGTCAGATAAGGCAACAGGTGCCTTGGTAACGCCGCTTCATTTTTCAACAACTTATCAGCATCCAGAGTTTGGCCAGTCTACTGGATTTGACTATACCCGTACTAAAAACCCAACTCGCAGTAAGGCGGAGGAAGTCTTGGCTGCGATCGAATCGGCAGACTATGCCCTAGCGACGAGTTCAGGTATGGCTGCGATTGTACTGGCCTTTAGTGTCTTTCCAGTAGGAAGTAAGATCCTAGCAGTGCGTGACCTTTATGGGGGTTCTTTCCGTTGGTTCAACCAAGTTGAGCAGGAAGGTCGGTTCCATTTTACCTATGCCAATACTGAAGCAGAGCTGGTTGCTCAGCTGGAAAATGATGTGGATGTTCTCTATATCGAAACGCCTACCAATCCGTTGATGTTAGAATTTGATATTGCAAAACTTGCAAAATTAGCACATGCCAAGGGTGCCAAGGTGGTGGTGGACAATACCTTCTACAGTCCAATTTACCAACGACCGATCGAAGATGGTGCAGATATTGTCCTTCATTCGGCTACCAAGTATCTAGCAGGGCACAATGATGTCTTGGCTGGGGTAGTTGTGACTAATAGTTTAGAACTATATGAACAACTGTTCTATAATTTGAATACGACAGGTGCTGTCTTGTCGCCGTTTGATAGTTATCAGTTGATTCGTGGTCTTAAGACCTTGTCTCTGCGCATGGAGCGTTCTACAGCGAATGCCCAAGAAGTGGTTGCTTTTTTGAAGGATTCACCTGCTGTCAAGGAAGTGCTCTATACTGGACGTGGGGGTATGATTTCCTTTAAAGTAGTGGATGAAACACGCATTCCTCATATTTTAAACAGCCTCAAGGTCTTCTCTTTTGCTGAGAGTTTGGGTGGGGTAGAGAGTCTGATCACCTATCCGACGACGCAGACCCATGCGGATATTCCAGCAGAAGTGCGCCATTCTTATGGATTGACAGATGATCTTTTGCGTTTGTCTATTGGGATTGAGGAT
>NZ_KQ970181.1:156710-157703 GCF_001579015.1 Streptococcus oralis
AGCCTGCCCAATCGTTTTGGGCATCATACCTATAAATGGAAAGAGGCGGAAGCTGATCGAGAAGTTCTACCAGCCTGGATAGCGGATATGGACTTTGTGGTCTTGCCTGAAGTTCGACAAGCTGTACAAGCCTACGCGGATCAGTTGGTTTATGGTTATACTTATGCTAGCGACGCTTTGATTGAGTCGGTTCGGGACTGGGAAGCCAGTCAACACGGGTATCACTTTGACAAAGATGCTCTTGTCTTTATCGAGGGAGTGGTACCAGCTATTTCAACAGCCATTCAAGCCTTTACAAAAGAAGGTGAGGCTGTTTTGATTAACACTCCTGTCTATCCACCTTTTGCTCGCAGTGTCAAACTCAACAATCGCCGATTGATTAGCAACTCTTTGGTGGAAAAGGATGGGCTGTTTGAGATTGACTTTGACCAGCTGGAGAAGGATATGGTAGAAGAGGATGTGAAACTTTATATCCTCTGCAATCCTCATAATCCTGGTGGACGTGTTTGGGAAAAGGAAGTGTTAGAAAAGATAGGCCATCTCTGCCAAAAACATGATGTATTGCTGGTTTCGGATGAGATTCACCAAGATTTGGCTCTCTTTGGTCACAAACACCAGTCTTTCAATACCATTGATACAGACTTTAAAGACTTTGCCCTTATCTTGAGCAGTGCCACTAAGACCTTTAATATTGCTGGAACGAAAAATTCCTATGCTGTCATTGAAAATCCAAAACTTCGAGTGGCTTTTCAGAAACGCCAGTTGGCCAATAACCAGCATGAAATTTCAGGCTTGGGGTATTTGGCAACAGAAGCTGCCTACCGTTATGGTAAGGACTGGTTAGGAGAGTTAAAGGAAGTCATCGAGGACCACATTAATTATGTAGTGGAGGTCTTGGGTAAAGAAACCAAGATTAAGGTCATGAAACCGCAAGGGACCTACTTGATTTGGCTTGATTTTTCAGCATATGATCTAACGGATGACCGCTTGCAA
>NZ_KQ970181.1:157807-161690 GCF_001579015.1 Streptococcus oralis
AACCCTTCACGCCCGCCTCAATGTTGCCATGCCTAAAACACTTCTGGAAGAGGTTTGCCAACGCATCGTGACTACTTTTGCTACACTTTAAAAATCGAGCCTTCTAGGAGAAAAGTCTTCCTGGAAGGCTATTTTCATAAGGGAAAATGTGGTATAATGAAGAGATAAGATAAAGGGGTAACTATGGCTAAATTGATTCCAGGAAAGTTGCGCATGGAGGGGGTCGCCCTCTATGAGACGGGCAAGATTGAGATCATCAAGGAAAAAGGGAATCGACTCTATACACGTGTGGCGGGAGAAGACTTGCGCTACAGTTTAGAGGATGATCTTGTTTTTTGTGCTTGTGATTTTTTCCAAAAAAGAGGTTATTGTGTTCACCTAGCAGCGCTCGAGCATTATCTGAAAAATGATGAAGAAGGTCAGGTGATTTTACAAACCTTAGAAAAAGGACATGAAGAGCAAGAAGAGGTCGAAACAAAGGTCAGTTTTGGTGGTAGTTTTTTGGAGCGCGTTCAACCTCAAAAACGAGAAAAGATATACACTTTGTCGGCTCTAGGCCAGGTGGAAGCTGGAACCAACCGTCTCCTTTGGACTCTTCGAATCGGTTTAGTTGATAGTCATAAATATTATGTCATTCGGGATATTCCACTCTTTTTGAAGGTCTTAGTCCATCGAAAGCCATATATGATTGGGAAACACTACGAGAATGACTTGTCTTGGGATGCTTTTGATACAGCTAGTCAAGATGTTCTTACTTTTTTATGTGGCTTGATTGAGGAGGGGCTCAGTCAAGAACTCTTTTTTCCAAATCAAGGTCGTCACCTCTTTTTTCCTCTGACCTTTTTTGAGCAGGGGGTGGGATTATTGATGAACTTGGAGGATTTTCATTTTGAGCACCAGCTTGATAGTTATGAGAATCTTCTCTTTCACGATTTAGATCCCGATGCAGAACTTTTCTCTTTTAATGTGCAGGAATATCCTGATTATTTTGAGATGGAAATCGCTGAAAGTGAGCGGGTCAATGTATTCTATGGAAGAGCGGTTCTCTTTCGTAAGGGGAATGTTTATCTCTTAAACCCGAAACAAATCAGTCTTTTGAAGGAAATCAATGAGCTTCCTCAGGAAGAAAAAGGGAGAAAATGCCTCCAGTTTGATACTGTCGATCGGGATCGATTGGCTTCCTGTCTTCCTTTGTTTGGGCAGCTAGGAACAGTTTTTGCTCCCGAGCGCTTGCAAATCAGACCCTTTTCACCAATCTTTTACTTTGATAAGGAGGATGACGGCCGTATCCGTTTAGACATCGAGTTTGATTATGGAGATATTAAGGTGACTAGTCGTCAACAATTGGAAGAATTACCTTTCGCTAGCGATGCTGCCGTAGAAAGCCAACTATTTCAAGTCTGTCTTGGGGCTGGTTTTGAAGCTGATTTTCAGTCTTGGAGACAGGCTTTGAAGCCAGAAGCAGTTTATTCTTTCTTTCACCATACGATTCCTGCTTTTGAGAAGTTGGGACAGGTTTTCTTGTCTGATGAGATGAGTCAGCTCTACAGTGTTCAAGCTCCTCAGGTTCAGATTGAGTCCAAGGGAGGATTGTTGGAAATCCAATTTGATTTCCAAGGAATCGCCCAAGAAGAGATTGATCAAGCTCTTAAAGCCTTAACCAGTAATCAGGATTTCTATATCAGTTCTTCTGATCAAGTATTCTTTTTTGATGAGGAAACCAAGCAGATCCGTCAAAATTTACAGGAACTGGGTGTTGAGCTAAAAGATGGTTCTTTTCAGGCTCGAAAATCCTTAGCTTATAGTTTGTCCCAGCTTTTTGAAGGTCAAGACAGAATCTCTTTTTCGGAGGAATTTCGGCATTTAGCACATGATTTGACCCATCCCGAGGATTTTCCTTTAGGAGACATACAGGTGCAGGCGAGTTTGAGAGACTATCAGGAAAAGGGTGTACGATGGCTCCAGATGCTTCACCACTATGGCTTTGGAGGCATCTTGGCAGATGATATGGGACTGGGAAAAACGCTGCAAACCATTGCTTTTTTGACTAGTCAGGTGACAAAAGATAGTCGTGTCTTGATTTTGGCGCCGTCAGGCTTGATCTACAACTGGGCAGATGAATTCAGGAAATTTGCCCCACAGTTGGATTTGGCTGTTGTTCATGGTTTGAAAGCGAGTCGAGAAGTGGTTCTTTCCGAAAATCATCAAATCTATGTGACTAGCTATGCCACCTTTCGTCAAGACAGTGACCTCTATCAAGAGATGTCCTTTGATTTTCTCTTTTTAGATGAGGCCCAAGTCATGAAAAATGCTCAAACCAAGATTGCCCAGAGTTTGCGCCAGTTTGTGGTACCAGCAGTCTTTGCATTGTCAGGAACGCCCATAGAAAATCATCTAGGAGAGTTGTGGTCTATCTTTCAAATTGTGCTACCAGGGCTCTTGCCGAACAAGAAAGAGTTTATGAAATTACCAGCTGAGCGGGTGGCACAGTTTATCAAGCCCTTCGTCATGAGGCGTAAAAAAGAAGAAGTACTTACCGAACTGCCTGATTTGATTGAAGTCGTCTATAAAAATGAACTGGAAGACCAGCAGAAGGCCATCTATCTGGCCCAGTTGCAGCAGATGCGAGACCGACTAGCGCAAGTCACAGATCAAGAATTCCAGAGAAGTCGTGTAGAAATCTTATCTGGTCTCATGCGTTTGCGTCAAATCTGTGATACGCCAGCTCTCTTTATGGAGGATTACCAAGGCGCCAGCGGTAAACTTGATAGTCTCCGAGATTTATTGCTACAAGTGGCTGATGGTGGGCATCGTGTCTTGATTTTTTCCCAGTTCAAAGGAATGTTGGAAAAAATCGAGCAAGAACTCCCAGATTTAGGCTTGACCTCCTTTAAAATCACAGGCTCAACTCCTGCTCAAGACAGACAAGAGATGACTAAGGCCTTTAATCAAGGAGAAAAAGATGCCTTTCTCATCTCTCTGAAGGCAGGTGGAGTCGGTCTTAATCTAACGGGAGCTGATACCGTCATCCTAGTGGATCTCTGGTGGAATCCTGCGGTTGAAGCTCAGGCTATCGGACGTGCCCATCGTATGGGGCAGGAGCAGAAGGTCGAGGTCTATCGCTTGATTACGAAAGGAACTATTGAAGAAAAAATTCAAGAACTGCAAGAACAGAAGAAACATTTGGTTTCCCAAGTTTTAGATGGTACAGAGTCGCGTGCGAGCCTCAGTCTGGCAGAAATTCGAGAAATTTTAGGGATTTCTGAAGCCAACACTTGAAAAATCAAGACAATACGCTATAATGAAGTGTTGAAAGGAAATACAAAATGAAACAAGATCGATTTCCATTGGTGTCAGATGATGAGATCATGCTGACCGAAATGCCAGTCATGGACTTGTACGATGAGTCAGACTTTATTAGCAATATCAAAGGTGATTACCGAGATAAAAACTATTTAGAATGGTCTCCTATTGTTGAGGAAGCTAGTGTAGTTGCTCCTGTGGTTAGCAAAAAGCCAGAACCAGCTCCAGAAGTAAAAAAAGTTGAAAAGACTTATGCAGAGTTAGCTCGAGAAGAGGCGCGTGCGGATCTAAAAAAGAAACGTTCAGCCAAGTATTTGACCCAAGACGTTAGTCATACCAGACGACACAATGGTTCAACACTTGTTCGTCAGGGAAATCAACCCACAGCGCCATTTCAAAAGGAAAATCCAGGTGAGTTTGCTAAATTTAGCAAAAACTTGAGCCAGTCTCACTATATCTTAGCTGAAGAAGTTGGCCAAGTAGCGAATCCAACTCCAAAAACCCAAACGGGAAAAAATAAAAAGAACAACTATGATTTTCTAAAGAAGAGTCAAATCTATAATAAAAAGAACAAGAAAAA
>NZ_KQ970181.1:161710-162301 GCF_001579015.1 Streptococcus oralis
TTCTAAAGAAGAGTCAAATCTATAATAAAAGAACAAGAAAACAGATCAGGAACGTCAGGTTGCCCAAGAGTTGAATCTGACAAGAATCACTGAATAAGGGAGAAAAGCATGTCAAAGACATATCATTTTATTGGAATTAAAGGATCAGGGATGAGTGCCTTGGCCTTGATGTTGCACCAAATGGGGCATAAGGTTCAAGGGTCAGATGTTGAAAAGTACTACTTTACACAACGTGGTTTAGAGCAGGCAGGGATTGCGATTCTTCCTTTCGATGAAAAGAACCTTCAAGGTGATGTAGAGATTATTGCTGGAAATGCCTTCCGTCCAGATAACAATGTTGAAATCGCCTATGCGGACCAAAATGGTATTAGCTACAAACGTTACCATGAATTTCTAGGGAGCTTTATGCGTGACTTTGTCAGCATGGGAGTGGCAGGAGCACATGGGAAAACCTCAACAACAGGTATGTTGTCACACGTCTTGTCTCACATTACAGATACGAGCTTCTTGATTGGGGATGGAACAGGTCGAGGTTCTGAAAATGCTAAGTATTTTGTTTTTGAATCTGACGAATATGAGCGTCATTTCATG
>NZ_KQ970181.1:162321-163210 GCF_001579015.1 Streptococcus oralis
GTTTTTGAATCTGACGAATATGAGCGTCATTTCATGCCTTACCACCCAGAATACTCTATTATCACCAATATTGACTTTGACCATCCAGACTACTTTACTAGTCTAGAGGATGTTTTCAATGCCTTTAATGACTATGCTAAACAAATTACCAAAGGTTTATTCGTCTACGGTGAAGATGCTGAGCTGCGTAAGATTACAGCCAATGCTCCTATTTACTATTATGGATTTGAAGCAGAAGGCAATGACTTTGTAGCTAGCAATCTCCTTCGTTCAACAACGGGTTCGACCTTCACAGTTCATTTCCGCGGACAAGAATTGGGTCAATTCCACATTCCAACTTTTGGTCGTCATAATATCATGAATGCGACAGCCGTTATTGGCCTTCTTTACACGGCAGGTTTTGATTTGAACTTGGTGCGTGAACACCTGAAAACATTTGCCGGTGTTAAGCGTCGTTTCACTGAGAAAATTGTTAACGATACGGTAATCATCGATGACTTTGCCCACCATCCAACAGAAATCATCGCGACCTTGGATGCAGCTCGTCAGAAATACCCAAGCAAGGAAATTGTAGCAATCTTCCAACCTCATACCTTTACTAGAACGATTGCTTTGTTGGACGAATTTGCCCATGCTTTGAACCAAGCGGATGCTGTCTACCTAGCGCAAATCTATGGTTCTGCTCGTGAAGTGGACCATGGCGATGTTAAAGTGGAAGACCTAGCCAATAAAATCAACAAGAAACACCAGGTTATCACAGTTGAGAATGTATCGCCACTTCTTGACCATGACAATGCTGTTTACGTCTTCATGGGAGCGGGAGACATCCAAACCTATGAGTACTCATTTGAACGTCTCTTGTCTAACTTGACAAGCAACGTCCAATAGG
>NZ_KQ970181.1:163230-184818 GCF_001579015.1 Streptococcus oralis
ATAAGGCAAGTGACCCTATCAGATTTAGATGAGATTTTGGATATTGAAAAAGCCAATCCTTCATCAGAAGAGGCATTTAGCCGTCAATCCTTAGAAGAGTGTATCCGCAAGTCTGCGGGTACCTTTCTTGTAGCTGGGGATGAAAACCAGCTCGTGGGCTATATTTTAGGAGAGGCTCAGTCTCTTCATCCCAAATGGATAGCAATAAAATCATTGACAATTCATCCTGACCATTGTGGACAAGGGCTAGGAACTCTTCTTATTGCAGCCTTGAAGCAGGAGACAGTCGAACTAGATTACCAAGGTATTTTTTTGCAAAGTCCTGATGAGATACTATCATATTTTGAAATGAATGACTTTGTTGAGGAAGAAGTACCAAAGAGCCATTATGGCAGTGATTCTTGTTGGTATCTGACTTGGGCTAATCCTTTTTATCAGGAGGGAATATGAAAATCAGACAAGCAAGATTTTCAGATTTAGATCGGATTATAGAGATAGAGCTGGAGAATTTCTCCCTTGAGGAAGCCATTCCTCGTTCGGTCTTTGAGGCTCATTTACGTGAAATTCAGACTAGCTTTCTCGTCGCTGAAAAAGAGGGACGTGTCCTTGGATACATTGAAGGACCAGTCGTCCCACACCGCCATCTACAAGATCAGTCTTTTACGGAAGAAGTAGAGGACCACAGTCACATATCTGGCGGTTATATCTCCGTTACCTGTCTATCTATTGCCAAGGAAGCGCAAGATTTGGGTGTGGGTAAGAGATTACTGACCGCCCTAAAAGAAGTTGCTGTAGAGCAGGAAAGAGAAGGTATCAATCTGACATGCCATGATTATCTGATTCTCTATTATGAGAAACATGGCTTTGTTAATGAAGGGATATCTCAGTCAAATTTTGCAGGTGAGATCTGGTACGATATGGTTTGGGAAAATAAGAAATAAGCATAAGAAAGCCATCTATGGTTGCTTTTCTTTACTTTTTAAGATATAATATTATGGATTATCAACAAGGAGGTTGAACCTTTGAGCGAAAATTCGAGAGAAGAAGAAAAATTAAGTTTTAAAGAACAGATTCTACGTGATTTAGAAAGGGCACGGGAAAGAGAACGGTTAGCTGGAGAAGGAGATGCTACGCCTTTCATTCCCCCTATCGAGAATGATACTCTTTCTACTTTTTCTGATTTGGAAATAGAGGATTCGGCTGAGAATGCGGTTGACGATTCTTTAGCTTCTATAGAGGATGTTCTAAAAAAAGCTCCAACTGTATTGCCACGTAAAGATTCTGAACCAAGTGAAATAGTGGAACTGAAACAGGAAGATTCAGAGCCGGAAGAAATTACTCCGACTAGGATTGAAGCTGTAGAACCTAAAAAAGACGAAAAAGCTTTTAACGAAGTAACGACAAGAATAGCCGTTTCGTATAAGACTGCGGATAAGGTGGAAGCAGTTTCTTCTCTTACGGGAAATGAAGAAACATTCTCATCTGAAGCTACTGATCGACAAACTGATCTTCCAAGCCGTAGTCGTCGTGAAGGAGTAAAGCCAGCTAAGAAAAAGAAGAAATCAAAAGCTAAAGGTTGCTTGCTAACTTTCCTAGTTTTCCTAGTTCTTGTAGCTGTTGGAGGGTACTTTGGTTATGGTTATGTTCAAGAATCCTTGAAACCAGTTGATGCAAGTTCTAAGGACTATGTAACGGTTCAAATCCCAGAAGGTTCAAATGTTCAAGAAATTGGGAGCACTTTGGAAAAATCTGGTTTGGTAAAACATGGACTCATCTTTAGTTTGTACGCCAAGTATAAGAACTATTCTGATTTGAAATCAGGTTATTACAACTTGAAGAAGAGTATGAGTACGGATGAGTTGATTCAAGAATTGCAAAAAGGTGGAACACCTGAACCACAAGAGCCTGTCCTTGCAAGTTTGACTATTCCAGAAGGATATACTTTGGAGCAAATCGCTCAAACAGTAGGGCAACTTCAAGGTGAATTTAAAGAGCCGCTCACATCGGAAGCTTTCTTGGCTAAGGTACAAGATGAGACCTTTATCTCACAATTAGTAGCCAAGTATCCTAACTTACTTGGAAGTCTTCCAACAAAAGATAGTGGTGTTCGCTATCGCTTAGAAGGTTACCTTTTCCCAGCAACTTATACCATTAAAAACAGCACAACAGTTGAAAGTTTGATTGATGAAATGGTTGCAGCTATGGATAAGGCGCTATCGCCACATTATACGACTATAAAAGATAAAGGCCTCACAGTAAACGAGTTGCTCAGCATTGCTTCTCTTGTTGAAAAAGAAGGAGCTAAGACTGAAGACCGCAAGACCATTGCAGGTGTCTTCTATAACCGTTTAAATCTTGGTATGCCTCTTCAAAGTAATATTGCCATCCTGTATGCTCAAGGTAAGCTTGGTCAAAAAATTAGTCTAGCAGATGATGCTGCAATTGATACAACTATTGATTCGCCATATAATGTCTATACACATCTTGGTCTCATGCCTGGACCAGTTGATAGTCCAAGCCTTGACGCAATTGAAGCAAGTATAAATCAGACAAAGAGTGACTACTTATACTTTGTAGCCAATGTCGAAGATGGTAAAGTGTACTTCGCGACTACCAAAGAAGAACACGATCAAAACGTTGCAGAACATATCAATAGCAAACTAACCCAATCAAGTAGTTCAAACTAAAATTATGTGGTTTTCCACATAATTTTGTTTTAAAAACAAATTAAGAAAAGAAAGTTGAGAAAAATGGCAGAAAAAACTTACCCAATGACCCTTGAAGAAAAGGAAAAATTAGAAAAAGAATTAGAGGAATTGAAACTCGTTCGACGTCCCGAAGTCGTAGAGCGTATCAAGATTGCTCGTTCCTATGGAGACCTTTCAGAAAATAGTGAGTACGAAGCAGCTAAAGATGAACAGGCTTTTGTTGAAGGACAAATTTCAAGTCTAGAAACAAAAATTCGCTACGCTGAAATCGTCAACAGCGACGCAGTAGCACTGGATGAAGTTGCGATTGGTAAGACTGTAACTATCCAAGAAATCGGTGAAGACGAAGAGGAAGTTTATATTATCGTCGGTTCTGCAGGTGCGGATGCTTTCGCTGGAAAGGTGTCAAACGAAAGTCCGATTGGACAAGCCTTAATCGGTAAAAAAACTGGAGATACAGCGACCATTGAGACACCTGTTGGTAGCTATGATGTAAAAATCTTAAAGGTTGAAAAAACAGCCTAATAAAATGAAAAGGAGTAGGGGAGGCATTGCCTTGCTCGACTCCTTTTTGCTTTTTTGAGAAAATAGGAGCCTATATGAGTGAAAATAAGAAAAAAATAAGATGGAGCGGGGTTTAACCAACCGCCATGTTCAAGTGATGGCGATTGCGGGAACAATCGGAACGGGTCTTTTTCTGGGTGCCGGTCGCTCTATCAGCCTGACAGGACCCTCTATTGTTCTGATTTATATGATTACAGGTGCCTTTATGTTTCTGATGATGAGGGCTGTTGGGGAAATGCTGTATCAAGATCCAGAACAACATACCTTTATTAACTTTATCACCCGTTATTTAGGAAAAGGCTGGGGCTATTTTTCAGTTTGGTCTTATTGGTTATCTGTTGTTTTTATCGGTATGGCGGAAATTACTGCGGTTTCACATTATGTTCAGTTTTGGTTTCCTAGCTGGCCTAGTTGGCTGATTCAGATTGTCTTTTTAATGATTTTGGCCTTGGTTAATCTGATTGCGGTTAAGCTCTTTGGAGAAGTCGAGTTTTGGTTTGCTATGGTTAAAATTGTGGCTATTTTAGCTATGATTGCAACAGGGGTCTTTATGGTCTTGACAGGATTTGAGACACCGCATGGTGCTGCAAGTTTGGCAAATATCAGCAATCAATTCTCTCTTTTCCCAAATGGAGTCATGAACTTTGTCATGGCCTTTCAAATGGTATTTTTTGCCTATCTGATGATTGAGTTTATCGGAGTGACAACTTCTGAAACCAAGAATCCTCGTCAGGTTTTGCCAAAAGCAGTTAAAGAAATTCCTCTCCGAATTGTCTTCTTCTATGGTGGAGCCCTATTAGCCATTATGTCTATTATTCCTTGGAGAGAACTTGCTTCTTCAGATTCGCCATTTGTAACGGTCTTTGAACTAGCAGGTATCAAGTGGGCGGCAGCTCTGATTAACTTTGTTGTTTTGACGTCGGCAGCATCTGCTCTTAACTCAACCCTCTATTCAACAGGGCGACACTTGTACCAGATTGCTCATGATTCGCCCAATCGCTTTTTAAAAGCTATTAAGGCAGATACTCTTTCTCGTCACAATGTTCCGCAAAATGCCATCATTGCCTCAGCAATCTTGATTGCTCTTGCTGCCTTTATCAACGTGTTGCCAGGTGTTTCCGATGCCTTTGCTTTGATTACAGCATCCTCATCAGGTGTTTACATCGCGATTTATATCTTGATTATGGTGGCTCATCTTAAATACCGCAAGTCACAAGACTTCATGGCTGATGGCTACCTCATGCCTCAGTATCGCTTGCTCAATCCCCTAACCATCCTCTTCTTTGTCTTTGTCTTTGTAACCCTCTTTTTGCAAGAGTCTACCTTCATGGGGGCAGTTGGTTCTGCCATCTGGATTTTTGTTTTTGGGATTTATAGCCAGTGGAAATTTAGGAAATAAAGGTTTTTTATCAACTGAAGTCGGTTAACGAAAGGTCAGATTCAGGAGAGAACCATGGTGGTTCTCTCCTTTTTATATTAAAGGAAATAAGGATTCTAGTAGTTTGTAAGGTTGAAGGTATAGGTTCGTATTTCTTAATAATGTTACAGGGATTTTTCCCAGCAGGATAAATACTAACGACCTGTTATTTGAAGTTACCAGTATGATGATAATGTAATTTTCTAGGGACAGCATTCTCCTCTTGCCTTACTATGACCTAGCATAGATATAAGCTACTTTTAGCATAGTCTGCATAGATGTTAGCTTTTTTTGAGGATATGAAAACTCCCCTATCGTTTCTAGTGAGTCGTAGCCTCTTCACTATCCGCTATAAGGGGAGTATATCACTTGGTTTTTCTACGGAAGACATGGGATTCGAACCCACGCACGCTGTTACACGCCTACCGCGTTTCCAACACGGCCTCTTAAGCCTCTTGAGTAATCTTCCAATACTTACTCAAATAGTCTACCATAAAGAATCTTATCTTGCAATAAAAATATTGGAATTGGTAAAAATGATAGTTTTTGAAAGAAAATGATAAAAAATGCTTGACTTTGGTAGAAATTGTGCTAGAATGAATAGTGTAAACGATAACAGGAGGTGATTTGGTGTTAAAAGCAGAGAGAAAACAACTGATTTTAGAGGAGCTAAATCAACATCATGTAGTTTCTCTTGAAAAATTGGTTAGTCTATTAGAAACATCAGAATCAACGGTACGAAGAGATTTGGATGAGTTGGAAGCAGAGAACAAGCTTCGCCGTGTGCATGGTGGAGCAGAATTACCCCACTCCTTGCAGGAAGAAGAAACTATTCAAGAAAAATCTGTCAAAAACCTTCAAGAGAAGAAGCTACTGGCTCAGAAAGCAGCCTCTCTTATTAAGGAACAAGATGTTATCTTTATTGATGCTGGAACGACAACTGCTTTTTTAATCAAGGAATTGGTTAATAAGAATATCACAGTTGTGACCAACTCCATTCACCATGCGGTTCAGCTAGTTGAAAAACAGATTCCAACGGTCATGGTTGGAGGTAGTGTCAAGATGGCGACAGATGCATGTATCGGTGGTGTTGCTCTTAACCAGATTAACCAGTTGCATTTTGATCGTGCCTTTATCGGGATGAATGGAGTGGACGATGGTTATTATACAACTCCCGATATGGAGGAGGGAGCTGTTAAGCGTGCTATTTTAGAGAATGCCAAACAGACCTACGTTTTGGTGGATTCGTCAAAAATTGGACAAACTTGCTTTGCCAAGGTAGCGCCGCTCAAACGCGCTATCGTTATCACAAGTCAAGGTCATGAGCTCTTGCAGGCTATTAAGAAGAAAACGGAGGTAATAGAAGTATGATTTATACAGTCACACTTAATCCATCCATAGACTATATCGTTCGCTTGGACCAAGTTCAAGTCGGTAGTGTCAATCGTATGGACAGTGATGATAAGTTTGCTGGAGGGAAAGGAATCAATGTTAGTCGAGTTTTGAAACGCTTGGATATTCCTAATACTGCGACTGGATTTATCGGAGGTTTTACTGGTAAATTTATCACAGATACTTTGGCAGAAGAGGAAATTGAGACACGCTTTGTCCAAGTGGCAGAAGATACTCGCATCAATGTCAAGATTAAAGCAGACCAAGAAACAGAAATCAATGGGACTGGTCCAAATGTTGAGCCCGAACAACTTGAAGAGTTAAAAGCTATTCTTTCAAGTCTGACAGCAGAAGATACGGTTGTGTTTGCGGGTTCGAGTGCTAAGAACCTAGGAAATGTTATCTACAAGGATTTGATTGCATTGACACGCAAGACTGGTGCGCAAGTCGTTTGTGACTTTGAAGGACAGACCTTGATTGATAGTTTAGACTACCAGCCTCTTTTGGTTAAACCAAACAATCACGAGCTTGGAGCTATCTTTGGAGTGAAACTCGACAGTTTAGATGAAATCGAGAACTATGCTCGAGAATTGTTGGCTAAAGGTGCTCAAAATGTCATCATCTCTATGGCTGGAGATGGTGCCCTCCTTGTCACATCTGAAGGAGCTTACTTCGCTAAACCAATCAAAGGGACAGTAAAAAATTCAGTTGGTGCTGGTGACTCTATGGTTGCTGGATTTACCGGTGAATTTGTCAAATCAAAAGACGCAGTAGAGGCCTTCAAATGGGGAGTGGCTTGTGGGACAGCAACCACATTCTCAGATGACTTGGCAACTGCAGCATTTATAAAAGAAACTTATGAAAAAGTTGAGGTAGAAAAACGATGAAAATTCAAGACTTATTGAGAAAAGATGTTATGTTGCTGGATTTGCAGGCAACTGAAAAAACAGCTGTCATTGAAGAAATGATTAAAAGTCTGGTAAATCACGGTTATGTGACAGATTTTGAAACCTTTAAAGAAGGAATTTTAGCGCGTGAAGCTCTCACTTCCACTGGTTTGGGTGACGGAATTGCTATGCCTCACAGCAAGAACTCTGCTGTCAAAGAAGCGACCGTTCTTTTTGCTAAGTCAAACAAGGGTGTTGACTATGAGAGTTTGGATGGGCAACCTACCGACCTCTTCTTCATGATTGCGGCTCCAGAAGGTGCCAATGACACCCATTTGGCTGCCTTGGCAGAATTGTCTCAATACTTGATGAGAGACGGTTTTGCTGACAAACTTCGTCAAGCAACGTCAGCTGACCAAGTTATTGAACTTTTTGACCAAGCTTCAGAAAAAACTGAAGAGTCTGTTCAAGCGCCTGCCAATGAAACTGGTGACTTTATCGTAGCTGTTACAGCTTGTACAACAGGTATCGCCCACACTTACATGGCCCAAGAAGCTCTTCAAAAAGTGGCTGCTGAAATGGGTGTTGGGATTAAGGTTGAAACCAACGGTGCTAGCGGTGTTGGGAACCAATTGACAGCAGAAGATATCCGCAAGGCTAAAGCTGTTATCATCGCAGCAGACAAGGCCGTTGAAATGGATCGTTTCGATGGCAAACCATTGATCAATCGTCCAGTTGCTGACGGTATCCGTAAGACAGAAGAATTGATCAACTTGGCTCTTTCAGGAGATGCTGAAGTTTACCGTGCTGCAGACGGAGCGAAAACTGCAACAGCAAGCAATGAAAAACAAAGCCTTGGTGGTGCCTTCTACAAACACTTAATGAGTGGTGTATCTCAAATGTTGCCATTCGTTATCGGTGGTGGTATCATGATTGCCCTTGCCTTCTTGATTGACGGTGCTTTGGGTGTGCCAAATGAAAACCTTGGAAATCTCGGATCCTACCATGAGCTAGCTTCAATGTTCATGAAAATTGGTGGAGCAGCCTTTGGCTTGATGCTCCCAGTCTTTGCAGGTTATGTTGCCTACTCTATTGCTGAAAAACCAGGTTTGGTTGCAGGTTTCGTGGCTGGTGCTATTGCCAAAGAAGGTTTTGCCTTTGGTAAGATCCCTTATGCCGCAGGTGGTGAAGCAACGTCAACTCTTGCAGGTGTCTCATCTGGTTTCCTAGGTGCCCTTGTTGGTGGATTTATCGCAGGTGCCTTGGTCCTTGCCATCAAGAAATACGTTAAAGTTCCTCGTTCACTTGAAGGTGCTAAATCAATCCTTCTCTTGCCACTTCTTGGAACAATATTGACTGGATTTGTCATGCTAGCTGTTAACATCCCAATGGCAGCAATCAACACTGCTATGAATGATTTCCTTGGCGGTCTTGGAGGCGGTTCAGCTGTCCTTCTCGGTATCGTCCTTGGTGGAATGATGGCTGTCGACATGGGTGGACCAGTCAATAAAGCGGCTTATGTCTTTGGTACAGGTACGCTTGCAGCGACTGTTTCTTCAGGTGGTTCTGTAGCCATGGCAGCAGTTATGGCTGGAGGAATGGTACCACCGCTTGCAATCTTTGTCGCAACTCTTCTTTTCAAAGATAAATTTACCAAAGAAGAACGCAACTCTGGTTTGACAAACATCATCATGGGCTTGTCATTTATCACTGAGGGAGCAATTCCATTTGGTGCAGCAGATCCAGCTCGTGCGATCCCAAGCTTCATCCTTGGATCAGCAGTAGCAGGCGGACTCGTTGGTCTTGCTGGAATCAAGCTCATGGCGCCACACGGAGGAATCTTCGTCATCGCCCTTACTTCAAATGCTCTTCTTTACCTCGTTTCTGTCTTGGTAGGAGCAATTGTAAGTGGTGTGGTCTATGGTTACCTACGCAAACCACAAGCATAAAACTTAGATAGAAAATGAAAAGATTGGACCGTTTGGTGCAGTCTTTTTCTCTTTCCGAAATGCCTGTGAAATATGGTATAATAGAAGAATGGCAAACAAGAATACAAGTAAAACAAGACGGAGACCGTCTAAAGCAGAACTCGAAAGAAAACAGGCTATTCAGAGGATGTTGATTTCCTTAGGGATTGCCTTATTGTTGATCATTGCAGCCCTCAAGCTCGGTGCGGCGGGTATCACCCTTTATAATCTCATTCGACTGGTGGTCGGAAGTTTGGCCTATGTGGCCATTGGTGCCCTCCTCATTTATCTCTTTCTATTTAAATGGATACGTAAGCAAGAAGGACTTCTGTCAGGATTTCTTTGTATCTTCGCTGGCTTACTCTTAATTTTTGAGGCTTATCTTGTCTGGAAATTTGGCTTGGAGCAGACAGTTCTAAAGGGGACCTTGTCTCAAGTTATGACGGATCTTACTGGTATGCGGGTGACTAGCTTCGCTGGTGGAGGTCTGCTTGGTGTCGGAATTTATATCCCCATAGCCTTTCTTTTTTCAAATATCGGCTCTTACTTTATTGGAGTTCTCTTGATTCTAGTTGGGATTCTCCTAGTTAGTCCTTGGTCTATTTATGATGTTGCAGCCTTTATTGGAGCGCAGTTCAGATCCTTCATGGAAAAACAGGAACAGAGAAAACAGGAACGCTTCATCAAGAGAGAAGAAGAGAAGGCTCGCCAAGAAGCTGAAGAAGCAGCAAGAATTCAGAGAGAACTAGAAGAGCAGGATGCGCTACCGCTTCCTCCTGTAGATCCTGAAACTGGAGAAATCTTATCAGAAGTACCAGTCTACGATCTCCCACCAATTCCTGAGGAAGAATGGATTGAACCAGAGATTATCCTTCCTCAAGCTGACCTTGAACTTCCAGATGTGGAAGAAGACTTTGAGGATGAAGAGGTGCAGGTTGATTTTTCTGCTAAGGAAGCCCTCGAATACAAGCTACCAAGCTTGCAACTCTTTGCGCCAGATAAACCCAAAGACCAATCCAAGGAAAAGAAGATTGTTCGAGAAAATATCAAAGTCCTAGAAGAAACCTTTGCTAGCTTCGGTATCAAGGTAACGGTTGAACGAGCTGAAATTGGACCATCAGTTACCAAGTATGAAGTCAAGCCAGCAGTCGGTGTACGGGTCAACCGCATTTCCAATCTGGCAGACGACTTAGCGCTGGCTCTGGCGGCCAAGGATGTTCGGATTGAAGCTCCGATCCCTGGAAAATCCCTAGTTGGAATTGAAGTGCCCAACTCTGAGATTGCGACCGTTTCCTTCCGTGAACTCTGGGAACAGTCTCAAACAAAACCAGAAAATCTCCTTGAAATACCTCTAGGTAAGGCTGTCAATGGAACTGCTCGCACCTTTGACCTTTCCAAAATGCCCCACTTACTTGTTGCAGGTTCAACGGGATCAGGGAAGTCAGTCGCAGTTAACGGGATTATCGCTAGCATTCTGATGAAAGCAAGACCAGACCAGGTCAAGTTTATGATGGTGGATCCAAAGATGGTTGAGCTATCGGTTTACAACGACATTCCTCACCTCTTGATCCCAGTTGTGACCAATCCACGCAAGGCTAGCAAGGCTTTGCAAAAGGTTGTAGATGAGATGGAAAATCGTTACGAACTCTTCGCTAAGGTTGGTGTGCGAAATATCGCTGGTTACAATGCCAAGGTCGAAGAATTCAATGCTCAGTCTGAGTACAAACAAGTACCCCTGCCTTTGATTGTCGTCATTGTGGACGAGTTGGCTGATCTTATGATGGTGGCCAGCAAGGAAGTGGAAGATGCCATCATCCGTCTCGGACAGAAGGCACGTGCTGCAGGGATTCACATGATTCTCGCAACGCAGCGCCCATCGGTTGATGTCATCTCTGGTCTTATCAAGGCCAATGTCCCTTCTCGAGTAGCTTTTGCAGTTTCATCGGGAACAGATTCACGAACCATCTTGGATGAAAATGGGGCTGAAAAACTGCTTGGTCGAGGGGACATGCTCTTTAAACCAATCGATGAAAATCACCCAGTCCGTCTGCAAGGGTCCTTTATCTCGGATGATGATGTTGAACGTATCGTAAACTTCATCAAGGCTCAGGCAGATGCGGACTACGATGATAGCTTTGACCCAGGAGAAGTCTCTGAAAATGAAGGAGAATTTTCTGACGGCGAAACTGATGGCGATCCGCTTTTTGAAGAAGCCAAGGCTCTGGTTATCGAAACGCAGAAAGCCAGTGCTTCTATGATTCAGCGTCGTTTGTCGGTTGGATTTAACCGCGCGACTCGTCTCATGGAGGAACTAGAGATGGCAGGTGTCATCGGTCCAGCTGAAGGAACCAAACCACGAAAAGTATTGCAACAATAGAATAAACATGTGTGAAACTTTCTCTTAAAAAGGAACTATTCTAGCTCCATTTTTGAGAGTTAGTTTCATTTTTTATTGCTTTCCCAAACTCTTATTCAGCAGGGGTTGAAACTGGATTTAGAGTTGTCTAATATTTTGATTATACTTTTACTAATTTTACCTATTAAGCTATTGATTTTTTAAGCTGTTTTTGATATATTGAATTGGAATAGAAAATATTTGTTTAGAAAGTAGTGTTTAAAAATGGAGGAGGTTATTTTTTTAGAGAAATATGCAAACGCTTACTTTTTAAACTAGGAGGAACAAAAATTTATGAATAAAGGATCATTTGAAAAACGTTGTAAATATAGTATTCGGAAATTTTCATTAGGTGTTGCTTCTGTTATGATTGGGGCTGCATTCTTTGGAACAAGTACAGTTCTTGCAGATAGCGTGCAGTCTGGCTCCACAGCGAATTTACCAGCGGATCTAGCTACTGCTCTTGCAACAGCAAAAGAGAATGATGGGCGTGATTTTGAAGCACCAAAGGCGGGAGAAAATCAAGGGTCTCCAGAAGTTACGGATGGACCTAAGACAGAAGAAGAACTATTAGCACTTGAAAAAGAAAAATCAGCTAGTTCAGATAAGTTACCAGAAGGTTTAGGGGGCAAATTAGATAAGGCTGAAGATAAAGGGAAAGAAGTTGACAAGGATCAATTAGCTAAGGATACTGAGAATCTCGTTCCAGAAGATGTAGCTAAAACCAAGAATGGTGAATTAAACTACGGAGCAACTGTCAAAATCAAGACACCATCAGGTGAAGGTAGTGGGATTGTCATTGGCGAAAATCTTGTTTTAACTGTTTCACATAACTTTATAAAAGACGTTCCAGATGGGAATAATCGCAAGGTCGTTGACAATGATAATGGTGATGGAGATATCTATAGCATTTCCTATCCAGGACTACCAGATGTTAAATTTAGTAAAAAAGACATTATTCACTGGGATCGTGAAGGTTTCCTAAAAGGCTACAAGAATGATTTGGCTCTTGTTCGATTGCGAACAGTTCTGGAAAATGCTCCAGCAGAAGTGACTGAAAAACCTGCAGTGAAAAAGGTTGGAGATAAATTGCATGTCTTTGGCTATCCAACTGGAAAATTATCACCAGTCCTCAATACAACTGTTGAATTAGTCGAATCCTACGGTGAGGGTGTAAAAGGGATCGGTTATCAAGGTAGTCATCCAGGTGCTAGTGGTGGTGGTATCTTTGATACAGAAGGAAAACTTGTCGGTGTTCATCAAAATGGAGTTGTTGGCCAACGTAGTGGTGGTATTCTCTTCTCACCTGCTCAATTGAAATGGATCCAAGATCACATGAAGGGGATTTCAAGTGTTAAACCAGCAGACTTGGAAGAGAAAGAAAAACCAGCCGAAGACAAACCCAAAGAGGACAAACCAGCTGCTAAACCTGAAACACCTGAGAAAGTGACAGCTGAATGGCAAACTGTAGAGAAAAAAGAACAACAGGGAACAGTCACTATCCGAGAAGAAAAAGGTATCCGCTACAATCAACTATCCTCAACTGCTCAAAATGATAACGCAGGCAAACCAGCCCTGTTTGAAAAGAAGGGCTTGACCGTTGATGCAAATGGAAATGCGACTGTCGATTTAACCTTCAAAGAAGATTCTGAAAAGGGTAAATCACGCTTTGGTGTCTTCCTGAAATTTAAAGATACCAATAATAATGTTTTTGTCGGTTATGACAAGGATGGTTGGTTCTGGGAGTATAAATCTCCAACAACTAGCACTTGGTATAGAGGTAGTCGTGTCGCTGCCCCTGAAACAGGATCAACAAACCGTCTCTCTATCACTCTCAAGTCAGATGGTCAGCTAAATGCCAGCAATAACGATGTCAATCTCTTTGACACAGTTACTCTACCAGCTGCGGTCAATGACCATCTTAAAAATGAGAAGAAGATCCTTCTCAAGGCGGGTTCCTATGGCAATGAGCGAACAGTTGTTAGCGTAAAAACTGATAACCAAGAGGGTGTGAAAACAGAGGATACTCCTGTTGAAAAAGAAACAGGAGCTGTGGTTGATGATAGCAAGGTAACTTATGACACTATTCAGTCTAAGGTCCTCAAAGCAGTGATTGACCAAGCCTTCCCACGTATTAAAGAATACAGTTTGAACGGGCATACCTTGCCAGGACAAGTTCAACAATTCAATAAAGTCTTTATCAACAAACACGAAGTCACACCTGAAGTCACCTACAAAAAAATCAACGAGACAACTGCAGAGTACTTGATGAAACTCCGTGATGAGAAAAATCTAATCAATGCGGACATGACGGTTCGTTTGCAGGTTGTGGATAATCAGTTGCACTTTGATGTGACCAAGATTGTCAACCACAATCAAGTTACTCCAGGTCAAAAGATTGATGATGAAAGAAAACTGCTTTCTTCTATTAGTTTCCTTGGCAATGCTCTAGTCTCTGTTTCAAGTGATCAATCTGGTGCTAAGTTTGATGGGGCAACTATGTCAAACAATACCCATGTCAGCGGGGATGATCATATCGATGTAACCAATCCAATGAAAGACTTGGCCAAGGGTTACATGTATGGATTTGTTTCTACAGATAAGCTGGCTGCAGGTGTCTGGAGCAACTCTCAAAACAGCTACGGTGGAGGTTCTTATGACTGGACTCGCTTGACAGCCTACAAGGAAACAGTCGGAAATGCCAACTATGTTGGAATTCATAGTTCTGAATGGCAATGGGAAAAAGCTTATAAGGGCATTGTCTTCCCAGAATACACCAAGGAACTTCCAAGTGCCAAGGTTGTTATCACTGAAGATGCCAACGCCGATAATAAAGTCGATTGGCAGGATGGAGCCATTGCATATCGTAGCATCATGAACAACCCTCAAGGTTGGGAAAAAGTTAAGGATATTACAGCTTATCGTATCGCGATGAACTTTGGTTCTCAAGCACAAAACCCATTCCTTATGACCCTGGATGGTATCAAGAAGATCAATCTTCATACAGATGGTCTTGGTCAAGGTGTTCTCCTTAAAGGATATGGTAGCGAAGGCCATGACTCTGGTCACTTGAACTATGCTGATATTGGTAAACGTATTGGTGGGGTTGAAGATTTTAAGACATTGATTGAGAAGGCAAAGAAATATGGTGCTCATCTAGGTATCCACGTTAACGCTTCTGAAACTTATCCTGAGTCTAAGTACTTCAATGAAAAAATTCTTCGTAAGAATCCAGATGGTAGCTATAGCTATGGTTGGAACTGGCTAGACCAAGGTATCAACATTGATGCTGCTTATGACTTGGCTCATGGTCGTTTGGCACGTTGGGAAGATTTGAAGAAAAAACTTGGTGACGGACTCGACTTTATCTATGTGGACGTTTGGGGTAATGGTCAATCAGGTGACAACGGTGCCTGGGCTACTCACGTTCTCGCTAAAGAGATCAACAAACAAGGCTGGCGCTTTGCGATTGAGTGGGGCCATGGTGGTGAGTACGACTCTACCTTCCATCATTGGGCAGCTGACTTGACCTATGGTGGCTACACTAATAAAGGTATCAACAGTGCCATCACGCGCTTTATCCGTAACCACCAAAAAGATGCCTGGGTAGGGGACTACAGAAGTTACGGTGGTGCTGCAGACTATCCACTTCTAGGTGGCTACAGCATGAAGGACTTTGAAGGATGGCAAGGACGAAGCGACTACAATGGCTATGTAACCAACCTATTTGCCCATGATGTCATGACCAAGTACTTCCAACACTTCACTGTAAGTAAATGGGAAAATGGTACACCAGTTACCATGACTGACAATGGTAGCACCTATAAATGGACTCCAGAAATGCGAGTGGAATTGGTAGATGCTGACAAGAATAAAGTGGTTGTAACTCGGAAGTCAAATGATGTTAATAGCCCACAATACCGTGAACGTACAGTAACTCTCAACGGACGTGTGATCCAAGATGGTTCAGCTTACTTGACTCCTTGGAACTGGGATGCGAATGGTAAGAAACTTCCTACTGATAAGGAAAAAATGTACTACTTCAATACGCAGGCTGGTGCAACAACTTGGACCCTTCCGAGCGATTGGGCAAAGAGCAAGGTTTACCTTTACAAGCTAACTGACCAAGGTAAGACAGAAGAGCAGGAACTAACTGTAAAAGATGGTAAGATTACCCTAGACCTTCTCGCTAATCAACCATACGTTCTTTACCGTTCGAAACAAAGCAATCCTGAAATGTCATGGAGCGAAGGCATGCACATCTATGACCAAGGATTTAATAGCGGAACCTTGAAACATTGGACCATTTCAGGTGATGCTTCTAAGGCAGAAATTGTCAAGTCTCAAGGTGCAAACGATATGCTCCGTATCCAAGGCAATAAGAGCAAGGTCAGTCTCACTCAGAAATTAACTGGCTTGAAACCAAATACCAAGTATGCTGTTTATGTCGGTGTTGATAACCGTAGTAATGCCAAGGCGAGCATCACTGTAAACACTGGTGAAAAAGAAGTGACTACTTATACCAATAAGTCTCTCGCTCTCAACTATGTTAAGGCTTATGCTCATAACAATCGTCGTGACAATGCTACAGTTGACAATACAAGTTACTTCCAAAACATGTACGCCTTCTTTACAACTGGATCTGACGTATCAAATGTTACTCTTACTTTGAGTCGCGAAGCTGGTGATGAGGCAACTTACTTTGACGAAATTCGTACCTTTGAAAACAATTCAAGCATGTACGGAGAAAACCATGATACAGGTAAAGGCACCTTCAAACAAGACTTTGAAAATGTTGCTCAGGGTATCTTCCCATTCGTAGTGGGTGGTGTCGAAGGTGTTGAAGACAACCGCACTCACTTGTCTGAAAAGCACGATCCATATACACAGCGTGGTTGGAACGGCAAGAAAGTTGATGATGTTATCGATGGAAATTGGTCATTGAAGACAAATGGACTGGTTAGCCGTCGTAACTTGGTTTACCAAACCATCCCACAAAACTTCCGCTTTGAAGCTGGTAAGACCTACCGTGTAACCTTTGAATATGAAGCGGGATCAGACAATACCTATGCCTTTGTAGTCGGTAAGGGAGAATTCGAGTCAGGTCGTCGTGGTACTCAAGCAAGCAACTTGGAAATGCATGAGTTGCCAAATACCTGGACGGATTCTAAGAAAGCCAAGAAGGCAACCTTCCTCGTGACAGGTGCAGAAACAGGCGATACTTGGGTAGGTATCTATTCAACAGGCAACGCAAGCAATACTCGTGGTGATTCTGGTGGAAATGCCAACTTCCGTGGTTATAACGACTTCATGATGGACAATCTTCAAATCGAAGAAATTACCCTAACAGGTAAGATGTTGACAGAAAATGCACTGAAGAACTACTTGCCAACTGTTGCCATGACTAATTACACCAAAGAGTCTATGGATGCCTTGAAAGAGGCGGTCTTTAACCTCAGCCAAGCAGATGACGACATTAGCGTAGAAGATGCGCGTGCAGAGATTGCCAAGATTGAAGCTTTGAAGAATGCTTTAGTTCAGAAGAAAACAGCCTTGGTAGCAGAAGACTTTGAAAGTTTGGATGCGCCAGCTCAACCAGGTGAAGGCCTAGAGAATGCCTTTGATGGTAACTTGTCAAGTCTATGGCATACATCTTGGAATGGTGGAGATGTAGGCAAGCCTGCAACCATGGTATTGAAAGAGCCTACTGAAATCACAGGACTTCGCTATATACCACGGGGTTCAGGTTCAAACGGTAACTTGAGAGATGTGAAACTGGTTGTCACAGATGAGTCTGGCAAGGAGCATACCTTTACTGCAACTGATTGGCCAGATAACAATAAGCCAAAAGACATTGATTTTGGTAAGACAATTAAGGCTAAGAAAATTGTCCTTACTGGTACCAAGACATATGGAGATGGTGGAGATAAATACCAATCTGCAGCGGAACTCATCTTTACTCGTCCACAAGTAGCAGAAACACCTCTTGACTTGTCAGGATATGAAGCAGCTTTAGCTAAAGCTCAAAAATTGACAGACAAAGAAAATCAAGAGGAAGTGGCTGGAGTTCAGGCGAGCATGAAATACGCGACGGATAACCATCTTTTGACGGAAAGAATGATCGAGTACTTCGCAGACTATCTCAACCAATTACAAGATAAGACTGCTAAACCAGACACTCCTACAAGCAGCAAGGGTGAAGAGCAACCTCCAGTTCTTGAAGTTCCTGAATACACAGGCCCACTAGGCACGGTAGGAACAGAAGCGGCACCTACAGTGGAACTTCCAGAGTACACAGGTCCACTAGGCACAGTAGGAACAGAAGCAGCACCTACAGTAGAACTTCCAGAGTATGCAGGTCCGCTAGGAACGGTAGGAACAGAAGCGGCACCTACAGTAGAACTTCCAGAGTATGCAGGTCCGCTAGGAACGGTAGGAACAGAAGCGGCACCTACAGTGGATCCGTTGAAAGCAGTAGTAGATAAGACCGGAAATATTGAAATTATCGGAAAAAGTCAGGAACTAGCGGATGTTGATCAAGTAGAAAGTAATTCAGAGACTAACAAGAATTTGTCCGGTAAGAAGTATGATGTATATAACCTTCAACTTAAGAACCAAAAAGGACAAGTGGTTAAATCAAACGGTAATCTTCTTGTTAGATTGCCAGTTTCAGGGGAAGTGGAGGCACTTTATGCTATTACTCCAAGCAAGAACTTGCAAGAACTCGCTTACATTATCCAAAATGGTAAACTTGAATTTACAACAGCAGACTTGACCGCTTACGCTATCGTCTATAAGGCAGCAAGCAATGATACTCCTACAGCTGTTGATGAGAATGTAAATCCTTCTGCTTCTAATAACCAAGAAGAAGAGCAAAAACCTCAAACGGTTGCTGTTGAAGAGAAGGGACAACTTCCAGCTACAGGGGAACAAAACTCAACTGCTCTAGCTTTGTTAGGTGGTCTAGCTTTAATTTTCTCAGCTGCTTTCATCAGAAACAGAAAGAGAAACTAAACGATAAAATTCCTTTGGACAGATGATTTTTGTAAAATCATTTATCCTAAATAACTACAAAAAAATCAGGAACGTCTGTTCCTGATTTTTTCTATGATACGAAAAAACCAGCTCTAAGTGCTGGTAAATGTTTGAGTTTAGGAGCCACCATTACTTGCAGTTGTCCCAGTCTCACTTGTTAGGCTATTTGATGAGGAAGTGTCTTTTTGTTCAATTTTGCTTGTACCGTCCTCTTTTGTTTTCTCCTCTTTACTACTAGAAGGTTGGGTTTCTTCTTTTTGAGGTGCATCTTGGTTTGGAGTTTGTTTTTGCGTAGGGCTATTTGTATCTGTAGGAGCCTCTTTTTGAATTTCTCTAATGACTGTCGTTTGTTGAGGAGTGGTTGGCTCCTCTTTTTTATTTTTATCCATTGCGTTCATGATGGTGATAGTGGCGGTGATCAGACCAAGGATACTACCGATGGTAGCAATCGTTTTTTGAAAGACCGTAAATCCCTTTTTGATGTGTTCAGTTTTTGGTTTTGAAGTTCGACGATAGTTAGACATGATACTCTCCTTTGATTATGATTTATTATACCTCATTTCTTTAAAAAAATCTTAAAAAAAGAGAAATTGCCCTTTCTTGTCGCAGGTCTCTTTTCGTGATACAATAGAGGGAGTGATTTTAGAAAGCGTGAGAAAACATGATCTACTTTGATAATTCGGCGACAACTAAGCCTTATCCTGAAGCTCTAGAGACCTATATGCAGGTCGCTTCGAAAATTGTAGGAAATCCTTCTAGCCTCCATCGTTTGGGAGACCAGGCAACACGAATTTTAGATGCTTCCCGGCAGCAGATTGCAGATTTGATTGGAAAGAAGAGTGATGAAATTTTCTTTACCTCTGGTGGAACAGAAGGGGATAACTGGGTCATCAAGGGTGTGGCCTTTGAAAAAGCCCAGTTTGGCAAGCACATCATCGTATCAGCCATTGAGCATCCAGCAGTCAAGGAGTCAGCCTTCTGGTTGAAAAGTCAAGGTTTTGAGGTGGATATTGTCCCAGTTGATGAGAAAGGATTTGTAGATGTTGAGGCCTTAGCAAGTTTGATTCGATCGGATACGACCCTCGTTTCGGTCATGGCAGTAAACAATGAAATCGGCTCTATCCAGCCTATTCAAGCTATTTCAGAACTTTTAGCTGATAAACCAACCATTTCCTTTCACGTTGATGCAGTTCAAGCACTTGCTAAAATTCCAACTGAAAAGTATCTGACAGAACGAGTGGATTTTGCGACCTTTTCGAGTCATAAGTTCCATGGTGTCAGGGGTGTTGGCTTTGTCTATATCAAGTCTGGTAAGAAGATTACACCTCTATTGACTGGTGGTGGTCAGGAGCGCGATTATCGTTCGACGACGGAAAATGTTGCAGGAATTGCCGCAACAGCCAAGGCTCTCCGTTTGGCTATGGAAAAGCTGGATATCTTTACTAGCAAGACAGGGCAGATGAAATCAGTTATTCGCCAAGCCCTTCTGGACTATCCAGATATTTTCGTCTTTTCAGATGAGAAAGGCTTTGCCCCTCATATCCTGACTTTTGGGATTAAGGGTGTTCGTGGAGAAGTTATCGTTCACGCCTTTGAAGACTATGATATTTTCATCTCAACGACCTCTGCTTGTTCGTCCAAGGCAGGAAAACCTGCAGGGACCTTGATTGCCATGGGAGTGGACAAGGATAAGGCCCAGTCAGCAGTACGCCTCAGCCTAGATCTGGAAAATGATATGAGTCAGGTTGAGCAGTTTTTGACCAAGCTAAAATTAATTTACAATCAAACTAGAAAAGTAAGATGATAGGAGCATTCATGCAGTATTCAGAAATTATGATTCGCTACGGAGAGCTTTCAACCAAGGGAAAAAATCGTATGCGTTTCATCAATAAACTTCGCAATAACATTTCGGACGTTTTGTCCATCTATCCCCAAGTCAAGGTGATCGCTGATCGCGACCGTGCCCATGCTTATCTTAACGGAGCGGATTATACAGCAGTAGCAGAATCTCTCAAACAAGTCTTTGGCATTCAAAACTTTTCTCCAGTTTACAAAGTAGAAAAGTCAGTTGTAACGCTCAAAGCTGCCGTCCAAGAGATTATGAAAGACATCTACAAGGAAGGCATGACCTTTAAGATTTCTAGTAAGCGTAGCGACCACAACTTTGAACTCGACAGTCGAGAACTTAACCAAACCCTCGGTGGGGCTGTTTTCGACGTAATTCCTACTATTCAAGCCCAAATGAAAAATCCTGATATCACTCTTCAAGTGGAGATTCGTGAGGAGGCAGCCTATCTTTCCTATGAGACCATTCGTGGAGCAGGAGGATTACCTGTGGGAACTTCTGGTAAGGGGATGCTTATGTTGTCAGGTGGTATTGACTCACCTGTAGCGGGTTATCTTGCCCTTAAACGTGGGGTAGATATCGAAGCCGTTCACTTTGCTAGTCCACCATATACTAGTCCCGGTGCCCTCAAGAAAGCGCAGGACTTGACTCGTAAATTGACCAAGTTTGGGGGTAATATCCAGTTTATTGAGGTGCCTTTCACTGAAATTCAAGAGGAAATCAAGGCCAAGGCGCCAGAAGCCTATCTCATGACCTTGACGCGTCGTTTTATGATGCGGATTACCGACCGTATCCGTGAAGTGAGAAAGGGTCTGGTCATTATCAATGGGGAAAGCCTTGGCCAAGTAGCAAGCCAGACTTTGGAAAGCATGCAGGCTATCAACGCTGTGACCAACACTCCTATCATTCGCCCTGTGGTTACTATGGACAAGTTGGAAATCATTGACATCGCTCAGGAAATTGATACCTTTGAAATTTCTATCCAGCCTTTTGAGGACTGCTGTACGATTTTTGCACCTGACCGTCCTAAGACCAATCCTAAGATAGAGAATGCTGAGCAGTATGAAAAACGGATGGATGTTGAAGGTTTGGTTGAGCGAGCAGTGGCAGGAATCATGATTACTGAGATTACACCTCAAGCTGAAAAAGATGAAGTCGATAACTTGATTGATAATCTCCTCTAATCAGAAAAACCAGAAGAATTTAGAATATTAAATGAAAAAAGTTAGTTATTTATCCTTAAAATGGACATTTACTGACTTTTTTCTATTTTTATGGTATAATGAGATAAAATTTTGAATATAGAGAGTTTTCTGACAATGAATCATTCCTACTTTTATTTAAAAATGAAAGAACACAAACTCAAGGTTCCTTATA
>NZ_KQ970181.1:184838-185565 GCF_001579015.1 Streptococcus oralis
TGCCTAAGGATTACGAGAAAGATACAGACCGTTTTTACCCTGTTGTTTATTTTCACGATGGGCAAAATGTCTTTTACAGCAAGGAATCCTATATCGGACACTCTTGGAAGATAATCCCAGCTATTAAACGAAACCCAGACATCAGTCGCATGATTGTTGTTGCTATTGATAATGACGGAATGGGACGGATGAATGAGTATGCGGCTTGGAAGTTCCAAGAATCTCCTATCCCAGGCCAGCAGTTTGGCGGTAAGGGCGTGGAGTATGCTGAGTTTGTCATGGAAGTGGTCAAGCCTTTTATCGATGAGACCTACCGAACCAAAGCTGATCGGCAGCATACGGCTATGATTGGTTCGTCACTAGGAGGCAATATTACCCAGTTTATCGGATTAGAGTACCAAGACCGAATTGGTTGTCTAGGTGTCTTCTCATCTGCTAACTGGCTCCACCAAGAAGCCTTTAACCGCTATATCGAGCGCAAGAAACTGTCGCCTGATCAGCGTATTTTCATCTATGTTGGAACGGAAGAAGCAGATGATACAGACAAGACCTTGATGGCTGGCAATATCAAGCAAGCCTATATCGACTCATCACTTCGCTATTACCATGATTTGATTGCAGGAGGAGTACACTTGGATAATCTTGTTTTGAAAGTTCAGTCTGGTGCTATCCATAGTGAGATCCCTTGGTCGGAAAATTTACCAGACTGTCTTCGTTTTTTTGCAGA
>NZ_KQ970181.1:186048-188553 GCF_001579015.1 Streptococcus oralis
GACGGTATGATGACGACAGGTTGCTCGATGGGGGCCTACCATGCACTCAATTTCTTCCTCCAGCATCCGGATGTCTTTACCAAGGTGATTGCTCTCAGTGGTGTTTACGACGCACGTTTCTTTGTCGGTGATTACTACAATGATGATGCTATTTACCAGAACTCGCCAGTAGATTATATTTGGAATCAGAATGACGGCTGGTTTATCGATCGTTACCGTCAGGCGGAGATTGTCGTCTGTACGGGTCTTGGTGCTTGGGAACAAGATGGTCTGCCATCCTTCTACAAGCTCAAAGAAGCCTTTGACCAGAAACAAATTCCAGCCTGGTTTGCGGAATGGGGACACGATGTCGCCCATGACTGGGAATGGTGGCGTAAACAAATGCCCTATTTTCTTGGACACCTGTATCTATAAAAGGAGTTGCCTATGAATTACCTTGTTATTTCTCCCTACTATCCACAAAATTTTCAACAGTTTACTATTGAACTAGCCAATAAAGGTATCACAGTTTTGGGGATTGGTCAAGAACCTTACGAGCAACTGGATGAGCCTTTGCGTAATAGCCTGACCGAGTATTTCCGTGTAGACAATCTTGAGAATATAGATGAAGTCAAGCGTGCAGTAGCTTTTCTTTTCTACAAGCATGGTCCTATCGACCGCATTGAGTCCCACAATGAATACTGGCTTGAGTTGGACGCAACACTTAGAGAACAATTCAATGTCTTTGGTGCCAAACCAGAGGATCTCAAAAAAACCAAGTTTAAGTCTGAGATGAAGAAACTTTTCAAAAAAGCAGGTGTCCCTGTGGTACCTGGAGCTGTTATCCAGACAGAAGCAGATGTCGACCAAGCAGTTGAGACGATTGGCCTACCAATGATTGCTAAACCTGATAATGGAGTGGGAGCAGCAGCCACCTTTAAGCTTGAGACGGAAGACGATATCAATCACTTCAAGCAAGAATGGGACCGTTCAACCGTTTATTTCTTTGAGAAATTTGTCACTTCCAGCGAAATCTGTACCTTTGATGGACTAGTGGATAAGGATGGTCAGATTGTCTTCTCAACAACTTTTGACTATGCCTATACACCACTTGATCTGATGATTTATAAGATGGACAATTCCTACTATGTCCTCAAGGATATGGATCCCAAACTGCGCAAGTATGGTGAGGCCATTGTCAAGGAATTTGGTATGAAAGAACGTTTCTTCCATATCGAGTTCTTCCGTGAAGGGGATGACTATATTGCCATTGAGTACAATAACCGTCCTGCGGGTGGCTTTACCATTGATGTTTATAACTTTGCTCACTCCTTGGATCTCTACCGAGGTTATGCGGCTATTGTAGCAGGAGAAGAGTTTCCAAGATCAGAGTTTGAGCCCCAGTATTGCTTGGCAACTTCACGTCGTGCCAATGTCAACTATGTTTATTCAGAAGAAGACTTGCTTACCAAGTATAGCCAACAATTCAAGGTCAAAAAAATTATGCCAGCAGCTTTTGCAGAGCTACAAGGGGATTACCTTTATATGCTGACAACTCCAAGCCGTCAAGAGATGGAGCAGATGATTGCAGACTTTGGTCAACGTCAAGATTAATGAAAAGGATGAAAGGAGTTTGTCTTCTTTTGTCCTTTTCTTAAACATAGGTTAAATAAAGCGTTTTCCAGAGATTCTTTTAGAAAATCGGTTGCTAAAAGGCCTAAAAATTGATAGAATAAGGATTGTCTAAAAAATTTTAAGGAGAATCTATCAAATGGATTTTACATGGGCTATTAAATATGCCACAGAATTCTTGGGAACTGCTATTTTGATCATTCTTGGTAATGGTGCAGTTGCTAACGTTGAACTTAAAGGTACGAAAGGTCACCAAAGTGGCTGGCTCGTTATCGCAGTTGGTTATGGTATGGGGGTTATGATCCCTGCCTTGATGTTTGGTAACGTTTCTGGTAACCACATCAACCCAGCTTTCACTCTTGGACTTGCTGTTAGTGGTCTTTTCTCTTGGGATCAAGTACCATTTTACATTCTAGCGCAAGTTTTGGGAGCAATCTTCGGTCAAGCTTTGGTTGTAGCGACTCACCGTCCTTACTACTTGAAAACAGAAAACCCAAACAATATCTTGGGTACCTTCTCAACAATTTCAAGCATCGACCACGGTACAAAAGAATCACGTTTTGCAGCTACTGTTAACGGCTTCCTCAATGAGTTTGTAGGTTCATTTGTTCTTTTCTTTGCAGCACTTGGTTTGACTAAAAACTTCTTCGGTGCTGAGGTTCTTCAATACATGAAACAAATGGCTACTCAAGCTGGACAAACTGTTGATTTAAGTGAATTGGCAGTGAAAGCTCAAGTAGCTCCACATACAGCTGCTGGGATCTCAGTTGCACACTTGGCACTTGGTTTCCTAGTGATGGCCTTGGTAACTTCACTTGGTGGACCTACTGGACCTGGTTTGAACCCAGCTCGTGACTTTGGACCACGTCTTCTTCACGAACTCCTTCCAAAATC
>NZ_KQ970181.1:188607-197243 GCF_001579015.1 Streptococcus oralis
GTTCCAGTTGTAGCTCCAATTGCAGCAGGTATTGCAGCAGTAGCACTATTCAAACTACTTTACCTATAAGAAATGAAACTGGGGAACCCCAGTTTTTTTACCGGAAATTTTTGTAAAAAATTCTGGAATTTAAGTGGAATAGCTTGTAAAAAATCTTAAAATCCTTTAAAATAAAGAGAGTTGGAGGAAGTTATGAATGGAAATCAAATGATACAAATTATTCCGACTTTGAAGGTCAATAACCGAAAATTAAATGAACGATTTTATATTGAAACCTTAGGGATGAAGCCCTTATTAGAAGAATCAGCCTTCCTCTCACTTGGTGACCAAACAGGTGTTGAAAAGTTGATACTGGAAGAGGCTCCAAGTATGCGTACTCGGAAAGTTGAAGGGCTAAAAAAACTAGCCAGACTAGTCGTCAAGGTGAAGGATCCATCTGAAATCGAGGGTCTTCTTTCACAGATGAAGTCTCTTTCTCGCCTATTTAAAGGAAGTCGTGGTTATGCTTTTGAGATTGTTTCTCCTGAACAGGATGTGATTCTTGTTCATGCGGAAAATCATATTAAAGATTTGGTTCCACTGGAAACTGTTCCTGAATTTTCTTCAAATACAAGTATAAGATATTTGAGTCAATTTGAGATTTCTATGGAGGTGCGCTTACCTGAGGGGACGGAGAGTATACTTGCTCCTGAAAAAGTGGGTACAGTTATCACATTTACTCAAGGTGAAGGGCCAGATTTGGCTGTTGAAAACAATGTTACTTGGGACTTGTCTATGCTGAAATTTTTGGTAAAGGATCTAGATTTAACTAGTCTTCGTCAGAAATTTGAAGGCACAGACTATTTTATTCCAAAGTCTGAAAAATTCTTCCTTGGTAAAGATACCAATAACATCGAATTGTGGTTTGAAGAAGCATGAAGTGGACAAAAATTCTAAGAAAAATAGAAGAACAAATCGAGGCAGGGGTCTATCCCGGGGCCTCTTTTGCGTATTTTAAGGACGGAGAATGGAGAGAATCCTACCTAGGCTTGAGTAATCCTGAGAAAGGATTAAAAACAGAGTTAGGGCTGGTCTACGACCTGGCCAGTGTGAGTAAGGTCGTGGGAGTAGGGACAGTCTTTACCTTCTTGTGGCAGCAAGGCAAATTAGATATTGATCGACCAGTGACGGATTTTTTTCCTGAATGTGATTACCCAGATATTTCTATTCGTCAACTCTTGACCCACGCAACAGACTTGGACCCCTTTATTCCCAATAGGGACCAGTTAGGTGCTGAGGAATTAAGAGAAGCCATGTTTCATCTGAATAGACGTGATCAGCCTACTTTTCTATACTCGGATGTTCATTTTTTACTCTTGGGCTTTCTTTTGGAAAAAATCTTTGAACAAGAATTGAATCAGATTATAAAAGAACAAGTTTTGAACCCATGGGGGATGAAGGAAACCATGTTTGGCCCTGTTGAGCTTGCTGTACCGACAGTGAGGGGAGTAGAGGCAGGCAGTATTCACGATCCCAAAGCTCGTCTTTTGGGAAAACATGCTGGAAGTGCAGGTTTATTTTCAACTATTAAGGATTTACAAATCTTTCTAGAACATTACTTGAAAGACGATTTTGCTGAAAACTTAAGCCGAAATTTTTCTCCCTTAGATGATAAGGAGCGTTCGCTAGCCTGGAATCTAGAAGGAGCCTGGCTTGACCATACGGGCTATACGGGTACCTTCATCATGTGGAATCGAAAGAAACAGGAAGCTGCTATCTTTTTATCCAATCGAACGTATGAGAAGGATGAACGCGCTCAGTGGATAGTTGATCGAAACCAAGTCATGGATATGATTCGTAGTGAAAGGTAGAGGGAAAGTATGTCAAAAACCGTAAAAGGAACTCTCTTTACAGTAGTTGCAGGCATTGCTTGGGGCTTGTCTGGAACTAGTGGCCAATACCTGATGGCACACGGAATTTCCGCTCTAGTCTTGACCAATCTGCGGCTCATTATTGCAGGATTGGTCCTGGTATTTTTAACTTATGCGACCGCAAAGGATAAACTCCTTGCTTTTTTAAAAGACAGAAAAAACCTTTTCTCTCTCTTGTTATTTGCCTTGTTTGGACTTTTCTTAAACCAGTTTGCCTATCTTTCTGCCATTCAGGAGACCAATGCTGGAACGGCGACGGTTCTCCAGTATGTATGTCCTGTTGGGATCTTGATTTATACCTGTATCAAGGACAAGGTAGCACCGACTCTGGCAGAGATTATTTCAATTGGTTTAGCAATTGGAGGAACTTTTCTTATTGCAACGCATGGGGAACTTGACCAGTTGTCGGTCACACCTGCTGGTCTTTTCTGGGGACTCTTTTCTGCCTTGACCTATGCCCTCTATATCATCCTTCCCATTGCTTTGATTAAGAAATGGGGGAGTATCTTGGTGATTGGTGTGGGCATGGTTATTTCTGGTGTGGTGGCTCTTCCTTTCACAGGAGTTTTGCGGGCCAGTATACCGACCAGTTTGGATTTTCTCTTTGCATTTGCTGGCATTATCATCATCGGAACGGTCTTTGCCTACACAGCTTTCTTAAAAGGAGCCAGTCTAATAGGACCTGTTAAGTCTAGTTTATTGGCTTCTATAGAGCCAATCTCAGCTGTTTTCTTTGCCTTTCTGATTATGAAGGAGCAATTCTATGCGATTGATTTTGTTGGTATGGCCATGATTTTGCTTGCAGTCACTATCATTTCTTTGAAAGATTTGTTGCTAGAAAATAAACGGAAGGTTGAATGAGAAACGAGTTACTCGTAAAAAGTGGTTGGTTTGAATATCCTATCGAAATACTGATTGCGGATAAGGAATGGGAGTGGAATTTTATAAAATTTTAAGTTTCTTTTCTTACAATAAACCAATCTTTAACTGCTAGAAGGAGGAGATATGAAAATTTTACAAAGCATTCACCCAACTAAGCCCCTGCGCTACTTGAGATGGTTTGATATTCTGATTATTACAGTTCTAATGTTTGGCCAGTTTATCATTCGGTCAACGGAGCTCTTTTTAGCAAGTATGTTTCCGACAGGTCTGTCAACTACAATGGATACGGTAAGTAATACTGTCGGCGAGGGAGTAGGCTATTCGAGCAACTTCAGCTTGCAAGTGATACTTCTGACCTTGACCTTTCTTTACCTTTTGATTCGAAATTATGACTTCAAACAACTTCCCATTCGTTGGACCTGGTCCCTTCTCTTTTGGGTTCCTTTTATATTTGCCATTGTGGGATTGTTTGGAGACCTGGTGACGACACTAACTGGTGAATACAATTACTTAAATCCAGCTCTTTTTGCCCACATAGATTCCATGGAAATTATACGGAAATTCCTAGCGCTTAGTCCGATGGCAATTGCCTATGCCTTGCTAAATGGCTTCTATGAAGAGTTTTTCTTTCTGGGATTATTGACTTCAGTGAAAGAAAAGCACAAGTGGTGGGTTTTGCTTTATTCTACCATCATTCGGATTTCTTTTCACACTTATCAAGGACTGGTGTGGGCACTGGTTATTGGTGTCGTTTATGGCTTATTCTATTACTTCTTATACAAGTATAAATTCAAAAATCTCTTGCCATTTTTCCTCATGCATGCTCTAGCAGATATGTTTGGTTCTAGCCTCATGTATCTCTTGATTGCGTGGGGAGCATAAGAAAAAAACTCCGTTCAATGTACCGCACCACAAAAGTAAGATTCTTCTGTCTAACTTTTTGGGGGCAGTACATTGCAACGGGATTTTCTTTATTCCAGAATTAGTAAACCATCTTTAACAGCAAACGGATCTTTCTCATTGATACGATCGTAAAACATGATTCCGTTTAGATGATCAATTTCATGTTGGACAACGATGGAGTTGTAGCCTTTGAGCTTGATACGATGTTTTTCGCCGTCCTTGTCAAAGTAGTCAACTGTAACGCGAGCATGGCGGACTACGTAGCCTGGCACGTTACGGTCAACAGATAGGCAACCTTCTCCTTCACCAAGAGCAGCATCTTGAACAGAGTGAGAGACGATTTTTGGATTGTACATAATAGCTTGTAGGTCGTAGGCTTCCTGAGGAGTTTCACCTTCTTCTACAATATTTGGGACCAAGACAGCAATAATGCGTTTTGAAATATCGAGTTGGGGAGCAGCAAGTCCAACACCACCACGTAAGCCCATTTTCTCAGCCATAACGGGATCTTGGGAATGTTTGAGGAATTGCATCATCTTTTCGCTAAGGATGATTTCTTGATCAGATAATGGGAAAGTAACTTCCTCAGCAACTGCGCGAAGAGTCGGATTCCCCTCGCGGATAATATCTTTCATATCAATCAAATGAGCAGCTTTTGTAATACGTTCTATAGCAGACATTTTCTCTCCTTTCATTACCTCTACATGATAACACAAAATAGGTTAGAAAGAAAGTCGTAGAAGTTCCTAAAAAATAATATAATAAACGCTATTCCCCTTTTGTCTGTGGTATAATAAAAGAAAAGACTTGCAGTAAAAGCAAGGGGGGAATAAAGATGGAAAAGCGACAAAATAGACGGCCTCATGGTCCTCTTTATGGATTGTTGAAGGCTAGTATTAGTTTCTTTAGGAGATATAAATCTTGGACCAATGCCCAGTTTATTACAGTGTTGTTGCTGGCAGTTGCCTTGTCCATGGGGCTGAACTTGTTAGTTCGAGCAGTACAAGGCAACAAGGGAACGAATCCAGTTGATTCTGCAAGTACTTCTAGTCAATTCAAGGAAAATGATTCTGATAAAAAGACAGCCCGTATCATGGCAAATGGTGACCTTCTCTATCATATCCCTATCTACCGAACAGCTCTAAAAGAAGGTGGGACCTATGATTTTCATGAAAATTTTGAGTATGTGAAGCCCTGGCTCAAGCAAGCGGATTTGGTGATTGGTGATTTTGAAGGAACTGTGAACAAGGATCACTATTTGGCAGGTTATCCTCTTTTTAATGCACCTGGTGAGGTAATGGATGCGATTAAGGAGGCAGGCTATCAGGTTTTAGACTTGGCCCACAATCATATCCTCGATTCTCAGATAGAGGGAGTTGTTTCAACGGCAGAGGCTATTGAAAAGGCAGGGATGACGCCTATCGGAGTTTACACAAAGAAACCACGGGACGAGTCTCCCCTTGTTATCAAGGAAGTCAACGGTATCAAGGTAGCTCTCTTGGCCTATTCCTATGGCTTTAACGGTATTGAACAATCCATTTCCAAAGAGGATTATAATCGCTATCTTTCTGACCTGAATGAAGACAAGATGAAGGCGGAAATCGAGCGTGCAGAGAAAGAAGCGGATATCACTGTTGTTATGCCTCAGATGGGAATTGAGTACCAGCTAGAACCGACAGAAGAACAAAAAACACTTTATCATAAGATGGTGGACTGGGGAGCTGATATTATCTTTGGAGGGCATCCTCACGTCGTTGAACCTGCTGAAACGGTTGAAAAAGATGGTGACAAAAAACTCATCATCTACTCCATGGGAAATTTCCTATCAAACCAACGCATTGAAACCATGCAAGACGAGGAAAATGCTAAGTGGACGGAGCGCGGTGTTCTCATGGATGTGACCATTAAGAAAAAAGATGGCAAAACAAGGATTGAAACTGCCAAAGCGCATCCAACGTGGGTTAATCGAACTCCAAAAGGAACTTACTCTCCAGAAGGCTATCCGCTCTTCCTCTATCAGACCTATATCCTAGAGGACTTCATCGAGGGGGGGAGTCACCGTGAGCAGTTGGATGAAGCGACCAAGGAACGAATTGACACAGCTTATAAAGAAATGAATGAACATGTAGGGTTGAAGTGGTAGAAACTCGCCCTAAAGGAGACGAGATGACGATTAAATTGATTGCAACGGATATGGATGGGACCTTGCTGGATCCAAGAGGGCAACTGGACTTGCCCCGCTTGGAAAAGATTTTAGATCAGCTGGATCAAAGGGATATTCGTTTTGTCATTGCGACGGGAAATGAAATCCATCGTATGAGAGAATTGTTGGGACACTTGGCTGAACGAGTGGTCCTAGTAGTTGCCAATGGTGCGCGAATTTTTGAAAACAATGAACTGATTCAAGCGCAGACTTGGGATGATGCTATGGTTGACAAGGCTTTAGTTCATTTTAAAGGGAGGGAGTGCCGAGATCAGTTCGTCGTAACTGGTATGAAGGGTGGTTTTGTCAAGAAAGGAACTGTTTTTACAGAACTTGATAAATTTATGACTCCAGAGATGATTGAAAGACTCTATCAACGAATGAATTTTGTGGAAGACTTGCAATCGGACCTCTTTGGTGGAGTGCTAAAGATGAGCATGGTCGTCGGTGAAGAGCGATCCAGTTCTGTTTTGAAGGAAATCAATGACCTTTTTGATGGCCGTGTAAGAGCTGTTTCTAGCGGTTATGGTTGTATCGATATCCTACAGGCTGGTGTTCACAAGGCTTGGGGATTGGAAAAATTACTCAAGCGCTGGAATTTGAAATCTGAACAAATCATGGCTTTCGGTGATAGCGAAAATGATGTTGAGATGTTGGAGATGGCTGGAATTGCTTATGCGATGGAAAATGCAGATGATGAGGCTAAGGCAGTTGCGACTGCCCTAGCACCATCCAACAGCCAGGCGGGCGTTTATCAAGTTCTAGAGAATTGGTTAGAGAAAGAGGGATAAGGTGGCAGTACAGTTATTAGAAAATTGGCTCTTAAAGGAGCAGGAAAAGATTCAAACCAAGTATCGTGAATTGAATCAAGTTTCTGTTCTAGAGCCAGATATCATCTTTATCGGAGATTCGATAGTGGAATATTACCCTCTGCAAGAGTTGTTTGGGACTGCAAAGACGATTGTCAATCGAGGCATCCGAGGTTACCAGACGGGACTTTTGCTAGAGAATCTTGATGCCCATCTTTATGGTGATGCTGTGGATCAAATTGTTCTCTTAATTGGGACAAATGATATCGGAAAAGATGTTCCTATGAATGAATCCTTGGATAATCTTGAGCGTGTGATTCAATCGATTAACCGAGATTATCCGCTGTCACAAATAAAGCTCCTTTCCATTTTGCCAGTCAATGAAGGAAAAGAATACAAGCAGACAGTTTATATCCGAACCAATGAAAAGATTAGAAAATGGAATCAAGCCTATGAGGCTCTAGCCTCCGCCTATATGCAAGTAGACTTTGTACCGATTTATGATAGTTTGACAGATACAGAGGGACAACTTAAATCAGCCTATACAACGGATGGCCTCCATCTAAGTGTAGCAGGTTATCAAGCCCTATCAGATGCTTTGAAAATGTATCTTTTCTAAAGAATAGGCTTGATTTTGCATTTTTTATAAAGATAGGTTATAATAGTTCTATAATCTTGGGGTCGTTACGGATTCGACAGGCATTATGAGGCATATTTTGCAACCCGTGTGGCGACGTAAACGCTCAGTTAAATATAACTGCAAAAAATAACACTTCTTACGCTCTAGCTGCCTAAAAACCAGCAGGCGTGACCCGATTTGGATTGCTCGTGTTCAATGACAGGTCTTATGATTAGCGAGATACGATCAAGCCTTGTCTAGTGGTTTGATAAGAGATTGATAGACTCGCAGTTTCTAGGCTTGAGTTATGTGTCGAGGGACTGTTAAAACAATACATAACCTATGGTTGTAGACAAATATGTTGGCAGATGTTTGGACGTGGGTTCGACTCCCACCGGCTCCATTTTGAACAGGAATACAGTGTAATTTTTTAAAATTGTATCCTTTGTTGTATCCTATTTATTTTAGTGTGTTTTTGGAGAATTACTCAAGAGGCTGAAGAGGACGGTTTGCTAAATCGTTAGGTCGGATAACCGGCGCGGGGGTTCGAATCCCCCATTCTCCGTTAGATGAACCCGGTGTTTTTCTAAGTAACTATCCTTGGAGGTGGTCTCCAAGAGTAAATTTTCATAATGAGGTGAAACATGAATAAGATTAAGTTACTAAGTATCTTAGCACTTTCAACAGTTGTCATGGGTGCATGTTCTGTATTTTCTAATCAATCATCTGAGGCTTCTTCTGATAACAAGGAGAAAACAGAACAAGTTGAGAAGAAGGATGAAACAGCAGAAGTTAAAGAGAAAGTCACAAAGGATGCTGAAATTCTCTTAGATTCAATGCTTACTAGTGACTCTGCCCGATTCAAGAAAATTTATGGCGACACTTATGAAAAATGGACTGAAGCAGTGTTTGCAGTGCAAACAAGTGAAAAAATTAAAGAAGAAGGTCTTTCGCCTGCATCTACCTACTCAGTACAATGGCACAAAGATTTTCCTGTAGAAACACCAGAAGAAACAATTTCAGGTTTCTTGAAAATGAGACGTAGATTATACCAAGATATTGATTCTTATTCAGTTAAAGATGTGAAGGTAGATGAATCCGGTAATACAGCAACTGTTACTTTTAATTCTAAAAAGTTGCACTCTAAGGGATTGGCTTCATCTACAAGGGAAGTTCTTACGACTCTAATTGGAGGCATTGACAACTTAGGTAAGTACAACCAATCCGGTTCAGATGTTGACATCAAGCGTTATCAAACATTAATCTCTTACTGGATTTTCGAACACCTTTTCAAGAAAGATTTCACTATC
>NZ_KQ970181.1:197265-200419 GCF_001579015.1 Streptococcus oralis
AGCGACGTAGATCCAAATCTAGCTCATACACCTTTTACTACTGGGGATTTTGATACAGAAATCAAATTAACCAAGAACAAGGATGGCAACTGGGTCATTTCTCAAGAAGATTATCGTACTTTAGCAACTGAATTGATTGACAATACAGAAGGATATGACAAAATTGTCCGCAATAATTCTCCAAAGTCTAAAGATAAAACTACGGACAAATCTTCAGATAAAAAAGATAAAAGTAATATCTAACCTTTGATTTAAAAGTAAAGCAAGTAGTTCTATGACAGACTACTTGTTTTTAGATTTCAATGACAGTGGAAGTGAGTGATTCATAACTAAACTCGAGGGAGAATCACCTTGCTTCTCTTTTTCTTGGCATTGAAAACGATGGCCATATCAGATTTAAATTTTTGAAATTTCAACATCTAAAAATTTACTTCTTTCATATTTGTAATATTTACTGATTACTTTTAATGTAACTCAGGACGGGGAATTCAAGAGCATTAGTGACGTAAGCTTTATTTTAAATATTTGATTTAGAGCAAGCAAATTCTCTTCTATACAAACCAAAGAAATCTGTCTTCTCTCTTTTCTTGGAAGTAGAAAAGTGCATGGTAATTGATTTGAAATCATCAGGTGAATAAAATATTGATGTTTGTCTCTTCTCAACTGATTAAATATGTGGTATTCTTAAGATATCTCATAGAAGCCTTACGAGTGAGTTGATTGAATAACTATCATCATAAGGAGGGTGGAATTTGTTTGATAGACAGAAAAAATCTATAATATTCTTAGTATTTTTACTCATTAGAGATATTATTGAGGCATTTTAGCCTAAAATTAAAGGAGACAGGGATGTACATTAGATTGGACAATAAGGAGTCCGAGAAAGCGCAAGAAATAGGGAATCTGATTCGTGTTTATAATCGTTCAAAACGAGAAGAGGCTGAAAGTGAGCCGCTTAATCTTTATGTCGAAGACGAAAAGGGCAATCTCTTGGCGGGCTTGGTAGCAGATACTTTTGGAAATTGGCTGGAAATCGAATATTTGTTTGTGAAAGAAGAGCTACGAGGACAAGGAATTGGTTCGAAACTACTGCAACAAGCGGAAAATGAAGCCAAGAATCGAAATTGTTGTTTTGCATTTGTGAATACCTACCAGTTTCAAGCACCAGACTTTTACCAGAAACATGGCTACAAGGAAGTTTTTACCTTGCAAGACTATCCCTACACAGGGCAAAGATTTTATTACCAAAAGGATTTGTGACCTAGACTTCTTTCTTTTGGAGAGGAACTTAGCTAAGTATCAAAAAAGAACGAATACTCTTTATCATGTAAGATGATAGAGAGTTTTTTGTTAATAAAATCTTACAAAATGACATTTATATATTGCATTAAGTTAAATATATGATATAATGTTTTTAAAAGAAGCGCAACTTTTTAAAAATGTGAAGGAGGACGCTAGTGGCTAAAAATTTAAAATTAAAATTAGCTCGGGTGGAGCTTGATTTAACACAAGGGGATTTGGCAGAGGCTGTGGGTGTTACTAGGCAGACTATCGGCTTGATTGAAGCTGGGAAATACAATCCTAGTCTCTCCCTTTGCCAGTCCATTTGCAGATGTTTAGGCAAAACTTTAGATCAATTATTTTGGGAGGAAGAAGATGAAAAATAGAAAAAAACTTGTTATCAAAGATGAACGTACGGAAAAATTGGATGGAAATATTTCAGGAGAAATTCTCTTGGGAATGTACCTATTTTTGGCACTGGAAATTTTTGCCAAAGTTTATATTTTCAATTTAACACTTCTGTCCTATTTGCCAGAATTACTTTTATTGATCGGAGTTGGTTTGTATGCCATTATTCGTCGCATGTATGTAGGAATTGATATTCGGGATATTGTTGAGAATACTGGAAAAGAAAGAGTTTTATCTGCTTTGGGATTTTCTATAGTGATTTTATTGATTGATATCGTAGGAAATCGCGAGGAACTGGTCAGTCTATTGACTTGGAAGTACTCCCTAAAAGTGGTTCTAGCAGTTATCATCTATCTCGTTGGGAGTTATTCTATGGACCGAGTTATCCTATACTTAAATCGCAGAAATCAGCAAGTTCGGGAGGAAGAAGATGAAAAATAGATTTTTTTATTATCAATTATTAGACGAAAGAGAAGAACAACTGATGAATAAAGCGGGGGCTGAAAGTTTCTATATCTCTATAGCTTTCTTGCTTTTATCTTATATGATTGCAGTATTAGCACCAAGTATTTTTAATCCGAGAATGATTCTCATCATTATCATTATTGGAACTTCTTACTTTTTCGGCCGTGCTCGAGATTTGGGTGTGAACTACTATAGTCGTTTTCATTTTACGATTGTAGGGTGTTTGCTGGTAACTCTCGCTATTACAACTCTTTTGATGTTGCAGAATTATCAATTCAATATCGAAATTTATCAGCACAATCCTCTGAACGTTAAATACTTGTCTGCTTGGACCATTACTTACCTGATTTACCTTCCTTGGGTTTTTATCGGCAATCTCGGGCTTAAAAGTTATGGCGAATGGGCTCAAAAAAAGTTTGAGCAAGATATGGATGAACTTGAGAGTGGAGAATAGTTTGTTAGCTTTTTATCAATATCGATAAAATGTGTTATAATAGTACTAATTTATCAGATGGTTGGAAAGCGACTAAGGGCTTTCATGGCTTATAAACAAGGAAGAAGGAAAACAGATGTATCCAGATGATAGTTTAACTTTGCACACAGACTTGTACCAGATCAACATGATGCAGGTTTACTTTGACCAAGGAATTCACAATAAGAAGGCGGTTTTTGAGGTTTATTTCCGCCAGCAACCCTTCAACAACGGCTATGCAGTTTTTGCTGGTTTGGAAAGAATTGTACAATATCTTGAAGATTTGCGTTTTTCAGATAGCGATATCGACTACTTGGAGTCACTTGGCTATCATGGAGAATTCCTGGACTACCTCCGAAATCTCAAGTTGGAGTTGACGGTTCGTTCCGCTCAGGAAGGGGATTTGGTTTTTGCTAATGAGCCGATTGTGCAGGTGGAGGGACCTCTAGCCCAATGTCAATTGGTGGAAACAGCTCTCTTGAACATCGTTAACTTTCAAACCTTGATAGCGACCAAGGCAGCACGTAT
>NZ_KQ970181.1:200816-202175 GCF_001579015.1 Streptococcus oralis
ATGCAACACGCTAAGATCGATGTCTGGGGTGTTGGAACCAAGCTGATCACAGCCTATGATCAGCCTGCTCTTGGCGCAGTTTATAAGATTGTAGCCATTGAAGATGAAAATGATCATATGCGCAACACCATCAAGCTTTCAAGCAATGCTGAAAAAGTATCGACACCAGGTAAGAAGCAGGTATGGCGCATTACCAGTCGTGAAAAAGGCAAGTCAGAAGGTGACTACATCACCTATGACGGTGTGGATGTTGCCAGCATGACAGAAATCAAAATGTTCCATCCGACCTATACTTACATTAAGAAGACTGTTCGAAATTTTGATGCTGTTCCTCTCTTGGTGGACATCTTCAAAGAAGGGAAATTGGTTTACAACTTGCCTAGTTTGACAGAAATTCAGGCCTATGCTCGCAAAGAATTTGACAAGCTTTGGGATGAGTATAAACGGGTACTCAATCCACAGCACTATCCAGTAGATTTGGCCCGTGATATTTGGCAAGATAAGATGGACTTGATTGATAAGATGCGCAAGGAAGCCCTTGGCGAAGGAGAAGAAGAATGAGTTTGCAAGAGACCATTATCCAGCAATTGGGTGTCAAACCAGTAATCGACGCCCAGGAAGAAATCCGTCGTTCCATTGACTTTTTAAAGAGATACTTAAAAAAACATCCCTTCCTTAAAAGTTTTGTACTAGGAATTTCTGGAGGACAGGACTCGACTTTAGCGGGTCGCTTGGCACAATTAGCTATGGAAGAAATGCGAGCAGAAACTGGTGATGATAGTTACAAATTTATCGCAGTGCGTCTGCCGTATGGAGTCCAAGCTGATGAAGACGACGCTCAAAAAGCCCTGACCTTTATCCAACCAGATGTCAGTTTAGTGGTGAATATAAAAGACTCTGTTGATGCTATGGCCTTAGCGGTAGAAGCTACAGGCAGTCCAATGACGGATTTTAATAAAGGAAATATCAAGGCTCGTAGCCGTATGATCGCTCAATATGCCCTTGCTGGTGCTTATAGCGGAGCTGTTGTTGGGACAGATCATGCTGCGGAAAATATCACAGGATTCTTTACTAAGTTTGGTGACGGAGGTGCGGATATTCTCCCTCTTTACCGCCTCAATAAACGCCAAGGGAAACAACTTTTGAAAGAGCTTGGCGCAGATCCTGCCCTCTATGAAAAAGTACCCATCGCAGACCTTGAAGAAGATAAGCCAGGCTTGGCTGACGAAGTCGCTCTCGGAGTCACTTATGCAGAAATTGATGACTACCTAGAAGGCAAAACAATCAGTCCAGAGGCTCAAGCAAGGATCGAAAACTGGTGGTACAAAGGCCAACACAAACGCCACTTACCAATCACCG
>NZ_KQ970181.1:202541-204955 GCF_001579015.1 Streptococcus oralis
GACTTTTGGGAGTAAAAAGGTCCGGGGGACCTTTTTAGCCCGAGTCTAAATATGGGAAAACGAGGAACCTCCAGTGGAGGTTTTTAGCCTTTTACCCTGAAATAAAAAAGTGAGAGTAGATTCGAGGGATCTTTTTACCCCAAGTACGGAAATAAGGAAGCGAGGTCGCATCATGAAAGAAATCGGTACGCAAATGTTACAGACAGAATGTTTGAACTTAAGAAGATTTGTGGAGAGCGATGCAGAAGCTATGTTTCAAAATTGGGCTTCGTCTGCTGAGAATCTGACCTATGTCACCTGGGCTCCCCACCTAAATGTTGAACAGACTCGAAACTCGATTCGCAATTGGGTTTCCTCCTATGCCAAGCCCAACTATTACAAATGGGCGATTTGTCTCAAAGAAAACCCAGAGCAAGTGATAGGTGATATCAGCATCGTTGCAATGGATGAGAATGATTCTTCTTGTGAAATTGGGTATATTTTAGGAAAAAACTATTGGAGCCGAGGTATGATGACGGAGGCCTTGAAAGCTGTCTTAGACTTCTGTTTTACTCGAGCAGGCTTTCAAAAGGTCAGAGCACGTTATGCCAGTCTCAACCCAGCTTCAGGTCGTGTGATGGAAAAAGCGGGGATGTCCTATCTAAAAACTATTGCCAATGGGGTTGAGAGAAAAGACTACGTTGCGGACCTTATTTATTACCAGATAAGTAGGGAAGACAGGTGATTTTCTTTTCTGTTTCTATCAAAGTCAGATCTTGTCTGGCTTTTTTTGTACCATATTTCTGAATAAACTGATTAAATTCCTATTTTTTCCTATCATTGTCCCTGTTTTTTCTTAGGCTTGGGAATTATAATAGACTTATCAAAAGAAAGAAGGGTGAAAAGATATGGACAATGTATTCTTTTTTATCAGTGTTTTTCTTGCTGGGATTCTTTCCTTCTTTTCTCCTTGTATCTTACCCTTATTACCGGTTTATGCAGGGGTCTTGTTGGATGATAAAGATGGTGCTCAGGCTTCTAGCGAGAAATTTTCAATCTCAATTGTTAGTTTATTGCGAACTCTGGCTTTTATAGCGGGGATTTCCTTTATCTTTATCCTACTGGGTTATGGAGCTGGCTTTTTAGGAAACCTTTTGTATGCCTCTTGGTTTCAGTATGTGACGGGTGCGGTTATCATTCTCTTGGGCTTGCACCAGATGGAGGTCTTACATTTTCAGGGGCTCTACAAGGAAAGGAGGCTACAATTAAAGAGACAGGGACAAAAGGGTAATGGCTATAGTCAGGCATTTTTACTGGGGTTGACCTTTAGTTTTGCTTGGACGCCATGTGTAGGGCCGGTTCTAGGGTCTGTTTTGGCCTTAGCGGCTTCAGGTGGCTCAGGTGCTTGGCAGGGAGCTGGTCTCATGTTGGTTTACACGCTGGGTTTGGCGCTACCATTTTTAGTTCTAGCTCTCGCCTCCAGCTATGTTTTGAAACATTTCCGAAAACTCCATCCTTACCTCGGAATCCTCAAAAAAGTGGGTGGTTTCCTCATTATCCTGATGGGAATCTTGGTGCTTTTGGGAAATGCTTCCATTTTGACTACATTATTTGAATAGAGAGGAAAAAGAAATGAAAAAATGGCAAACATGTCTCCTTGGAGTAGGCTCAATTTGTTGCTTGGCAGCCTGTTCGGCTAAAAACATGTCAGATCAATCTACTATGGAGGAGCAAACAAAAACAGAGCAAGTCAGTGCGCAAACTGCTACTAAAGGTCAGGCAGTCTCTGATTTTGAATTTATGGGAGTAGATGGCAAGACCTATCGCTTGTCTGATTACAAGGGTAAGAAAGTCTATCTCAAATTTTGGGCTTCTTGGTGTTCCATCTGTCTAGCCAGCCTTCCAGATACGGATGAAATCGCGAAAGAAGCTGGTGATGACTATGTGGTCTTGACAGTGGTGTCTCCTGGACACAAGGGTGAACAAGCAGAGTCGGCCTTTAAAAACTGGTACAAGGGTTTGGATTATAAACATTTCCCAGTTCTAATTGATCCGTCAGGCAAACTTTTGGAAAGTTATGGTGTCCGTTCTTACCCAACTCAAGCCTTTATAGACAAGGAAGGCAAGCTGGTCAAAACGCAACCAGGTTTTATGGATAAGGATATGATTTTAAAAGAATTGAAAGAAATGGGGTAGAGAAAGGCTATGAATGATAAAGTAAAACTTTTTGTCTTGGCAGGGGTCATTCTCCTAGTCCTAACCGGTTTCTATTTTCTATTGATGCGAAATGCAGGGCAGACAGATAGCTCGCAAATTGAGAAAGCATCAGTTAGCCAAGGAGGAAAAACAGTGAAAAAAACAGAAGTTAGTAAAGATGCAGACTTGCACGAAATTTATCTAGCTGGGGGATGTTTCTGGGGAGTGGAGGAATACTT
>NZ_KQ970181.1:205005-205830 GCF_001579015.1 Streptococcus oralis
ATCTAGCTGGGGGATGTTTCTGGGGAGTGGAGGAATACTTCTCACGCGTGCCTGGAGTGACAGATGCCGTTTCAGGCTATGCAAATGGTAGAGGGGAAACAACCAAGTACGAATTGATCAACCAAACAGGTCATGCGGAAACCGTCCATGTCACCTATGATGCTAATCAAATTTCCCTCAAGGAAATCCTGCTTCATTACTTCCGCATTATCAATCCAACCAGCAAAAATAAACAAGGAAATGATGTAGGGACCCAGTATCGTACCGGCGTTTATTACACAGATGACAAGGATTTGGAAGTAATCAACCAAGTCTTTGATGAAGTTGCTAAAAAATATGACCAACCTCTGGCAGTTGAAAAGGAAAACTTGAAGAATTTTGTAGTGGCTGAGGATTACCACCAAGACTACCTCAAGAAAAATCCAAATGGCTACTGCCATATCAATGTCAATCAGGCTGCCTACCCCGTCATCGATGCCAGTAAATATCCTAAACCAAGTGATGAGGAATTGAAAAAGAACTTGTCACCTGAGGAGTATGCAGTTACCCAGAAAAATCAAACAGAACGAGCTTTTTCAAACCGCTACTGGGATAAATTTGAATCTGGTATCTATGTGGATGTGGCAACTGGCGAACCCCTCTTTTCATCAAAGGACAAGTTTGAGTCTGGTTGTGGCTGGCCTAGTTTCACCCAACCAATCAGTCCAGATGTTGCCACTTACAAGGAAGATAAGTCTTACAATATGACACGCATGGAAGTAAGAAGTCGAGTTGGAGATTCTCACCTTGGACATGTCTTTACGGATGGACCACAGGATAAGGGGG
>NZ_KQ970181.1:205850-209721 GCF_001579015.1 Streptococcus oralis
CCTTGGACATGTCTTTACGGATGGACCACAGGATAAGGGGGGCTTGCGCTACTGTATCAATAGTCTTTCTATCCGCTTTATTCCCAAAGACCAAATGGCAGAAAAAGGCTATGCTTATTTACTAGATTATGTTGATTAAGAAGTCTTTCCTAAGCACTTAGAGGAGAATTTTGCTATACTGATACTAGTAAGTGACAAAGGAGCAGAGCATGACCTACACAATCTTAATCGTAGAAGATGAATATCTGGTAAGACAAGGCTTGACCAAATTGGTCGATGTAGCAGCCTACGATATGGAAATCATCGGTCAGGCTGAAAATGGAAGGCAGGCTTGGGAATTGATTCAAAAGCAGGCGCCGGACATTATTTTAACTGATATCAACATGCCTCAGCTAAATGGCATCCAGTTGGCTAGTCTGGTCCGAGAAACCTATCCTCAGGTGCATTTGGTTTTTTTGACTGGCTACGATGATTTTGATTATGCCTTGTCTGCCGTCAAACTCGGTGTAGATGACTACCTGCTCAAGCCCTTTTCTCGTCAGGATATTGAGGAAATGTTGGGGAAAATCAAGCAAAAACTAGATAAGGAAGAGAAGGAAGAGCAGTTACAAGATTTACTGACCGATAAGTTTGAAGGAAACATAGCCCAGAAGATCCAGTCTCATCTAGCTGATAGCCAATTCAGTTTAAAGAGCTTGGCCAGTGACTTGGGTTTTAGTTCGACTTATCTGAGCTCTTTGATTAAGAAAGAGTTGGGTTTGCCATTTCAGGATTATTTGGTGCGAGAACGTGTCAAACAAGCTAAGCTCTTGCTCTTGACAACGGATTTAAAGATTTATGAAATCGCAGAGAAGGTTGGTTTTGAAGATATGAACTACTTTACCCAACGCTTTAAACAGATTGCGGGTGTGACGCCTCGTCAGTTTAAGAAGGGAGAAGGTCGATGAAGCGTTCTTCTCTCCTAGTCAGAATGGTTATTTCCATTTTTCTGGTCTTTCTCATTCTCCTAGCTTTGGTTGGGACTTTCTACTATCACTCTAGTTCTTCAGCCATTGAGGCTACCATTGAAGGCAATAGCCAAACGACTATCAGTCAGGCTAGTCACTTTATCCAGTCTTATATCAAAAAATTAGAAACAACCTCGACTAGTTTGACCCAGCAGACGGATGTCCTAGCCTATGCTGAGAATCCCAGTCCAGAAAAGGTCAAGGGAATCCGAGATTTGTTTTTGACCATCTTAAAGGCAGATCAGGATTTGAAAACTGTTGTGCTGGTGACCAAATCCGGTCAGATCATTTCTACAGATGACACTGTGCAGATGAAAACATCCTCAGATATGATGGCTGAGGATTGGTACCAAAAGGCTATTCATCAGGGGGCTAAGCCCATTTTGACCCCAGCTCGTAAATCAGACAGCCAGTGGGTCATTTCTGTCACTCAAGAACTTGTTGATGCAAAGGGAGCTAATCTGGGCGTGCTTCGTTTGGATATTTCCTACGAAACTCTGGAAACTTACCTCAACCAACTCCAGTTGGGTCAGCAGGGCTTTGCCTTTATCATCAATGGAAACCATGAATTTGTCTACCATCCTCAACACACAGTTTATAGCTCATCTAGCGAAATGGAGGCCATGAAACCCTATATTGAGACAGGGCAGGGTTATACTCCAGACCACCAATCCTACGTCAGTCAGGAAAAGATTGCTGGAACTGATTGGACGGTCCTTGGCGTGTCTTCACTGGAGAAGTTAGACCAGGTTCGGAGTCAACTCATGTGGACCTTGTTTGGGGCTAGTGTCACATCTCTTCTTGCCTGTCTCTGTTTGGTATGGTTCAGTCTTAAACGCTGGATTGCCCCTTTGAAGGACCTGAGAGATACCATGCTGAAAATTGCTTCTGGTAATCAGAATCTTCGTGCCAAGGAAGCTGGTGCCTATGAACTGAGAGAAGTGACTCGCCAGTTCAATGCCATGTTGGATCAAGTTGATCAGCTGATGGCAGATGTTCGAAGACAAGAAGAAACGACCCGTCAGTATGAACTTCGTGCCTTGTCGAGCCAGATTAACCCCCATTTCCTCTATAACACCTTGGACACCATCATCTGGATGGCTGAATTTCAGGACAGTCAGCGAGTGGTGCAGGTGACCAAGTCCTTGGCGACCTATTTCCGCTTGGCACTCAATCAAGGAAAGGACTTGATTTGCCTGTCTGATGAAATCAATCATGTCCGCCAGTATCTCTTTATCCAGAAACAACGCTATGGCGATAAGCTGGAATATGAAATTGATGAAAATCCTGCCTTTGATAATCTAGTCTTACCCAAGCTGGTGTTACAACCTCTAGTAGAAAATGCTCTTTATCATGGCATCAAGGAAAAGGAAGGTCAGGGTCATATTAAAGTTTCTGTCCAGAAAAAGGATGCAGGACTAGTCATCCGCATTGAGGATGATGGAGTTGGCTTCCAAGCTGTGGGCGATAGTAGTCAGAGTAACCTCAAACGTGGGGGAGTTGGCCTTCAAAATGTTGACCAACGGCTCAAACTTCATTTTGGCGAAAACTATCAGATGAAGATTGATTCTGCACCCGAAAAAGGAACGACGGTTGAAATATACATAAATAGAATAGAAACTAGTTAACTCCCAGTCAATTCTGGGAGTTTTACTTTTAAAAATCAGAATGATCAGTCCGTCTTGATAAAATCAGTAAAAAAAGATATGATAGATAGTGACAAAAGAGGTATCAAGTATGACGGAAAAAGACATTCAAAGAGAAGCAAGCCAGATTGTAAAAGATGTATTAGAAAAAGCTAATCTGAAGCAAGGATCTATCTTTGTTTTGGGCCTTTCTTCTAGTGAGGTGATAGGTGGCCAGATTGGCAAGGAATCCAGTCAAGAAATTGGGGAAATCATTGTGAAGACCATTCTAGATATCCTAGAGGAAAAAGCAATTCATCTAGCCGTTCAAGGTTGCGAGCATGTCAATCGTGCCCTTGTTGTTGAACGTCAGGTGGCAGAGCAATTTGGTCTGGAAATCGTCAGTGTCCTTCCTACACTTCATGCAGGAGGTTCGGGTCAGTTGGCAGCCTTCAAGTTTATGCAGGATCCAGTTGAAGTGGAGTTCATCACGGCTCATGCAGGAATTGATATCGGAGATACCGCAATTGGTATGCATGTCAAGCATGTGCAGGTTCCGATTCGACCAGTTTTGCGTGAGATTGGGCACGCCCATGTAACGGCTCTCGCAAGTCGTCCAAAATTAATTGGAGGTGCGCGTGCACAGTATCCAGAAGACTTCATAAGAAAGTCATAAGTGGGCGGAGAATGATCATAAGTTAGAGATCTATTTCAAGTATATAGAGGTTAAAGTGGAAAATTGTGTTTATATCATTTCGGGTCCCCCAGGTGTTGGAAAGAGCACTGTCAGCAAAGAGTTGGCCTATTCTTTTGACAAAAGTGCAGTTATAGAGGGGGATATGATTTACTTAATGATAAAAAGTGGTCTCGTAGCTCCTTGGGAAGATGATGGATTTTACATGGATTTGTTCTGGGATAATATCATCAGTCTGACCAATAATTTCTTGGATCGTGGTATTACTGTCGTGATAGAGTATGTCATATTTGAAGATCAACTGAAGAAAATTGCAGCCTTCTTAAAGGCAAAACAAATTAAGCTAAAATATTGTGTCCTAATGGCAGAAGAAGAAACCTTGAAAGATAGGGATTCTTCTCGGAAAGAAATTGAGAGAACAGGCGATTTATCAATCCAAGCAAGAAATGAATTCTTAGCTAAGAATAGTGAGAAACGTCATTTTCTGTATACGGATGATTTAGATGTCAAAGAAACGGTAGGCATCATTAAAACCTCAAATCAAT
>NZ_KQ970181.1:209741-210348 GCF_001579015.1 Streptococcus oralis
CAGAGAGAGTAAGGGTATAGAAACCATTACTTCCTCTGTTCTTTTTTGTTGAATTTTTGTGCAAAGTGTTCCAAATAAGGCCTTCTTTAACTAGAAAAACTAGTGCCATCTGATAGAGAATTGCCAAAAGTAGAAAAAAGTAACTTAGAGAAGATATTTCGTTATAGGAATCAGTAAACAAAGCTTGATTTAGCTGTTCTAGGTCGGCTTTTTTATGCTATACTAAAGGTATGCATAGAAAAACAGTGATTGATTTTAGGGCTTTGGGGGAGAGATACACCTTTACCCAGCCGATTAAAGAGTTAAAAACGAGAGATTTAGCAGAAGTAGCAGACTTGCTAGCACAAGTGGAAAGCTACCAAGAGCAAGGCTATTATGTCGTGGGCTATGTCAGCTATGAGGCTGCTCCTGCTTTTGAGGAGAAATTAGCAGTTCACAAGCTTCCTCTACTGGGCGAATATTTGCTTTACTTTACCGTTCACGATAGAGTGGAAACATCCCCTATTCCTCTGACTTATGAGGAAGTAGATTTGCCTTCAAAGTGGCGGGAACAAACATCTGCAGAGGACTATAAAAAAGCTATTGCACAGATTCACCATCATTTGCG
>NZ_KQ970181.1:210957-211742 GCF_001579015.1 Streptococcus oralis
CATTTGCGTCAGGGTGACACCTACCAGGTAAATTACACTGTCCAACTCAAGCAAGACCTAAGTGCCAATCCTTTTGCTATTTACAATCGTATGGTGGTAGAGCAGGAGGCGGGCTACAATGCCTATGTGGAGCATGATGAGATGGCAGTGATTTCCATGAGCCCAGAGCTCTTTTTTGAGCAAAATGACCGAGAATTAACGACTCGTCCAATGAAGGGAACAACCCAGAGGGGAGTGACTGACCAAGAAGACCTTGCCCAAGCTAGCTGGCTAGAACAGGATTCTAAAAATCGTTCTGAGAATATGATGATTGTAGATCTCTTGCGCAACGATATGAACCGTATTTCTGAAGTTGGAAGTGAGCATGTAGAACGTCTGTGTCAAGTGGAGCAGTATTCGACCGTTTGGCAAATGACTTCGACCATCAAGAGTCAGTTACGACCGGATGTGGACCTAGTTACCATTTTTCGTTCTCTCTTTCCTTGTGGTTCCATAACGGGAGCTCCAAAAATTGCGACCATGGAGATTATCAAGGACTTGGAGCCACAACCCAGAGGAGTTTACTGCGGAACGATTGGTCTCTTGCTTCCAAATGGACGACGGATTTTTAATGTCGCCATTCGGACCATTCAACTTTACAAGGGTCAAGCCATTTATGGAGTTGGAGGCGGGATTACTTGGGATAGTACATGGGAGTCTGAATACCGTGAAGTTCATCAAAAGGCGGCTGTTCTCTATCGTAAACAAGCTCGTTTCAAACTGATTACAACGGGGAAAATCAGTCA
>NZ_KQ970181.1:211762-218276 GCF_001579015.1 Streptococcus oralis
ATAGAGGAAGAGTGTCAATCTTGTGAGGTTAATCAAGACTACCGTTTGCGAATTTCTCTCAATAAATCTGGAGAAATAGAACTCAGTCGCCAAATCTTAACACCCCTCAGTCTAAGCTTCTGCAAAGCCAAACTTTGTCTGCAAAAAGCGGATTTGCAACAAGCATTTACCTACTTCAAAACCACTCACCGACCGCATTTGAGCCTAGGAGAGCAGGAAATCATTTACCATAATGCAGCAGGAGAGCTATTAGAAACCTCTATCGGGAATCTAGTTCTAAAAATTGCTGGAAAACTCTACACACCGCCTACTAACCTAGGAATTTTGCCAGGAATTTATCGTCAGCATTTACTGGAAAGAGGACAGGTAGAGGAAAAAGTCTTGACTTTAAAAGACCTAGCTCAGGCGGAGGATATCTACGGCTGTAATGCGGTTAGGGGTATGTATGAGTTGTTATTGAAGGAGAAATAAATGAAATTGATATTTTTACATGGCTTAGGTCAGACAGCCGCAAGCTGGAAGGAAGTTCAGGATCTACTTGTCGACCATCCTTCTGAGGCCCTTGAATTGTTTCCTTCGGGAGTTGGTTCTTATCAGGAAGCCAAAAAACGGATAGCTAAATACCTATCAGAGGAGAAGAAACCTTTTGTTTTAATCGGTTTATCCCTTGGTGCTACTCTTGCACTAGAGCTTTCAAGTTACGATGTGCCAAATCTTCAAGGTTTGGTTTTGTCAGGCTGTCCAGTGAAACTAGCAGGCAATATCTTGTTTAAAATCCAGTTGATGATTTTTAAACTACTTCCAAAAGGTTTTTTTGAAAAGCAGGGAGCAGACAAAGCTCTCATGTTTGGTGTTTCTGAGGAATTGAAAACACTTGATTTAACCCAAATAGCACAGAATTGTTACCATCCAACCTTGTTAATTTGTGGTAGCCAAGACAAGCCTAACCTCAGTTATATGAGAGATCTTCATCAATTGATGTCAGATTCTAAGTTGCAGATTATTCCTGACGGTCCTCATACACTGAATACTGACAAACCGAAGGAGTTTGCAGAAAAGACTAGAAGTTTTCTTGAATTGCTGGGATAAGTCTGGTAAAATAAAAGTGAAAGCGATATCAAAAAAGGAGAAAATAAGGAAAAAACAGTTTTGCTAAAAGTGGCTTTTGCTGCCCTTTTAGTTTGGGGTCTATTTGCCCAACCAGTTACTGCAGAGGAAAATATTCATTTTTCTAGTTGTAGGGAAGCATGGGAAAATGGTTACTCTGATATTCATAGAGGAGAACCAGGTTACTCTTCAAAACTAGACCGTGATGGTGATGGGATAGCTTGTGAACGTGCCAATGCACCTCGGGGAGTCTTTAAACCACGCCAGTCGGGTTCGCAATCCAGTATCACAGTTAGCGGATGGGTCAAACAGGACGGCTATTGGTATTATTTTGCTGAAAATGGGCATGCAGTTAGGAATGCTTGGCAAGGTAGCTATTACCTTAAGTCAGATGGCAAGATGGCTACGAATGAGTGGGTTGATGGTGGGGTTGATGGTTGTCGCTACTATGTAGATGCTTCTGGTTTGTGGAAACCATAAAGCAAACAAATTCTAGGGAAATCACGCAAACCTTTGCACAAATCTGACGATTTTGTTATACTATATCTGTAAGCATTTTCAATTAAAAAGGAGAAGACGATGAGTCAAAAGATTATTGGGATTGACCTTGGTGGTACATCTGTTAAGTTTGCGATTTTAACTCAAGAGGGAGAAATCCAAGAAAAATGGTCTATTAAGACCAATATTTTGGACGAAGGAAGCCATATTGTAGATGATATGATTGAGTCTATTCAACATCGTTTGGACTTGCTTGGATTGTCAGCTACGGATTTCCGAGGGATTGGGATGGGATCACCTGGTGTGGTTGACCGTGAAAAAGGAACTGTTATCGGTGCCTACAACCTCAACTGGAAAACCCTTCAACCGATTAAAGAAAAGATTGAAAAAGCCTTGGGTATTCCATTCTTCATCGATAATGATGCCAACGTAGCTGCTCTTGGTGAGCGCTGGATGGGCGCTGGTGACAACCAACCTGACGTTGTCTTTATGACACTTGGTACTGGTGTTGGTGGTGGTATCGTGGCTGAAGGTAAATTGCTTCACGGTGTTGCTGGTGCAGCAGGTGAGCTTGGCCACATCACTGTTGACTTTGACCAACCAATCGCATGTACCTGTGGTAAAAAGGGCTGTCTTGAGACAGTTGCTTCTGCAACAGGGATTGTCAACTTGACTCGTCGTTATGCAGATGAATACGAAGGCGATGCGACTTTGAAACGCTTGATCGACGATGGTGAAGAAGTAACTGCTAAAACTGTTTTTGATCTTGCAAAAGAAGGAGACGACCTTGCCTTGATCGTTTACCGCAATTTCTCACGTTACTTGGGAATCGCGTGTGCCAATATCGGTTCCATCCTCAACCCATCAACAATCGTTATCGGTGGAGGTGTGTCAGCTGCAGGAGAATTCCTTCTACAGGGTGTTCAGAAGGTTTATGACGAAAATACCTTCCCACAAGTGCGTACATCAACTAAATTAGCTCTTGCAACTCTAGGAAATGACGCTGGAGTTATCGGAGCAGCATCGCTTGTATTGCAATAAGATAATAAAAGGGGAAAAACACTACTTTAAAGCTAGTGATTTTCCTCCTTTCTTTTTTATGCTATACTAGTTAAGACTATAAATGAGGTGAGAGTAAATGACAAAAGCAGATACGATTTTTAAAGAGAATATTGAACGAATCCTCAAAGACGGCGTCTTTTCTGAACAAGCACGTCCCAAGTACAAGGATGGGACGGTTGCCAACTCCAAGTACATAACGGGAGCCTTTGCTGAGTACGACTTGGCCAAGGGGGAATTCCCCATCACGACCTTGCGACCCATTGCAATCAAATCTGCCATAAAAGAAGTCCTCTGGATTTACCAAGATCAGTCAAATAGCCTAGAAGTGCTCAATGACAAGTACAATGTTCACTACTGGAATGACTGGGAAGTGGGAGACACGGGAACCATCGGTGAACGCTATGGGGCGGTCGTTAAGAAACACGACATTATTAACAAGATTCTCAAGCAGTTGGAAGCTAACCCTTGGAACCGCCGTAATATCATCTCTCTCTGGGATTATGAGGCTTTTGAGGCAACAGAAGGCCTCCTTCCATGTGCCTTTCAGACTATGTTTGATGTCCGTCGCGTTGATGGGGAAATCTATCTGGATGCGACCTTGACCCAGCGTTCGAATGACATGCTGGTTGCTCATCACATCAATGCTATGCAGTATGTGGCTCTGCAGATGATGATTGCCAAGCATTTCGGCTGGAAGGTTGGGAAGTTTTTCTATTTTATCAACAACCTTCATATCTATGATAATCAGTTTGAACAAGCTCAGGAATTGCTCCGTCGTGAGCCGTCAAACTGCCAACCTCGCTTGGTCTTGAATGTGCCAGATGGGACCAATTTCTTTGATATCAAAGCAGAAGACTTTGAGTTGGTTGACTATGATCCAGTTAAGCCACAGCTGAAGTTTGATTTGGCTATTTAATAACAACAAAAGAAGTTGAGATTTCTCAACTTCTTTTGTTGCTTAATGTGATACGCGACGGCGAGCTGCTTTTTTGCGGTTCTCTTCGATGAAAGCTGCTTTTTGCTCTTCTGGCTCAATCACTTTCTTTTTAATTGCGTATACTGCACCTGCAACGGCAGCGACAGTTCCTGCGACACCTGTTACAAGACCTTTAGCGAATCCTTTAGCCATGAGTCTTCCTCCTTTATCTTCCCGATCAGCCAGGCTCCTTAAGTGGTAGCATTTTTCTGACTGACCTTTTTGTGATATAATAATAGTAACGAAAAAATGGGAATTTTTCAAGGAAAAAAGATGAAAATAAAAATAATTGTAATTGTTGGACCGACTGCTGTTGGGAAGACAGCCCTTGCTATTGAAGTAGCCAAGCGCTTTGGTGGAGAGGTAGTCAGCGGTGACAGTCAGCAAGTATACAGAGGGCTGGATATTGGGACGGCCAAGGCTAGCCCAGAGGAGCAAGCTGCTGTTCCTCATCATTTGATTGATGTCAGAGAGGTGACCGAGTCTTACTCGGCTTTTGATTTTGTTTCAGAAGCTAAAAAGGCTATTGAGGATATTCATAGCCGTGGCAAGCTTGCTATTATCGCTGGTGGGACAGGGCTTTATATCCAGAGCTTGCTTGAAGGTTACCATCTGGGTGGAGAGACGCCCCATGAGGAGATTTTAGCCTATCGAGCTAGTTTAGAGCCTTTTTCAGATGAGGAATTAGCCCATCTTGTGAAGCAAGCAGGCCTTGAAATTTCCCAGTTTAATCGCCGTCGTGCTATGCGAGCCTTGGAAATTGCCCATTTTGGTCAGGATTTGGAAAATCAAGAGACCTTGTATGAACCATTGATTATCTGCCTGGATGATGAACGCAGTCAGCTTTATGAACGGATCAACCGTCGAGTGGATCTGATGTTTGAGGCTGGGCTTTTGGGTGAGGCTAAGTGGCTTTTTGACCATTATCCAGATGTGCAGGCAGCAAAAGGCATTGGTTATAAGGAACTTTTTCCTTATTTCCGTGGGGAGCAGACTCTGGAGGAAGCTAGCGAGAGTCTCAAACAGGCTACCCGTCGTTTTGCCAAGCGCCAGCTGACGTGGTTCCGTAATCGCATGCAGGTGACCTTTTATCAGATAGGAGAGTCTGGCGTGAAGGACCGCATTCTAAGCCAGATTGAGGAGTTTTTAAATGATTGAAACGGAGAAAAAAGAGGAGCGAGTCCTGCTCATTGGTGTGGAATTGCAGGGCATGGACAATTTTGACCTCTCCATGGAAGAATTGGCTAGTCTAGCCAAGACAGCTGGGGCAGTTGTCGTCGATAGCTACAGGCAAAAACGTGAAAAATATGATTCCAAGACCTTTGTTGGCTCTGGTAAGTTGGAAGAGATTGCGCTGATAGTAGATGCGGAAGAAATTAGCACTGTTATTGTCAACAACCGTCTGACACCAAGGCAGAATGTCAATTTGGAAGAAGTTCTCGGAGTAAAAGTGATTGACCGTATGCAGCTGATTTTGGATATATTTGCCATGCGGGCTCGAAGCCACGAAGGAAAACTCCAAGTCCACCTAGCTCAGCTCAAGTACCTCTTGCCTCGCTTGGTTGGGCAGGGGATTATGCTTAGTCGTCAAGCAGGGGGAATTGGTTCTCGTGGACCTGGTGAAAGCCAGTTGGAGCTGAACCGTCGTAGTGTTCGCAATCAAATCACGGATATCGAGCGCCAGCTCAAGGTTGTTGAGAAAAATCGAGCGACAGTCAGAGAAAAACGTTTGGAGTCGAGTACATTTAAGATTGGTTTGATTGGCTACACCAATGCTGGGAAATCAACCATCATGAACACCTTGACCAGCAAGACCCAGTATGAGGCTGACGAGCTCTTTGCGACCCTGGATGCGACAACTAAGAGTATCCATCTGGGGGGCAATCTTCATGTTACCTTGACTGATACGGTTGGCTTTATCCAGGATTTGCCAACAGAATTGGTTTCCAGTTTCAAGTCAACCTTAGAGGAAAGCAAGCATGTAGACCTTCTAGTTCATGTCATCGATGCCAGCAATCCTTATCACGAGGAGCATGAAAAAACAGTCCTGTCCATCATGAAAGACTTGGATATGGAGGATATTCCCCGCCTGACCCTTTATAATAAAGCGGATTTGGTGGAGGATTTCACGCCGACTCAAACGCCGTATGCCCTCATTTCTGCCAAGTCTGAGGATAGTCGTGAGAACTTGCAAGCATTGTTTTTGGAGAAGATCAAGGAGATTTTTGAAGTCTTTACCCTGCGCGTGCCATTTTCGAAGTCCTACAAGATTCATGATTTAGAAAGTGTAGCGATTCTGGAAGATCGCGATTTTCAGGATGACGGTGAAGTCATTACAGGCTATATTTCCGAGAAAAATAAATGGAGGTTAGAGGAATTTTATGACTGATATCAAATCATTAGCCCTCAAGTATGGTGGCTATACCAGCCTCGATAAGGTTTATCTGGAGCAATTGTTAGCTGGCAAAACAGAACAAGAGCAGTTGGCTCTCATCACCCCTCCACCTAGTGTCGTCAATGCCTACTTTGCAGAACTCTACCAGAAAAAGAGTCCTGAAGCTGCGACTGATTATTTTGCAGAAGTCAGTCATGAACTGAACCTCTACAATGCTGAGCCAAGTTTTACTCTAGAAAATAAGCCTTTTATTCGCCTCAATCTATCTGGCAAATCCTTTGGCTTTTGCTATGAGGAAGAAGGTCTTGGACGGATTTTCTCAGAAACTGAGGAAGCAATCACAGCTGACTTGCTCTTTGAAATTGCTCAGATTTTCCCTCATCAGTTGGTCTTTGAAGAGTCTGGAAAGATTTACTTGAAGTCTGTCGGGGACGAGGAAGTTGTTAGCGTAAAAAGTCTCACAGCTTTGACTGATT
>NZ_KQ970181.1:218325-222979 GCF_001579015.1 Streptococcus oralis
CTCAAAGGCTATAGCCAAGAGGATTTACTGCAAGAAACTAGAGCTTTTTATGGCAAGTGCTATTTCCGATCGGAAAACCGTACGGCCATGTTATATATTGATTAATTAGAAAGTATCGAATGGATATTCAATTTTTAGGAACAGGGGCCGGTCAGCCCTCTAAAGCTCGCAACGTTTCAAGTCTCGCCCTGAAACTCTTGGACGAGATTAACGAAGTCTGGCTCTTTGACTGTGGAGAAGGAACGCAAAATCGCATTCTGGAAACCACAATCCGACCACGGAAGGTCAGCAAAATCTTTATCACTCACTTGCATGGAGACCATATCTTTGGCTTGCCAGGATTTCTCTCTAGCCGTGCTTTTCAGGCCAATGAAGAGCAGACAGATTTGGACATTTATGGACCTCAAGGGATCAAGTCCTTTGTCTTAACCAGTCTACGTGTGTCGGGTTCTCGTCTGCCTTATCGCATTCATTTTCATGAGTTTGACCAAGATTCTCTAGGAAAAATCCTTGAGACCGATAAATTCACTGTGTATGCAGAGGAGCTGGACCACACTATTTTCTGTGTTGGCTATCGTGTCATGCAAAAGGACTTAGAAGGTACCTTGGATGCTGAAAAACTCAAGGCTGCTGGTGTTCCATTTGGCCCGCTTTTTGGAAAAATCAAAAATGGTCAGGACGTTGTTCTAGAAGACGGAACTGAAATCAAAGCTGCTGACTATATCTCAGCGCCACGTCCAGGTAAGATTATCACTATTCTGGGTGATACCCGAAAAACCAATGCCAGTGTGCGTCTAGCTGTCAATGCCGATGTCCTTGTCCATGAATCGACTTATGGTAAGGGTGATGAGAAGATTGCCCGCAACCACGGTCACTCAACCAATATGCAGGCAGCACAAGTAGCAGCAGAAGCCGGTGCAAAGCGCCTCTTGCTCAATCATATCAGTGCTCGTTTCCTCTCAAAAGATATCAGTCAGCTCAAGAAAGATGCGGCAACTGTTTTTGAAAATGTCCATGTGGTTAAAGACTTGGAAGAGGTTGAGTTATAATGTTACAGTTCGTTGAGAGGGAAGTAAGATGACTGTTGAAAATCGTTTATTGGATAAAGCAGATTGGTATTTTGAGAATGCCTTAACCAACTACTTGCACAGCTATCAATTACAAAAAGAAGAGTTAACTCAAAAAGATTATCGGGAGATTTATCGTTGGGCTGCGAATCATATCGGTTTTTTCGTTACTTGGCTCATCCAGCATGATGCAAAAGAAATGATGTCTCCTGATGAAGAAACGGTATTCCAAAGTGTAAAAAATGAGCAAACTTTGGGTGTTGATTATCTTTTAGACTGGTGCGATGGTAAACTGGGAACAATGGATATTACAAAGGATTTTCAGGCTTTTGTAAATGACTATTATGAACATCAGTATATGGATGATTATTCCGAATTTGTAGTCAATGACTTATATGACTTGCCTTTAGAATTTTTAGGTAGCTGGGAGGATTATCATCTGTTTGCTCCTGTCATTGATCAAGCTTATGCTCATTATTTAGCTGGAAAAAGATTTCATTAAATCGACCAACACTTTGAAAGGAATAGAGATGCGCACCATCATCATCACTGGGGCAAGCGGTGGCTTAGCCCAAGAAATGGTCAAACTCTTACCAAATGACCAACTCATCTTACTAGGTAGAAACAAGGAAAAACTAGCACAACTCTACGGAAATCATCCTAATGTGGAATGGATTGAAATCGACATTACTGATGACTCAGCCCTAGAAGCTCTGGTAGCTGACTTCTATCTCCGTTATGGTAAGATTGATATCTTGATTAACAATGCTGGCTATGGAATTTTTGAAGAATTTGACAAGATTTCTGACAAAGACATTCACCAGATGTTCGAGGTCAATACCTTTGCCTTGATGAACCTGTCTCGTCTTATTGCTCGTCATATGAAGAAGAGCCGAAAAGGGCATATCATCAATATCGTTAGCATGGCAGGCTTGATGGCTACAGGGAAATCCAGTCTCTACTCAGCGACTAAGTTTGCGGCTATTGGTTTTTCCAATGCTCTACGCCTTGAACTGATGCCCTATGGTGTCTATGTGACGACTGTTAATCCAGGTCCTATCCGTACAGGATTTTTTGACCAGGCAGACCCAGATGGAAGCTACCTCAAGTCTGTTGACCGATTCCTCTTAGAACCAGATGCGGTTGCTAAAAAGATTGTCAAAACCATAGGAAAAAATAAACGGGAACTCAATCTTCCACTTTTGTTGAACCTAGCCCACAAATTTTATACTCTCTTCCCCAAGCTAGCTGATAAGTTGGCAGGGGAGACCTTTAATTATAAGTAAAAGAAGTTCCTTACAAAAGGAACTTCTTTATAATATTTAACGGAGTGTCAAAAAAATGTTTGTTTTTGTCCTAAATCTACATTCACATTTTTTGAATCTTCTCCAAATTTTAGAAAAAACAATCAAAATTATGATTTTTTAGTTTTAAGGATTGAAGTTATCTATATTATTTTATAGAATAGATATAAAAGACAAAAGGAGAGTTATCCGCTATCACATAAAAATGGAAGCGGTTACTAAAGGAGGTTTTTATGGATAAAAGCTATTGGAATCGTAAAAGTGTCTACAGTATTCGGAAGTTTTCTGTTGGGACATGCTCAGTACTGATTGGGACTTGTGCTGTTCTATTTGGTGCAAATCTTGCTGGAACAAGCTCTGTTTTTGCGGACGAAACGCCGATTACTGTGAATGCAGAGAAGGGTCTTGAGGAAGCAGTTCTGGAACAAGTTGCTGATACAAGTCAGACAAGTACAGTAGAGGAGACTGTAGCAAAAGAAAAGGAAGAACAAGGCCAAGTTATTAAGGAGGCGAAAGAGATTTCTAAATCTGTTGAAAAGGACACAAAAGTAGAGTTAGAAGCTTCTAGTCAAGAAAAACCTATCAAGGAAGAAGTTAAAGCTGCGACAAATGAAGAAGTAAATCAAATGATTGAAGACAGAAAAGTGAATTTTAATCAAAATTGGCACTTCAAACTCAATGCGAACTCTAAAGAAGCTGTGAAACCAGATGCAGATGTGTCAACATGGCAAAAATTGGACCTTCCACACGACTGGAGTATCTTTAACGATTTTGACCATCAATCACCTGCCCAAAACGAAGGTGGACAGCTAAATGGTGGTGAAGCTTGGTATCGTAAGACCTTTAAACTTGATGAAAAAGACCTCAAGAAGAATGTTCGTGTGACCTTTGATGGTGTCTACATGGATTCTCAAGTCTATGTCAACGGCCAGTTAGTGGGGCATTATCCAAATGGTTATAACCAGTTCTCATACGATATCACCAAATACCTTCACAAAGATGGTCGTGAGAATGTGATTGCTGTCCATGCTGTTAACAAACAACCAAGTAGCCGTTGGTACTCAGGAAGTGGTATTTACCGTGATGTGACCTTGCAAGTGACAGATAAGGTTCATGTTGAGAAAAATGGTACAACTATCTTAACTCCGAAACTGGAAGAACAGCAACACGGCAAGGTTGAAACTCATGTGACCAGCAAAATCGTCAATACAGACGATAAAGACCATGAACTTGTGGCAGAGTATCAAATCGTTGAACGTGGTGGTCAGGCCGTAACAGGCGTGGTTCGTACAGCAAGTCGTACCTTGAAAGCACATGAGTCAACAAGCCTAGATGCTATTTTAGAAGTTGAAAAACCAAAACTCTGGACAGTTTTAAATGACAAACCTGCCTTGTATGAATTGATTACGCGTGTATATCGTGATGGTCAATTGGTGGATGCTAAGAAGGATTTGTTTGGTTACCGTTACTATCACTGGACTCCAAATGATGGTTTCTCTTTAAATGGTGAACGCATTAAATTCCATGGGGTTTCCTTGCACCATGACCACGGAGCGCTCGGAGCAGAAGAAAACTATAAGGCAGAATATCGCCGTCTCAAACAAATGAAGGAGATGGGGGTTAACTCTATTCGTACAACCCACAACCCTGCTAGTGAGCAAACCTTGCAAATCGCTGCAGAACTTGGTTTGCTCGTTCAGGAAGAGGCCTTTGATACGTGGTATAATGGCAAGAAACCTTATGACTATGGTCGTTTCTTTGAAAAAGATGCCACTCACCCAGAAGCTAGAAAAGGTGAAAAATGGTCCGACTACGATCTTCGTACTATGGTCGAAAGAGATAAAAATAACCCAGCTGTCTTCATGTGGTCAATCGGAAATGAAATCGGTGAAGCCAACGGTGATGCTCATTCTCTAGCAACTGTAAAACGTTTGGTCAAAGTTATCAAGGATGTTGATAAGACTCGTTACGTTACCATGGGAGCAGATAAGTTCCGTTTCGGTAATGGTAGTGGTGGACATGAGAAAATTGCTGATGAACTGGATGCGGTTGGATTCAACTATTCTGAAGACAACTACAAAGCCCTTCGTGCGAAACATCCAAACTGGTTGATTTACGGCTCTGAGACATCTTCAGCAACCCGTACACGTGGAAGTTACTATCGTCCTGAACAGGAATTGAAACATAGTAACGGACCTGAGCGTAACTACGAACAGTCTGACTATGGTAATGACCGTGTTGGTTGGGGTAAAACTGCAACAGATTCATGGACTTTTGACCGCG
>NZ_KQ970181.1:222999-230360 GCF_001579015.1 Streptococcus oralis
GACCGCGACAATGCTGGCTATGCTGGACAATTTATTTGGACAGGTACAGACTATATCGGGGAGCCTACGCCATGGCATAACCAAAACCAAACTCCTGTTAAGAGCTCTTATTTTGGTATTGTAGATACAGCAGGTATTACAAAACATGACTTCTATCTTTACCAAAGCCAATGGGTTTCTGTTAAGAAGAAGCCGATGGTTCACCTCCTTCCTCACTGGAATTGGGAAGATCCTACTCTAAAAGCGAATGTAGCTGATGCAGAAGGTAAGATTCCAGTTCGCGCCTATTCAAACGCTGCAAGCGTAGAATTGTTCTTGAACGGTCAATCTCTCGGAGTTAAGACCTTCAATAAAAAACAAACCAGCGATGGACGCACTTACCAAGAAGGTGCCAATGCCAAGGAACTCTACCTTGAGTGGAAGGTTGCTTACCAACCAGGTACTTTGGAAGCCGTAGCTCGTGATGAAGCTGGTAAAGAAATTGCACGTGACAAGATTACCACTGCAGGCCGACCAGCCGGTGTTCGTCTCATCAAGGAAGATCACGCAATCGCCGCAGATGGAAAAGACTTGACCTACATCTACTATGAAATCGTTGACAGCCAAGGAAATGTAGTCCCAACTGCAAATAATCTGGTTCGCTTCCAATTGCACGGACAAGGTCAACTTGTCGGTGTCGATAATGGGGAACAAGCCAGCCGTGAACGTTATAAGGCCCAACCAGATGGTTCCTGGATTCGCAGAGCCTTTAACGGTAAAGGTGTTGCCATTGTGAAATCAACTGAGCAAGCAGGGAAATTCACCCTTACTGCCCACTCTGATCTTTTGAAATCTGGTCAAGTAACTGTCTTTACTGGTAAAAAAGAAGACCAAGAAAAGACTGTTCTCGGAACAGAAGTACCAAAAGTACGTACTGTTATTGAAAAAGAGCCAAAAATGCCGAAGACTGTCGCTCTTATCTACAGTGATGGCAGTCGTGAAAAACGCCCAGTAACCTGGTCTTCAGTTGATGTGAGCCAAGCAGGAGTTGTGACTGTTAAAGGTATGGCAGACGGACGTGAAGTTGAGGCTCGTGTAGAAGTTCTAGCAATTGCGAAAGAACTACCAACTGTTAAACGTGTTGCCCCAGGAACAGACTTGAGTGCTGTTGACAAATATGTTTCTATTGCCGTTACGGATGGAAGCGTACAAGAATACGAAGTTGATAAGTGGGAGATTGCGGAAACTGATAAAGCTAAACTGTCAGTTGCAGGATCACGTATTCAAATGACTGGTCAACTGGGCGGTGAGACTATTCATGCTACGCTTGTAGTAGAAGAAGGCAATCCTGCAACACCTGTAGTACCGACTGTAAGTGTTGGTGGTGAAGCTGTCACAGGCCTTACTAGTCAACATCCAATGCAATACCGCACTCTTGCTTATGGTGCATCCTTGCCAGAAGTCGCAGCAAGTACTGAAAATGCGGATGTTACTGTAGTCCAAGCAAGTGCAGCAAACGGCATGCGTGCAAGCATCTATGTTCAACCAAAAGATGGTGGACCTCTTCAAACCTATGCAATTCAATTCCTTGAAGAAGCACCAAAAATTGACCACTTGAGCTTACAAGTAGAGCAAGCTGACGGTCTTAAAGAAGATCAAACAGTGAAATTGTCCGTACTCGCTCACTATCAAGACGGAACACAGGCAGTTCTACCAGCGGATAAAGTAAACTTCTCTACAAGCGGTGAAGGGGAAGTTGCAGTTCGTAAAGGAATGCTTGAGTTGCATAAACCAGGAGCAGTCACTCTGAAAGCGGAATATGAGGGGGCTACAGGTCAAATCGCCCTCACCATCCAAGCCAATACTGAGATGAAGGTTGCGCAATCCATCCGTCCAGTAAATGTAGTGACAGACTTGCATCAAGAACCAAGTCTTCCAGCAACAGTAACTGTTGAGTATGACAAAGGTTTCCCTAAAGCTCACAAAGTCACATGGCAAGCTATTCCAAAAGAAAAACTAGACCACTATCAAACCTTTGAAGTGCTAGGTAAAGTTGAAGGCCTTGACCTTGAGGCGCGTGCTAAAGTCTCTGTAGAGGGTATCGTTTCGGTTGAAGAAGTCAGTGTGACAACACCAATCGCAGAAGCGCCACAACTACCAGAAAGTGTTCGTACCTACGATTCAAATGGTCACGTTTCATCTGCCAAGGTTGCTTGGGATGAGATTCAATCAGACCAATACGCTAAGGAAGGCGTCTTTACAGTCACTGGTCGCCTAGAAGGTACCCAATTAACTACCAAACTTCATGTTCGCGTTTCTGCTAAAACAGAGCAAGGAGCGAATATCTCTGACCAATGGACAGGTTCAGAATTGCCACTTGCCTTTGCTTCAGACTCAAATCCAAGTGACCCTGTTTCAAATGTCAACGATAAATTGATTTCCTTTAATGACCGACCAGCCAACCGTTGGACGAACTGGAATCGTAGTAATCCAGAAGCTTCAGTTGGTGTTCTGTTTGGAGATTCAGGTATCTTGAGCAAACGTTCTGTTGATAATCTAAGTGTCGGATTCCACGAAGACCACGGAGTCGGTGTACCGAAGTCCTATGTGATTGAGTATTATGTTGGTAAGACTGTTCCAACTGCGCCTAAAAACCCTAGCTTTGTAGGTGAGGAAAACCATGTCTTTAACGACCCTGCTAACTGGAAACCTGTTACAAATCTAAAAGCTCCTGCTCAACTCAAGGCTGGAGAAATGAATCACTTTAGCTTTGATAAAGTTGAAACCTATGCTGTTCGCATTCGCATGGTTAAAGCAGATAATAAGCGGGGAACTTCTATCACAGAAGTACAAATCTTTGCGAAACAAGTTGCAGCAGCTAAACAAGGACAAACAAGAATCCAAGTTGACGGTAAAGACTTGGCAAACTTCAACCCTGATTTGACAGACTACTACCTTGAGTCTGTAGATGGAAAAGTTCCAGCAGTAACAGCAAGTGTTAGCAACAATGGTCTTGCGACGGTTGTTCCAAGCGTTCGTGAAGGTGAGCCGGTTCGTGTCATTGCGAAAGCTGAAAATGGTGACATCTTAGGTGAATACCGTCTACACTTCACTAAGGACAAAGACTTACTTTCTCGTAAACCAGTTGCTGCGGTTAAACAAGCTCGTTTGGTACAAGTAGGTCAACCGCTTGAATTGCCAACGAAGGTTCCGGTTTACTTCACAGGTAAAGACGGCTATGAAACCAAAGATTTGGCAGTGGAATGGGAAGAAGTTCCAGCAGAAAATCTAACAAAAGCAGGTCAATTTACTGTAAGAGGCCGTGTTCTTGGTAGTGACCTCGTTGCGGAGTTCACTGTACGAGTGACAGACAAACTTGGTGAAGCTCTCTCAGATAACCCTGACTATGATGAAAACAGTAACCAAGCCTTTGCCTCAGCAACTAATGATATTGACGACAGTTCTCATGACCGTGTAGACTATATCAATGACAGAGATCATTCTGAAAATCGTCGTTGGACAAACTGGTCTCCAACACCATCTTCTAACCCAGAAGTATCGGCAGGTGTGATCTTCCGTGAGAATGGTAAGATTGTCGAACGGACTGTTGCGCAAGCCAAACTTCACTTCTTTGCAGATAGTGGTACAGATGCACCATCTAAACTTGTTTTAGAACGCTATATCGGTCCAGAGTTTGACGTGCCAACCTACTATTCAAACTACCAAGCCTATGAATCAGGCCATCCATTCAACAATCCAGAAAATTGGGAAGCTGTTCCTTATCGTGCGGACAAAGACATTGAAGCCGGTGATGAAATTAACGTTACCTTTAAAGCTGTGAAAGCCAAAGCCATGAGATGGCGTATGGAGCGCAAAGCAGATAAGAGCGGTGTTGCGATGATTGAGATGACCTTCCTTGCACCAAGTGAATTGCCTCAAGAAAGCACTCAATCGAAGATTCTTGTAGATGGAAAAGAACTTGCTGATTTCGCTGAAAATCGTCAAGACTATCAAATCACCTATAATGGACAACGTCCAAAAGTGACCGTTCAAGAAAGCAATCAAGTAGCTTCAACAGTTGTAGATAGTGGAGACGATAGCCTTCCAGTACTTGTTCGCCTTGTTTCAGAAAGTGGAAAACAAGTCAAGGAATATCGTATCCAACTAGTCAAGGAAAAACCAGTTTCTGAGAAAACAGCCCCTGCTATTCAAGAAGAAAATCCAAGTCTTGAGGTTGTCGAAAAAGAACTTGCCTTCCAGACTGTTGAAAAGGAAGATTCAAGTCTATATGTAGGTGAAAGCCGTGTAGAACGAGAAGGACAAGTTGGCAAGGAACGCATTCTTACATCTGTAAGCCCAGATGGAACTCGTGAAGAGAAACTTCGTGAAGTACTTCAGACTCCTGTTAACCGGGTTCTTCTCGTTGGAACTAAGCGAGGTACAGCCCAACCACTTGATGGAGCTGCAGGTTTAGTTCATGAAAAACCAGAACTTCTAGTAGAAGAAGAGAACATTGATTTCCAAGTGCAAGAACGTAAAAACGATAAACTCCCACTAGGTCAAACCCGTGTTCTTCAAGAAGGTCAAAAAGGTATTCGTGTCCACCTAGTAGAAGTCGAAAATGGTAAGCGTACACTGAAAGAAACCTTTGATAAGATAGTTGCGCAAGATCGTATCGTGGAAGCTGGAACTGCTGTAGCACAAGAGAAACCAGAACCGCAAGCACCTGTTAAGCCAGATGAGCGTGAACAGGAACAGACGGAACCAAAACCGCAAAAAGAAAAAGCTAGTCAGACTGGAAAAGACCATCTTCCAAATACAGGAAGTGAGTCCTCTATGTCAATATTAGCAGCAGGATTGGCTCTCTTGGGCTTAGGTACAGGACTTGTAGCATCTATGCGTAAAAAAGAAGACTAAGTTTGGGTAGAAACTAAACAGGATAGTAGAAGGCCAGAGTGATGCTCTGGTCTTTCTATCTGTTGTTCTAATAAAGTTGTCCAGATTTCTTGTGATTCTGTTTGATGACTTAAAATAAGAAGATGAACTGCGAATGATTCTTCTAACTCTGCAATCGGCGTAGCTTTAAAGAGCCAAGTGATGTTTGAAGAAAGTCGCTAAATATGCTATACTAAAGGGAATTAGTGGATTTTTATAGAACGATTCATTCAGGGAAAATAAGAAATAAATCTAACAAAAATAGGTCGTCTTTCAGAGACTTTTATGTCATTTCTTAGATGAAAATGCTTGACAACCAAGGGATTTATCTTGAGAATTAGAACTGACTACAATGAAAAATTGAATGCTAAGGAGATAGAGGGAAATGTTTTACTTTGTACCATCTTGGTATTGTCAAGGCAGGAAATGGTATTCTACAGCTTTGCCTTTTTATTGTTCATCAAACCAGATAATGTTTGATGATACTATGAATTTATTACAGATGTTTCAACCAGAGAAAAAAGATAGTACAATTCTAATTTTGAACTATTCACCCCATATTCGAACCTTTTTTTATCAAGAGAGAATTGAGCCAGCTAGTATGTGGAATCTATTTGATAATCTACAAGGTTTGACAGATGTTTTGCCTCGAAAGCTCGGCTTGGATGATTTGAAATGGCCACAGGGAGCGGAATTCTTTTATACTCCCTTTCTTGTGGATGTTTATTTAAATCAGAACCACTATGCCCAGATTAATTTTTCTCAGACTGGCAATATTTTCGATATTATCTATTTTAAAAATAATCAGATGGATCACCGTTTGGTCTTTGATGATCGAGGCATAGTTTCTAGTGTGATTTATTTTGAAAATAATCAGCCAGACCATCAAGATTATCTGAATCCACAAGGTCAGTGGCAGTTTAGGGAATTCTTGACAAGAGATAATCATCAAGTGCTTGTCAATCCTGAAGTCCAAGAAGCATTCGCAAAGGATGTTTATAGTGACATTGAGGAGCTAATCAAGGAAAAACTGGACCAGTATTTATCTTCTGCCCTAACAAGAGATGATATGCTTATTGTTTCAGCAGATCCTCAACATAACCATCTTTTCCATAAGGCTAAGAGGCATTACAATCTTACCTTCTCTTTCTTTGGTGAACGCTACCCAATTGAGGATAAAGAAGAAATCCTAGGGGATTTGCAGGGTACACCATTCTTTATTGTTGATAGCTTTAGTAAGGTTCAAAAGATGGATGAACTGATTGGCAAAGCCCAGCTTCCCCCTTATTATGAGGTGGCTCCTTATGACATTCGTCTGCAGGCAGAAGAAAGCCAGCAGGAAAAGCCAGCAACTGTCTATGTCAATGTTGATACTTTACCTCAAGAACATCTTCAAACTGTCTTTAGAACCATATTTGATATGATGCTAGAGAAGGAATGGATGAAGTTACTGATTGGAACTCAGAGTTTGGAGTCTGAAAGGGCAGTATTTATCAGACAATTTCTCAAAGAGTATTTATCGTATCAGCTAGGTTCAGAAGAAAAAGCACAGATCCATGAAGATATAAAGCCTAAGGAGAGTAAGGCTCTTTTGGAACAAGGAAAAACTCTCAGAGAGAGAATGGAGATTAAGACACATCGCAGTTCTACTGAATTAGCAAAAATTTTGAAGGAGGTTCGTGTCCTTCTGGATTTGGGAAATCCAGCAGATATGCTTCTGCAAATTGCAGGGCTAAGTGGGGGTATTCCTCAGATTAATTTATATAGTTCCTCTTATGTCAAGCATGCAGAAAATGGTTCGATTATAACTGACATTTCTATCCTAAAAAATGTAATATTGTATTATTTGACGGATATAGAGTCAGCATATAAATGCAAGGCTCATTCTTTAAGCAGGATGGAGCAGTACAAAAGGGGAGAAATTGTCGAAATGTGGAAAAACTCAATAAAGGGATTAAGGGAAAATGAGAGAGATTAGTGTTCTACAAATTGCTGATGAGAACTGGCAAGAGCAATATGATATTCCTAGTAATATAAGGTGGAGATTTGTTAAGCCAGAGGATATGGCATCACTTGTACCTACTGATATTGAGATGTTGAGTGGGGGCATAGATGATAGGGCAAGGCTTGCAAAGATTTATGACCTTATATTGGTGGATACGCTAGAACATTTCGAATACATCACTGTTCTGGATAGCCTGATTCAACCTTATCGTTTGTTTTACCATGAACGTTGCCAGATTACTACGAAAGATTTGGAAACATTCTTGTTTCGTAAGAAAGCAGTCAAATCTCAATTTGAAAATCCTGAGCAGATTTTGTATCGTTTTTCTCGTGCTTTCTTTCCTCAGCAAAGTGGTTCCAAGCTCAAAGTAAATCATTTAGCAGTTCATTCTCTCTTTAGTGGACAGATTAACTATGAAGGAAGCAATTATCTCAGTTTGACA
>NZ_KQ970181.1:230399-234514 GCF_001579015.1 Streptococcus oralis
GATGCAGATACTCCTTTGGATTTGTGGCCAGAATTTAGAATTTCAGGTGACTGCTCAGTCCGCTATGTCATCAAAGGGTATCCTGTCGCGCCTTCACCAATGCAAGAATGGGTTTATGATGAAACGGTCTATGACAAACCTCTAATTTTAGACACGCAGGATTCCTACTATCTAAGCATTAGTATTCAAGCTAAGGGACAAGGAATCGTGAAAATAGGTCCCCTTCATCATCGAGATTCTCATTTAGGCTATGGTGACTTGTTAGTTGGTGGAAATCGCATTATCGATAAACATAGGGAAGAACTGATTTATTTCTTTCATCCAGGTGATTTGAGACCACCTCTTAATGTATATTTTTCAGGTTATCGTCAAGCAGAAGGCTTTGAAGGATTCGATATGATGGCTGGTATGGGAGCTCCCTTTTTACTGATTGGAGATCCGCGTTCAGAGGGCGGTGGCTTTTATCTTGGATCGGATGAGTTAGAACAAAAGCTCATTCAAGTGATTCGCCACTGTTTGGATGAGTTAGAATTTACAGCCGATCAGTTAGTTTTGTCTGGCTTATCAATGGGGACATTTGGCGCCCTGTACTATGCTTCTAAACTAGAGCCTCACGCCGTTATTGTCGGTAAACCCTTGGTGAATTTAGGTGATATTGCTGTAAATGAGTCTTCCCTTCGTCCTGGCGGATTCCCAACGTCTTTGGATATCCTTTATCGTACGATGGGTAAGCTATCTGATGAGACAGCAACAAAACTAAATGAGTATTTTTGGAAAGCCTTTAGAGCTGCTGATTTTTCGAGAACAAAATTTATCATGGCTTATATGTGTCAGGATGATTATGATGGCCGTGCCTATTCCACCTTGGAGGAAGAGCTCGAAAATCGTAATGATAAGGTTAGCCTGATTAGCAAGGGCTTTGAGGGACGACATAATGATGATACACAGGGTGTCGTCGGATGGTTTTTTAATCAATACATAGCACTGCTAATGAATAGTTTTGAAAGGAAGTTTAATTCGTGAGATATAAGGAGGAAGTCTATTTTGCTTATTGGGATATGCAAAGTGTATCTCAGTATTTATATGGTTCATCTGTCAGGGTCTTAGAGGATGGTCGAGTTTTATATGAGAATCAATTTATGCCGTCTGGGACAGTTATTCACGAATGGTACTCGAAAGCCAATTATCAGGATTTGAGAAATACAAGTCAACTTCCTGATTTGAAGCGGGGAGAGAAGTATGTCATTGGAAGCTATCTAGAAACTCTTCCTGAGAATTCAACTTACTTAAAAGTTATCTTTATGGATTCGGCTGATGAGGAGATTTTTTCTCATAGTGTGAAACCAGAGGAGACAGCGAGTGTTTATGTACCAACTGACACCCATCATTATAAAATTCAATTGGTCAGTGGAGGCTGTCAGCGCTTCTTGTTTGAGGGGATTTATATTACCCAAGAAGGTGTGGCAGACTATACAGTTAATCGCTATTGGATTTCAGATTTGCTTCATAAGAACAATGAGAAGAATACCATTTACGTTTGCTTTACAGAGCCTGAGTTCAATCGGACAGGTTTTGTTTCAGAAAGAGTGCAGGAACATTTTCCAAATTTGGTAATGGTGAACTCTTCCTACAAAAGTTCACTTTTATACATGGAAAAAGAGTTTTTTGGAAACTTACTCGAAAAAATTGAAAGCCTATCAAGACAGTATTCTTTTGAAAAAGTAGCTTTTATTGGCTATGGACCCATTTCAAATATTGCGGCCCTGTTTTACTCAAAACAATTTTCAACTTCCTATGCTTTAGTGACAGATAGTTTTCTAGCTGAATTAGACTATCATCGCTTACTGGAACGTCATCGAAAACGAGTGAATTATCCGATTTTTAGGGATTTATTGCTATATCGCTTTGATTCAACAAGAGTTAAAGAATATGGAAGTTCGAAGATGGAATCTCAGGACTTATCCAATTTTGTCTATCTGTTAGATCAGTCGGCTTTGTTGAAAAATATAAATCTAGAGACAACTGAAGAGTGGATGAAGGAAAATGTAACCTAAGAATGCCTTTCTATGGAACACTTGTCCTGAAAACCAGTAGGAAAGTCTAATCTGTGTATGACAGATTTTAGCAAAATGTAGTCAATATAAAAATTAGAGTTCAGATTGTCACGACAGTTTACACCTTTTGATGTTGAAAGGCTTTGATGAATTTTGTGAATGAAAAAACAGAAACAGAATGCTATTCACTGTGTAAAATAAGAGTCAATTCTATATTGATATGGATAACAAAAGAAAATTAGCGGTCTTTTCTGGGTAATGCTTTGACAGATTGAACTTCAACCCTTATAATAGTAGTGATAAATAGTTTTTGGGAGAAATAATAATATAATGAGCAAAAAAGAAGAGTTATCAGGATTTCAACGCCTGTTATCGAAGATTAAGCAATTGGTCAATGAGGAAGATAATGATTATGATGATCATCATTCTGATGCAGTCGAACTGAAACCTGTTAGCAAAAAGATGAAGGAACAGAAAGAAATGGTGAGGAAGGCCAGTGAGGACTTTGAATTACCACTAGAGTCTGTTTCGGTTATGGAAGTTTTAGAAGCTTTTCAGGAGAAAAATAGTTTAAACATGGCTGAGTTGATAAAAAATGTTAGCCAGAGTTTATCAACTAGTGCGCTCGCTTCTCTTAGCGACTTCATCGCGATTTCCTACAGTGAATCTTATAGTCAAAGTATTTCTGAAAAAGGCTATTCTCTGCGTAATTCAATGTCTGAGGCTAACTCACTCAGTGATTCTGTTTCGGTGTCAGAATCGCTTACGGCTACGTCTATTCAAGAATCTGTGAGTCATAGTTTATATGTTTCTGATTCGGTGAGTACGAGCATGCTATCAAGCAGTGAAAGTATTGCTAGTCATACTGATTCTAGTGAAGTTTCGAATCAGAGTGAACCTGATTCAGAGAATCTTTCGTCTAGCCAAAGCTCTAGTGTATCTGAGTCAAAATCGCCTAGTCTTTCGCAGTCCTTGTCAGTCATTGACTCTGTTTCAGAGAGTGAAGACCCAAGTGATTTAGACTCAGAATCAATTTCAGAAAGTGTTTCAGACTTTGTCCCAGCAAGCGAGAGTCACAGTGACTCCGAATTTGAGCAAGACATCGCCTCTGCTTCATTTATCACATCAAACTTTCTCTCAGATAGTGAAGAGCCAAGCGTTTTAGAACCAGAATCAATCTCTGAAAGTGTTTCAGACTTTGTCTCAGCAAGCGAGAGTCACAGTGACTCCGAATTGGAGCAAGACATCGACTCTGTTTCCACTATCACATCAGACTTTATCTCAGATAGTGAAGAGCCAAGCGTTTTAGAACCAGAATCAATCTCTGAAAGTGTTTCAGACTTTATCTCAGCAAGTGAAAGTCACAGTGACTCCGAATTGGAGCAGGACATCAACTCTGTTTCCACCATCACATCAGACTATGTCCCAGAGAGTGAAGACCCAAGCGATTTAGCATCAGAATCAATTTCTGAAATTTCTTCAGATTTTATCTCAGCAAGCGAGAGCCACAGTGACTCCGAATTGGAGCAAGGACATCAACTCTGTTTCCACCAGCACATCAGACTATGTCTCAGAGAGTGAAGACCCAAGCGATTTAGCATCAGAATCAATCTCTGAAATTTCTTCAGATTTTGTCGCAGAAAATGATTCAGATGAAGTAGATTCGAAACATCTAGTTAATTTAGTAGAAGCTGCAGATAATGTAGGCGAGTTTGTGTATGAGGCAAGTATTCAAGAAGCTCAGCCGTGGGAGGATTCTGAGAATGGGAATTCATGGATAGGGCAAGAGAAGGAAGAGAACTTGCAGAAATCAGATTCTCAGCAGCTATCTCGTGAATTTAAAAATGTCGTAAGTGGATTATCTGGTTTGAGCTCTATTATTCATAACAAGGGCGGAAAGAATCATTCAATAGCTAATGATATTTTTGAATAATAACAATCTAGTTTATAAAGAAAAAAATAAAAGGAGTCGTCATGATTAGAAATTTTTTGTCAAATAGTGGGAAAGGTTTAGGAACAACAGATGTTCTTCCAGTTGGTGAATTTCGTGGAGGAGTATTG
>NZ_KQ970181.1:235355-237304 GCF_001579015.1 Streptococcus oralis
CAAGAAACTATATTGAGGATTTGAATTTGATTCAATCTATGGGCTTTAATGCCTATCGTATCTCTATCTCTTGGGCTCGCCTATTTCCAACTGGAGAAGAGTTAGAGCCAAGCGAAGAAGGATTGAAGTACTATGAAACCATCATTGACGAAGTTCTGGAGAAAGATATCGAACCAATTGTTACGCTCAGTCATTTTGATATCCCTCTTAACCTACATGAAAAGTACGGTGCCTGGAGAAGTCGCCAGATGATTGAACTATTTGAGCGCTACGCAGAAGCTGTTTTCCATTATTTTAAAGACAAGGTAAAATACTGGATTACATTCAATGAATTTAATATTTTGCACCATTTACCATTTTTGGGTGGAGGCTTGTTATTTGGAAATAGAGATAATTGTGAACAGTTAATCTGGCAAGCGGCTCATTATCAATTAGTTGCATCTGCTCGTGTTGTTCAACTAGGAAAAACAATCAATCCAGAGTTTCAGTTTGGTGGAATGCTTGTCGTCAGTCAAAACTATAGCCAGCAAATTGACAATGCTATAGATGCTATGGAAGCTGAAGTTAAGAATCGTGAAAACTATGTATTTACGGACGTTCAAGTTCGCGGTTACTATCCGAACCACTTCTTGCGTCGCTTGGAACGTGAGCAGATTGCTTTGGATATTTCAGATGAAGATCTTTCTAGCTTAAACAGAGGTACAGTTGATTTTATAAGCTTTAGTTATCATGCATCGAATAACTCTGAAGAAGTTTTTGCTGATAAGTATGTAGCTGAGACTAGCACAGAAAAATCAGCTGATCCAGTTGGTCTTCGTTTGGTTATGAATAGTCTATATGACCGTTACCAAAAAGCATTGTTTGTCGTAGAAGATGAACTAGTCTTGGATGGTCCAGATAACTCTGTTATGGAAGAATTGAAAACAAATATTCAAGAAATCGTTAAAACAGTAGAGTTTGATGGTGTTGAACTCCTAGGTTATACACCTCTCAGCTGGGTAGAACTTGATTTTTAAAATAAAATTGGGGCTATTCTATTGAACAGCACCTCAAAAGTTAGATTATTTGTGTCTAACTTTTGGGGTGTTTTCTGATGCCGTAATTTATGAGCCTAAAGTCCATATCTATTAGCTAAGGACAAAAGGAACTAGATTTAATCGCTTATAGAAAAATATAAGCTTATTCTTTCGAATCTTCTGGTTGAAGGCTGTTTGCAACTAAGTGTTTGGATTGAATTTGATTTTACGAATCGTGAAATGCTTCCGCCTTGTCTGCACAATATGAGAAAAACGTCTATACTTATTGCTTCTAAAAGAAGAGGAAGACTATCTAAAATGGGACATATCTAAAGATAAGCTGGGATTAAATGAAAGAATTAGGAAATCTTCAAGCAGAAAATAAAAAAACGATATGCTGTCTAGCATAACGCTGAACTTTATTCTTAACTTAACTATACTGTTCAATTTGTCATGGGCAGTGCATTGGGGAGGTCTTTTCGCCTCTTGAATATACAATATACGTACACTCATGATCTTTGACAAACTCGCCAATCTCAAGTCCAAGTTTGGAAATCGGAATTTCTAGGCGGAAAGTTATTATGTGAGTACAGTATAGTACTTAATGGAACCACAATAAAGAAATAGATTCAAGATTAAAGAAATTATCCAGTAAATGATCTCTTCACGAGTATAGAAATTCGAGAACGAGTAAGGCATGATACTACACTAGATAAATTAAGTGTAAAAGAACATGAGGATCCCTTTAGGGATAGTGGTAAGTAATTCCAAAGTCTCTTTAAGAGGAAAGTGATGATTCAAGAGGAATGAGGCTTGAACAATGTAAAAGCGAGGGTCTTTTGGCGCTGGCTGATAATTTGGACTTATATCGCTGGTCGCTGTGTAAAATGGTATTTTCATAGTATTTCTCTGTAAAGGTCTGCTCCAGCATAG
>NZ_KQ970181.1:237324-240705 GCF_001579015.1 Streptococcus oralis
CAATTAATGTCACCATATATTTTAGGCCAGCAATATCCACTCCAAATCTTTTTAAAAGCTGTTTGAAGCTTTGTCCTTGCTTTCTTAGTTCATGGATATGAACTTTATCTTTATAACTCAATTTCATAATAAAATCCCCAAAAGTTAGATTTTTCTGTCTAACTTTTGGGGTGCAGGTCAAACTGAGTGGAGCTTTTGTATTTAGATGACTAGTCTTTATTTTCGTATGGCAGGATCAAGTTTAAAAGGATACCTGTCATCGCTGATAGGGCAGTACCTGAAAGGGTTACTGGACCGAGTTTAAGAATTGCTCCACCAAGTCCAAGTACCAGCATAGCACTTGCGATGATTAGGTTACGCATCTGGCTAAAGTCCACACGTTCCTTAATCAAGACTTTCAAACCGTTGCTGGCGATAACCCCGTAGAGAAGGATGGACATCCCACCAAGCACAGCATTTGGAATGGTTGAAATCAAGGCAGTGAATTTACCTAGGAAGCTAAGAGCAATTGCGATAAGGGCTGCGTTACGGATAACAGAGACAGAAGCGATGCGAGTCATTCCGATAACCCCTGTATTTTCTCCGTAAGTCGTATTAGCAGGTCCACCGAGGAAGGCAGATACAGATGTTGCAATCCCGTCACCGAGAAGGGTACGATGAAGACCTGGTTCTTTCAAGAATTGACGGCCACAGATTTGGCTTAAAACGGTATGGTCACCAATGTGCTCTGAAATGGTTACGATAGCAATAGGCAAGATTGCGATAGTTTCAGGACCAAAGTATAAGTTGTACTCTTTAAAGGCACCACCAGTATTAAATGGCAAGTAGAAACCAGGAATTTCGAACCAGTTGGCTTCTAGAACGGGTGTAAAATTAACTAAACCAAGCATCATAGCAAAGATATAACCACCGATGATGGCAAAGAGGAAAGGAATAATGCGAAGGAAGCCTTTTCCTTTTGTATTGATAAAGGCAGCAATTAAGAACGTAACAACTGCTACAAGGGCGTTCTTCCAGTTTCCGTCTGCTACAAGTCCAGCATTCGTTACAGCAGAACCAGCAAGACCAAGACCGATAACGATAATCATTGGTCCGATAATGATTGGTGGCAAGAGTTTGTCAATCCATTTCGTACCAGCAAAACGAACACTTGCGGCTACAAGGACATAGACCAAGCCAGTCAAGATAACCCCTGTTTGAGCAGCAGATACATCCCCACCCATCTCTTTCATAGCTAGAGACATAGCCGTGATAAAGGCGAATGAAGAACCTAGATAAACTGGGACTTTAAAGCCAGTTGAAACCATATAAATCAAGGTTCCGATACCAGATGCAAAGAGGGCAACGGATACAGGCATTCCCAAAATCAAAGGAACTAGGATGGTCGCACCAAACATAGCAAAAACGTGCTGGAAGCTGAGGAGGATACCTTTCCCAGCTGAAGGACGTTGATCAACGTCTAGTAACAAATCAACAGTTGATTCTTGTGTCATATAAACCTCACTTTTGGGCACCAAAAAAGAACCCATTATTTTACAGCAATAGGCTCTCAGAGTAAGACTTTTTAAAAAATAGCTATCTTTTAAAAATTTATATAAATCTGCGCCTTCGTCACCTCACAGGATGACATTAAAAACCTTTGCTTGTGATAGTATAGCAGAAAAAAATGATTTTGTAAATCATTTTTTCCCGAGCTCAAAAATGTAAGAGCGAGGTTGATTTTGTAAATCATTTTTTCCCAAGCCCAGAAATGCGAGAGCGAGGTTAATTTTGTAAACATTTTTTTACTAAAAAATTTAAAGCGGGCGTTTATTGGGCATGCCAGCCTTTCTAGGATACTTGTTTGGGGTCTCTTTTTTCTTTTCTACCACAGTGATGTAACGTGAATCTCCATTTGGTAGGGCGTAGCTGAGGTTGTCTTCTACCTTGCTAAAGAGGAGATTGAGGGCATTCTTGGCTTCTAGCAATTCCTCGGGGGCATTACTGGCCTTGAGTGCCAAGAGTTTTCCGCCAACTTTAAGATAGGGAATGGTCAGTTCAGACAAGACCTGCATACGGGCAACAGCACGGGCAGTTACCACATCAAACTGAGCACGGAAGTTCTTATCTTGGGCAAAGTCTTCTGCACGACCATGGTAGAAGTGAACACCATCCAAATCCAGCTCCTGAGCCAATAGTTGGAGGAAGTTGATGCGCTTATTTAGCGAATCAATGATGGTCACATCTAACTGGGGATAGAGGATTTTCATAGGAAGGCTAGGAAATCCTGCCCCAGCTCCGATATCAAGAAGTTTGATAGTTTCATTTGAAATCAAGCCTTGTAAGATGGGCGCAAGCGAATCATAAAAGTGTTTAAGGTAGACTTCTTCTTTGTCAGTAATAGCGGTCAGGTTCATCTTTTCATTCCACTCGACCAAGAGTTCAAAATACCGTTCAAATTGTTTTTTTTGCTGGTCTGAAAGTGGAAGATTTTGTTCGGCAAGCAAGCTGTAAAATGTTTCTGGTTTCATAGTAGATTCCTTCTTTAGTCTAATCTTATTTTACCACAAATAATAGAAAATTTGATATACTAGTACTAATCTAAAAGTAGAAAGGAATAGAATATGATTTGGATTGTTCTTGGAGTTTTAGCTCTTATCGTCATTTTTGTGATTGTTAGCTATAATGGTTTGGTTAAAAATCGCATGCAAACAAAGGAGGCTTGGAGTCAGATTGATGTTCAATTGAAACGTCGAAATGATCTTTTGCCAAACTTGATTGAAACAGTCAAAGGATATGCTAAGTATGAAGGTTCAACTCTTGAAAAGGTGACTCAACTTCGTAATCAAGTAGCAGCAGCAACTTCTCCTGCAGAGGCTATGAAGGCCAGTGATGCCCTTACTCGCCAAGTCTCAGGTATTTTTGCAGTTGCTGAAAATTATCCTGACTTGAAAGCTAGTACCAACTTTATCAAGTTGCAAGAGGAGTTGACCAATACAGAAAATAAAATTTCTTACTCGCGTCAACTCTATAATAGTGTTGTTAGCAACTATAATCTCAAACTACAAACCTTCCCAAGTAATATTATTGCAGGACTATTTGGATTTAAAGCAGCAGACTTCCTTCAAACTCCAGAAGAGGAAAAGGCGGTTCCTAAAGTCGATTTTAGCGGTTTAGGTGACTAAGATGTTGTTTGATCAAATTGCAAGCAATAAGCGAAGAACCTGGATTTTGTTGCTGGTTTTCTTCCTGCTCTTGGCCTTGGTTGGCTATGCGGCCGGTTATCTCTTTATGCGTTCAGGTCTTGGAGGCATCATCATAGCCCTAATCATCGGTCTTGTCTATGCCTTAACCATGATCTTTCAATCAACAGAAATTGTCATGTCTATGAATGGGGCGCGT
>NZ_KQ970181.1:241032-244848 GCF_001579015.1 Streptococcus oralis
GGCACCAGATTTCTACCATGTAGTGGAAGATATGGCCATGGTCGCTCAGATCCCTATGCCACGTGTTTTCATCATTGAGGATTCTTCTTTAAATGCCTTTGCAACAGGTTCCAACCCGCAGAATGCGGCAGTTGCGGCCACTTCGGGTCTTCTAGCGATCATGAATCGTGAGGAGCTAGAAGCAGTTATGGGGCATGAAGTCAGTCATATCCGAAACTACGATATCCGCATTTCGACCATTGCTGTTGCCCTTGCTAGTGCTATTACACTGCTATCTAGTATGGCTGGTCGGATGATGTGGTGGGGTGGCGCAGACCGCAGACGGAATGATAATGATAATGATCGTGACGGAAATGGACTAGAGATTATCATGCTTGTAATCTCTCTCTTAGCCATTATTCTGGCACCTCTCGCTGCAACCTTGGTACAACTAGCTATCTCTCGTCAGCGAGAATTTTTAGCGGATGCATCCAGTGTGGAGCTGACTCGCAATCCTCAAGGGCTGATCAATGCCTTGCGCAAGTTGGACAATAGCGAGCCAATGCATCACCACGTTGACGATGCCAGCAGCGCTCTTTATATCAATGATCCTAAGAAAGGTGGCGGACTACAAAAACTATTTTACACTCATCCACCTATCTCAGAACGAATCGAACGCTTGAAACAGATGTAAAAAAATCCAGAGCTCGTCTCTGGATTTTTGCTATATTCAAAATTTATAAATCTTGTAAATCAACGACTTCAAAACCATGTTCTGTCAATCGATAGAGGCTCGTACAGACCTCTTTTAAGAAACGTCGATCATGAGAAACAGTGACCAGCCCACCGGGATAAGTGGCAAAGAGTTTTCGGATCTCTGGTTGAGAGGTAGGAGAGAAATTTCGGGTAGGCTCATCCAGAAGGAGAAAGTTTGGCTTGCTCAGTACTAAATCCAACAGAAGTAGTTTGCCTTGTTGCCCACCAGATAAGGAACGGATTTGGTGTTGCATCTCTGGATAACTGAAATTGAGACTGGCTAAGTGGGATTGGATTTTCTGTAGTTCCTCTTTTTGCCCAGTTTGGCTGAGGTAGGCTACTGGAGATAGATCCAATTCCAGTTTTTTGTGGTAATCTTGTGGCATAAAACCAAGCGAAATTTCTCTTTTGGCGCTTAGTAGTTGTTGCAACTTGGCTAATAGAGTCGATTTTCCAACACCATTTGGCCCGATAATACCGATTTTATCTTGGCCACGGACAGTTAGTTGTAACCCCTGAGCTAAAACGCGCTGGCCAATGGATAAATTTTCTTTTTCCAGTTGGACTAAGACTTTAGAAGCCGCTAATGGTTGTATATCTGAGAAGAAGAGTTGGATTTGTTCCTCTTCAAGTGGCTTTTGTGTCATCGACTGAGCTGCTTTTTCAAAGCGTTTTTCTTGAGAGAGAACATTTTTCATCTTTTTAGCTAATAGGCGCCCAGCAACATCGTTTTTAGTGTTACGCAAGGCAGTTTCCACATTTTGTTTAACGCGGCGATGCTTTTCCATGGTTTTATCATAGGTTCTCTGGTCGTTAGCAGCTTGCTGGATTTGTCTGGCAAAACTAGCCTTTCTCTGGTTGTTATAGCGTTCATAATCTAAATGCTCTACTAGTGTTTCCGCTTCTTTCCGGTGTTTGACCAGTCGCAAGTGGACAATAGTATCTGCCGTCTGAGAAAGAAAGTCTTCATCATGGGAAATGAAAATGACAGTTTGCTCAATCTTCTGTATCTGCCTTTTTAGCCAATCAACTGTTTCAAGGTCCAGGTCATTTGAAGGTTCATCTAAAAATAGAACTTCAAAAGGTTTAGATAATTCATGGATGAGCTGAATTTTCAAAGCTTCGCCACCTGATAGACTACCGATTAGTTGTTCACTAGCAAAACGGTCGCTATCAAAATGCAACTCCTCAGCCAAACGATAGAGGAGACTGTAGTCTAAATCAGCGAAATCTAAAAAGAAGTAGTCGTGTAGAGTTCTATTTTTCAGCTCCTCAGCTAACTTTTGAGGAATGTAGGCCAGTGATTGAAAATCAGACTGGATGTCTCCCCTGATAGTGAAATCAGGTAATGCTTCCCCCATCAAAGCCCGTAGCAAGGTTGACTTGCCATTTCCTTCTTCACCAATAATAGCAACCTTTTCCCCGTCTTGGATAGTCATGCTTAAGTCAGATACAAGGTCTCGTAAATCTTTGTTTTGTGTGATGGTCAGATGATTGATTTTTATCATATTGTTGCCCTTTCTAGAATGTCCATAGTGCATAACAAAAAGCTCTACTTTACCTAGTAGAGCCCAAAGTCACTGTCAAAAACTCCATTATCCATGTCGAAAATCCCGTCAAACTAGGTCAATCTAGCCTTATCCAACCTAAGAGGAGCAGATGGTTAGCTTTCTAGTTTTTTGATTTTCAAAGAGGATAAAGTACCAGAAGATCTAGTACAAAAAGAGCAAGCAAAAAGAGACAAAAACAAGATCTACTAAATAAAGTTCTTTATTTGATAGACTTAGTTGTTCATGTCTCCCTTACCTCCGAGTATTAGTACCTCTATCCTATACCTTTTAGGAAATTTTGTCAATAGTAAATCCAAATTTTTAATTTCTAAAATCCAAAAACAGGTCCATAAAGAGTTAGTACGTGTTTGACATGCTCGTAATGGAACTTGTCATAGTTTCGCCAAGCAGTGCGTGCTTGATCATTCAATTTTAGGCTACCTAGTCCAATCAGTAGACTGGTACGTTGGTAAAATTTTTCAAGGTCGATTAAGATACTGTTGTCAAGCTTTTCCGCTTTTTTAAGTTCCTTGAGAGTGCTGTTCAGCAGTTCTTGTAGACGAAAATCATCAGCTGTACCTTGTTTGCAACTTTGGTAGTTTTTATTTAACTCGGAAAGGAGTTGGTAAGCATTAGTAATCAGTTCTTTATCTTCCATATGAGCATCCTCCTTGCTCTGAACTATTCTTGCCTATAGTATAGCACTAAACAGGAAATATGTCATAGTAAATATGTTGAAAATGAGATTTTAATATCAAGGTTTGGAAGGCTGACTTCTAGCCTTTTCATGGTATAATCAAGAGAGTAAATCTTTATGGAGGAAATATGAAGTTAAATATTCAAGAAATTCGTAAGCAGCCTGAAGGCTTGCATTTTGAACAAGCTTTAGACTTGGCAGCAGACTTACGTATTCGTAATCAAGAAATTATAGATGTCAAAGATATTGTTGCGGTAGGGAAAGTACAGTACGAAGACCGTATGTATTTCTTAGATTATCAACTATCTTACACTATTGTTCTTGCTTCCAGTCGCAGTATGGATCCAGTTGAGTTGGCAGAGTCTTATCCAGTGACAGAGGTTTTCATGGAAGGCGCAACCAACCAATTGGACCAAGAAGTTTTAGATGATGACTTGGTCCTGCCTATCGAAAATGGTGAAATTGATTTGGCTGAAAGTGTTTCAGATAATATCTTGCTAAACATTCCAATCAAAGTCTTGACGGCCGAAGAGGAAGCTGGTCAAGGTTTTGTGTCTGGAAATGACTGGCAAATCATGACTGAGGAAGAATACCAGGCCCAACAAGCAGTCAAGAAAGAAGAAAATAGTCCTTTTGTTGGCTTGCAAGGACTCTTTGATGGAGACGAATAATGGTCTTGTCAAAAAAACGAGCACGAAAGGTGCTAGAAGAAATCATTGCTCTCTTCCCAGATGCCAAGCCAAGTCTCGATTTTACCAATCATTTTGAACTACTGGTTGCGGTCATGTTGTCAGCTCAGACGACAGATGCTGCAGTCAACAAGGCCACACCAGG
>NZ_KQ970181.1:244868-250469 GCF_001579015.1 Streptococcus oralis
CGCGACTGAGAGTGAGATTGCATCGTACATTTCCCGACTGGGACTGTATCGAAATAAGGCCAAATTCCTTAAAAAATGTGCCCAGCAACTCTTGGAAGATTTTGACGGTCAAGTGCCTCAGACTCGTGAGGAACTAGAAAGCTTGGCAGGAGTTGGTCGTAAGACAGCCAACGTTGTCATGAGTGTGGGCTTTGGGATTCCAGCCTTTGCAGTGGATACTCATGTGGAGCGTATCTGCAAACACCATGATATTGTCAAAAAATCGGCCACACCACTCGAAGTAGAAAAACGTGTCATGGATGTTCTGCCACCAGAAGAATGGTTGGCAGCTCATCAGGCCATGATTTACTTTGGAAGAGCTATCTGCCATCCCAAAAATCCAGAGTGTGACCAGTACCCACAGTTATATGATTTTAGCAATGTTTAAGGGACTCTGAAAAAGTTTTTGCTTGATTTTAAGGGTGCATTGTGCTATAGTAAGTGGTAACTAAATAATCCTTTAAACCTGTCCCGTGAGGCAGGCAAGGAGCGTGATAAAGTAGAAAGGTGAAGTCTATACTGTTTGCAGTAGGACTCGCTTGGCTATACATTTCGAGTCTCCTTGTAGAAGGAGACTTTTCTTTTTGGAGGTTTGTCATGAAGACAAAAGAAGTTGTAGACGAATTAACCGTCAAACGAGCGATTACGCGTATTACTTATGAGATTATCGAGCGCAATAAAGATTTGAATAAAATTATTCTAGCTGGGATAAAAACGCGTGGTGTTTTCATAGCTCATCGTATCAAAGAACGTTTGAAGCAATTGGAAAACATTACTGTTCCTGTTGTGGAATTAGACACCAAACCTTTCCGTGATGACGTTAAAAGCGGAGAAGATACTTCTTTGATTTCTGTTGATGTGACAGACCGTGAGGTCATTTTAGTGGATGATGTGCTCTATACAGGCCGTACCATCCGCGCTGCTATTGATAATATTGTTGGTCATGGTCGTCCTGCGCGCGTAAGTCTTGCGGTTCTAGTCGATCGTGGACATAGAGAATTGCCTATCCGTCCAGATTACGTTGGAAAAAATATCCCAACCAGTCGTTCTGAAGAAATCATTGTAGAGATGGCAGAACTTGATGGCCAAGATAGAGTTCTGATTACTGAAGAAGCTTAGAAAGCTAAAGGAGTAGCTATGTCAGAAAATCAACAAGCATTGAACCATGTGGTTTCCATGGAAGACCTTACAGTTGATCAAGTGATGAAATTGATCAAGCGAGGAATCGAGTTTAAAAATGGAACCCAGCTTCCCTACGAGAACAAAACTATCGTGTCCAATCTCTTCTTTGAAGATTCTACACGAACGCATAAGTCTTTCGAAGTGGCAGAGATTAAACTAGGGCTGGAACGACTGGACTTTGATGTGAAGACAAGTTCAGTAAACAAGGGTGAGACACTTTATGATACCATCCTGACTCTGTCTGCTTTAGGAGTGGATGTCTGTGTGATTCGCCACCCAGAGGTCGACTACTACAGAGAGTTGATTGCAAGTCCGACGATTACGACTTCTATTATCAATGGTGGAGATGGCTCAGGACAGCATCCCAGTCAGAGCTTGCTTGATTTGATGACTATTTATGAGGAATTTGGCCGCTTTGAGGGGCTCAAAATTGCTATTGCAGGTGATTTAGACCACTCACGTGTTGCCAAGTCCAATATGCAGATTTTGAAGCGTTTGGGAGCTGAACTTTTCTTTGCGGGACCTGAGGAATGGAGAAGTCAAGAGTTTGCGGACTATGGACAGTTTGTAACCATTGATGAAATCATCGATCAGGTTGATGTTCTGATGTTACTCCGCGTTCAACATGAACGTCACGAAAGTGGAACAATCTTTTCAAAAGAAGACTACCATGCCCAACATGGCTTGAACCAAGAACGTTATGATCGTTTGAAAGAAACAGCAATCATTATGCATCCAGCTCCTGTCAATCGAGATGTGGAAATTGCTGACCACTTGGTTGAAGCTTCAAAATCACGGATTGTCCAACAAATGACCAATGGTGTCTTTGTTCGAATGGCAATCTTAGAATCCGTACTGGCGAGTAGAAACGCCAACTAAAACACAAGACGTTAAAAGACGCCAGTGAGTGTCCACGAGAGGTGAAAATATGACAAAAAGACTTCTAGTATTAGAAGATGGCACAGTTTTTGAAGGCAAGGCCTTTGGAGCAGATCTTGATGTAACAGGCGAAATCGTCTTTAACACAGGGATGACCGGTTACCAAGAGTCCATTACAGACCAGTCTTATAATGGACAAATCTTGACCTTTACTTATCCTTTGGTGGGAAATTATGGAATTAATCGTGATGATTACGAATCCATTATTCCAACTTGTAAGGGAGTCGTTGTTTTCGAAGAAGCACGTAGAGCTAGTAACTGGCGGAACCAAATGACTTTGGATGAATTTTTGAAAGCCAAGAAAATTCCAGGGATTTCAGGAATTGATACCCGTGCACTTACTAAAATCATCCGTAAGCATGGTACTATGCGTGCAACCTTGACTCATGTTGGGGACAGTATGGACCATGTGACGGACCAGCTCCAAGCAACAGTCTTGCCAACAGACAATATCAAGCAGGTTTCTACTAAAACTTCATATCCAGCTCCTGGGGTTGGCTTGAGCGTGGTGCTAGTGGACTTTGGTCTCAAGCACTCAATCTTACGCGAACTTTCTAAGCGTAACTGTAACGTGACGGTTGTTCCTTATTCAACAACGGCAGAAGAAATTCTCCACCTCGACCCTGATGGAGTTATGTTGTCAAATGGTCCAGGTAACCCCGAAGATGTTCCAGAAGCACTGGACATGATTCGTGGTGTGCAAGGGAAAATTCCAATCTTTGGTATTTGTATGGGACATCAACTCTTTGCCATGGCCAATGGAGCTAAGACCTACAAGATGAAATTTGGTCACCGTGGATTTAACCACGCGGTACGTGAAATTGCTACAGGACGAGTAGATTTTACCAGCCAGAACCACGGTTATGCGGTTAGCCGTGAGGATTTGCCAGAGCATTTGATCATTACCCACGAAGAAATCAACGACAAGTCAGTTGAAGGTGTGCGTCACAGATATCAACCTGGTTTCTCTGTACAATTCCACCCAGATGCAGCTCCTGGTCCACACGATGCCAGCTATCTCTTTGACGAGTTTATCGAGATGATGGAAGCTTTTAAACAATCAAACTAAGGACGAGTAAAAGCTCGTCGGAGAATTTATTTAATGTTGCTCTGTGAGGCGACGAATAGAAAGGAGAAGGGTTGTCCGTATTTGCTGAACTGAATACGGGCTACGGACGGTGCTAAAAAGATAGTTATTCCTAGAACTGACAGTTCTTCGTCATAACTCCTATTTTAGCTTTGTCCGCTTGACGCCCTCAATATCTTATAAATGCCTAAACGTACTGATATTCAAAAAATTATGGTGATTGGTTCTGGTCCGATTATTATTGGTCAGGCTGCTGAGTTTGACTATGCTGGGACCCAGGCTTGCTTGTCTTTGAAAGAGGAAGGTTATGAGGTTGTCTTGGTTAACTCAAACCCTGCAACTATCATGACGGACAAGGAGATTGCTGACAAGGTTTACATCGAACCGATTACACTTGAGTTTGTGACGCGTATTCTTCGTAAGGAACGTCCAGATGCCTTGCTACCAACACTCGGTGGTCAGACAGGTCTCAATATGGCCATGGAATTGTCAAAAAATGGTATCTTAGATGAGCTTGGTGTCGAGCTTCTCGGTACTAAACTATCTGCTATTGACCAAGCGGAGGACCGTGACCTCTTTAAACAATTGATGGAAGAGCTTGAACAACCAATTCCAGAATCTGAAATTGTCAACACAGTTGAAGAAGCGGTAGTCTTTGCTGCGTCAATCGGTTACCCAGTTATCGTCCGTCCAGCCTTTACCCTTGGCGGTACTGGTGGTGGTATGTGTGCCAATGAGGAAGAATTGCGTGAAATCGCTGAAAATGGGTTGAAGTTGTCACCTGTTACCCAATGTTTGATTGAGCGTTCCATTGCAGGTTTCAAGGAAATCGAATACGAAGTCATGCGCGACTCAGCTGACAATGCCCTCGTTGTCTGTAACATGGAAAACTTTGACCCAGTTGGGATTCACACAGGGGATTCCATTGTATTTGCCCCTGCGCAAACCATGTCAGACTATGAAAACCAAATGCTACGTGACGCGAGCTTGAGCATCATTCGTGCCCTCAAGATTGAAGGTGGATGTAATGTTCAGCTGGCACTTGATCCTCACAGTTTCAAGTACTATGTTATCGAAGTAAACCCCCGTGTATCGCGTTCGTCAGCCCTTGCTTCGAAAGCAACAGGTTACCCAATCGCCAAATTGGCTGCCAAGATTGCGGTAGGGTTGACCTTGGATGAAGTGATTAACCCAGTTACAGGTTCAACCTATGCTATGTTTGAGCCAGCACTTGACTACGTCGTTGCCAAGATTCCGCGTTTCCCATTTGACAAGTTTGAAAAGGGTGAACGTCGTCTTGGTACCCAGATGAAGGCAACTGGGGAAGTTATGGCAATTGGTCGTAACATCGAGGAATCACTTCTTAAAGCTTGTCGTTCCCTTGAAATTGGGGTGCACCACAATGAAATGCCTGAGCTTGCAGCGGTTTCAGATGATGCCTTGATTGAAAAAGTTGTTAAGGCTCAAGATGACCGTCTCTTCTACGTATCAGAAGCCATTCGCCGTGGCTACACACCAGAAGAAATTGCAGAATTGACCAAGATTGATATCTTCTATCTTGATAAACTCTTGCATATCTTTGAAATTGAGCAAGAATTGGGCGCCCATCCACAAGATTTAGAAGTTTTGAAAACAGCTAAATTAAATGGTTTCTCAGATCGTAAGATTGCTGAACTCTGGAAAACAACAGCTGACCAAGTTCGCCAACTTCGCTTGGAAAACAAGATTGTTCCAGTATACAAGATGGTCGATACCTGTGCGGCAGAGTTCGACTCTGAAACGCCATATTTCTATTCAACCTATGGTTGGGAAAATGAGTCTATTAAGTCTGACAAGGAATCTGTACTAGTCCTAGGTTCTGGTCCTATCCGTATCGGGCAAGGAGTTGAGTTTGACTACGCAACTGTTCACTCAGTTAAGGCTATTCAGGCTGCTGGTTATGAAGCTATTATCATGAATTCAAACCCAGAGACTGTTTCGACAGACTTCTCTGTATCTGACAAGCTCTACTTTGAACCATTGACATTCGAAGATGTCATGAATGTCATTGACTTGGAGCAACCAAAAGGCGTTATCGTTCAGTTTGGTGGCCAAACAGCCATCAACCTTGCGGAGCCTTTGGCAAAAGCAGGTGTGAACATCCTTGGTACGCAAGTCGCTGACCTAGACCGCGCGGAAGACCGTGACCTCTTCGAGCAAGCCCTTAAAGACTTGAATATTCCACAGCCACCAGGACAGACAGCAACCAATGAAGAAGAAGCAGTACTTGCAGCACGCAAGATTGGTTTCCCAGTCCTTGTTCGCCCATCTTATGTCTTGGGTGGACGTGCCATGGAAATTGTTGAAAACGAAGA
>NZ_KQ970181.1:250527-251600 GCF_001579015.1 Streptococcus oralis
GTTCTTACATGCGAACTGCTGTTAAGGCTAGTCCAGACCACCCAGTTCTTGTTGACTCTTACATCGTTGGGCAAGAGTGTGAAGTTGATGCCATTTCAGACGGAGAGAATGTCCTCATCCCTGGTATCATGGAACATATCGAACGTGCTGGGGTCCACTCAGGTGACTCAATGGCCGTTTACCCACCCCAAACCTTGTCGCAAAAAGTTCAGGAAACTATCGCAGACTACACAAAACGCCTAGCAATCGGCCTTAACTGTCTTGGAATGATGAACATCCAGTTTGTTATCAAGGATGAAAAAGTCTATGTTATTGAGGTCAATCCACGTGCCAGCCGTACGGTGCCATTCCTTTCAAAAGTAACCAATATCCCTATGGCTCAGGTAGCGACTAAGTTGATTCTTGGTCAAAACCTTGGAGAACTTGGTTATCAAGATGGACTTTACCCTGAAAGTACTCGCGTTCATATCAAGGCTCCAGTCTTCTCCTTCACCAAGTTAGCTAAGGTAGATAGCTTGCTCGGTCCTGAAATGAAGTCAACAGGGGAAGTTATGGGTTCTGATACGACTCTCGAAAAAGCTCTCTATAAAGCCTTTGAAGCTTCTTATCTACATTTGCCAACCTTTGGAAATGTAGTCTTTACCATCGCAGATGATGCCAAAGAAGAAGCCTTGGACTTGGCTCGACGTTTCCAAAATATCGGTTACGGTATCCTTGCGACAGAAGGAACTGCTTCCTTCTTTGCCAGTCATGGACTGCATGCCCAACCTGTTGGTAAGATTGGTGACGATGAGAAGGACATTCCAAGCTTTGTCCGCAAAGGAAAAATCCAAGCAATCATCAATACTGTCGGAACAAAACGAACTGCTGACGAAGATGGAGAGCAAATCCGCCGTTCAGCCATTGAACACGGAGTGCCTCTCTTCACAGCCCTAGATACAGCTAATGCCATGCTCAAAGTGCTGGAAAGCCGTAGTTTTGTCACAGAAGCAATCTAGTTAAGAAAAAATTTTCACAGTTAAAAAGTCAGCGTAGAAAACGCTGGCTTTTACAATACTGATCTTGCTTATTTC
>NZ_KQ970181.1:251620-253031 GCF_001579015.1 Streptococcus oralis
GCTTTCCTTAAGAATCGTTCCAAAATGTGATATAATAAGGAAGAATTGGAAATGGAAAACTATTTTCATTATATTTTCAAAAATTCTATTAAGAAAATATGTAAAGACAGATTAGAAAGTGGGAAATCCCTATGTCCTCTTATGAAAAAATCTCTCTTTCTGAGATCAATCAATCTATTGAGACTCCAAATAACAATCATTTTTGGCAAAATCTAAAAGCATTCTTAGGACCTGGTGCACTTGTGGCAGTTGGCTACATGGATCCAGGAAACTGGATCACCAGTGTGGTTGGTGGTGCTTCTTACAAGTATAGTCTCTTATTCGTCATTTTAATTTCATCCATCATCGCCATGCAGCTACAACAGATGGCTGGAAAGCTCGGTATCGTAACTAAGATGGACCTAGCACAGGCAACAGCTCATCATGCTCCCAAGTGGCTTCGCTATAGTCTGTGGGTGATTTTAGAATTAGCTTTAATGGCGACAGACTTAGCTGAGGTTCTAGGGTCAGCGATTGCCTTAAATCTTTTATTTAAAATACCGATTATGGTTGCTATTCTCTTAACCGTTTTAGATGTATTTTTGTTACTTTTATTGATGAAATTTGGTTTCAAAAAAATTGAGGCCATTGTTACGACCCTTATTTTAACCATATTAGCCATCTTTACCTATCTGGTGGCCTTATCTAATCCAAGTATTCAGGGGATTATTGGTGGTTATTTACCGACTTCAACACTATTTGAAACACCATTGCCAGGTCATGAAAGTCAATTGACCTTGGCTCTAGGGATTGTAGGAGCGACAGTCATGCCTCATAATCTCTATCTCCATTCTTCTCTATCCCAAACAAGGAAAATCAACCACAAAGATAAGAAGGACGTTCGAAAAGCTGTTCGTTTTATGACCTGGGATTCAAATCTTCAGTTGTCCCTAGCTTTTATTGTCAATTCCTTACTTCTTATTTTAGGGGCCTCCCTCTTTTTTGGTCATGCGTCCGAAATTTCAGCTTTCTCCCAAATGTACAATGCTTTACAGGATTCGAAAATAGCAGGAGCAATAGCCAGCTCAACTCTGTCAACTTTATTTGCCCTAGCCCTCCTAGCAAGTGGTCAAAATTCGACTATTACAGGTACTTTAACAGGACAGATTGTCATGGAAGGTTTCTTGCATCTGAAATTGCCTCAGTGGATTATCCGTATCGGTACACGTATTTTTGCCTTGCTACCTGTGATTATTGTCGCCGTTTTGTTTGGGCATCAAGAAAAAACCTTGGATCAGTTATTGGTCTATTCACAGGTCTTTCTTTCGATCGCTCTTCCGTTTTCAATCTTCCCCTTGATTTATCTGACCTCTAAGAAGTCACTGATGGGAGAATTTACCAATGCCAAGTGGAACACAATCCTAGGCTACGC
>NZ_KQ970181.1:253342-260407 GCF_001579015.1 Streptococcus oralis
ACCATACTAGTCTATCAGATTCTGAAAAGTTTGGCAAGTATTTTCCCTAATTTTATTAAAAATATTGATAAAAATCACCCCAGTTTTTACTGAGGTGATATTAGAAGAATTATTGGTCCACTTGACTTGGATCTTTTTGTTCTTCTTTCTCTTCATTTTTAGTTTCAGTAGTTTCTTCTTCGGCTGTTTCTTTTACTGTTTCACTTTCTTCAACAGTCTCTTTTTCAGTAGTTTCTTTTTCAGCTTCAGCAGTTTCTTCTTTAATAGGTTCTGCGTTTTCTGCTGCTGTTTCAGCTTCGACATTAGCTGGTTTCGTAGCTTCTTCTTTTTGTTCTTTTTTCTCTGCTTCAGCTTCAGTTTTTTCAGCTGTAGTCTCTTCTTTTTTATGTTCTTGAGTTTCTTTTTTGATTTCTTCGACCGCAGTTTTTACGGTAGAGCTTGTTACACGTCCGACTGTTTGAGCAAAATCTTTTCCAGATTCAGCTAATTCAGTAAATGACTCTTTTGTAATTTTACCACCTGACATTGCCAAAAGACCAGTTACAACTAGTGCAATACTAGCAAGAAGAGCCAGAATCAAACCAAAGCCGATTGAAATGCCATATCCACCAAAGTTAGACATGTACTTATTTACATTAAAAAGATTAATTAGTGTGACGAGAGTTGCAATTGCACCCGAAACAATGACACCAATTGAGAACCCTTTAGACATTGCTTTATTCATATTATTCAAGCACGCAAGAACAATAGATACAATAGCTGCGATAATGACAAACCACCCATCTCCTTGGTAACCATTCATACTATAGGACCCAAAAGCACCCGCATTTATACTAGCCCATGGCAAGAGAGAACCAAGGATTGCTACTCCAGCAGAAATGAGGATAAACAAACGATTTTTTTCCATTACTAAGTCTCCTTTTTTCAGTTTGACTTATTATACCATAAACTGAGGTACAAAGAAACCGTATATTTTAAGAATAGTGCATATAAAAGGCCAAGAAAATTCTTTCTTAGCCTTGGTGAATCTGCAGAGCATCTTTAAGCTCTTTGTATATTTGTTCATTTTCTTCTAGACTATAGGAATTGGCGCCACTAGCTAATGGATGTCCCCCTCCATCGTGTTGTTTGGCAATCTCATTGATAGGAGTGATTTTACTGCGCATACGAACGCGGAAGTGGCCATCAGCTTGCTCAACAAAGATAGCCCAAGCCTTAACGGTATCGATTCTTCCTGGTGCAGCGACAATCGCTGCGGTTTCAGCGTCGGTAACATTGTACTGTTTCAAGATTTCTTGACTGAGAAGAACGCGAGCAGCTCCGTTCTCATCAACTTCTAGATGGTCGTAGATGTAGCCTTGAAGTTTTGCAATCTTGAAGCTCATGGTATCCATCTGACGAGACAATCCAGCAAAGTCAAAATCAACTTCTCGGAGCTGGGCAGCTATTCTAAAGGTACGAGCACTAGTTGACGGGTAGAGAAAACGCCCCGTATCCCCGACAATTCCTGCATAGAGAAGTCGTGCCGCTTCACTAGACAAAGCTAGCTGATTTTCTTGAGCAAATAGAGTAATCATCTCACTGGCACTGCTTGAACTTGTATCCACCCAAGATAGGTCACCATAGATATCATCATTTGGATGGTGATCGATCTTGATGGTAAAATCAGCTTGTTCATAGCGTTTATCATCGATACGAGGGCGATTCGCTGTATCACAAATAATAGCAAGAGCTCCTTGGTAGTCACTGTCTTGGACAGTATCCATTTCCGCCATCCATGTCAAAGTCGGTTCATTATAACCAACAGCTTTGATGGTCTTTTCAGGGAAATGGTAGTTGAGCAAGGCTTTCAAGCCTACCTGACTTCCCAAGGCATCAGGGTCTGGTTTCATATGCCGATGAATGATGATGGTATCGTATTCTTTGATTTTCTCTAAAATTTGCTGGCAAATTTCCATAAATAACCTCAATTCTTTCTCATTTCATTGTAGCACAAGAATTTTTATTTTTAAAATGAAAAAGATATGATATAATGGAGAAAGATAAATTGAGGAGGACGATATGGCATTAGCAAAAATTGTATTTGCCAGTATGACCGGTAATACCGAAGAAATTGCAGATATTGTAGCAGATAAATTGCGTGATTTGGGCTTGGATGTCGATGTTGATGAATGTACGACTGTTGACGCTTCAGACTTTTTGGAAGCAGACATCGCAATCGTTGCGACTTACACTTACGGAGATGGAGAATTGCCAGATGAGATGATGGACTTCTACGAAGACCTAGCAGATCTCAACTTGAATGGTAAAATCTACGGAGTGGTCGGTTCAGGTGACACCTTCTACGACGAATTCTGTAAGGCTGTTGATGACTTTGATCGCGTTTTTGTAGCGACAGGAGCAGAAAAAGGTTCAGAGTGTGTTAAAGTTGATCTTTCTGCCGAAGAAGAAGATATCGAACGTTTGGAACAATTCGCAGAAGAATTAGCTGCAAAAGTAGGATAAGAATCAAACTGCGCTGACTGGAAGGAGTCAGTGCGTTTTTTATTAGTTATTTGGGGATTTTACTAGCCTAATTGGTGGCTTTTTGATACAATAATTCAAATAAAGGAGGAGACACTATGGATTTAAATAGTATTCGGCAAGAAATTGATCAAATAGACGACCAAATAGTCAAGCTCCTAGAAGAACGGATGCACTTAGTTGAAGAGGTTGTCGCTTATAAGAAAGCATCTGGTAAGCCAATCTTAGATACTAAGAGAGAAGAAGTTATTTTTGAAAAAATCAGAAGTCGTGTAGAGGATAAGCGCTATCAGGAGACTATTGTCGCAACTTTTTCGGACATACTCAAACGTTCACGTGATTACCAGGATCAAAACATCAAATGAAAAAAGAACAATTCTATCCGCTAGGAATTTTTCTGGCTGCAATGGTGGGAGGCCTTGTCCGCTATCTCATTGCCACTTGGTTACCAGCCAGTCCAGACTTTCCTTGGAGTACCCTCCTTGTCAACTATCTGGGCATTTTTTGCCTGGTCTATCTGGTAAAAGGCTATCTGGCTCATAAGGGAACTAGTAAAGGCTTGGTTTTGGCGCTGGGGACAGGATTTTGTGGTGGCCTGACAACCTTTTCTAGTCTAATGCTTGATGCAGTAAAACTGCTTGATACCGAGCGTTATCTTAGTTTAGGCATCTACCTACTTTTGAGTATTGGCGGAGGCCTGCTCTTGGCTTATGTTCTAGGGAGGAAGAAATAGTAATGATCTATCTTGCAATCGCCTGCGGGCTTGGGGCCCTAGTGCGGTATTTCTTTTCCCGCTATAATCAAGCTTCTAAATTGCCTTTAGGGACTCTCATAGCCAATCTTCTAGGCTGTTTTTTGATTGGCCTACTCTACAATCATGTGGAGTCCAAGGAAATCTATGCTATCCTAGCGACAGGTTTTTGTGGAGGGTTAACGACCTTTTCAACCTTGAATGACGAACTGCAAAAACTATTAAGTGATAAAAAGGTATTTTATAGCTATTTTATCTTAACATACCTAGGCGGTTTTCTAGCGATTTTTTTAGGAATTCTGCTATAAATTTCTTTACTTTTAGGTGGAAATTTGGTAAACTGTATCTTGTGTGTAATGGACGCACAAAAATACAGTTTATCCGCTGAGGAAGGTTCCTCAAGATTGACAAAGATAGGAGAATAAAATGAATCCATTAATCCAAAGCTTGACTGAAGGTCAACTTCGTACAGATATCCCATCATTCCGTCCTGGTGACACTGTTCGTGTACACGCGAAAGTTGTCGAAGGTAACCGTGAACGTATCCAGATTTTTGAAGGTGTTGTTATTGCACGTAAAGGTGCTGGCATCTCAGAAAACTACACAGTTCGTAAAATCTCTAACGGTGTAGGTGTTGAGCGTATCTTCCCAATCCACACTCCACGTGTTGAAAAGATCGAAGTTGTTCGTTACGGTAAAGTACGTCGTGCGAAATTGTACTACTTGCGTGCACTTCAAGGTAAGGCAGCTCGTATCAAAGAAATCCGTCGTTAATTCGACTAAAAAGCTCTGCTTACCTAGCAGAGTTTTTCTCTAGCTCCCTTAGTTCAATGGATATAACAACTCCCTCCTAAGGAGTAGTTGCAGGTTCGATCCCTGCAGGGGGCATTTTGGGAAGTGTAAAGAAAAACAAAGAATATTTAAAGTGTTAGTTTAAAGGTAATCATCACAATTTAGTTTTTAAGATAGGATAGTATTTTTGGAATCTTTGACCAAAGTGTGACCAATGTAGAATAAAGTGGATCAGGAAACTGGTCTATTTTATTTTGTATTTATTGAGAAAAGTGGTTTGTTTTAATTCGACAAATATACGCATAATGCGTATAATAGCAAATGTAAGGAGGTAATAGCGATATGTGCCACTTACAGATAAAGAAATGGTGAAACTAGTTCTTGAGAATGGATGGGTTGAAATTCGTCAAAGGGGAAGTCGTCATCATTTAAAGAAAGAGGTTTTTTTATCTTGTCACGATTTCAGTTCATGGAAATGAAGATTTGGGGAAGGGATTAGAAAGATTCTCAAAGATTTAGTATTGTAAGTCTTACATTCCTAAGTCTTTTTACATCAGAGGTAGTAGAATGTTAAAAACGTATCCAGCTATTTTTCATAAAGAAGGAACAGGATATTGGGTAGAATTCCCAGAATTTGGCGGTGGTACAGAAGGAAAAAATATCGATGAAGCGATGAAAAATGCTCGTGAATACTTGAAAATGTTTTAGCTTCTTATATCGATGAAGGGATGGCGCTGCCTACTCCAAGTGATATTTTAAAGATTGAAGTTTTAGATGGTTTTGTATCAATGATTCAAGTCAATCCTGCGCCTTTTGTGAGAAGTAACAAGGCATTAGGAAAAATGTGCCTGTTCCTGAGTGGCTAGTCCGTCTTGCTGATCGAGAAAGGAATCGAAAATATCGGACCTGAGTTCCTCAACCAGTCTTTTGACCCGGGTAATAAATTCTCCATTCCTTATTTCTGGGGTACTTTGGGAATTGTCTACAACGAAACCATGGTAGATGAGGCTCCTGAGCATTGGGATGATCTCTGGAAGCCAGAATATAAGGATTCTATCATGCTCTTTGATGGGGCACGTGAGGTGCTGGGGCTCGGGCTTAACTCGCTCGGTTACAGCCTCAACTCAAAGGATCCTCAGCAGTTGGAGGAAACGGTAAACAAACTCTACAAACTGACTCCAAATATCAAGGCCATTGTGGCGGACGAGATGAAAGGTTACATGATTCAGAACAATGCTGCTATCGGGGTGACCTTCTCAGGGGAAGCCAGCCAGATGTTGGAGAAAAATCCTAACCTCAAGTATGTCGTCCCGACTGAGGCCAGCAACCTCTGGTTTGATAACATAGTCATCCCAAAAACCGTGAAAAACCAAGATGCAGCTTATGCCTTTATCAACTTTATGTTGAAACCTGAAAATGCTCTGAAAAATGCGGAGTATGTGGGCTACTCAACACCAAACCTACCAGCCAAGGAAATGCTCCCGGAGGAGACCCAGGAAGATAAGGCCTTCTATCCAGACGCTGATACCATGAAACACCTAGAAGTTTATGAGAAGTTTGACCATAAATGGACAGGCAAATATAGCGATCTCTTCCTACAGTTTAAAATGTATCGGAAGTAGAAGTTAGCAGACACGAAACGAATCAGTTGACGCTGGTTCGTTTTTTAATAGAAGTTAACTTTTACAGCCTTATCTTTTTCTATTCGAGTTGCTTATTTGCCTGCCTAGTAGTATACTAAGTTTATACGAATAGAAAGCGGTAACATCTATGAAAATGTCTATTTTTTTCAAAAAAAGTTTCTGGACAACCTTTTTGATTGTTCAACAAACAGCTATACTAGTCCATTTAAAGGATGGCTTGGATAGACAATACCTGACAACTGATTCCATACATTTGGTGATAGGGTACTTTATATTTGTAAATATTTTCGAAGCTATCTTTAGCAATTCAAAAACTTGGAATAAAAGTTGGGATAAAAAGAAAAATGGCAGTAAGGAAAAATATATCCTCAAAAAGTAATCAGGGATGTAGGGAATTGGTCTGATTCAATGGAGATGATTCCCAGTTGACGCAGACTCAAAAAAACGGTATAATACTAGAGTTGAGAATTGATTTTCAATTATCTTAGTCCAGAGAAATGGCGGTGCTGCGAGCCATCTAAGGTAGGAAGTCATGCTACTCAATCAGACAATTGCATAAGAATAAGAGAATGACAAGTTCATTGAATGAAGGTGGTACCGCGGTTTTTCGCCCTTCGTGATGTGAGCTTGTCTTTTGAATTTTGGAGGTGTTTATGAAGACATTTCTCGTGAAACAAAAGTTTCGTCTTGGGGGCGAACGCTTCGATATCAAAGATGATAGGGGAGTAGTGAACTATCAGGTGGAAGGCTCTTTCTTCCAAATTCCTAAGACCTTTACCATCTATGACGCCTATGGTGAGCAAGTCAGTGAGATTAGTAAAGAATTTTTCACCTTGCTTCCTCGCTTTACTATTCAGCTACGAAACGGTTCCAATTTCGTCATTCGTAAGAAGTTGACCTTCTGGCGAGATAAGTATGAGTTTGATGATTTAGGGCTTCGTATCGAGGGCAATATCTGGGATTTAAATTTCAAATTGCTGGATGATCGTGATCAGCTTGTCGCCGAGATTCGAAAAGAGATTTTCCATTTAACCTCGACTTACACCGTAACCGTCTATGAAGACTCTTATGCAGACCTGGTCATTTCCCTCTGTGTCGCCATTGACTATGTGGAAATGCTGGAAAGTTCATCATAAAAAAATTAAAAAGATTGAAGGAGAAAATAAAATGAAACAAATGTCAAGTGCTCAAATTCGCCAAATGTGGCTGGATTTCTGGGCAAGCAAAGGTCACTCTGTAGAACCATCAGTCAGCTTGGTTCCTGTAAACGACCCGACTCTTTTGTGGATCAACTCTGGGGTAGCAACTCTTAAGAAATATTTTGACGGGACTATTATCCCTGAAAATCCACGTATT
>NZ_KQ970181.1:260804-262290 GCF_001579015.1 Streptococcus oralis
ACCAATGCGCAAAAAGCGATTCGTACCAACGACATCGAAAACGTAGGGAAGACTGCTCGTCACCATACCATGTTTGAAATGTTGGGGAACTTCTCTATCGGTGATTATTTCCGTGATGAGGCTATCACTTGGGCTTATGAGCTCTTGACAAGCCCTGAGTGGTTTGACTTCCCAGCTGAAAAACTCTACATGACTTACTATCCAGACGATAAAGATTCTTATAACCGCTGGATTGAAGTAGGAGTGGACCCAAGCCACTTGATTCCAATCGAAGACAACTTCTGGGAAATCGGTGCGGGACCTTCTGGACCTGATACTGAGATCTTCTTTGACCGTGGAGAAGCCTTTGACCCAGAAAACATCGGTATTCGTCTGCTTGCAGAAGATATCGAAAATGACCGTTACATCGAAATCTGGAACATCGTTTTGTCACAATTTAACGCCGATCCAGCTGTTCCTCGTAGCGAGTACAAGGAATTGCCACACAAGAACATTGATACGGGCGCTGGTTTGGAGCGTTTGGTGGCAGTTATCCAAGGGGCTAAGACAAACTTTGAAACGGACCTCTTCATGCCGATCATTCGTGAAGTTGAGAAATTGTCTGGTAAGGTTTATGACCAAGACGGCGACAACATGAGCTTCAAGGTTATCGCAGACCACATCCGTTCTCTTTCATTTGCCATTGGTGATGGTGCCCTTCCAGGAAATGAAGGTCGTGGTTATGTCCTTCGCCGTCTCCTCCGTCGCGCGTCTATGCACGGTCAAAAACTGGGAATCAACGAGCCTTTCCTTTACAAACTCGTTCCAACAGTTGGAAAAATCATGGAAAGCTACTACCCAGAAGTGCTTGAAAAACGTGACTTTATCGAGAAAATCGTTAAGAGCGAGGAAGAGTCATTTGCCCGTACCCTTCATTCAGGTCAACACTTTGCCCAAGGCATCGTAGCTGAATTGAAAGAAAAAGGTCAATCAGTAATTGCAGGTTCAGATGTCTTCAAACTCTACGACACATACGGATTCCCAGTAGAGTTGACAGAAGAAATCGCTGAAGAAGCAGGTATGACGGTTGACCGTGAAGGTTTTGAAGCAGCCATGAAAGAGCAGCAAGAACGTGCGCGTGCGTCAGCTGTCAAAGGCGGCTCAATGGGAATGCAAAATGAAACCCTCCAAAACATTACTGTTAAGAGTGTTTTTAACTATAAAAAAGAAAAACTAACTAGTAGACTTGTAGCTATTGTAGCTGACAATGCTATGGTAAAAACTGTGTCAAAAGGCACTGCTTCTCTTATCTTTGCGGAAACACCATTCTACGCTGAAATGGGTGGACAAGTAGCTGACCATGGTCAAATCTTGGACGCTGCTGGAAACATCGTGGCTACGGTGACAGATGTTCAAAAAGCGCCAAATGGACAGCCATTGCATACGGTTGAAGTCCATGCTCCGCTTGCTTTGAACCAAGAATATACACTTAGCATCGACACCAACC
>NZ_KQ970181.1:262874-263464 GCF_001579015.1 Streptococcus oralis
AAGGAAGTACCTCATAAAGTTGAAGGCCTTCAAGAGCAACTCCGTCAATTGCAAAAAGAAAATGCAGAATTGAAGGAAAAAGCCGCAGCCGCAGCTGCTGGTGATGTCTTCAAGGATGTGAAGGAAGTCAATGGTTACCGTTACATTGCGAGCCAAGTATCTGTATCAGATGCAGGTGCCCTTCGTACCTTTGCGGATAACTGGAAACAAAAAGACTACTCTGATGTGCTTGTCCTAGTTGCCGCTATCGGTGACAAAGTCAATGTTCTTGTAGCTAGCAAGACAAAAGATGTGCATGCAGGAAATCTTGTCAAAGAATTGGCTCCAATCGTCGATGGACGTGGTGGTGGTAAACCAGACATGGCCATGGCAGGAGGAAGCAACCAAGCGAAAATCCAAGACTTGTTGGATGCAGTAGCAAGCAAATTGTAAGAAAAAATGAGTCTCGGTCAACTATTGTTGGTAAATAAGAAATCATACTCTGAAGAGAGCCGTACTGGTTCTCTTCTTTTTGATATCCAGTGACTATTCTAACTTTAAAGTTGTCAAAAATACAAAAAATAAAAACATTTTGCTTAATTATCTTGGAT
>NZ_KQ970181.1:263484-264662 GCF_001579015.1 Streptococcus oralis
ATTTTATTGTAGGGACTAAACATGTTCCATTTTAATGCCTTTCACTTGGTCTTTCTCTGTTTGGAATATCATAGGAAAAGATTGGTTACATTCGTCACTCCATAGTCCGTTCCCTCCTCCCAAGATATGCAAACGGCAGTTAAAACAGAGCTTTAGATTCATGTTGGTTAAGAATGCAGTTGGAACCGGTGACAGGTAAAACTTTTCTCGATAGCAGTCGTATGGGCATCTTTATCGGTCGTTGAGTGAATTTAGGAAGACCTATTTAACCAAGTAGTCAATACTGTGGGGACATTTTGGAGCAGGATAATTCAGTCTAGCGTTGTCTCGCTTGCGACTTTTAGTTTATAGATGGTATAGGATAGAAAATTTGTTGTTTTTAGTCTAGTTATAAGAAACAGTATGATAAATTTTAATCTTCTCCACTTTCCAACTTAAAATGAGGAGTTTGGTTAAAGAATAGGAATTTTTAATAATCGTTGGTTTTACATTCTGGGAACATTCTTGTTGGTATTGAAAAATTGAGAGAATATATGATTTTTGTGGATATTTTTCGATACCAGAAAATCAAGAAAAAGAGCAGTTGAGATGAGACTGCTCTTTCTTGTATTTATGTTAACTAGTTAATGTCTTTAGACAAGTTCATCAATCGAAGTGTGGTCCTTATCTAGCCCTTGTGAAACTGGAAGACTGGTCAAGTAACCTTGATAAGTTGTAACTCCTTCGCGTAAGCCTTGATCTTCAGTGATTGCCTTCTTAAAGCCTTTTCCAGCCAAGGCTTCGATGTAAGGAAGGGTGACATTGGTCAGGGCGATGGTAGAAGTACGAGCTACGGCACCAGGGATGTTGGCGACAGCATAGTGGAGCACCCCATGTTTTTCATAGACGGGTTCATCATGTGTTGTCACACGATCTGCTGTTGCGATAACACCGCCTTGGTCAACGGCAACGTCAACGATGACAGATCCTGGGCGCATTTGTTTGACCATCTCATCTGTCACTAATTTCGGAGCCTTGGCACCAGGGATGAGAACTGCTCCAATTACTACATCAGCATCCTTCACGCTTGCTTCGATATTGAATGAATTGGACATAAGAGTTTGGATTTGGTTTCCGAAAACATCTTCTAGGACTGAAAGACGTTTAGCACTAATATCTAAAATAGTTACTTGAGCACC
>NZ_KQ970181.1:264682-268979 GCF_001579015.1 Streptococcus oralis
ACGGGCAGCATGTGTACCGACAACCCCTCCACCGATGATGGTTACTTTTCCTTTTGGAACACCCGGTACACCACCAAGTAGGACACCAGATCCACCAGCTTGCTTAGTAAGGAAGTGAGCTCCGATTTGAACCGCCATACGACCAGCAACCTCACTCATAGGAACGAGGAGTGGCAGATGTCCTTGGCTGTCACGGACAGTCTCATAGGCAATTCCTGTTGTTTTTGCTGCTAGCATAGCATCTGCTAACTCTGGTGCAGCAGCCATGTGCAAGTAGGTGAAGAGGAGCAGGTCGTCGCGCAAGTAGCCATATTCAGAAGCTAATGGCTCTTTTACTTTCACGACTAACTCAGCTGCCCAAGCTTCACCAGCAGTAGCGACAATCTCAGCACCTTGCTTTTGATAGTCAGCATCAGTAAAGCCTGAACCGAGTCCAGCGTTTGTCTCGATAAGGACGCGATGACCACGGCTAACTAGGCTATAAACACCAGCAGGTGTGAGGGCAACACGGTTTTCATTGTTCTTAATTTCTTTTGGAATTCCGATTAACATAAAGGCTTACTCCATTTTCTAAATTCGGGTTTTTAAAATCAAACATCACAGAGAAACCCGATTATCGTGATGTTTTTATTTTATATAAAACTGTTTCAAAAATCAAGAAAAACTTTTGCTTTGATGAGCTTTTTTTGCTAAGCTAGTAGAAAAATACTTGTAAAGAGAGGGGGTTTGTATGGAATCAATCTTTTTAAAACTAGCCAGTATCCAATAGTGGAGAAATAGCGTTTATTGATCAGATTTCTAACCTTGGATGATACGGAAGCAATGTTTGAGTATGTATCAGATAAGAAAAATAGGAGATTCTCTTGGACAAAAATCAAATTATAAAGTTAAAGGACGTTGAATTTGTAGGAATTGGTAATTTTGAAGGGGAAACAGTTTTTTTTGATAAGAAAACGGACAAATTGTTCTTAGGTCATTCTAAAACAAAGTTTAAAGTGCCTCCTGTCGCTTTCTTAACAGGAGCAACACTTATCCTTTATGTTCTTGTAAGAGAAGTAACAAAAGTTCAGGTGCTCAGTGGTTTTTATCCCTTGATTTTTGGTTTTTTCTAATGATCATTGTATCAAAACTCCTCTATAGACCGGATTTAAATGAAGAATTAATTATTAGTCCTTTTGTACTTTCAAACATTGATATGATAACTTTTCTTAAAAACGAGAAGAAAAATATAGTTAAGAGCCATCTAATTATATTATTGGCATTTCTTCCTCCAGTGCTTTTTTCTATAGTTTATTTATTGACTTCTAATTTTTTGTTTTTAGCCACTTTATTTTTTGTGTTCCCCCTATTGTTATTAAACACGAAACCAATACAGAGATTTAAAGTGGTTCATATGTTGTACAAAAAATATTGCGATTATGGTAATTAGACATGAAAAAATATTTAAAAAATATGGTTCCGATAGGAACAATTGATAAAAATCCAGTTTATTTTGATAAAAAAGATTCTAGTTTATACATATTAAGAAAAAAGACTTCTTTTTTGGAAACTGCTGGCAGTAGCTTGATCATGATAATTTATGTCATAATCGGAAAAGTCAATTTCAAATACTATTCAACCATTCTGGGAAGATATCAATTTCTAATGATTGGCATCCTGATTTCCTTTATAATAGCCTTTGTTGTTTGTTATGTTACGTACCATCGTGAGAGGCAAGTTGAAAAGCTTCAATTAGAGGAAAAAGCAATGAGGGACTTCGTGTTAAGAGAGCGAAAGAATATCTTTTTGACCTATTTATCTCTTATTATATTACCACTAATTATACTATTTTTTGCACATCTCTTTATCACATATGGCAATCTTCCGTGGGGAGTTGTTTCAATTTTATGTATGACTATATATTTTATGTTCTTTTATAATAAGATATTCCAAAGAGGAAAAATCATAAATGAACTGTATAAAACTTATAAATGAGAAAGATAATTATGAAAAGTAACACTAAAAATTTTATTGTCCTAGGTATATATCAGGAAAAATCTGTCTATTATAACAATGAAAATCATCAACTTTTATATCCAACAAAGGATAAAACTATTGGAGCAACTGCCATTACTGGTTACAGTTCAATTGCTCTTGTTTTATATATTGTTTTAAGAAGTATAAGTAAAAATGGGGAAGTACCAACAGATTTTCGGTTGCTGTCTTTGGTCCTTGCTTATATTATCATTAGTATTGGTAGTAGCTTATTACTTTATTATGTTTTAAATCGTGTCATTGAGTTAGAAGAATTTCAAATTGATTTAAGAAACTATCAAAACTTTTTAAAGCAAGAAAAAAGGAATGTTTTAATATTATATATAACGATGCTCTGTTTTTTGATTATAGGAATAGTGACTGCTGCAATTTTTATAAGCTCGGGTAACTATATTAGTCTTGTATTAACTTTATCATCATATTTTATCGTATACACTATTTTAAATACCAAATTGATTAAACGCAGCGTGATTTTAAGACAGTTATACAAAGAATTAGAAAATAAAGATATTTCATTGAAAGATTGAGTTCTATACATTTTTTAATTTATTGAAAAATTAGAATAAGCTGATTAAGGTATGATTTTTAATTAAACGGATTTAGAGTTAGGTCAATTTAGGAGGTTAAGTATGCAAGAAAAAACAGTAGAAGATATTCAGAATGCAAATAAGCTATATTTTAAAAGTTTAGCGAATAGTCGCGCATCTGCAAGTATGATGGTTATTTCATGGACAGGAGTATTTATATTAGCACTAGAAATTTTCGCTTTTTATTACTATTTTGATACAGTCGCTATAATAAATCCATTTATGAATTGGTTCTTTGATTTACTCTTGATTTCTTGTTTCTACCTTATTATTGCATTTTTCATTCCATTAGTTGGTCTCTTTGTATATAAGAAGCAAATTTTGTCAACAATTTTTCTGCTACTAGTCTATATGGTCATATACTTTTCTCTGCAGTTGATGATGCTTTTGATTATAGTGACTTCTATTTCAACTAAGGAATTTACTATAGGATTCTCTCTATATTCTCCAATTATTATTCCATTTTTGTTAATGTTTACAGTTTGTGGCTTTATTTATCAATATTTTTGGTTAAAACGCCAGTTAAAAAAAGGTTTCTCTGTAAATAGGACGATGGGGAATTATTTTGCAAAATCCAGTGCTTATAGTAAGAACTCTTTTCTTCTTATTTTTTTTATAGTTTCTATGCTAGGCGGTCTTCTTTCAGGTAAATTGATACTTATTTTTGGAATTCTTGGAGCTCTTCTTTTCAGCTATGCATTTTCTCAATTGATTACAGAAGTCGCCTATCTTTTATATCTAAAAACTCAAAGCAAGGAGTATTGGGAAGATGTACCTACGAAAAAAGAGACTTTTCGAGATTTATTTAAGGGTTTCAGTTTAAAGAAAGCAAAAATTCGTATCCCACTTGAGATGGTAGCTTTTGCAATATTATTAGGGATTATTAATTATAGTGGTTATTCAGATGAGAGCATTAAGCGACCTATTTGGCTGGTCTGGAGTGTCAAATTGTTCATCTATGCAATAGAACTGGATATTTTGGGAAGTTTTATTCTTTATGTTATAAAAAAAGTAAATGCCAGATTCAAAAAAGGAAAGAAAAAACAGTTAGAGATGTTGAAGAATTAAATAAAGTATATTTTAAAAGCTTAGCGAACACTCGCGCATCTGCGACGATGATGGTTATTTCATTTGCAGGAGCCTTCGTTTTGGCATTGTTTCTGCTTTTCCAATATTTTTATTTTGTTAAAGGCTACGGAATAAATCCTTTGGAAAATTACTTTTTTGATTTTGTTTTGATTTATGTTATTTATCTTGTCATGGCAACCTTTATTCCACTAGGAATGACATTTATTTATCGTAGACAGATTTTATCAACCATATTATTACTTTTATCTTATATAGGCATTTTTTTATCTTTGATACTTATATCTTATATTATTCTTGTTTATTCAGGTACTAATTTGCAAGAATATAACGAACGTTCATTATACGCCATTCCTTTTTTGTTAATCTGTACAGTTGTTGGTTTTGTTTATCACTATTTTTGGCTAAAAAGAGAGTTAAAAAAAGGTTTTTCTATCAATAGAACAGTAGGTAATTATTTTGCGAGATCTAGTGCCCACAATAATAATTCTCTTCTCATTATTTTTACAGTTTCCATGCTAGGCGGTTTTCTTTCTGGTAAGTTTGCGCTAGTTTTAGGAATTCTAACAGCGGTACTTTTTAGCTATGGC
>NZ_KQ970181.1:269687-270940 GCF_001579015.1 Streptococcus oralis
CCTCTGCTCTAGATCAGTTATTTGGTATTCTTTGTCAGCGCATCTTATTGTAACTTCTTTTTTATGCTAGACTAGTGAGAATCAAGTTTTAATGGAGGAAAAAGCATGGAATCAATATTTGTGAAATTTTCCCAGTATCCGTCTATAGAAACGGAACGTTTGTTGCTCCGACATGTAACCATGGATGATGCAGAAGCTATGTTTGAGTATGCCTCGGACAGAGAAAATACACGCTACACTTTTCCAACAAATCAAAGCTTAGAGGAAACCAAGAACAACATTGCTCAGTTCTACTTGGCCAATCCCTTGGGACGGTGGGGGATTGAACTAAAAAGCAATGGTCAGTTTATCGGTACCATTGACCTGCACAAGATTGACACAGTCTTAAAAAAGGCTGCTATTGGTTATATTATTAATAAAAAATATTGGAAGCAAGGATTGACAACAGAAGCCACTCGAGCCGTGATTGAGCTAGCTTTTGAGAAGATAGGGATGAATAAGTTGATAGCTGTTCATGACAAAGCAAATCCAGCTTCTGGTAGAGTGATGGAGAAGTCCGGTATGCGTTATTCTCATGACGAAGAGTATGCAGCTCTTGATCTGCATGAGGAAGGTCGAATCGTCACAAGAGTTCATTATGTCTTGACCAGGGAAAACTATTTTGCAAATAAATAAGCAGTTGAAAAGAAATTTTCGACTGTTTTTTCTTCCTCTTACGAATAATCAAAGAGAGGAGAAAATATGGAAGCAATTATCGAGAAAATCAAAGAGTATAAAATCATTGTCATCTGTGCAGGTTTGGGTCTGGCCTTAGGCGGCTTTTTCCTGCTAAAACCAAGTTCACAAACATCTGTGAAAGAAACAAATTTGCAGGCTGAAGTTGCAGCCGTTTCAAGTGATTCATCGTCTGAAAAAGAAGTGAAGAAGGAAGAAAAGGAAGAGTCCCCTGAACAAGATTTGATTACAGTGGATGTCAAAGGTGCTGTCAAATCACCAGGGATTTACGATTTGCCAGTCGGTAGTCGGATCAATGATGCTGTTCAGAAGGCTGGTGGCTTGACAGAGCAAGCAGATAGCAAGTCGCTCAATTTAGCCCAGAAAGTCAGCGACGAGGCTCTGGTCTACGTTCCGAGTAAGGGGGAAGAAGCAACTAGTCAGCAGACTGGTTCGGGAACGACTCCTTCTACAAGTAAGGATAAGAAGGTCAACCTAAATAAAGCTAGTCTGGAAGAGCTCAAGCAGGTCAAAGGACT
>NZ_KQ970181.1:270960-272335 GCF_001579015.1 Streptococcus oralis
GAGGGAAACGAGCTCAGGACATTATCGACCATCGTGAGGCAAATGGCAAATTCAAGTCGGTAGATGAACTCAAGAAAGTCTCTGGCATTGGTGCAAAGACCATAGAAAAGTTAAAAGACTATGTTACAGTGGATTAAGACTCTTCCTATCCCCTTAATCTATCTGGGCTTTTTGTTACTTTGGCTTTACTATGCCATTTTCTCAGCGTCCTATCTTGCTTTACTAGGCTTTGTTTTTTTGCTGATCTGCCTCTTTTTTCAATTTCCTTGGAAATCTGGAGGCAAAGTTCTAGCGATTTGTAGTTGTTTTGGAGTCTGGTTTCTATTTCAAACTTGGCACCAGACACAATCTAGTCAAAACTTAGTCGCTTATGTTGAAAAGGTGAGGATTTTACCAGATACTATCAAAGTCAATGGAGATAGCCTGTCCTTTCGTGGCAAGTCTGATGGACGCATTTTTCAAGTCTATTATAAACTCCAGTCCGAGGAGGAGAAAGAGCACTTTCAAGCCTTAACAGCCCTTCATGATTTGGAACTTGAAGGAAAACTGTCCGAGCCAGAAGGGCAGAGAAATTTTGGTGGATTTGACTATCAATCCTATCTGAAAACTCAAGGAATTTACCAAACTTTGACTATCAAGAGTATCCAGTCAATGAAACAGGTTAGCAGTTGGGATATTGGTGAAAACCTATCAAGCCTACGTCGAAAGGCTATTGTTTGGATTAAGAGCCATTTTCCCGACCCTATGCGCAACTATATGACAGGGCTGTTGCTAGGACATTTGGATACTGACTTCGAGGAGATGAATGAGCTTTATTCTAGTCTAGGGATTATCCATCTCTTTGCCTTGTCGGGTATGCAGGTGGGCTTTTTTATGGATGGGTTTAAGAAGCTCCTTTTGCGATTGGGCTTGACTCAAGAAAATTTGAAGTGGCTGACTTATCCTTTTTCCCTTATCTATGCAGGGTTGACAGGATTCTCAGCTTCGGTCATCCGCAGCCTCTTGCAAAAGTTACTAGCCCAACATGGTGTTAAGGGCTTGGACAATTTTGCCTTGACGGTCCTTGTCCTCTTTATCGTCATGCCCAACTTTTTCCTGACGGCAGGAGGTGTCTTGTCCTGTGCATACGCTTTTATCTTGACTATGACCAGTAAAGAAGGGGAGGGGTTCAAGGCTGTTGCCAGAGAAAGTCTAGTCATTTCCTTGGGAATATTGCCCATTTTATCCTTCTATTTTGCAGAATTTCAACCTTGGTCAATTCTCTTGACCTTTGTCTTTTCATTTTTGTTTGACTTAGTCTTCTTACCTCTTTTGTCCATCTTATTCATTCTGTCCTTCGTTTACCCAGTCACTCAGTTTAACTTTATTTTTGAGT
>NZ_KQ970181.1:272385-273391 GCF_001579015.1 Streptococcus oralis
CTTTGGTCAACCCAACGCATGGCTTTTGATTCTTCTTTTAGTTTCATTGGCCTTGGTCTATGACATGAGGAAAAACATCAAAAGACTAGCAGGATTCAGTCTCTTTATTGTGGGTCTCTTTTTCTTGACCAAGCATCCGCTGGAAAATGAAATTACCATGCTGGATGTTGGGCAGGGGGAAAGTATTTTCCTACGGGATGTAACAGGTAAAACCATTCTCATAGATGTGGGAGGTAAGGCAGAATCTGATAAGAAAATCGAAAAATGGCAAGAAAAGGCGACGACCAGCAATGCCCAGCGAACCCTGATTCCCTATCTCAAAAGTCGCGGAGTAGCCAAGATTGACCAGCTTGTTTTGACCAATACAGAGAAGGAACATGTTGGTGATTTGCTGGAGGTGACCAAGGCTTTCCATGTCGGAGAGATTTTAGTATCAAAAGGAAGTCTGACACAGAAGGAATTTGTGGCAGAACTACAAGCGACTCAAACCAAGGTGCGCAGTGTGACAGCAGGGGAGAATTTACCGATTTTTGGCGGTTACTTAGAAGTCCTATCTCCAAGGAAGATTGGAGATGGAAGTTATGATGATTCTCTCCTTCTTTATGGAAAAATCTTGGATAAGCACTTTCTCTTTACTGGAAACTTGAAGGAGAAGGGAGAGAAGGAACTTTTAAAGCAATATCCTAACTTAGAGGTGGATGTCTTGAAAGCTGGTCAACATGGTGCTAAAACATCATCAAATCCAGCTTTTCTGGAAAAACTCAAACCAGATATCACTCTCATTTCAGTGGGAAGGAACAATCGTGCCAAACTCCCCCATCAAGAAACCTTGACACGACTAGAAGGAATCAAGAGTAAGATTTACCGAACTGATCGGCAAGGAGCCATTCGCTTTAAAGGATGGAAGAGTTGGCAAATAGAAAGCGTTCGTTAGGAAGAAAAATGTTATATATTAGTGAAATAAACTAAAATCTGTTGCATAATACGAAGAAAAACGATATAATGA
>NZ_KQ970181.1:273964-275428 GCF_001579015.1 Streptococcus oralis
ATGAAAGTGTTTCCAATAGTAAAGATATAAATGCAATGAAAACATGAAAAATCAGCAAAAGTCGTTTTATTGGCTAGTTTGTTATCTATTGGTCTTTTTCAGTCCAGTGTATCTGCTGTGAGCGTTTTTAAAAGTTATCGGTATGATTGGAATATCTTCTATTAGGTCTAGTACGAATTACCATGGACATAGATATACTAACATTCCGGAATGGTCTCATTATTACAGCTATTCTGAGTGTAGAGTTGATAGTAGCTGGAACTACGCTCGTTATGAGGTCATAAACTACCACAGCGGAGGTTATTAATCGTTAAAGAGTGAGAAAAAGGAGGGCTGGATATGTTAACTCTTACTCATGTTACCTTAAAAACGCGACAAGTCATCTTGCAAGATGTTGATTTCACCTTTAAAAAAGGTAGGATTTATGGCCTTCTTGCTATCAATGGCTCGGGAAAGACAACCCTATTCCGAGCTATGAGCAAGCTACTTCCCCTTAGTAGTGGACATATCGCAGCCCCTCCTTCTTTATTTTATTATGAGAGCGCTGAATGGTTGGATGGAAACTTAAGTGGGATGGACTACCTTCGTCTCATAAAAAATATCTGGAAGTCAGACCTAAACTTGGGGGATGAAATCGCCTATTGGGAAATGTCTGACTATATCAATCTTCCCATCCGCAAGTATTCCTTAGGTATGAAGCAACGCTTGGTGATTGCCATGTATTTCCTCAGTCAGGCGAAATGCTGGCTTATGGATGAGATAACAAATGGCTTAGATGAGTATTATCGACAGAAGTTTTTTGATAGGCTGGCACAAATCGATAGAAAAGAACAGCTGGTTCTTTTGAGTTCCCACTACAAAGAGGAGTTAATGGAGATTTGCGATAGCATCGTAACCATTCGTCAGGGGCAGATAGAAGAGGTTCCGTTATGAAAGATATTAGCCTATTTTTATTAAAGAAAGTTTTCAAAAGTCGTTTAAACTGGATTATCTTACTTTTATTTGCATCTGTACTCGGTGTTACCTTTTATTTAAATAGTCAGACTGCAAACTCACACAGCTTGGAGAGCGAGTTGGAAACCCGTCTTGTAAAAGATGAGAGAATCATCAATGAAAATGAAGAGAAACTCTCCCAAATGTCTGACACCAGCTCGGAGGAATATCAGTTTGCTAAAGAAAATTTAGACATACAAAAAAATCTTTTGACTCAAAAGAAAGAAATTCTGGCTTTGTTAAAAGAAGGACGCTGGAAAGAAGCCTACTATTTGCAGTGGCAAGATAAGGAAAAGAGTTATGAAATTGTATCGAAGGAATCGACTTCTGACCCTGACTTTAAAATGGCGGTTGACCGCGAACGGAAGATTTACCAAGCCCTGTATCCCTTGAACATAAAAGCACATACTTTGGAGTTTCCGACCCACGGGATTGATCAGATTGTCTGGATTTTAGAGGTTATCATCCCAA
>NZ_KQ970181.1:276508-280975 GCF_001579015.1 Streptococcus oralis
GCTTCAAAGGGCGTATGATCACCCATAAAGAGATTGGTGCAAAAGTTTTAGCCGAGTTTGCTGAAGCAACACAAGATATTGCGATCATCGAACAACGAGCTAAGATGGATGGACGCCAAATGTTCATGCAGTTGGCGCCAGCAACTGACAAAAAATAATTGTCAGAAAGTTAAATAAAGGAGAAAAAATCATGCCAAAACAAAAAACACACCGCGCATCAGCTAAACGTTTCAAACGTACAGGTTCTGGTGGACTTAAACGTTTCCGTGCTTACACTTCTCACCGTTTCCACGGAAAAACTAAGAAACAACGTCGTCATCTTCGTAAAGCATCTATGGTGCATTCAGGAGATTTCAAACGTATCAAAGCAATGCTTACTCGCTTGAAATAATAGCTTGACTGTAAGTAAACAATTCTAGGAAATATTTGGAGGAAATAAAACATGGCACGTGTTAAAGGTGGCGTTGTATCACGCAAACGTCGTAAACGTATTCTTAAATTAGCAAAAGGTTACTATGGAGCTAAACACATCTTGTTCCGTACTGCAAAAGAACAAGTAATGAACTCTTACTACTATGCATACCGTGACCGTCGTCAAAAGAAACGTGACTTCCGCAAATTGTGGATCACTCGTATCAACGCGGCAGCTCGTTTGAACGGACTTTCATACTCACAATTGATGCATGGTTTGAAATTGGCTGAGATCGAAGTGAACCGTAAAATGCTTGCTGACCTGGCTGTTAACGATGCAGTAGCTTTCACAGCTCTTGCAGACGCAGCGAAAGCAAAACTTGGTAAATAATAACAAACTGTTTCATTCTTACTCTTGTGGTTTTTACCGCAGGAGCAAGGTGAAACTTTTTTGTTTTCCTTAAATAATTTTCTATTTTAGAGAGCAAATCACAGATTTTTTCAAAGAAAATAGGATATTTCTTGTATAATAGGAATATCTAAAAAGATTTGGAGTTAGAAGAAGATGATAGTAGGTATTGATTTAGGAACGACAAATTCTTTGGTAGGGGTTTATCAAGATGGTCAGGTCAAGCTGATTCCCAATGCTTTTGGTGAGTATTTGACTCCTTCTGTTGTAGCTTTGGATGACAATGATGAGATTATAGTTGGAAAAATTGCCAAGGAACGCTTGGTGACCCACCCAGACAAGACCGTTTCACAGTTCAAGCGTTTTATGGGGACCAAACATGAGTTGACTCTAGGAAATCGAGCATATAAGGCTGAGGAATTAAGCTCTTTTATTATTAGAAAGTTGGTAGACGATGCAGAAACCTATCTTGGAGAAAAGGTCGAGGAAGTGATTGTCAGTGTACCAGCCTATTTCAACGATGCTCAACGCTATGCGACCAAACTAGCAGGGAAATTCGCTGGAGTTCAGATTGATCGGATTATCAATGAACCTTCCGCAGCTGCTCTTGCTAAAAGATCTATGGTTAACCAAGAAGATCAATCTTTTATTGTAGTCGATTTTGGTGGTGGAACTCTAGACATTTCAGTTGTGGAGCTTTTTGATAATATCGTCGAAATCGTGTCAATCGCAGGGGATAATCGTTTGGGAGGAGAAGACTTTACTGCGGCTATTGCAGAAGAATTTTTAGTCTCTAATCAATTAAACAAGGATACGACTTCCCGTGAATTTTATAGCAAAATTCTGGTACAGGCTGAAAAGACAAAGCTGGAACTCAATGATAAAGAAGAAGTGCAGATGACAGTGATGGACCAAGAGCAGGAATACACTTTAGACTTGAGCTACCAGCGCTTTTATGAGCTTTGTCAACCGCTGCTGGCTCGTGTTAAGGCTGTTTTGGACCGTGCCTTGATGGATGCACGCTATAGCTATGTATCATCAGATAACTTTGTTCTTGTTGGTGGGACTTCGAAACTCCGCTTGGTTCAGGACTTTTTATCCTACTGTATCAATCAAATGGTTCAGGTATCTGATGATCCCGATAGGATGATAGCGAGAGGTTGTGCCCTTTTAGCAGGAATAAAAGAGCGGCAAGGTGAGATACGAGATTTATTACTGTCTGATATTTGTCCTTTTACACTGGGGATAGAAATAGTTGGCGACCGCTTTTCGCCGATTATTGAGAGAAATTCTACCCTCCCTGCTTCACGCATCGAGCAGTACTATACGGCTGAATTGGGACAGAGTCAGGTCAAGATAAAGGTCTATCAAGGTGAGATGATGAAGGCATCACAAAATCTGTTTCTAGGAGAATTAGAAGTTCCCGTCCCTGTGAATACTCGAGTAAATGAAAGTTTCACAGTTCGATTTACCTATGATTTAAATGGGATTTTGGATGTCGAAGTGAAAATTGATTCAACACAGGAAGTCTTTAGTCATGTTATTCTCCAAGATAGTGTTACTCTGACAGAAAAGGAAATCAAGGCTAAGCAAGCAGAGTTGACTCGCTATAAGATCAATGCTCAAGAAACAGAGGTTTATCGCTTCTTGATTGAAAAAGCGAATCGCGTGTACAGTATGCTCTTGGGGAGAAGAAGAGATGAGCTAATGGCTGAAACTAGACGATTTGAAGAAGAGGTCAGCCAAGCATCTATGTATCATTTGCCAAAACTCTATCAATCATTTTCAAACTACCTAGAGTTCCTAGAGCGAGGACTGTAAAAGAGGAGACCTTATGAATATATGGGAAACTTTAGGGATAGAGCCAACGACTGACGTCAAGCTTATTAGAAGGCGTTATGCTGAACTGGTTCGGCTCTATCACCCAGAAGACCAACCAGAAATTTACCAAGAAATTGTTGAAGCTTACCAAAAAGCCTTGACTTATGCGAGGTCTAGAAACACAAGACCAGAAAATAGCCTAAGAAAAGCGAGTGACTCTCAAGAAGCTACTGAACTTGAAGAAGAGGCGAATGGAAAGCCTAACTCTAGTTTCAACTTTGAAAACTTGACTGAAGAAACGAAGACTGAGAACGAAGAGTCTGAAAGATCTAGTCTTGATTTTAGTGATTATCAGCAATCAACTGATAAAACAAGCAATTCCTTTAACTTTGAAACCTTTAAAGCAGAAGAGGATGAGCAAAAGTCAACCCTTGACTTTGGTGACTATGATGAGGAAGTTCAGCTAAATGGAGATTCTGAAGAAAGAGCTACGAGTACCCTCAATTTTGAAACGTTTGGTGATGAAGAGAACCAGGGGCAAGAAGGATTAACAAGGTCTACTCTTGACTTTAGCGGTTATAATGAAGAAACTTATCTGATCCGAAATGCAATTGAAAGTATTGTTAAAAATGATGATTACAGTCCAGAAGAACAAGAGCATCTATGGCGTCAGTTCTTTCATCAGTATCAGTATGATATGGACATTGTTCAATCCGTTTTAGAGGAAATGGATGTTTATATTTTTAACAAACCGGAGCAATTCTCTATCCTCATTCCCTTGCTAGAAGACTATATACCTGACTTTAAGTACTGGAGCTATTACTATAAACTGAAGTATTGGAAAGTTAAAAGAGCTATAGCAGAAGAGGAAGGCAGTTCGCTTGAAAGCGCACATGAAGCCACTGAAGAATTCTATTATTCTTATAAACTTTGCCAAGAAATTCTCCATGATTTTAACAAAGCAAATCAATTGAGCTCTTGGATAGAATTTTTCAAGCACCCCTATCTGAGCTTTATGGTCTTGGATCAAGTAAATCAGAATCGTCAAATAATCAAGAGCGTTCCTGTTTTAAGCTATATCCTTGAAAAAAACCGACAAGTCATATTTGAAGAGGATTATCCACTCTTGAATGACTTGGCTGATTACTTAGAAGAAGTAAAAGAGGAGCTGGGAGAAAACGTTGACTTTAGTCACTACTCTCTAGATAATCCAGATGAAGTTGAGGCAGCCTTCTATGAGTTGCTCCATGCTCGCTATCAAGACGAGTACAAACTGTTACGTGATTGGCAATATCTTTTTGAAACAGTTAAGGATCATACTCTCCTACTTGATTTGTTAGAAAAGGTGGACGTCTATCCTTTAACCAATGCGAAAGTGTTAGCCCTCGTTCTCCAATTTGTGGAGCGTTATAGTGATGAGGAATCAAATCCTTACCTGAAGAAACTCCATTTCTGGAAGAGTATCCATTCCTATCCTTCAGTGGTAGAGGAGTATGAACTAGACAAAAAGGAAAATTTTGATTACTGGTACAATGAAGGTTATCTCTATATGGATAAGCTCACCAAGAGCGATGAAGATATCAATGATTGGGAGAAGTGGAGAAGCTACTTTAAAGGAAGACCACGCATTCTAACGATTTTACTCCAACAGATCTATAAGGAGTACCATCGGTTTACAGACGGCGAGCTCCTGAGATATGTTTTAGCTCCTTTTCCTACTTCTAAAATGGCTCCCCAAATGATGACGGAGGAGACAGACCAGAAACTAGAAGAGATGACGACTTATGCCTATGAACTTAGTCATCCGAAGGCCAAGCTCTCTTATT
>NZ_KQ970181.1:280995-298268 GCF_001579015.1 Streptococcus oralis
TCATCCGAAGGCCAAGCTCTCTTATTTGGATTGGAAAAAAGACAGGTATTTAATAATAAGTTTCTTCAGCTTTTCTCTGGTCTCTTTACGATTGTAAGTTTGATACTCAGTATTATAGAGCGACCAGGTTATAATTCATGGGTTCATGCTGGCATGTTTTCACTCTTTTACGTCTATATGCTAAAATTAAGGAAAACACCGATTGAGGAGGGAGTGACTGCTAGAGGAGAAAAACGGAAATTCTACTACAGCCCCCATCCATGGTTCCTACTAATCTTGCTATTGACCCTCGTCATTCCATCCTTACCGTTTGGCCTCATCGGTGCCCTTATGTTCATTACATTTTTCAGCTTCATCGATGGTTTCCAAGTGAGTCAGGGGCTGAAATGGGATTATTCTTTGGATAAGCTGATTCCTATCGGTATCTTTCTTTCTGCTGGCTTCTTATCCGCTTTGGTAAATCAAAGCCAGATCATTTCCGGAGTTGCAATGATGTACTTTCATATTTTTGCAATTGTTGTGATTTGCTTGTCTTTTACAAGATTTAGTCCTGGATTTCCACCATCTCTGAAGAAAATCCTTCTTCCAGCAATCTTGGGAATTCTACTCTTTCAAACGTTGCCATATATTCACAGCCGTTTAGATATCTTTGATCCAACTATTCTACGAAATGAAACTCTGGCCATAACCGTTATCCTCTTGTTAAATGGAATCGCCTTGTCTTATTTTACAAAGGAACAAAGCTTCATGATTGGTGTGAAGAAGGTCTTTATGATTTATGGATTGCAAATATTTATTTTCCTAAGAAGACTGTTCCGGATCCTATTTGCACCAAATTCAGTTTTCGGTAATAACTATCATCACAAAGACTTACTAATCATGAACAGTGAATTTACGTTCTACTTCCTCGAAGGACTTTTTGTCCTTATCATGCTTTTCCTTATTCGTAATATACGCAAGGAAAACCGCAAAAGTTCTGCATAGAAAGAAAGCGCAGAGAAGAGGCCTCTAGTTCAAGTTTCTAGTAAATTTTTCTGAATAAAGGTATAATAGAACTATTCAAATGAAAGAGGTAATGAAAATGGCTTCAAAAATGCTACACACTTGCTTGCGAGTAGAAAACCTTGAAAAATCTATCGCATTTTATCAAGATGCTTTTGGTTTTAAAGAATTGCGTCGCAGAGATTTTCCAGACCATGCCTTCACGATTGTCTATCTAGGACTTGATGGTGATGACTACGAGTTGGAGTTGACCTATAACTATGACCACGGTCCTTATGTGGTAGGTGATGGCTTTGCCCATATTGCCCTCAGTACACCTGACCTTGAGGCGCTTCATCAAGAACATAGCGCGAAGGGCTATGAGGTTACAGCGCCTAATGGACTTCCAGGAACTCAACCAAACTATTACTTTGTCAAGGATCCTGATGGCTACAAGGTTGAAGTCATTCGTGAAAAATAATCCAGTAAAGTCAAGTAGAATGTTCGTTTTCTACTTGACTTTTTTTCTTTGAAAGAGTATACTAATACAAATTTAACCTTTAAGGGGAGTCCAGAGAGACTCACAAGGTGTCAGATAAAAGGGATAGGGGACTCTCTGTGGAGACTTTTTAAGTGTGCGCATGAGTTCTGTCCTATCGCGACTGAGACCTTGCATTAGCAAGGTCTTTTCTTTATCTGGTCCCCTTAAAATTTAAGGAGGAAAAGTCATGAATCCCACATGTAAGAAGCGTTTGGGTGCCATTCGTTTAGAAACCATGAAGGTGGTCGCACAAGAGGAAATTGCGCCAGCAATCTTTGAATTAGTCCTAGAAGGGGAGATGGTTGAAGCCATGCGAGCAGGCCAATTTCTCCATCTGCGCGTGCCTGATGATGCCCATCTCTTGCGCCGTCCTATTTCAATTTCGTCTATTGACAAGGCAAACAAGCATTGTCATCTCATTTATCGGATAGAGGGGTCTGGGATCGCCATTTTTTCAACCTTAAGTCAGGGTGATACTCTTGATGTGATGGGGCCTCAGGGAAATGGTTTTGACTTGGCTGACCTGGACGACCAGAGCCAGGTTCTCCTCGTTGGTGGAGGGATTGGTGTTCCGCCCTTGCTTGAGGTAGCCAAGGAATTGTATGATCGTGGGGTGAAAGTAGCAACAGTCCTCGGTTTTGCTAACAAGGATGCTGTCATTTTGGAAACGGAATTGGCCCAATATGGTCAGATCTTTATAACGACAGATGATGGTTCATATGGTATCAAGGGAAATGTGTCAGTCATCATCAATGACTTAGAAAATCAGTTTGACGCCGTCTACTCATGTGGGGCTCCAGGAATGATGAAGTATATCAATCAAAGATTTCATGACCACCCAAGAGCCTATCTATCTCTAGAATCTCGTATGGCTTGCGGGATGGGGGCTTGCTATGCCTGCGTTCTAAAAGTGCCAGATAGTGAGACGGTCAGCCAACGTGTCTGTGAAGATGGTCCTGTTTTCCGTACAGGAACAGTTGTATTATAAGGAGAAAGTCATGACTACAAATCGCTTACAAATTTCTCTACCGGGCTTGGAATTGAAAAATCCCATCATACCAGCATCAGGCTGTTTTGGTTTTGGACAAGAGTATGCCAAGTACTATGATTTAGACCTTTTAGGTTCTATTATGATCAAGGCGACAACCCTTGAACCCCGTTTTGGCAATCCTACTCCGAGAGTAGCTGAGACACCTGCTGGTATGCTCAATGCAATCGGTTTACAAAATCCTGGTTTAGAAGCTGTTTTGTCTGAAAAACTTCCTTGGTTGGAAAGAGAATACCCTACGCTTCCCATCATCGCTAATGTTGCAGGATTTTCAAAACAAGAGTATGCTGCTGTTTCTCGAGGAATTTCCAAGGCAGCTAATGTAAAAGCTATCGAGCTCAATATCTCTTGTCCTAATGTGGATCACGGCAATCACGGACTCTTGATTGGGCAAGATTCTGACTTGGCTTATGAAGTGGTGAAAGCAGCGGTAGAGGCCTCTGATGTACCAGTTTATGTCAAACTGACTCCTAGTGTAACGGATATTGTTACCATTGCTAAAGCCGCTGAAGCTGCGGGGGCAAGTGGCTTGACTATGATCAATACTCTGGTTGGAATGCGATTTGACCTCAAAACTAGAAAACCAATCTTAGCCAATGGAACGGGAGGGATGTCAGGTCCAGCAGTCTTTCCAGTAGCCCTCAAACTCATCCGCCAAGTCGCCCAAACAACAGACCTTCCCATCATTGGAATGGGGGGAGTGGATTCGGCTGAAGCTGCTTTGGAAATGTATCTGGCTGGCGCCTCTGCCATCGGAGTTGGAACAGCTAACTTTACTAATCCTTACGCCTGTCCTGACATCATCGAAAATCTGCCAAAAGTCATGGACAAATATGGCATTAGCAGTTTAGAAGACCTTCGTCGAGAGGTCAAAGCCAGTCTGAGATAAGCTAGACCTTCCTTATCGTCAGCAAGACATAGAATCTTCATCAATTTGTAATATTTCCGTTAGTTAACTATGTTACAATAGGTTTTATAAAATAGTAATAGTGTAGATCGTTTTCTACTGAGGAGAATAAAATGAAGAAGATACTACTTGTAAGTACTGTCGTTCTTTCTATGGCAGGATTTGCAAAGACATCTGTATATGCTGAAGAATCTCAGGTTACGAAAAAAACTCAGACCACAGATGTAGTCGAGAAAAAAGAAGAAGCTACTCCCAAAAAGGAAGTTCCCCGAGTGGAGCCCAAGAAAGAGCCGGTTGTAAAAGAGGAAAATTCTTCTAAAGATGACTCATCCAAAAAGGAAAAAAACGAGGAAGTTATCAAGGAAGGTTGGAAAAAAGAGCAAGGAAACTGGCGTTTTTATGAGAATAACCAGTCTGTCGTAAACTGGAAAAAAATTGGTGGCGTCTGGTATTACTTTGATAAAAACGGCATTATGCTCAGTAATACCATGGTTGATGGTTACCTTGTCAAAGGTAACGGTGCTATGGCGGAAAACGATTGGGTGAAAATATCTGACAAGTGGTACTACGCCACAGCTTCAGGCAAAATCTCCCGCAATAAGTGGGAAAAGATTGAAGGTGTCTGGTATTACTTTGATAAAAACGGTATTATGCTCAGTAATACTATAGTTGATGGTTACCTTATCAAAGGTAACGGTGCCATGGCAGAAAATGCTTGGGTAAAAATATCTGACAAGTGGTACTATGCTACAGCTTCAGGCAAGATTTCTCGCAACAAATGGGAAAAGATTGAGGACGTCTGGCATTACTTTGATAAAGATGGTGTCATGCTTAGTCGCACCATCTATAATGACTATCTCTTCCAAGGTAGTGGTGCCATGGCAGAAAACGATTGGGTGAAAATATCCGACAAGTGGTACTATGCTACAGCTTCAGGAAAGATTTCTCGCGACAAATGGGAGAAAATCAAAGGGATATGGTACTATTTCAATAGCGATGGTGTGATGGCAAGTAGCCAGTGGAAAAGTGACTACTATCTGAAAGATAGTGGCGCTATGGCGGAAAAAGAGTGGATTTTTGATAAATCCTACAATAGCTGGTTTTACTTGAAGTCAGGTGGAGCCTACGCTTCCCGCGAATGGATTGGTTCATACTACCTTAAATCAGGTGGCTATATGGCCAAAAATGAATGGATTTTTGACAAAGATTACGATGCTTGGTACTATCTAAAAAATGATGGTCGATATGTAACAGGTACTTTCACGATCAAAGGTAAAGAGTATTCCTTCCAGAATAATGGGAAGTGGATATCAGAGGCAAAATATTACAAAGTGAAACCAATTACTGCTTACGTCTATAGCGCTTCTGGTGAAAGATTGAGTTATGTATCACAGGGAACCATAGTTTCACTTGGAGATGCCCAATCTAAAAAAGATAGTCAAATACCAGTCAATATTTCTGGTTTATCCGGCTTCATGAATAAAAGTGATTTAGTAGCTATTGATAAAGAAAGTGAGTTTGTCCCTCATTATACAAGCGATGGCAAGTATTTTTACCATGAGTTGTCACCTTATGTGAGTCTCCGTGTTGCTCCACATAGCTCAGCTATGACCATTGGTAAGAAATATTATTCAACTGATGGAATTCATTTTGATGGCTTCACCATTGAAAATCCTTTCCTCTTTAGAAATTTGACTAAACCAAGTAATTATAGTGCAGCTGAATTGGATAAAGTTTATTCTTTGATGAATATTCGGGATAGTCGCCTCGCTGGTAAGGGAGCTATTTTTAAGGAAGCTGAGGAACGATATGGTGTGAATGCTCTTTATCTGATGGCCCATAGTGCACTTGAGAGTGCTTGGGGACGGAGCCAGATAGCTAAGGATAAGAATAATTTCTTTGGAATTGCAGCTTATGATTCGAGCCCGTATACCTCAGCCAAGAAATTTGATGATGTGGATAAGGGGATCCTCGGCGCAGCTAAGTGGATTCGTGAGAACTACATTGACCGTGGAAGAGACCACTTGGGGAACAAGGCGACAGGAATGAATGTTCTCTATGCTTCTGACCCATATTGGGGTGAAAAAATAGCTAGTATCATGATGACTATCAATAGCAGACTTGGTGGGAAAGACTAACTAAATGGTGCTATGTGGTAATGTATTTCCCCAAAACAATTAGGCATTATACTAAAAGTAAGGATTGAGTTCTGTATTGTACAGGGCTCAGTTCTTTTAGTTATGCGACTATTAATCCGTATAGCTTTGTAAGGTGCGAGGCAAATTTATAAGAAAACATTCGTGTGGTATAATAGAGAGGAAAAGGGGTTAAAACTACAGTGGGTAGATGTCATTCAATTCGAGGTTTTAAGAGCTTGTATCTTTTGATTATGGAGTGTTTGAGTTAGGGAGGGAGTGAAAATGAAAGAAAAGAATAAACAATATAAAGGACTAGTTCACCTAGGAGAGTTTAAAAACAAATTGGTTTACTATGACCTTAAAGGAAGGAAACTGTTTTTTTCGATTCCAGAAAGAACTTCTAAGAGTCAACAGTACTTTATTTTTTCCTTGATATTACTAGTTCTTCCATTTATTAGATTTCTGAATGGTCTGACCATCATTAGTATAGCTGAGCACAAGTACCTTTATTTGATTTTATTCTCTTATATTTCCTTACTTATCGGGAAATTGCTGGATGTCTATTTTAAAAAAGACTTGGATTTGTATCCTGCTTTATTTACAGATTTGGAGTTTTTAGAATTCCTAGAAGTAGTAAAGAAAAGTGGAGCTGTTGTTTCTTCCGTAATTCGTGGTAGCTTTATTAGTTTGTTAGTATCCTTGACCATCTACCTAATATATCCTAGTTTTTTGCCATTATTTTTCTACTCGATACTTTTGTTTATTCTCTATTTGTGTATAGCCAATAATTTGCATAGGCGAAAGAAGGTAATGGAGAGTTTGATAAGGAATGTGCGCATCAACTAAATCTTTTTGGTCTATGATAATTCTGCAATGTTAAATAAAGGAAGCAAATTTATATGACAATAGAAATTCAGCAATACAAAAGTTGTACGATATTAAAAAACAATAATGATTATGAGAAATAGATTGAATAAATACCTAGAAATAGGCAGAATTAACCAATGGAGTAATTAAATGAAGACATATAGACTAAAAACAGATACCGAGTGGGATATTATGAGGTATAAAAAAGCAATTGAAAATCACAGAGAAATAGATGCTTTCTTAGGTATTGATCCTGAGTACAGAATTGGTCATCGAGATTCATATTATCAAGATATTACGGATACCCATATTTTGATAGAATATAGCCTTTTTCCAGTTTATGTAGAGGGAGACTTTGATATTTCGGATCGAACTTTTAATATTTTAAAGGATTTAGCTTCTAGTCAGGATATTATACATTTATATCAAGTTGTATCATTTATCAAAAAACAAGAAGATTTACTGGGAGAATATGATGCTTTACCTTTTATCATTGATTTGGAGAATATAGTACCTATTGTTCTTGAAAGTATTTATAATCTTCCTAATGAGAAAAAGGTTGATTATTACCGTAATATTTGTAATTTAATTGATTCTATGGGGCTTTTCAAAAGCTGTGATAAAAACAAAGTAGAGTATATTGTTAATGAGCAAAAGAAAGAGGAAAATAAGAATAGAAGAAAAATTAAATCAATTGCAGAAGTATGGCCAATTGTACTAGATGTTACAAGTATAGATGCGATGGGTGTTTCAGATGACCATCTAGAGTTGTTGTTGATTGATGAAAACAAATGGATAGAGTCATTAGAAGAAGAACATTTGTTGAAGCTTCAAGAAAAACTCAACAATTATATCTACTTCCTCGAAAGCAAGCAGTATGTGGCGAGATATGGAGATAAGTTTGATAAGAAAGTCATTCACATCACTTTCCAATATTCTCCATCGGATAATGGACTAGCTTTTCTCGCAGCTGTTCAGAAGGTGTTACAACCCACAGATATGAGTTTGAAGGTAGAATTGCCAGAGTAATAAAGAGAGCGAAATCCGCTCTCTTTTTGTGGTATAATGGGACAAAGACATTTTCCTTTTGCTTTTCTGTTTGGCAACCATTTCAAAACAGATTCAAAAGATGGCGAATGGTCTAAATCAGATTAAAGGAAAAGTTGAGAGTATTTCGAACAGAAATATGGTAAATAAGGAGGCAGAGAAATGAAGAAAGTACTAACAATATTCGGATCTGTCCTGTTAGTTGTTCTGCTTCTATGGGGCTATCATAGTTATCAACAATCAGAGCAGGCCAAGCAAGAACGCCAAAAATATGAAAATATGGGTTACTATACAGGCAAATGGGAAATTGATTCTTATGAGTTTTTAGAAGATGGCAGGGGAGTGGCCGTGCATTGGAAGTCTCTGACTCCAGAAGAGGATCGATTGTTTGCCAAATACAATCCAGAAGTAGCTGAAAACTTTTTAGGTGTTCATGGGGCCTCTAATCAACGCTATATTGTTCGTGATTATTTCCATAATTCTACCTATAGAGGGACACAAAAATTACCAAAAGAGGATCCCGAAGTTTATTATGCCATGTCCATTTATCGAATCGGTGATCGAAAGTTGGAAGGCAGTCAATTAGATATTTATAAACTTGTAGAGGACTATAACCCTGATTATATACCAGAATATACTGGAGGTATTATCGAAAAGGATGGTAAGGATTATATACCGTTACAAGTATACAAACGAGGATGGGAGCTATCACAGAAAAAACAATTATGGTTGAATTTAGAAACCAAGCAAATTGATTGGGAAGATACAAAAATACAACAGTTTCCTGAAAGCCCTTCGGTAGATCTGGGTCCTTTAAAGGACAAGATGGAAGAGATGACAACCGATTTGAGAACATCTACAGCAGATGATTTAAGGAATCAAAATAAATTGTCTTTTCGTCAAGATGTATTGAAGGGAAGTGTTTTGGAAACAGTTGCACCTAAAGTTTATCAATTATTAAGTAAGCAAGATTCTCAGTTTTTCCTTTTGATTGATTCTAAGTATGATTATGATAAGGTTTATGGAGATGTTTCACAGTTTCTCGATTTGTATCAGCTTTTTGTCCCAGCCGATACGAATCTTTACGAAGGGCTGACGATTCCAGCCGAACTCAGTAAGGATGATCAAGAGCATTCAGTCAATACCAAAGAAGAGTTTGACTTGTATTACGATGTTGCCAAAGACCGCGAACTGAACAAACAACGCCGAATACTGGTTGAAAAAGAAGAATAAGAGGACGATTCGTCCTATGTATTTAAACTCAAATAAAGGAGGATTCTTACCAAATGAAATACCTAAAGACTCTCAGCTTCCGAACTAAGGTGTTTGTGGGCTTGCTTCTAGTTTCTTTGGTGGGCTATGGTGTTTATGCCTATACCTGGCCCATATATGTCCAATGGCAGGAAGACCATGAGGTATTGATAGTTAAAACAGAGGTGGAGCGCATTGAAACCTTTGGTTCCCAGAACCGTTATGTTTATTATAAAATGAAGGAGCCTATGATTCCAGTTGTTTTATCCAATCATTTTGTTATAAGTAATGCAAAGTTTGTTGGGAGGAGCGAGAGTAATCTGGTGGAATTAACGCTAGATGTTTATGATCTCAATCATTTAGAGAACCAACCAAAGACGATTGATGTAGTCAAACTAATCCAAACCTATGACCAAAATTATAGAGTGGATTTTTATGAGAAAAGAGGCTACACTGATAACGGGAAAGATTATTTAGTTTTTCTTTGACGAATAAGCAAAATAGAGAAGATAAGAAGGAGGTTGCTTTGGATGTAGCTTCCGAACAGATAGTACCGGCTCTACCCGAGGTTAAAACAGATTCCAAACGATTTGCCTTCTCTTTTACTTATACTAATTTGGATGATATAGCTACTGAATACGGCCTTATCCCCATTTATTATTTATACTACCGTAATGATTCAAAAGTGAGAGAAGATACTAATATAAACTTTATTAGGGATTACCCTGAATATTATAAGGGCATGGAAGGGGCGGCTAAAATAGTAGTTAGAAAAGGTGACTATTCCGATCCGGAAGCTATTTTCCAAGATATGCGCCATTGGTTTGCGCCGGTCGGTCAGGATAAGCTAGATGTTGTTGGGATAGATCCTAAAACAAAGGAAGAGACTCCGCTCAACAGTTACCAAGAGTATCAGGAATGGTATGAGAAACACGTAAAATAGATTTGGAAGGGAATCCACCAGGGCTTGGAGACTGCCAAAAGTGTTGGCAAGAATGTTTCTGATTTTTTCAATGGCATTTCTATTCGATGCAATTCAATCACAAATTAGTTTAGTTCAATGGAAAAAATAGATAATGAATTAGTAAAAATTGACTGGATAACAAGGTCATGGCATCTGCAGATAATCTGATTTCGTATTTCAATTCTAGTTAGAATGGATTGATAGAAAGATGACTTTATCGAAGTAATTCTATTTAAAAAAAGAATATCGTTTATTCTCATTCTTATTGAAATTGTAAATTGTCAACAAAAGGAAGGTTCGACTTTCATGATTAAAAAAATAGCTTTAATCCTAATATCTTTTTTGACAATCCTGCTAATTTTTATTGGATCAGCTCAAGCAGACCTAGTGATACCAGATAGACCTTCTAATGGCATTTATGATCCAAACCATTATTTATCAGGGGTTGTTTCGGATAAATTACAAGAACTAAATAGCAAATCGGAAATTCAAATTGGCATTTATATTGTTGAGAGTCTAAATGGTGAATCTTTAGAAGAATTGTCAAATACTATAGCCAGATCTTGGAAAATCGGTTATTCGGATTCCAATAAGGGGGCATTGTTACTGATTGCTATAAAAGATAGAAAGTTTCGTATTGAAACCTCTAATAACCTATCTATTACATTGACTGATACAAAGGCTAAGAAAATATTAGATGCCTCTCGTGATAAGATGCGAGCAAAAGACTATGACGGAGCTGTTATTGATATAATACAAAATATTTCCAATCAAGAGTATAAATTAGCTGATGCACCTGTAGTAGAGAGGAATTATTTACTTGAAATCGCAAAAGGATTATGGGATATGTCAATAGGAATTATTTTGTTATGTGGCGGATATTTTATAATTTCTTATTTGATTAATCTTTTTAAGAATGGTACTGTTTCGGAAAGAAAACGAAAATCTAATAAATCATATAAGGGTAATGATAAATTATTCCCCTATGATCCCGCCTTTATTAATGATGGTTCATGGTCGCAAAAAGCATTAAGAGACTTCCGTAGCAAAAATAGAGATAAGTATCCTGAGGAAAATAGCAGTGATTCCTCATCGTCTTGGTCGAGTGACGATTGGTCAGGTGGTGGTTTTGATGGTGGAGGATCATCAAGTGATTGGTAATTTAGCATAGTTCATAGCGATTTATCTACCTAGATGAATTAACTTGATTACTTTAAAAATGATGGGATAGAAAAACTATTGATTTGAAAAACCCCGCTCTGCTGAGCGGGGTTCGTCTATTCTTACCTTTTACAATACCCAAGTACGGATGGCATGGGCAACGCCGGATTCGTCATTTGTTTTGGTGATGTATTTGGCGATTTTTTTGAGTTCTGGATTTCCATTTTCCATGACAACGGGGTTACCAACGACTTCCAGCATAGCACGGTCATTTTCTTCGTCACCGATCGCCATGGTTTCATCTTTGGTCAATCCGAGTTTTTCAGCCAAGTGAGTGATGGCTGAACCTTTATCTACATTCTTTTTAAGGAGTTCGAGGTAGAAAGGAGCAGATTTGTTGATAGAGTAGCATTCGTAAAATTCTGCTGGAATCTTTTCAATCGCAGCATCGAGAATTTCTGGTTCATCAATAAACATACACTTGACGATCTCCTTGTCAGCCATTTCTTCAGGTGTACGGTAGAAGATAGGCATGCTGACGAGGGTTGATTCGTGCACTGTGTATTTTCCGATATTGCGATTGGCTGTGTAGATACCGTCCTTAGTAATAGCATGCATGTGGACACCGAGCTTGCGACTGAGAAATTCCATATCCAGATAATCCTCATAGGTCAAGGATTCGCTGATAATCTCCTGGCCAGTAGCAGTTTCTTGAACAAGGGCACCGTTGAAGGTTACCACATAATCACCTTCGTCTCTCAACTGCAAGTCGTCCAGAAGTTTGGCAACACCTGCGATGGGACGGCCCGTTGCAATCACGACTTTGACACCGGCTTGTTTGGCGTCTTGGATGGCAGAAAAGACTTCAGGAGTGATTTCCTTTTTACTGTTGACAAGGGTACCATCGATATCGACGGCAATTAGTTTAATACTCATATATTTCCTCTATTAGTTCTTATTTGGGGTAAAATGATCGTTCTCAATCAAGTGTAAAAATTGCTGGGTGATACTTGCGAAGATGCTATTTTCATCTAGCATTTCTTTTGGGAAATAGAAACGATTGTCTCCGTGGCGGCTGCCAGCAAGGGATCGGACGATAGGAGACAGGCTAGAGAGTTCTGCCAGTTCTCCATTTTTCTGTAAAATCTCAATCTGTGTCCGCGGGTTTTCAGATTCGGGACGATAGATATCATAAGGGAGGTCGAAGTTCTTATGAATGGCAGTGTAGTAGTCGGGATCAAAGCCGATGTCCTCAACCAATTTTCTCATGCTGGCGAGCTGGTCTTGGTCTTCTTGAGAAAAGGTAATGGATTTAAAGACCTTGCGGTTGACAAAGCGTTGCGACAAGTCGGCTAGTATCTTGTCAGGACTGGTCATCCAGAGCTGGAAGTAGGTATTCATCACGCCATCATCAAGAGCCAGATAGTCAGACAAGGTCACATTTTTTTCAAAGAAAGGAAGGAGGTGTGGAGAAGTGCGTGCAAAGAAGTCCTTGTCCTCAGGGTAGAGTTCCTTGGCATGTTTGAGGAGATTTTGTAGGAGAACCTCCATGGCGCGTGTTGCTGGGTGGAAATAAACCTGCATATACATCTGGTAGCGACTGAGGACGTAATCTTCGATGGCATGCATGCCATTGCGCTGAAAGGCGATACCATTCTCTATAGGACGAATGACACGCAAGATCCGAGTCAGGTCAAATTCTCCATAGGATGCTCCTGTAAAATAAGAGTCACGCAAGAGATAGTCCATTCGGTCCGCATCAATCTGGCTAGAAATGAGTTGCACTACCTGCTTGTTAGGATAGGTATGATCTATGACACTAGCCACCTTTTTTGGGAAATCAGGCGCCACTTGTAGCAGAACTTGGTGAATCTCTGTTTCAGGGCTTTGGATGATTTCCTGAGTAATGACCTCATGATCTGTATCAAAGAGATGTTCAAAAGTATGGGAGTAGGCACCATGCCCAAGGTCATGTAGGAGAGCAGCGGTCATGGTCAAGAGAGACTCAGCAGGGTCCCATTCTTCAGGATATTTTTCTTCAAAAATCTCCGTGATGCGTCGTGCAATCTCATAGACCCCCAAACAGTGAGAAAAGCGGCTGTGCTCCCCACCGTGGAAGGTATAACTGGAAGTTCCTAGTTGCTTGATACGGCGCAAGCGTTGAAATTCTTTTGTATTGATCAAGTCATAAATGACCTGATTGTTTACATGGATATAGTTGTGAACTGGGTCACGGAATACTTTTTCGTTCATATGACCATTATAGCAAAATCCTGTTCTTTTTGGTAAAATAGTAGGACAAGAGACAAGAAAGAGGACATGATGTGAAGATTCGGATGCGAAATACGATTCAGTTTGATGAACAGTTGGAAGTGATTGACCAACTCTATGACGTGGAAGTGCGTGAAAAAGGAGATTATAGCTATTTACTCTTTTATAATGAGGAAAAGGAAAAAGTGGTACTCAAGTTTCATGGTCAAGAACTGGTAATGACACGTTTCTCCAATCCCAAGACCATCATGCGTTTTCTAAAGGATAGCGATAGCTTGGCCTATATTCCTACTCCAATGGGGATGCAGGAGTTTATCATTCAAACGAGTCACTACAAACTAGATGGGCAAAAGATTGAGCTAGCCTATCAACTACAAAACCAAGAGGGACATCCCTTTGCTGGCTATCAACTAGAAATTACTTGGGGACAAGAAAAAGGTTAGCGAGAGCCAACCTTATTTGATATAGAGTTCTTGGTTTTTTAGGACAATTTCACGTACATTTGCGAACTTCTTGAGTTTTTTAAGTTCTTCTGGATGGGTTACGAGAGTGATCACATAGCCCTCTTTGCCCATGCGACCTGTACGACCAGCGCGGTGAGTGTAAGTTTCGATGTCTCTAGGAATATCAAAGTTTACGACACATTCGAGGCTATCGATATCAATTCCGCGAGCCAGAAGGTCAGTTGCAAGAAGAAGAGTTAGTTGCTTGTTCTTAAACTTTTCCAAGATAACTTTTCTAAACTTGACATTGACATCGCTAGCGAGGGAAACAGCCAAGATATCCCGATACTGTAGTTTTTCCTCTGCGTTTCCAAGGTCTGATAGGCTGTTAAAGAAGATCAGACCACGAAAATCCTCTACATGAGCTAGCTTTCGTAGCATATCCACTCGGTGACGTTGGTCTACCTGCATGTAGAAGTGTTGAATGTTGTCTAACTTTTGGTCAGAAAGATCAATGGTGCGCGTGTTTTGAGCAACCTTTTCTTGGTCAAACTTGGTCGTCGCACTCATATAGATGAGTTGATGATCACGAGGTGCGTAGTGAGTGATTTTCTCGACAAAGTGTATCTGAGAATCATCGAGCAATTGGTCAAATTCATCCAAAATGATGGTTTCCACATTCATCATCTTGATTTTTTTCAATTTGATGAGTTCAAAGATACGGCCAGGAGTTCCAATGAGAATTTCTGGTCCTTTTTTAAGACGTTCAATCTGGCGTTTCTGACTCGAACCTGATAAGAAGAGCTGAGCAGTCAAGCCGATAGCTTCTGCCCACGTTTTACATACATCAAAAATCTGTCCAGCAAGTTCTGTATTTGGTGCTAGAATCAAGAGTTGTTGGGCTTTTTTCTTTTGTAGTCTGAGCAGACTTGGTAGGAGGTAAGCTAGGGTCTTACCAGTTCCTGTTGGGCTCACTCCCAGAAGGTTTTCTCCATCGAGAATGGGCTCAAATAGTTGAGTTTGAATGGGGGTGAATTCTTGGAAACCGAGTCGGTCACTTAGTTCTTGCCATTCAGTAGGTAGTTTGGTTTTCATTTTTCTGCCTCAAATCTAATGCCAGCAGTCTGGCGCATGGTATGTAATAGGTCATGAACAGAACCTGCATCATCCAGCCAGTTCTGGTAAAGTGTCTGGTCTGGTTGCTGGATCATGTGTGCAAATGAAGTGGCTTCCTCAGTCATGGTATGAGGAGCTTGTTGGATAGGGAGCTGGACTTGATTTCCTTGGTGGTCTGTAAAAATAGCTGAGCGGACATGTTCAATCGTGTTGAGGGTCAAGGTTCCATCTGCTGTGTAAATCTCGCAAGGAAGATTGGAAGTGATGTTTTTCCCAGCCTTGATATGAACTTGAAAGTCAGGGTAGAAGAGGATACCGTCGCCATTTAGGTCAATGCTATTTTCAAGCTGTTGAGCCTGATAGGTCGCATCCTGAGCCTTTCCAAAGAGGCGAACGGCAACGTAGAGAGGATAAATCCCCAAATCCATAAGAGCTCCGCCAGCAAAACGGTCTGAAAAGACATTGGGCGTCTGTCCCGCCAACAAGTCAGGCATCTTGGAAGAATACTTGGCATAGTTGAAATCTGCTCCCAGCACTTGCTTGTCTGCTAAAAAGTTTTTGATAGTGGTAAAAGCTTCCTCGTGGTAATTACGAGCTGCTTCGAAGATAAAACAGTGATTTTCCTTAGCCGTTTGAACCAAATCTAGCCATTCATGTGGCTGAGTGACAGCTGGCTTTTCAAGAATGACATGCTTACCAAAAGACAAGGCAGCCTTGGCTTGAACAAAATGCAAGGAGTTTGGACTAGCGATATAGACTATATCAAAGGAAGACTTAAAGAAGTCTTCTAATTGATCAAAGAGTTGGATATCTTGATAGCGAGAAGCAAAGGTTGCTGCAGTTTCTAACTTTCTAGAATAGACTGCGACTAGCTGGTATTCACCACTGGCGTGGGCTGCTTCTATGAAGTGATGGCTGATAGCGCCTGTTCCGATGACACCTAGTTTAAGCATAGATACTCCTTTTCCGACTTTAAATCCTTCCTTCATTATAACATAGAAAAGAAGGACTATCCAACAGATGGTAAAAATTTTCAAATGGACTACGATTTTCTCAAAGAAAGTGGTACAATATTTAGATAAGTAGATGAAATGAGAAGGGGGAGAAAATGAGATTATTACCAATAAGAAAAATATCACGTCAGTCCAAGAGGCTAGCGCTTTTTTTGACTTTTTGTGCAGGTTATGTAGATGCCTATACGTTTATTGTGCGAGGGAATACCCTTGTAGCTGGACAAACTGGGAATGTCGTATTTCTTTCAGTGGGACTCATTCAGCATAATGTTTCTGATGCCAGTGCCAAAGTAATGACCTTGCTAGCTTTTATGATGGGAGTCTTTTTACTGACATTGTATAAAGAAAAACTACGAATCGTTAAAAAGCCGATTTTGTCCTTGATACCACTTGCAGTTCTGTCCCTAATTATTGGCTTTGTGCCGCAAACGGTTGATAATATCTATCTAGTCCCACCTTTGGCCTTCTGTATGGGGCTGGTAACAACTGCTTTTGGAGAAGTGTCAGGTATTGCCTATAATAATGCTTTTATGACAGGGAATATCAAACGAACCATGTTAGCTTTTGGGGATTATCTTCGGACCAAACATACGCCCTTCCTACGAGAGGGCTTGATTTTTGTTAGCTTGCTTAGCAGTTTTGTCTTTGGAGTCATTTTTTCGGCTTATATGACGATTTACTATCAGGAGAAGACAATTCTAGGTATTCCTCTTATGATGAGTATCTTTTACTTCAGCATGCTTTTTGCTTCTTGGAGAAAAAAGGGAAAGAAAAAGCTTAAATTTGATTGATTTTACTTGTAAGAAAAAAGAAGATATGCTATACTTGAAGAGTTGACTATGCACAGTCCTGTGCAACCGCACGAACATCGTTGCTCATCCTATAACAAATTTAAACTTTGTTATACTTAGAGCTCATTTACTAAGTGGTTCGTCCCACGATGCTAGGCGAGTCTTCACAAAATACGGGGAAACCCAAAAAATCATAGGAGGTGCATAATGAGCACATACGCAATTATCAAAACTGGCGGAAAACAAGTTAAAGTTGAAGTTGGTCAAGCAGTTTACGTTGAAAAATTGAACGTTGAAGCTGGTCAAGAAGTTACTTTTAACGAAGTTGTTCTTGTTGGTGGTGAAAACACTGTTGTCGGAACTCCACTTGTTGCTGGAGCTACTGTAGTTGGAACTGTTGAAAAACAAGGAAAACAAAAGAAAGTTGTTACTTATAAGTACAAACCTAAAAAAGGTAGCCACCGCAAACAAGGTCACCGTCAACCATATACAAAAGTTGTCATCAACGCAATCAACGCTTAATTTTAAGGAGAACACATGATACAAGCAGTCTTTGAGAGAGCCGAAGATGGCGAGCTGAGGAGTGCGGAAATTACTGGACACGCCGAGACAGGCGAATACGGCTTAGATGTCGTGTGTGCATCGGTTTCTACGCTTGCCGTTAACTTTGTCAATTCCATTGAGAAATTTGCAGGCTATGAACCAATCCTAGAATTAAACGAAGATGATGGTGG
>NZ_KQ970181.1:298288-302586 GCF_001579015.1 Streptococcus oralis
AGAGAAATGACTCAGTTATTCTTTGAATCATTTTTCTTAGGTATGGCAAAATTATCGGAGGACTCATCGGAGTTCGTCCAAACCAGAGTTATCACAGAAAACTAACTGGAGGAAAACAATTATGTTGAAATTGAATCTTGCTAACTTGCAACTTTTCGCCCACAAAAAAGGTGGAGGTTCTACATCAAACGGACGTGATTCACAAGCTAAACGTCTTGGAGCTAAAGCAGCTGATGGACAAACTGTAACAGGTGGATCTATCCTTTACCGTCAACGCGGTACTCACATCTACCCAGGTGTAAACGTTGGGCGTGGTGGGGACGATACTTTGTTCGCTAAAGTTGAAGGCGTAGTACGCTTTGAACGTAAAGGTCGCGATAAAAAACAAGTTTCTGTTTACCCAATCGCAAAATAAAAAGGTCCAGTGAACCTTTTTATCCCGAGCCTTGAAATATAAAGGCGAGGAAGCTAGAAGTAGCATTAAATAAGGCTTTCCGAGTTTTCGGAGAGCCTTTTTGTTATATGTGTATTAATCCGTCTCACGCTGTAAGGTTTCAGACAAGTGAACTAATCTCTATGCGGGTGTGATATTTGATAAGTTTATTAGAGATAGTGCTCAGTAATATCAAGATTTATTTGAGAGGCATATAAGAAATCAAAACCGTTAGTTACTCTCTAGAATGTTTGATACTTGAGTTAATTAGAAACTTTAAATTTTTTTATAAAAAGACTTGACATTTTTAGGGAAGGGTTGCATAATAGAGATAATAATATATAAAATGCGTTATTTGAAAGCGCTTACTCATTTTTAGGAGGAGAAAAGGAAAATGGATAAGAGATTTTTTGAAAAAAATCTACCTATAGCATACGTAAATATGCTGTAGGAGTGTGCTCTGTTGTGATAGGAACTATGTTATTCAGTTCCCAACTAGCTGCAGCTGCAGAAGTTACCCCTACAAGTCCAGTTTCGAGTGCTAGTGCGGCGACTGAGACTGATGGGGTTTCTTCGGGAGCGGTAGAGAAGCTTCAACCTTTAGATGAATTGCCAGCAGATTTAGCTGATAAACTAGCTAAAGCAGAGGCGGGGGGAAATGATACTCCAAGTACAGAAAGTCATGAACCAACTTCCGAAGCATCTGCAGAAGCGACTTCACCTAAACCAGCTCAACCTAAGGTGAGCAATGAACCAACTCATCCAGAATCAGCAACAACTGCACCAACAACAGAAGTGGAAAAGACTCCTGATGTCAATCATTTATTAAATGTTCGTGTAAGCGCATCCAATCACGAACAAAACACTTCTTTTACTGCTGATAAGGCAGTCGATGGAGATAGTACTAGTCGTTGGGCGACAGATAAGGATGTAGTCAATCCTCAGTTGACTATGACACTAGATAAAGTGACATCAGTCAAACGGATTGAGATCGATTGGGATCGTAGACAGAGGACAGGACAGCCGAACGATCCAAATATTCAAGGATGGAAACTATACTATGCTACAGCTGAAGCTATCAATGAAGAGGAAGCGACACGTAAGTGGAAATTGGCTTATGAAAAAGATGGTCAACCAGTTTTAGATGAAAGAGTTAATTTGGATGTTCCGATTGAAGCCAAATATCTCAAATTGGAAATCACTAAATATGCTGAAGGTAGTATGCGCTGGCGCAATGTCGGTATTCAGGAAATACGAGCTTATTCTAACATTCCAGAACCAGGTAAGGTGACAAGTCTTAACCAAGTAGAGTCGCTGACTTTGGCTCAAGATGGCCATTCACTTGTTCTACCTAAATTACCGGGTAAGGTTAGCTTAGTTGGTAGCAATAAAACAGGTGTGATTGACCTGAATAATAAAATCCACCAGCCTCTAACGGAGCAGACAGTTAAAGTTTCTTTGCAACAAGTGCATGAAGGTCAAACCATTACCAAGGAATTTGAAGTTAGAGTTCCTGGTCGCTATGCAGATGAGGGAGTTGGAGACAAACCAACAGTGGCTCCAACTGTTCAGCAATGGCATGGTGAGGAAGGACGTTCTTCTATTTTGGAAGATACCGTTCTATCTGTTGGAGATTCAGGATTTGACAAGGCAGCTAATTTCTATGCCAATGATTTGATTTCTCGAGGTTTAGAGCTTGCCAAGGGAGACAGTACTTCCGCGCATCGTATTGAGTTTAAAAAGGTAACGGACAAGGGCTATGGTGAAGAAGGCTATGGTATTACGATTCGTGATAATGTCTTTACCATTGAAGCGCAGACTAATAAAGGTGCCTTTTATGCTACTCGAACCTTACTTCAAATGGGGCAAGAAAATATCCAAAATGGTGAAATTCGAGACTTTCCAAGTTTCAGTCACCGTGGATTTATGTTAGATACTGGTCGTAAGTTTATTCCTTATGATACTCTTGTGGACATTATGCTAAACATGGCTTACTACAAGATGAATGACTTGCAGTTGCATTTGAATGATAACTATATCTTCCTCAAGGAGCACTTAGCAGGTAAAAATCTGACCAAGGAGCAGGAAATTGAGTATGTGCTCAATCATGCAGATACAGGTTTCCGTTTACAGACAGATATTGTCGGTGACAATGGTGTGCCTTTGACTTCTAAGCAACACTATACCAAAGATGAAATGCAAAGACTCATCGCTTTGGCTGATGAGCTAGGAATCAACTTGGTGCCAGAAATTGATACACCGGGGCATGCTTTATCATTTGTGAAGGTTCGTCCAGACTTGATGTATAAAGGACAGCTGAGTCCGAATAAGCATAATGTAGAGCGTGTTGCGATGCTTGATTTGGATAAGAATTATGATGAAACATTGCGCTTTGTCAAGTCTGTTTATGATAAATTGTTGGATGGAGAAAATGCCCCACTTCGAGGTGTTAAGACAATTCACATCGGAACAGATGAGTACTATGGCAACAATGAAAACTATCGTCGTTATGTCAATGATTTGATTACCTACATTAAAGGTAAGGGCTATACGCCACGAATTTGGGGTTCACTTAGCCGTAAGAGTGGTCAAACACCAGTTGATTTGAAGGATGTCGAGGTGGATATCTGGAGTCTAGGCTGGCAACATCCACAAGCGGCTTTGAAGGCTGGTGCTAAAATTATCAATATTACTGACGTTCCGACTTACAGTGTGCCAAATGGTAATAACCAGCAAGGAGCATACGGTGATTACTCTTCTTATGAGTATCAATATAATCGTTGGACACCAAATGATTTTACGACAGCAGGAAATGGTCCAAAATTAGCGGCTTCAAACCCTCATATCTTGGGTGGTGGACATGCTGTTTGGAATGATAATATTGATCTCCACGAAACAGGCATGACTTCTTATGATATTTTCAAGCGCTTCTTTGAAGCAACAAGAGTTACTGCTGAAAAGACATGGGGATCAAACCGAGCTGCTAACAACTTTGAAGGAAGAACCTTACCACACGCAGACTATGTTTATGCACCGGGTAGTAATCCAGAGTACAAGATTGATGATACTGAGACCTATGAAATCAATCCAAAGACAATCAAGCGTTACGATGCAGAAAACATCACACAAAGCGCTAAAGGTCTAGTCTTCAATAAAGAAAGCAAGATTGAAAATGCCATTGGGAACGTCGGTCCAAGTCACGTCTTAAAAGTTGATGTGACGGTTACAGGTGACGGTGTGCAGGAGTTAGCTTCTAGTGAGGGGAACAAGCTCTATTTGTCTGATGAGTCAGGTAAAGTAGCCTATAAGTTTGAGCAGCACCATATTCAGTTTGATAAGACATTGGAAAAAGGTAAACGCTATGAGCTAGTCTTTGTCACCAAACCTCAGTCAACTGAGCTCTATGTCAATGGTGAAAAGATCAATCGTATTGCCAACCCAGCTCACCCAAGATTGGCTCACACAAGTCTTGTTCTACCTCTTGAAAAAATCGGAGGTTTTGAAGGTACTTTGCACAATCTCAGCTTGTCTGATAAGCCATTTGTCAATCCACGTTTGATTGCACAGGATCAGATTGCCCGTGTGGAAGCAAGCAGTGAGCAACTACCAGGAAATGCTACAGAAGGAGCTGTTTCTAAAGCCTTTGATGGGAATCCTGCAACCTTCTGGCATTCACATTGGACGAAGAAGGATCCGTCTTATACGGTTACTATGACCTTGAAGAAAGCGACAGCTGTAAATGCTTTGACTTATCTTCCTCGTCCAGGTGGCGGAAATGGTCTTGTGACTAAATATGAAGTCTATGCTAAAAAGGCTGATCAATTGGTTAAGGTAGCTGAAGGTAGTTGGGATAATAATGCAGCTG
>NZ_KQ970181.1:302678-309441 GCF_001579015.1 Streptococcus oralis
AATAATGCAGCTGAAAAGATTGCAAACTTTGAAGCTGTCGAAACGGATACAATCCAGTTGAAGATTCTACAGGGAGTAGAAGGATATGCCAGTGCAGCTGAAATCAATCTTTTGAAACCAATAGCTGCATCAGATGAGCCTGCTACACCACCAGCACCAAAACCAGATCTAAAACCTGAAATTCCAGCTCCGAAAGATGACGGAACTGTTGAATTGGAAGATACCTTTATCGCTAAAAAACCAGCAGATCCAAGTGTAGTAGAAGCAGCTTTGAGAAGCCAAGAATACCTTAAGAAACAGTATAAGATTTTCCCAACTCCTCATAAGGTTACTTATGGTGATGGCTTGGTACGTCTAGATAAGAAAGTTCATTTGGTAATTGGTGAGCAAGTTGATATTTACACTCGTAATCGACTCAAGTCTATTTTGCAAAATAGCAATATCTCCTATACCACTGGTAAGACAGCCGAAGCTGGAGCAACTAATATCTATCTGGGAGTTCACCAGACTGGCTCAAAAGCGGAAGAAGCTCAGAAAAGAGAGCCTGTCAACCAAGGACTATTTGATAAGATTGATGCTTATTCATTAGTGGTTAAAGGTCAGCAAATTTCCATTGTCGGAAAAGATACAGATGCTGTCTTCTATGGACTAACAACACTCAAGCATATGCTAAATGATAGCTCTGCTCCAGTTCTACGTGAGGTCAATGTTGAAGACTATGCTGATGTGAAGAATCGTGGCTTTATCGAAGGCTATTATGGTAACCCATGGTCCAACGAAGATCGTGCGGCCTTGATGCGCTACGGTGGTGATTTGAAACTGACCCAGTATTTCTTCGCACCAAAAGATGACCCATATCACAACAGCAAGTGGAGAGAACTTTATCCAAAAGAAAAACTAGAAGAAATCCGTCAGCTCGCTAAGGTGGGGAACGAAAACAAGACTCGCTATGTTTGGACCATTCATCCATTTATGAATAGTCGAATTCGCTTCCAAAACGAGACGGTTTACCAAGAAGACCTGAATGCAATCAAGGCTAAATTTACCCAGTTACTGGACGTCGGCGTTCGTGAGTTTGGTATCCTTGCAGATGATGCAGCTCAGCCTTATGGTGGTTATGAAAGTTATAACCGCTTGATGAAAGATATGACCGATTGGTTGACTGAAAAACAAGCGACTTATCCGGGCTTGAAGAAAGAGATGATTTTTGTTCCAAGTCAGTATTGGGGTAATGGTCGGGAAGACGAACTGCGTTCCCTAAACCGTAATCTTCCGAAAAGTAGCATTATGACTCTGACAGGAGGCAAGATTTGGGGTGAAGTTTCTGAAAACTTCTTGACTCAACTTAAGCAAAATATAGAGGCATCTGGTCAACCATATCGTCCTGTTCAACTTTGGATCAACTGGCCGTGTACAGATAATTCTAAACAACACCTTATCTTGGGTGGTGGTGAGAAATTCCTACACCCTGATGTGGATCCAAGCCTAATCGGTGGGGTCATGCTCAATCCGATGCAGCAATCAGAACCATCTAAAATTGCTCTCTTCTCAGCTGCAGAGTACAGCTGGAATATCTGGAAGAATGAGGCAGAAGCCAAAGCTGTTAATGATATAGCTTTCAACTTTGCAGAAACAGGTCGTTTCACAGATACCAAAGAATCTGTAGCTTTCCGTGAGCTAGGTAAGCACATGATTAACCAACATATGGATAATCGTGTTGTGAAGCTAGAAGAGTCTGTAGAGCTAGCTCCGAAATTGACAAACTTCATGAACAAGCTGAAAGCAGGTCAAGATGTTTCAGCTGAGCGCAAAGAGTTGAAGGCAGAATTTGCTAAGCTAAAAGCTGCTGCTGAGACCTATAAAGCATCAGGAAATGAACAGATGCGTGAGCAGATTAAGTACTGGCTTGACAATACCATTGACCAGATGAATGCCTTAGATGCTCTCTTAACAGCTACTGAATTTATTGGTAGCAAAAATGCTGACGGTCTTTGGAATAATTACTACAAGGGCTTGAAAGATTATGAGCAATCTAAGAAACATTCCTTCTGGTATGTTGACCACTACGAAAATGCTGAGCTAGGTGTACAGCATATCCGTCCATTTATCCTTAACCTTAAAGAATATCTGGCTAAGGAGGTCGAAAAAGAACTGAATCCAGATAAAGTTGTAACGACCTTTATTACTAACCGTACAGGTGGTGAAGGAGATTTGACTCAGGTATTGGACGGAGACTTGTCAACTCAAGTTATCTTTAAAAATCCAACCAGAATTAGTACTGGCGATTATGTTGGACTTCAGTTCAATAAGCCTATTTCTATCAAGAAATTGAGCTTTGCTATGGGAGCTGTCAGCAATCCGAAAGATACCTTTAATAAGGCCAAGATTGAATACTTAAATGAAGCGGGTGAGTGGACTGCCCTTCCTCAAGGTAACTATGTCGGTAATGAGTCTGAGATTACCTTAGATAATCTTGACATCAAGGCCAAAGGTATTCGAATGGTTGCGACAGAAGATCGAGACAATACTTGGTTTGCAGTCCGTGAAATCGCAGTTAACCGTCCTCTTGAAAATGCCAAGAAGAAAGCTGGAAGTATTACCATCAGTCCAAATCTGGTCTATAAACTCAATACAACGTCTGCCAAGATGACAGATAATAGTGATAGCACAGAAGCAATGTTGGCAAGTTCTTCAACAGCAAATGGAGAAAGAGATACAACCCCAGTAGATGCTTGGGTGCAGTTGGATCTTGGCTCTCAACAAACAGTCAAGAAGATTCGTTTGGTACAAGGTGTGACAGATAAACTAGCAGCTGGTGTCATCGAAGTTTCTACTGACGGACAAAACTGGACAACAGTAGCCAACTTGACAGGTGAGCAGAGCAAAGAAGTTGAAACCAATCAGAATATCCGTTATGTACGTGTTAGAAATACGCAAAAGACGAATTTCTGGTGGCGAATTGGCAACCTATCTGTCGAGTCAGAGACTGGAACAGACCAATACACAGACACTAATGTTGAACAACTCAAGACTACTCAAGTCCATGAAAAATTGGGCCGCTACGAGATGGATATTCCAGTTGGAACAACTTTAGATGCGGGCCAATATCTTGGAATGAAACTAGAACGCCTTCATGAAATTGAGGATTTGAAACTGGGTGAGAATGCTAATCAAGCACTCCAGCTCCGCTATTCTCCAAATGGAGTGGAGTGGTATAGTGCCTCTGAGTTACAAGATCACCAGCTTGTCCGCTATGTACGTCTTGAAAACAAGACAGGTCAGAAACAGGTAATCGGAACGACTTCCTTGCTCTTGACTACTAAGGAAATTCAACCAATATCAATTGAATCTACCAGCATGGGTATCGATCCTAACTATGGTAGTGGAGATGTTCGTAAAGCGAAAAACCTAGACCAGCTCTTTGATGGTGATTTAAACAATTATGTTGAATTTTCTGATTATCCACAAACCGATGGTCATATGACTCTCAATCTTGGAGCAACCCGTCAAATCAAGAAGATTCGTGCCTACATTAAAGATGGTACACAGAACTATCTTCGTGATGGAAAGATTCAAGTTAGCGCAGATGGCAAGACCTGGAAAGATGTAGTTTCAGTAGGAGATGGTCAGGAAAATCCAGCACGTGATGACTCCTTAACTGATGGCTGGACACATGATTCACAGCGACCTGGAAATCGCTATATTGAGGGAGAATTGCCAGAAGCAACTGCAGCGAAATATCTCCGAGTGCTCTATACAGCTCCTTATCGTCATCGCTTTGTTGGATTTACAGAGTTAGTTATCAATGATGGAGAATACACTAAGTCAGTCAATAATCCAACTGTGGAAGGTGCGGGTACAGAGAGCAAGTCATCTGAAAAGAATAATATAGCAGATGGCAATATTCTCAGCAGTTACAAGGCGACCCAAGACAGCGGTGAGTTGATTTACCATCTATCTGAAAAGACAGAATCAAATCATGTTCGCCTGATTTCAGATATTCCAGCAGGAAGCTCAGCGCACGTTTGGGCAAAAACCATTTCCAAAGATGGGCAAACAGCTTGGCAAGACTTGGGTGCGGTTACCACAAGCTTCCAAACCTTCCAGCTCGCTAACAGCGCCTACTTATTAGATGTTAAATTGAAGTGGGAAGGTGGTCGCCCTGAGTTTTATGAGGTTTCTACCTATCATGCTGAGATAGCTGAGACACCTAATCCAGATACACCAATACCACCAGTTCACAAGACGACACCAGATGAAGGCGTTCAAGCTCCTGTAGTTGAACAGCCGCGCTTGGATGTGGTAACAGAAGAGGTTGGCTTTAAGACCATCGAACGCGAAAATCCACAATTGCCTAAGGGCACTCGAAAAGTTGTCCAAGAAGGCAAGGTTGGTGAGAAGACCACGCTTGTAGAAGTGACGATTGAGAATGGCAAGGAAATCGGTCGAGTGACTCGAGATAGCTTCGTTTCCAAATCCCCAGTGGCTCAAATCGTGGAAATCGGTAAACCAGTCACGCAAGTGACACCAGCTGAAGGCGTTCCAGCTCCTGTAGTTGAACAGCCACGCTTGGATGTGGTAACTGAAGAAGTTGGCTTCAAGACCGTCGAACGCGAAAATCCACAGTTGCCTAAGGGCACTCGAAAAGTTGTCCAAGAAGGCAAGGTTGGTGAGAAAACCACGCTTGTTGAAGTGACAATTGAGAATGGCAAGGAAATCGGTCGAGTGACTCGAGATAGCTTCGTTTCCAAAGCACCAGTGGATCAAATCGTGGAAATCGGTAAACCAGTCGAGCAAGTAACACCAGCTGAAGGCGTTCAAGCCCCTGTAGTTGAACAGCCACGCTTGGATGTCGTAACTGAAGAAGTTGGCTTCAAGACTACTGAACGCGAAAATCCACAATTGCCTAAGGGCACCCGAAAAGTTGTCCAAGAAGGCAAGGTTGGTGAGAAGACCACGCTTGTTGAAGTGACGATTGAGAATGACAAGGAAAGCGGTCGAGTGACTCGAGATAGCTTCGTTTCCAAAGTTCCAGTGGATCAGATCGTGGAGATTGGAAGTAAGGAAGAAAAACCAAGCACTCCACCAGTACCATCTAAACCGGAAAGTGATTTGCGTATTCTGACTGATAAAGCTACCAAGGTTCAAGTCATTGGTACCAAGGCTACACTGGATAAAGTTGTTAGTCTGAAAGTCAAGAAAGTGAAAGCACAAAACTTGGAAGGCAAGATTTATGATGCCTACGATATTACTCTGGAAGATCAAGATGGTCAGCCAATCCAGCCTAAAGGCAAGGTATTTGTCAGTCTGCCTCTAGCTGCGAACAAAGAAGTTGAAGCTGTCTATACTGTTAAAAGTGCTCAGCAAGTGGATAGTCTTGTTTTCCAACAAAAAGGTCGCTATGTCGAATTCATGACAGGTCAACTGAGTGTTTATGCAGTTGTGTACAAGACTAGTGCGAGCCAAGTGCAGGAAGAAAAACCAGAAATTCCTTCACAAGATCAAACTAACAAGCCTGATTCTCCTCAGAATCAAGAAGCTAAACCGGATGCACCGCTACAGACTCCAGAAAGAAAAGAGACTGCAGTCTTGCCAAATACTGGAACAGCAACAGATTCCGCTTTCTTACTTGGTCTTTTAACCGCCTTGACAGGATTGTTCCTGATCAAAAAGAGGGAAGAGTAAGTATTTGACAAGGATCTTGTGGTTGATGGACGATAAAGAGTTCCTGAAATCGAAAGTTTAGGAGAAGGCCATATGGTCTTCTCCTTTTTCAGGCTTTTTGTCAACTGAAATGAGCGACTTATGTAGAGGTCATTTGATTGGGTATCAGTTTAGTGGATTGGATGATGAAAAGAGAAATCTGGTCTCTATGACTGACAGGTTCAATGCTGGAACAGATAATACTAATCAAGAAAGCATGCTTTACTATGAAAACCGTTTGGATTATTGGTTGGGCAATCACCCGAACTACTATCTTGACTACAAAGTGACTCCGATTTATCAAAAGGATGAATTGATCCCGAGAAAGATTGAGTTGCAGTATGTGGGAATCAATTATTTGGAAGCTGTTGCTAAAAACACAGTCAAAAAGCCGTTGGAAAACGGTTTTTTGTTATAATTAAATTATGATTTCAGAATTAAAGGAGAAAAACATGACATTTGAAGAAATCTTGCCTGGATTAAAGGCTAAGAAAAAATATGTACGAACGGGTTGGGGAGGGGCTGAAAACTATGTGCAGCTTTTTGACACCATCGAGCAAAACGGGGTTGCACTTGAAGTGACGCCTTATTTCCTCATCAACGTGTCTGGTGAGGGAGAAGGTTTTTCCATGTGGAGTCCGACACCTTGTGATGTTTTGGCGACGGATTGGGTAGAAGTGCATGACTAGATGCGTATTGATTACGGGAGTGAGTTCAGGGATCGGTCTAGCTCAGGCTCGCCTCTTTTTAGAGAAGGGCTATCAAGTTTATGGAGTTGATCAAGGCGAAAATCCCCAATTGCAGGGTGATTTCCACTTTTTACAGAGAGATTTGACCTTGGACTTGGAGCCGATTTTTGACTGGTGTCCTCAGGTGGATATTTTGTGCAATACTGCTGGAGTTTTGGATGATTACAAACCACTTTTGGAGCAGACCGCGCAGGAAATTCAAGAGATTTTTGAAATCAACTATGTGACTCCTGTCGAGCTGACTCGCTATTATTTGACACAAATGCTGGAAAATAAAAAAGGAATCATTATCAACATGTGTTCTATTGCTT
>NZ_KQ970181.1:309461-311867 GCF_001579015.1 Streptococcus oralis
TGGTCACGCCTATACTTCCTCTAAGCATGCCTTGGCTGGATTTACCAAGCAACTGGCTCTAGACTATGCGGAAGCTGGAATTCAGGTCTTTGGTATCGCTCCAGGTGCTGTCAAGACAGCTATGACCGCTGCGGACTTTGAACCCGGTGGCTTAGCTGACTGGGTGGCTAATGAAACGCCAATTAAGCGCTGGATTGAGCCAGAGGAAATAGCAGAGATTAGCCTTTTCTTAGCAAGTGGAAAAGCGAGCGCTATGCAAGGACAAATCCTGACCATTGATGGTGGTTGGAGTTTGAAGTAGGGGAATCTGATGGAAATCAAAAATCACTTTGGCGTCTATGGCGTTTGCTTTGAAAATGGGAAGTTACTTTGCATTGAGAAAACGAGAGGACCCTATCAACATCGTTTTGATTTACCTGGGGGTAGCCAGGAAGTAGGTGAAGGGCTCACGGAAACACTTGCCAGAGAGCTTCAAGAAGAGATAGGATATACTCTCAGTAGTTATTCAAACCCTAGAATCTATGATGTGCTGGTTCAAGAAGATGGGCAAGACTTTGCAGTACACCATATCATGGCCTTTTATGATATAGTACTTGATTTCGAACGTTATCAAAAATCACTTCCTCATGAGGTTCTTGATGGAAGTAATGATGCAGCAAATGCACTTTGGTTGAATTTGGAAGAAATTACTGCCGATAATGCTTCTCCTTTAGTGTTGCAGGTTAAGGCAGAGTTACTAGGATTTCCAGAATTAGATATGACAAACTATAGAAATTGGAAGGTGAAGTAGGGGGATAATGGAACTATTTAAAACATGGAAGAAAAATATGGTTCTCTATGGTCTTAAATCTCAAATCGGATCTGTCTACCGAAATAGTGATAGGACAACGAGCTTTTATGATGCTGGGAATTTTCTATACCTAGCAGGGGAGTTGGATTCCAGATTTTGGGAAGATTTTGTTAGGAAATATGGTTTAGATTATAAGATTATTATTTCAGAAAATACCAATTGGCAAGATTTTCTGCATCGGAAAGTGGGGCTAAATTCTTTTACTCGCTATTCTTTTAAAGATAAGGCAAATTTTCAAGTTGAATTTCTAAATGCTCTAGTTACTGATTTAGAGAAAGGTTACAATATTGTACCTATTGATAATCAGATTTATAACTGTTTTTCTGAGGAAGAATGGTCACAAGATTTACAAGGGGATTTTGAGTCCTACCAGGATTTTACTTTAAAAGGTGGATTTGGCTTTGTTATTCTTAAAAATAATGAAGTGATTGCTGGGATTTCCTCAGGCTTAGTTTACCGTGGAGCAGTTGAAGTGGAAGTTGCAACTAGACCAAACGAACAAGGAAATGGATTTGCTAAAAAGCTTGGTGCTGCAATGATTCTAGAGAGTTTAAATAGAGATATGTTTCCACTTTGGGATGCTCATAACAAGGCTTCCAAAAAAGTAGCAGAATTTTTAGGATATGAGTTAGTTGAACCTTATGAAGCTTTTGAACTAGAGGAAAGTTTCATATAATAATATTTTATATTGTGTCTTTTAAGACGAGGTGAATGGCTATGAAAAACCAACTTGCCCTTAGTGGCGAGAAAATCGCTGAAAAAGTTTACCCACAACTATTGCATCATGTTGGTATGATTCGTGGGGAATACTTGCTAAGAGAGCTCAATCAAAACATCCTGTTAGCAAGTTGTCAGCAATTTGTAAAAGATTATCTAGACACTATCTGTTCCCTGTACTCAGATGAAGAGGTCTGGTATCGTTTTTCAGAATTAACGAATACAGAAGCTAATTGTCTAAAGGGGACTAAAGAGCATTTTGATGAAAATCATCCCTTGTTTGGTTATAGAGGAACTAGGCGCTTGCTGGCGTGTCCTGATGAATTTCAGGCTGAAGCACATGTCGTTACAGAAGTTAATCAAACAAATCCCAATCTGTCTGTTATTTTTCCTTTTATCAATGATGCTGAGCAGTTAAAACAAGCTATTAGAGTATTGCGTGAGCATGGTTTTACTGGAAAAGTCGGCACAATGATTGAATTACCGTCAGCTTATTTTGACTTGGACAGGATACTGGAAACTGGTATTTCAAAGATTGTAGTTGGAATGAATGATTTGACTTCTTTTGTTTTTGCGACTGTGAGAAATAGTCAATGGCATGATATGGAAAGTCCAATAATGTTAGATATGCTAAGACAGATGCTGGATAAAGCAAGTATGAAAAAGATTGACTTTACTGTAGCAGGCTATCTGAATGCTTCTTTCATACAAAAAATGAATCAGATGGATATCAAATGTATTATCCACTACAGCTCTATTCCAGAGATTTTTAATTTAGAGATTGACCATCCATATCATCTCAAACTTATAAAAGAAGTAAGTAAAAATTACAAAGGAGC
>NZ_KQ970181.1:312529-314588 GCF_001579015.1 Streptococcus oralis
TGAGAAGACTGCAACAGCATCAGCTTACGATCTCTACTCACTAGAAGACGAACCCCTTCCGCAAGAAGGGACCTTTGATGTTATTTTAGATAGTCAAGATCAGGCTGTCTGCATCGTCGAAATTACCAAGGTTTCCGTTCAGCCCTTTCATCAAGTTTCTGCTGACCATGCTTACAAGGAAGGGGAAGGTGATAAATCCCTAGCCTATTGGCGCCAGGTTCATGAAGACTGTTTCACGGAGTGGCTGGAGGAAGCGGGCTTGACTTTTACGCCTGACAGCAAGGTCGTTCTGGAAGAATTTCGCAAGGTCTACCCACTGTAGACTGCAGAAGGAAGAAAGTTTTGGAAATTACCGTCCAATCCTTTTTTCTAAAGCAAAACATGATATAATAAGTTTGTTTGAAGAAGAGTAAAACTCTTAAACTTAGAATAGGAGAAAACTATGCAAGCAGTTGAACATTTTATTACCCAATTTGTTCCTGAACACTATGATTTATTTTTAGACTTGAGTCGTGAGACCAAGACCTTTTCTGGGAAGGTGACCATTACTGGTCAAGCACAGAGTGACCGTATTTCCCTTCACCAAAAAGACTTGGAAATCGCTTCTGTAGAAGTTGCAGGTCAAGCTTGTTCATTTACAGTTGACCATGACAATGAAGCCCTTTATATCGAATTAGCTGAGGCTGGCAAAGTTGAATTGGTTATTGCTTTTTCAGGAAAAATCACAGACAACATGACAGGGATTTACCCTTCTTACTACACTGTTGATGGAGTCAAGAAGGAAGTCTTGTCTACTCAGTTTGAGAGCCATTTTGCGCGCGAAGCTTTCCCATGTGTGGACGAACCTGAAGCCAAAGCAACCTTTGACCTTTCTCTTTGTTTTGATCAAGCAGAAGGTGAAGTTGCCTTGTCAAACATGCCTGAGATTGATGTGGAAAACCGTAAGGAAACAGGCATCTGGAAGTTTGAGACAACACCTCGCATGTCTTCTTACTTGTTAGCTTTTGTTGCTGGTGACTTGCAAGGGGTAACCGCTAAAACTAAAAACGGTACCCTCGTTGGTGTCTACTCTACAAAAGCCCACCCACTATCTAACCTTAATTTCTCATTGGACATCGCCGTTCGCTCAATTGAGTTTTACGAAGATTACTACGGAGTTAAATATCCAATTCCTCAATCACTCCACATCGCCCTTCCTGACTTCTCAGCTGGTGCTATGGAAAACTGGGGTCTTGTGACCTACCGTGAAGTTTACTTGGTTGTGGATGAGAACTCAACCTTTGCTAGCCGTCAACAAGTTGCCCTAGTTGTAGCACATGAGTTGGCTCACCAATGGTTTGGGAACCTCGTGACTATGAAATGGTGGGATGACCTCTGGCTTAATGAAAGCTTCGCTAACATGATGGAATATGTCTGTGTGGATGCCATCGAGCCAAGTTGGAATATCTTTGAAGACTTCCAAACAGGTGGTGTTCCAGCTGCGCTTAAACGCGATGCGACGGATGGTGTTCAGTCTGTCCATGTTGAAGTCAAACACCCAGATGAAATCAATACGCTCTTTGATGGAGCTATCGTCTATGCCAAAGGAAGCCGTCTCATGCACATGCTTCGCCGTTGGCTCGGTGATGCGGATTTTGCTAAAGGCTTGCATGCTTACTTTGAAAAACACCAGTACAGCAACACCATCGGTCGTGACCTTTGGAATGCTCTCGGACAAGCATCAGGACGTGATGTTGCAGCCTTTATGGATTCTTGGTTGGAACAGCCTGGTTATCCAGTTCTCACTGTCAAAGTTGAAAATGACGTCTTGAAGATTTCGCAAAAACAATTCTTTATCGGTGAGCATGAAGACAAGAACCGTCTCTGGGTTGTACCACTCAACAGCAACTGGAAAGGCCTACCAGATACACTTGAAACTGAAAGCATCGAAATCCCTGGCTATGCCGCTCTTCTTGCTGAAAATAAAACAGCTCTTCGTCTTAACACTGAAAATACTGCCCACTACATTACAGACTATCAAGGAGACTTGTTAGATGCCGTTCTTGCTGAGCTAGAGACA
>NZ_KQ970181.1:315217-317354 GCF_001579015.1 Streptococcus oralis
CAGAAGCTAGTCAAGTCGCTAGCCAAATCTTTGCAGCTCATAAGGAGAACCTTGCAGGACTTCCAGCAGCCATCCGTGCACAAGTTCTCATCAATGAGATGAAACACCATGAGACCAAGGACTTGGTCGCAACTTATCTGGACCTCTACACTCATGCCACAGATGCTGTTTTCAAACGCCAGTTAGCAGCTGCTCTAGCCTACAGTACAGATGCTGACAATATCCAAACCTTGATTAGTTCATGGAAGGACAAATTTGTGGTGAAACCACAAGACCTTTCTTCATGGTACCTCCAATTCCTCGGACACCAAGCAACTCAAGAGACTGTTTGGGTATGGGCACGTGAAAACTGGGATTGGATCAAGGCAGCCCTTGGAGGGGATATGAGCTTTGATAGCTTTGTCATCTTCCCATCACACATCTTTAAAACAGAAGAACGCTTGGCTGAGTACAAGGAATTCTTTGAGCCACAACTCTCTGACCTTGCTCTTAGCCGTAACATTCGTATGGGTATCAAAGATATCGCAGCGCGTGTTGATTTGATTAAGCGTGAAAAAGCTGCAGTAGAAAAGGTTTTGAAAGCAAGTAAGTAATAGATAAAAAACAGCGGATCTTGCAATCTGCTGTTTTTTGGAAGTCAGTATAAAGTGTCCATCCTGAAAATCGTGTTATAATAGCAATGTCAAAGAAATTTTACCTAGAATTGTATAGGATGTTAAAGAATTTCGTCTAGCCAATTCGTGAAGAAAAGAATAATATAAAGAGGAAATGCAGATGTTAGGAAAACAATTAAAATTATTTAGAGAACAAAATGGCTACAGTCAGAATCAAATAGCAGAATATCTGGGGACGACTCGTCAAACTATCTCAAATTGGGAAAATGATAAAACAATTATAGATAGTCATAGTTTGATTCGCTTAGCTGATTTTTATCAGATCTCTTTAGATGAGTTATGTGGACGAAAAAAGATTCCTGTTTACAAGAATTCAAAGATCAAGTCTATGATTTTAGCTAATGCTTGTACACTTTGGACCTGCTTCGCCTCCACTCATCGCTAAATCAATTGTTTTCCGACTAGCTTTTCAATTCTATTGATTCTAGGAGGACAATGATGTCTTACGTTTATTTAACTCTTGCTATTGTATCTGAAATAGCTGCCACAAGTCTGTTAAAACTGTCGCAAGGTTTTTCGAAAATGCTTTTTGGGATTCTTGCTTTAGTTTTGTATGGCTTGTGTTTTTTCTTTCTATCTTTGTCTTTGAAAGGCATACAACTAAATCTAGTCTATGCTATTTGGTCTGGTGTTGGTTTGGTTGGAACAACTGTGCTATCTATTTTGCTTTTTCATGAAAAAGTAACGTTCGCAAGTCTCTTGGGAATTGCTTTAGTTATTGTGGGGCTTGTTATATTAAACCTATCACAAAAGGTTCACTAATGAGGTAGTATGTTATGGGTGACAATTATTTTAAAAATAAAAGAGTCGTTATTATTGGTGCCAGTGGAAATTTGGGACAAGCCTATACACAAGCTTTTTTTCAAGCAGGTGCTCATTTATTTCTTTTAGGTCGCAATATGAATAAATTAGCCAGTTTTTCTGAGAATATTGCTTCCAAGATTCCGATTTGCTCAGTAGATATAACGAATGAAACTTCTATTAAAGTTGCAGTGTCTGAAGTTCAAAAGTGGTCGGGTAATATAGATATTGTTATTAATGCAACGGGATTTGATGTACGAAAATCTTTATTATCTCACTCTGAGGAGGAGATCAATCAAACTATGACGATTAACCTAATAGGGGCTATCCTTGTCAGCAAACATTTTTTACCTTTGTTAAAAAATCAAAAAGGAGCAACCATTGTGCATTCAGGAGGTTTTGCAGATGGTAGGCTGGCCTTCCCCTATTATAGTGTAGATGTGGCGAGCCGCGCCGGACTTTTTTCTTTTATCGAATCAATGAACCGAGAATTAATACAGGAGCAGAAAAAGATGCATATAACTTATTTTTGCCCCAATGCAGCAGACACACCATCAGAAAAGCCTTATCATCCAGTTTGGAGAGAAATGGGGATCTCTATATCAAGTACAAATCAAGTAACCCAAGCTTTACTTAAAGGTATAAAATCTCGTAAAAGAGTG
>NZ_KQ970181.1:317374-319569 GCF_001579015.1 Streptococcus oralis
GTAAAAGAGTGATTTTGATGGGACAAGGTACAAAGATTTTTACAACATTAAACCTTCTATCCCCAGCAATAGCCGATTATCTTTTACTGAGACGATACGGTCGTATTTTAAAAAAATATTTTGGATAAATTTTCTATTATTTTTCTAAGAATTTTCTCATCTTTTAGTATTCTTTAAGAAAAAATAATTAAGATGTATATAGCCTAAAGAAAGAATGTGGTGAATTTATGAAGTAGAGCTTCTTCATTTTTTCACAGAAACTTAAAGCAGAAAGAAAAATATAGAATGAATAAAGAGAAAATGATTGTTGTAGAAAAAAGCACCAAGTGGAGGCTATCAGTAGTAGCAAGTGGTTCTTTAGTGGTCGGCTTGCTTGGTGGTTATATATTCGGTTCTTTGACTCAAAAATCAACAAATCAGCAGTCGACCGTTCAAACATCGAAAACCCAGCAAGATAATCAAGATGGCAATAATATGCAAAGTCACGGTGGACAGCCGCAGCAAGGAAATAATAATCAAGAAGGCGGTAGCAATTCTAAGAAGAAACCGGCCAATGCAGATGGAAGTACAAAGGCCAAGGATAGCAATTCTAACCAAAATAATGAAGAAAACACTACAAAATCTTAATCCATTTGTTAAAGCCATGATATAATAATTAAAGAATTATACTAAGATCCAAAAAATGATACAAAAATTCTTTATTTTATAATAACCTTAGATGAAGCTGATTAGTATCTTATAGCAGGAGGAGAACAAGATGATTAAGATTTTACTAGTAGAAGACGACCTAGGCCTGTCAAACTCAGTATTTGACTTTTTAGATGATTTTGCAGATGTCATGCAGGTCTTTGATGGAGAAGAAGGTCTCTACGAAGCAGAAAGTGGCGTTTATGACTTGATTCTGCTTGACCTGATGTTGCCTGAAAAAAATGGCTTCCAAGTTTTGAAAGAATTGCGTGAAAAAGGAATTACGACACCAGTCCTTATCATGACCGCTAAGGAAAGTTTGGATGACAAGGGACATGGTTTTGAGTTAGGAGCGGATGACTACCTCACCAAACCTTTCTACCTAGAAGAACTTAAAATGCGGATTCAAGCCCTTCTCAAACGTTCAGGTAAGTTTAATGAAAACACCTTGACCTATGGGGATGTTATCGTCAATCTTTCAACGAATGAAGTAAAAGTGGAAGATACTCCTGTGGAACTGCTCGGAAAAGAGTTTGAGTTATTGGTTTACTTCCTTCAAAATCAAAATGTCATTCTTCCCAAGACACAGATTTTTGACCGTCTATGGGGATTTGATAGCGATACGACGATTTCCGTTGTAGAAGTCTATGTCTCAAAAGTTCGTAAGAAATTGAAGGGGACAGCCTTTGCTGAAAATCTTCAAACCTTGCGTAGTGTCGGGTATATTTTAAAAGATGTTCAATAAACTAAAAAAACATGGTACGCGGATGATTTTAGCTATTTCATTCGAAACTTCGGAGTGTTCACACTGATTTTCTCTACTATGACCTTGATTATCCTACAGGTCATGCACTCCAGTCTCTATACTTCTGTAGATGAAAAACTACAAGCCCTTAGTAGTAGTCCTCAAGCGGTCATTCAGTTAGCCCTGAATCGGGCAACTGAGGAAGTCAAAGATATTCAACCCGCAACTGCGGATGCCAGCAAGGCTGAAATCAAGCCCAATGTTAGCTCCAATACAGAAGTTTTGCTTTTTGACAAGGATTTTAACCAACTCTTACTGGGTAATCGCTTTTTAGGCTTGGACAAGATCAAGCTGGACAAGAAAGAGTTGAATCATATTCGGCAAATCCAAGTTGTCAACAGCTATGGTCTGGAAGAAACCTATCGAATTGTCTTGATGGAAACCAACTCTTCCACCGTATCAAGTAATGTCAAATATGCGGCGGTTCTAATCAATACCAGCCAGCTTGAGCAAATCAGCCAAAAACACGAGCATTTAATTGTTGTAGTGATGGCTAGTTTCTGGCTCCTCTCTTTAATTGCCAGTGTTTACCTGGCACGTGTCAGTGTCAAACCCTTGCTGGAAAGCATGCAAAAGCAGAAGTCCTTTGTTGAAAATGCGAGTCACGAACTGAGAACGCCTTTGGCCGTTTTACAAAATCGGTTAGAGAATCTCTTTCGAAAACCAGAGGCAACGATTATGGAATCCAGCGAAAGTATTGCTT
>NZ_KQ970181.1:319589-328633 GCF_001579015.1 Streptococcus oralis
TATTGCTTCGAGCCTTGAAGAAGTTCGCAACATGCGCTTCCTCACGACAAATCTTCTCAACCTTGCACGTCGGGATGATGGAATCAAACCAGAAATAGCAGAAGTTTCTCCACAATTCTTTAAAACAACCTTTGCCAACTATGAGTTGATTGCTTCTGAAAATGATCGTGTTTTTGACTATGAAAATCGAGTTTATCGCCCATTCATGACCGATCAGTTGCTCTTAAAACAACTCATGACCATCTTGTTTGATAATGCCATCAAGTATACCGAAGAAGATGGCAAGATTGAGTTTGTAGTTCATGCTACAGATCGCCATCTCTATCTTACAGTAGCAGATAATGGGATTGGAATCTCAGATACCGATAAGAAGAAAATCTTTGACCGTTTTTACCGAGTAGACAAGGCAAGGACTCGTCAGAAAGGTGGCTTTGGCTTGGGACTTTCTTTAGCCAAGCAGATTGTTGATGCTTTACGAGGAACGATTACCGTCAAAGATAACAAACCTAGAGGAACGATTTTTGAAGTTAAAATCGCAATCCAATCTCCTCCAAAACGAAAGAATAAATAAAAAAGACAGTTTTGAAAAACTGTCTTTTTAGATAACAAGAAAAGAGGTTGGTAGTAGTACCAACCTCTATTTTGAAAGTTTTCGTTTAATCATCTTTCGTTGAAGTTGTAAAAGTGCGAAGCTTGTTCCCATAGCAGCAATAAATGATAAAACTGTATTTAATTTTAAGGCTAAAAAGATAAAGCTAAAAAGCACCATAAAAATACAAAAACAAGCAATATTTACAAAAAATAAAATCTCTTTTAGGTTAGGGCCGACTGGAGCTTCCGGTGTATAATCTTGATAAAGCGGAGTTTGATTCGATTCGGGAGCTTGTTCAAACTCATAAGCTTCTAGTTTTCTTGCGGGCATGATTCTCTCCTTAACAGTACATAACTATTTTATCATTTTTTATGCAGAGAATTATTACAGAATTGTTACAAAACTACTAAAGTCTCTTATCATTATCTGAGTCGCTCTTCTTGACACCTACTAGGGAAAGTGATAGCATGGATGTTACACTTGAAACAGATGACCAGACCTTCTCTATTATAAATATACTGAGTAAGGAAGGGATAACTTATATAAATTGATAGCAAGCTGAGGCTTTTTCCTAATATAATTTGTTGAGTTGCTACCTTGATTCATTTTAAAAGAATAGGTAGGAGTTGTTTTGAATGGATGATAAGACAGAGATTCTGTCTATTGGACTGGGTAGCATTTTGCTACCTCTGGGGAAAAGTTAAAGGAGATAAACATGTATCTTGCTATCAAAGAAATATTACGAAACAAACTTCGATATAGTTTGATTCTAACTACTATTTTTCTTATCGCTTTTATGGTCTTTTTTATGACCAGTTTAGCTCTTGGCCTCGTGAGAAATAACAGAGCAGCTATTGATAACTGGCAAGCGACGGGTGTGGTTTTATCTGACTACGCAAATGATAATTTGACAGCATCCTTTATTCCTGAAAAGAACTACAAGGATAAGAGTTCTAAAGAGGCTGCTCCCCTTGGCTATATGTTCGCTGTGACAAATCTAGTCGATGATAGTGAAAAGGTCAATGTTTCCATCTTTGCTCAAGAGTGGGACGCTTTTATCTCTCCTAGTTTGACGGAGGGCCGTTATCCTGAAGGAGATGATGAGGTTGTCGTAGATCAGTCCTTTGAGAATTATGGGATTAGGCTAGGTGATACCATTCAGCTGAATGGAAGCAAGACAGGTTACAAGATTGTAGGTCTGACTCAAGGAAATAAATTTTTCACCGAGCCTGTTGTCTTTACGAGTCTGTCAACTTATTGGACCTTACAAGGAACCTTGAAAGCCAATCGTTCCATCTCTGCCTTGGTATTGAAAAATGATATAGAAGTGGCTGGAGACGGACTGAAACAGATTTCTATTCCAAAAATGATATCGAAAATTCCTGGTTACACACCTCAGGTGAATGTATTTTCAGGGATGATTCTCGCTATGATTGTCATCACAGGCTTGATTGTGGGGATTTTTGTCTATATCATTACCATCCAAAAACTAGGACTTTATGGAATAATGCGGGCTCAGGGAATACGGATCAAAACCATTGTATGGTCTCTTTTCTGTCAAATCTTCCTCCTAGCTAGTATGGGAATTGCTTTAGCCTTGCTGGCAATCGGAGGAGTGATTTTAGTCTTACCAGCCACCTTCTTTTTCTACCCGAGTTGGATAGCCTACTCTGTCCTAAGCTTGGTAATTTCCTTGATGGCCCTTCTAGGTGGTGTCATTTCACTTCCACGCTTGCTAAAGGTGGACCCGATTACTGCGATTGCAGAGTGATAAGGAGAATAGTATGACAGCATTGATTGAAATGACTCAAGTTACAAAAACCTACGGGGAAGGAAAGATGAAAGTCGTGGCCCTGCATGAGACGAATTTTCAGCTAAATGCGGGAGAGTTCGTGGCTATCGTTGGACCTTCAGGCTCTGGAAAGACGACCTTTCTAACAACTCTAGGACAACTTCAGGAAGCATCGAGTGGAAAGATTCTAGTCAAGGGGAAAGAAACAGGCAGTTTGACGGAGAAGGAGAAAACAGACCTCCGTTTTAGAGAGTTTGGTTTCATTCTTCAGGCTTCAAACTTAATTCCTTTTCTAACAGTCAAGGAACAGCTGGATTTGATTGACAGACTGGATAAGGGAAAAAATAGGAAGAGTGATCGAAAAAAGTTACTTGACTTGTTGGATTTGGAAAAGGTACAAGATCATTATCCCAAGGCTTTATCAGGTGGCGAACGTCAACGTGCGGCGATTGCTAGAGCGCTTTATAACAATCCAAGCATCGTGCTTGCAGATGAGCCGACAGCAAGTCTGGATACTCAGCGTGCTTACCAAGTAACGGAGATGTTGGCTGCCATTGCCCACGAACAAGGGAGAGGAGTTGTCATGATTACACATGATACACGCCTTCTTGATAAGGTTGACCGTATCTATGTCATGAATGATGGCCACCTAGTAGAAAAAACACATGCATAAAAAAGAGAGTGGATGGTACTGGTTACTGTTCACTTTTTTGATTGCCAACTTTAAAAAATGACGTTGACTTTTTATAAAATTCCTGGTATTCATAGCTGATTTTTGAGAATTGTGGTATAATTTTTCTTATGGAAAAGATTATCATTACAGCAACTGCTGAAAGTATTGAACAAGTTGAACAGTTACTTAAAGCTGGCGTAGATCGTATCTATGTCGGTGAGAAAGATTTTGGTCTTCGTCTGCCAACGACCTTTAGTTATGAAGAGTTGCGCACCATCGCTAAGCTAGTTCATGATGCGAGTAAGGAATTGATTGTAGCGGTTAACGCCCTCATGCACCAAGATATGATGGACCGTATCAAGCCCTTCCTAGACTTCTTGGAAGAAATCAAGACAGACTATATTACAGTAGGAGATGCAGGTGTCTTTTACGTGGTCAACCGTGATGGCTATTCCTTCAAGACTATCTACGATGCTTCAACTATGGTAACTAGTAGTCGTCAGATTAATTTCTGGGGTCAAAAGGCAGGAGCTTCTGAGGCGGTTTTAGCGCGTGAAATTCCATCTGCTGAACTCTTTAAGATGCCAGAGATTTTGGAAATTCCTGCTGAAGTCTTGGTTTATGGTGCCAGTGTCATTCACCATTCTAAGCGTCCGCTCTTACAAAACTACTATAACTTTACGCATATTGATGATGAAAAGACACGTAAGCGTGACCTTTTCTTGGCAGAACCAAGTGATCCAGAGAGCCATTATTCCATCTTTGAAGATAATCATGGTACCCACATTTTTGCAAATAACGACCTTGATTTGATGACTAAATTGACAGAATTAGTAGAACATGGTTTCACTCACTGGAAGCTAGAAGGTCTCTACACACCCGGTCAGAACTTTGTAGAAATTGCCAAACTCTTTATTCAAGCGCGTGGCTTGATCCAAGAGGGCAACTTTAGCCATGACCAAGCCTTCTTGTTAGATGAGGAAGTGCGCAAGTTACACCCTAAAAACCGTTTTCTCGATACAGGATTCTATGATTACGATCCTGATATGGTTAAATAGGACACAAAAACCCGAAATAAAAATGTTCGGGTTTTTTCAGTACATCCATGAAATAAAAACGGATACATGTTATAATGAAAGTAGCTCTTTAAAGGAGGTGTTTGAGTGGAAAATCTGAAGAAAATGGCAGGTATCAAGGCTGCTGAGTTTGTCAAGGATGGGATGGTTGTTGGACTGGGAACGGGGTCTACTGCCTACTATTTCGTAGAAGAAATCGGTCGTCGGATTAAGGAAGAAGGTTTGCAGATTACTGCTGTAACAACTTCCAGTGTGACCAGTAAACAGGCCGAAGGTCTTAATATCCCGCTCAAGTCGATTGATCAAGTGGACTTTGTCGATGTGACAGTCGACGGAGCGGATGAAGTAGATAGCCAGTTTAACGGGATCAAAGGCGGTGGGGGTGCCCTTCTGATGGAGAAGGTTGTCGCAACGCCCTCAAAAGAATACATTTGGGTGGTGGATGAAAGCAAACTGGTAGAAAAACTAGGTGCTTTTAAATTGCCTGTGGAAGTGGTTCAGTATGGCGCAGAACAGGTCTTTCGTCGTTTTGAACGAGCTGGCTACAAACCAAGTTTCCGTGAAAAAGACGGTCAACGTTTTGTGACCGATATGCAGAACTTTATCATTGATCTAGCCTTGGATGTCATTGAAGATCCAATTGCCTTCGGACAAGAATTGGACCATGTCGTTGGTGTCGTAGAGCATGGCTTGTTCAACCAAATGGTGGATAAGGTCATCGTTGCTGGACGAGACGGGGTTCAGATTTTAACTTCAACAAAAGCAAGATAACTAAAATAATAAGGAGACAGATTATGTCAAAATTTAATCGAATTCACTTGGTGGTACTGGATTCTGTAGGAATCGGGGCAGCACCAGATGCTAATAACTTTGTCAATGCAGGGGTTCCAGATGGAGCTTCTGATACACTGGGACACATTTCAAAAACAGTTGGTTTGAATGTTCCAAACATGGCTAAAATCGGTCTAGGAAATATTCCTCGCGAAACGCCTCTGAAGACTGTACCAGCTGAAAGTAATCCAACAGGTTATGCAACGAAACTAGAAGAAGTATCTCTTGGTAAGGATACTATGACTGGACACTGGGAAATCATGGGACTCAACATTACGGAGCCTTTTGATACTTTCTGGAATGGATTTCCAGAAGAAATCTTGACGAAAATCGAAGAATTCTCAGGACGCAAGGTCATTCGTGAAGCTAACAAACCGTACTCAGGAACGGCTGTTATCGATGACTTTGGACCACGTCAGATGGAAACTGGGGAGTTGATTATCTATACTTCAGCTGACCCTGTCTTGCAAATCGCTGCCCACGAAGACATCATTCCTTTGGATGAACTTTACCGTATTTGTGAATACGCTCGTTCGATCACTCTTGAGCGTCCAGCCCTTCTAGGTCGTGTCATTGCCCGTCCATATGTAGGTGAGCCTGGAAACTTCACTCGCACGGCAAATCGTCGTGACTTGGCTGTATCTCCATTTGCACCAACCGTTCTCGACAAACTCAATGAAGCTGGTATCGATACTTATGCAGTTGGAAAAATAAATGATATCTTTAACGGTGCTGGTATCAACCATGACATGGGTCATAACAAGTCAAATAGTCATGGAATTGATACACTGTTGAAGACTATGGGACTTGCTGAGTTTGAAAAAGGATTCTCATTTACAAACTTGGTAGACTTTGATGCCCTTTACGGCCACCGCCGCAATGCTCATGGTTACCGTGATTGCTTGCATGAGTTTGATGAGCGCTTGCCTGAAATTATCGCAGCTATGAGAGAGAATGACCTTCTCTTGATTACTGCGGACCATGGAAATGACCCAACCTATGCAGGAACAGACCACACTCGTGAATACATTCCACTTTTGGCTTACAGTCCTGCCTTTAAAGGAAATGGTGTCATTCCAGTTGGGCATTTTGCAGATATCTCTGCAACAGTTGCGAATAACTTTGGTGTTGAAACAGCCATGATTGGAGAAAGTTTCTTAGATAAATTGGTATAAGATGAAGAGGTATGCTTTACTTGTTCGGGGCATTAATGTCGGTGGGAAAAATAGGGTTGTCATGGCGGAGCTTCGTCAAGAACTGACAGAGTTGGGACTGGAAAAGGTTGAAACCTACATCAACAGTGGCAATATTTTCTTTACTTCGACCGCTCCCAAAGCCCGATCGGTTGAACAGTTAGAGACTTTCTTTGAAGTCCATTATCCATTTATTCAGAGCTTTTCTTTGCTGAGTCTAGAGGACTTTGAGGCGGAGCTTGACAATCTACCAGGTTGGTGGAACGAAGACTTAGCACGAAAAGACGTCCTCTTCTACACGGAGGGCTTGGATGTGGATCAAGTCATCGAGAAAGTGGACAGTTTGGAACTGGAAGATGAAGTCATTCATTTTGGAAAACTTGGGATTTTCTGGGGGAAATTCTCTGAGGAATCCTACTATGCAACTGCCTATCATAAGTACTTGCTCAAGATGCCTTTTTATAGCAACATCACCATTCGCAATGCCAAAACCTTTGACAAAATTGGTCAAATGCTAAAAAATAATAAAGGAGACACACAATGACATTTTTAGACAAAATCAAGGAAACAGCTACTTTTCTGAAAGATAAAGGAATCCAAGCGCCTGAGTTCGGTCTAATCCTTGGATCAGGACTTGGAGAATTGGCAGAAGAAATCCAAAATCCAGTGGTTGTAGACTATGCAGACATTCCAAACTGGGGTCGTTCAACAGTAGTTGGTCACGCTGGGAAATTGGTATATGGTGAACTTGCAGATCGCAAGGTCTTGGCTCTTCAAGGTCGTTTCCATTTCTACGAAGGCAATCCTCTGGAAGTCGTGACTTTCCCTGTACGTGTCATGAAAGTTCTCGGCTGTGAAGGTGTCATTGTTACCAATGCTGCAGGAGGTATCGGCTACGGTCCTGGTACCTTGATGGCTATTTCAGACCATATCAATATGACGGGTCAAAATCCATTGATGGGTGAAAACTTGGATGATTTTGGTCCACGTTTCCCAGATATGTCTAAAGCCTACACACCAGAATACCGTGCTACTGCTCATGAAGCGGCTAAAAAACTTGGTATCAAGCTTGATGAAGGTGTCTATATCGGTGTAACCGGTCCGACTTATGAAACACCTGCAGAAATTCGTGCCTATAAGACATTGGGAGCAGATGCAGTTGGTATGTCCACTGTTCCTGAAGTGATTGTGGCCGCTCACTCAGGCTTGAAAGTTCTCGGTATTTCATGTATTACTAACCATGCTGCTGGATTCCAAGAAGAACTCAATCACGAGGAAGTTGTAGAAGTGACTGAACGTGTCAAAGGCGACTTTAAGGGCTTGCTGAAAGCTATTCTTGCAGAATTGTAAGGGGGTACGATGTTAAGTTTATTTAATAATCCATTTTTTAGAATTATTCGTGGGATTTTAATAATCGTTCTCCTAACCTTGGTTTGGCTATTTATTTTTGCAGCCTTTAATAATTCTGGTAGTGAAACCAATTACGAGCCATTTCAAGGAGCGTCCATTGTTTTTTCAGTTTTGAGTTATCTAATCATAGTCTTTCTATTTCAATACCATAAAGTTATTAACTTAAAAGAACTCATTCGCTCTTCCTATAGTGCAATTCAAATTAAAGAACAGTATGTTGAAAAATTAATTATCCAGCTTCGTGAATTAACGGATAAGATTGTAGACCATGAATTAAAAATGTCCGTTCGTAAAAATGTTTCAGACTTGTTAGAAGAAACACGTTCTGTCAATAATTCCACAAATGATGAAAACCAGGCAAATCATTCGGAGTCTAAGCGTAAATTTTATGGAGAATCTGGGACGGTTTCATCCCACGCACACTCTTCTCAAGTAGAGGAAACGAAGAGCAAAATATTGGAACAAATTGAAAGGGACACCAATATTACAGCCGATCAAAGTATTAAGGATCTGATAGCTGAAATCAAAGAATCAGAAGTACTAGTTGCCAATCAAAAATTACACTACAATGAAATGGTGTCGGAATACAATAAGGCGATTTATAGTTTGCCCTTAGCTTTTTTAAGAACAACTCTAGGTCTATTTGAAAAAGAGTATTTATAATTTACACCTAGTATCAAAAGTCGAGATTCTATCTAAAATTTATAAAAATTATAGAAAGGTAGAGCGAGGTGTTCTAATTTGAACACGAGCGGAAAACTCGGAAAATAGATAATCTGACTGAGAAATCAGGATCTCTCGTCAGATTCCTAATTTTCAGTCGTTTTCTTGTCGCTCTTTGTATCATAAATTATGTCTATCCATATTGCTGCTCAGCAGGGTGAAATTGCTGACAAAATTCTTCTTCCGGGGGATCCTCTTCGTGCTAAATTTATTGCGGAGAATTTCCTTGAAGATGCTGTTTGTTTTAATGAAGTGCGTAACATGTTTGGTTACACTGGTACTTACAAGGATCACCGTGTATCTGTCATGGGAACTGGGATGGGAATGCCATCGATTTCGATTTATGCGCGTGAGTTAATTGTAGACTACGGAGTGAAAAAATTGATCCGTGTCGGAACCGCTGGTTCCTTGAACGAGGATGTTCATGTCCGTGAATTGGTTTTGGCGCAGGCAGCTGCGACTAACTCAAACATCATCCGCAATGATTGGCCACAGTACGATTTCCCGCAAATCGCTAGCTTTGATTTGCTAGACAAGGCCTACCATATTGCAAAAGAACTTGGTATGACAACCCACGTTGGGAACGTTTTGTCATCTGATGTCTTTTACTCAAATTACTTTGAAAAGAATATCGAGCTTGGTAAATGGGGCGTTAAGGCTGTGGAAATGGAAGCAGCAGCCCTTTACTATCTTGCTGCCCAACACCACGTTGATGCACTTGCTATTATGACCATTTCTGATAGTTTGGTCAACC
>NZ_KQ970181.1:328653-331479 GCF_001579015.1 Streptococcus oralis
TATGATGAAGGTTGGCTTAGAAACCTTGATTGCAGAGTAAATTTGTAATAGAAAATCCTGATTTCAAGTGAAATCAGGATTTTTTCATAGATGCGATTTTTTCTGAGTCTGGTGTGACACGGAGGGTCTTTTGTCCAGTATAAGTAACAAAACCGGGTTTTCCACCTGTTGGTTTGTTGAGTTTCTTGACTTCAATCATATCCACTTGCACGAGATTTGATAAGCGCCCTTTGGAGAAATATGCAGCAAGTTCTGCAGCGTCCGTCTTAACTTCATCAGATGGATCAAGATTTCCTGAGATAACGACATGGCTTCCAGGGATGTCCTTGGCATGGAACCAAAGTTCTTCCTTGCGAGCCATTTTAAAGGTCAACTCTTCATTTTGAAGATTGTTTCGTCCGACATAGATGATGGTTTTTCCGTCGCTAGCCAGATACTGTTCTGGTTTTTTGCGTTTGTGGATTTTCTCCCGCTGTCTTCTTCGGATGAAGCCTGTTTGGATCAATTCTTCACGGATTTCAGCGATTTCCTCTAGTCCAGCTTGACTGAGAACAGTTTCCACACTTTCCAGATAGAGAATGGTAGACTTGGTTTCTTCGATCAGCTCAGTCAGGTATTTGACAGCTTCTTTGAGCTTCTGGTAGCGTTTAAAGTAGCGCTGGGCATTCTGACTGGGTGTTAGAGCCTTATCAAGAGCAATGGTGATAGGCTGATTGGTGTAGTAGTTGTCCAAGGTAACCTGGTCTTGGTCATTAGGTACTTGGTGGAGGAAGGTTGTCAGCAATTCCCCTTTTTGGCGAAACTCCTCAGCATTGTCTGTCGCCAATAATTCTTTTTCTTGTTTTTTGAGTTTGTGGCGATTTTTCTGGAGTTCATTTTCAACGCGGCGAATGAGCTCACTGGCTTGCTGTTTGACGCGGTCGCGCTCTGCCTTGTCCTTATAGTAGATATCCAGAAGATCAGAAAGACTGGCAAAAGACTCTCCCACCTGATTCGCAAAAGGAACTGGGCTGAAAGAAGTCTCCGTTAGGTAAGGCTTTGTTTCTTGGCCGAAAAAGTTACGGAAAGTAGATAGTTTATCACGAACCAAGAGCATTTCCAGTTCGTTTGCTGTGTCACGTCCCAGACCTTGAAAAAGACTTTGAAGATTTTTTGCGGTTAGTTCTTGTGTTTGCAAGGTTTCAAAGAGTTTTTCATCCTTGATAGTAAAAGGATTGAGTGACTCTGTGCTTGGCGGAGCGATATAGGTCGATCCAGGAAGCAAGGTGCGGTAGCTATTTTGCGAAAAGCCGACGTGTTTGATGACTTCGAGGATTTTATGGCTACTTTTATCCACGAGGAGAATATTACTGTGTTTGCCCATAATCTCGATAATCAAGGTAGCCTGAATATGGTCTCCAATCTCGTTTTTATTGGAAACTGTAAATTCCACAATACGGTCATTTTCCACTTGCTCAATCGACTCAATCACAGCTCCCTGTAAATACTTCCTCAACACCATGATAAAGGTAGAAGGCTGGGCTGGATTTTCAAAAATCGTTTGGGTCAGCTGAATGCGTCCGAAAACTGGATGAGCAGAGAGGAGCAGGCGATGACTTTGGCGATTGCTGCGGATTTGCAAGACCAACTCTTGTTCAAAAGGCTGATTGATTTTCTGAATGCGACCATTGACCAGCTCTCTTCGCAATTCCTCAACCATGTGGTGTAAAAAAAATCCGTCAAATGACATCGTTCTCTCCTTGTGATTGTATTCCATAGTATTATATCAAAAAGGTAGAATAAAATCATGGAAATGTGGTATAATAAAGCCAAGTAAAGAGAATCGAGAAGTACATGTATATTGAAATGGTAGATGAAACTGGTCAAGTTTCACAAGAAATCTTGCAACAAACCCAAAAGATTTTGGAATTTGCTGCCCAAAAAATAGGAAAAGAAGACAAGGAAATGGCAGTCACTTTTGTGACCAACGAGCGTAGTCACGAACTCAACCTCGAGTACCGTGACACCGATCGTCCGACGGATGTCATCAGCCTTGAATATAAGCCAGAGTTGGATATTGCCTTTGACGAAGAGGATTTGCTTGAAAATCCTGAATTGGCAGAGATGATGTCTGAGTTTGATGCCTATATTGGGGAATTGTTCATCTCTATCGATAAAGCGCATGAGCAGGCTGAGGAATACGGTCACAGCTTTGAGCGTGAGATGGGCTTCTTGACGGTACACGGCTTTTTACATATCAACGGCTACGATCACTACACTCCGGAAGAAGAAGCGGAGATGTTCGGTTTACAAGAAGAAATTTTGACAGCCTATGGACTCACAAGACAATAAACGAAAATGGAAAAATCGTGACCTGGTATCCAGTTTAGAATTTGCCCTTACAGGGATTCTGACTGCCATCAAGGAAGAACGCAATATGCGAAAACATGCAGTGACGGCTCTAGTGGTTATCCTTGCAGGTTTTGTTTTTCAGGTGTCACGGATTGAATGGCTCTTTCTCCTGATGAGCATTTTCTTGGTAGTAGCATTTGAAATTATTAACTCTGCTATCGAAAATGTGGTGGATCTAGCCAGTCACTATCACTTTTCTATGTTGGCAAAGAAAGCCAAGGACATGGCAGCAGGAGCCGTGTTGGTGGTCTCTCTTTTTGCTGCGGTAACAGGTGCACTTATCTTTCTCCCACGCATTTGGGATATATTATTTTAAACACTAAGAGGAAATTATGACATTTAAATCAGGCTTTGTGGCCATTTTAGGACGTCCCAATGTTGGGAAGTCAACCTTTTTGAATCACGTCATGGGGCAAAAGATTGCCATTATGAGTG
>NZ_KQ970181.1:331780-337680 GCF_001579015.1 Streptococcus oralis
ACAAGGTCCATCCAGACCAACTTCTGGCTCAGATAGATGACTTCCGTAACCAGATGGACTTTAAGGAAATTGTTCCGATCTCAGCCCTTCAAGGAAATAACGTTTCTCGTCTAATTGACATCCTTAGTGAAAATCTTGAGGAAGGGTTCCAGTATTTCCCAGCTGATCAAATCACAGATCATCCTGAGCGTTTCTTGGTTTCAGAGATGATTCGTGAGAAGGTTCTCCACTTGACTCGTGAAGAGATTCCTCACTCAGTTGCAGTGGTAGTTGACTCCATGAAGCGGGACGAAGAGACAGACAAGGTTCATATCCGTGCAACCATCATGGTCGAGCGTGATAGTCAAAAAGGTATTATCATTGGTAAAGGTGGCGCTATGCTCAAGAAAATTGGGACCATGGCCCGTCGTGATATCGAACTCATGCTAGGGGATAAGGTTTTCCTAGAAACTTGGGTCAAGGTCAAGAAAAACTGGCGTGATAAAAAGCTAGATTTGGCTGACTTTGGCTATAATGAAAAAGAATACTAAGTAGGGGTGATTTTGCCTTATTAGGCTATTTTTCAATTAGTTTCTAAAAGGAATAGGAGTTTGAAACTTTTCTATGTAAATCTAAACTAGTGTTAAAAAATTTAGTGATTGATATTTAATAAATAAGAGTAATTGTCTACAGATTTTTGAAAATTTATGTTTAATAGAATATAGTCAATGAATGTGTATAGTTTAATTGGTTTTAATTTATTGTTTTATATGAAATTGTAGGGAACATTATAATTAGTGATAGGGGAATTATAATAGAAAATTAAGGTTGTTAGAGGAGTTATTATGGAACAAAAATTCACAGAAAAATTTAAGGAACAAATAGGTTATTTTGAAGGGGTAGAAGAGGTATTAAATTTATCTGCTTTGAACGATGAAGATTATGAAGAACTTAGTGATGATGAAAAGGAGAATTTAAAGAATAACTGGATTTCCTCATCTGCTACTGATTTGAGAAAAGAAGTGAGAATAATTAATGAACCAAACAGCATATTTGATTTGTATCGAAAGTATTTGCGTTTTTTGGAGTGGGAAGAAAATGGAGAAAAAGAGGAAGAGAAGGAAGGGTTAATTATACTTGAACCAGAATTTCAAAGGGATAATGTATGGAGTTTAACAAAGAAACAAGAATTGATTGAGAGTGTTCTGTTAGGCATTCCTTTACCGGCATTTTATTTTTCTGAAGATAGAAATGGAAATTATATTGTCGTAGATGGAAAACAAAGATTAACAACATTTTTTAAATTTATGCATGAAGGGATGAAACTTGGGAAAAATTTAAAGGCGTTAGTTAATAACAAAAGTATAGCAACACATGAGGATTTTGAAGCTAAATTGAGAAATAAATTTGAAGATTTTAAGTTAATATGCTATATAGTATCTTCAACTACATCTCCAGTGATACAGAATGAAATATTTTTAAGAGTAAACCGAGGAGGTATTATTCTAAATAAGCAGGAAATCCGTAATGCTTTAAATCAAGGAAAAAGCACTAGGTTATTAAATAACATATCTCAAAATGAAAAAATAGATTTTGTTGCTAAAAAGAGGAAGAAGGATCAATATATTGCTTTAAGATTTTTTTCTTTCTATCTTTTTAGGAAAGATGAAGAATTTATTAGTTGGTATATGGAACAGATTGAAAAACAGGGAATTGATAAATTTAATGTAGATGTGCTATTTGATTTGACTATGAAGTACATTAATAAAAATTCTCAAGATTTTTCAGATAGGCTTTATACTTTATTTTGCGAAGCATATGATAAAAGTCAAATAATATTCGCAAAATTAAAGAGAGCTCAATTTTCTCGTGGAGAGAGTAGGGTAGTTAATATGAACATATTTGAAGTATGGATGTATTTAATGGATTCTATTGATTTTGACGAAAAAAGTGAGACTATTATTGATAGTTTATGTGATGAATATACCCGCATGATTAATGATGAAGAATTTATTGACAAGATTCTTTATTTGAGAGATCAAGAGGAACGAATTAATTATAGATTTAAGTATGTTGAAGGGATTTTGGAAAGAATAAATGATAGATAGAGTAGAAATAAAAAATTTTAAGTCAATTAGAGACATGGAATTAAATTTTACAAATTTTAATCTTATTACTGGAACAAATTCTAGTGGTAAATCTTCACTTATTCAATCTTTGCTTGTAATGTCTCAACGAAACGAAGACGATATTCTAAATGGCAAAGCAATCTCACTAGGAACTCCTATAAATATAATAAATGAAGGAGTAGGTAAAGGTGAGTCTGCTAAAATTTCTCTGTATATGGAAGATGGTACTGAATTAGAATGTAGTGTTTCTGCTGAAGAACAAGTGGGTAATAGAGAGAGAGAAACCAGAAGTTTTTTTTATGAGAAAGATGTGTTTTACATTAGTGCAAATAGAGCATCAGTTATGGATACTTATCCTAAAAATATTGAACACAATCAGAAAATCGGTAAGAATGGAAGTTACACTTTTGACTATTTTTTAGAAAATAAAGATAAAAAGTTTAGTGAAAAATATTATGAAGATTTATTGCCGTTTAATGAAAAACCTATTTATGAATCTATTGTAAATTATTGGTTAAAAAAATTAACGGGTTATATTTTTGATGTAGAGCACATAGTAGATACTAATGTTATCAGAGTTCTTTTCAACAAAGAATTTGAATATTCTATTAAGTATCGTCCTCAGCATGTAGGTACAGGTGTTTCGTATATACTTGAGCAATTGATTATTTCTTTATTATCAAAAGAAGGTGATATTATTATTGTCGAAAATCCAGAACTGCATTTACATCCAAAAGCACAGAATGAACTGGCTGAATTTTACTTTTGGTTGTCTAAGCACAATAGACAGATCATTATAGAAACGCATAGCGATCATTTTTTTAATGCAGTACGTGTTACAAAATCTCAAGATCCAACTGATAACAGTAAGAAAGTCTACTTTTTTTATCAAGAAGATGGGAATACAACTTCTATTAATATTGAAATGGGGAAATTTGGAACTATCGAAAATATGCAAGAAGAACTTTTTGATCAGTTTAGCAAGGATTTAAGAAAAATGTTGCTTAATGTTGAAGATGATTCAACATTTGATCACCAAGCAGTAGAAGAAGACACATTGTCTGATGAAGAGTTCGCCCTATTAAATAAAGAATTCGAAGAATTATAAGGTGATGCCGATGACGAATGATTATAATAAAATCACTTTATTATATGAGATTGCTTTTAATAAAAGTTCTCAAATTATATATACGAATGAATCCGTTTTTTTTGAAGCCATACGAACTTTGTCAGATATACTAGATGTTGTTGAATTAGATAGAAATGAAATTATAAATTTAGACATGTCTTTTTTGAATAATTTATTGTTAGAAGATAAAAATCTCTATACTCTATACAAAACAATAAGTTCTAGTAATCCAAATAAAACTTATATAGAAAAACTGATTGTTAGTATACAACAATTTAAAAAACCTTCAGGAAATGTAGATAGTGACTTATATAATTCTGTAAAGGATATTAGTGATAAAGACGATTTAGAACGGAGACTAAATCAGTTATCTTCAAATCAATTAATTTTATCATTGAATAATGAAAAGTTTTCTTCAGTAAAACATAATCAGCATATTATTCAAAAAAAAGATTTAATTAATTTTAAGAATGTATATATTGAATCCTATTTTAAAGAAACAAAAAAGATTGGTCGTTTTTTGGAACGAAAATTTAACAATGACATAAAAAGGTTTGATTTCAAAGATTCTGAAGAACATTCTAAATTTCCTCACATACATTTTGTAGATAGCAAACCGTATTATGGTGTGACTTTATTTTTAATCGATAAGAACTTTCCTGATTGCGAATTATATAAGCATGCGAATCCTGATAAAGATTTTTCCCTCCATCATGAGATTCTAAAGTATTTGGATAGAAAAGGATTTAAAACACAATAAATGTATAAAGTAATTGATTTATTTGCAGGAGCCGGTGGGTTAAGTTTGGGGTTCGAGCAAGCAGGGTTTGTGATAAAAAAAGCAGTAGAAAATAATAAATGGGCAAAGGAAACCTATAAAAAGAATCACTCGAACGAAGTAGAAATTTTTGATAATATTATAGATTTACATTTTAGTGATAAAGATATTGATGTTGTTATAGGTGGACCACCTTGTCAAGGTTTTTCAAATGCAAATAGAAATAAATCGGAATTTATTAATAATAATAATTTGTTAGTTAAGGAATATTTTAGAGCAGTAAAAGAAATTTCTCCAAAAGTTTTTGTATTAGAAAATGTTAGCTCAATTCTATCGGATACTCATTTGTTCTTTATGACTAGGGAAGATGAGAAGAATTTTAATATTAAAACAACTGACAAGGAATTTAAACTATCATTATTTGAAGATAATAATAAATTTTTAAAAAAATTTATATTAAATGGTTGTATAGATTCTAGAGTATTTACTTATTTGATTCAGGAAGACCTGGCAAGAGTATTAAAAGTATTAAGTAAAAAAAATGGAGAAGCTAAAGAATCTTATTTCAAGAAAAATCTTTCTAAAATCGAATCTCTAATTTTAAAGCAACAATTTCATGATGAGCTTCTTGACTATAAAGTCGCTATAGAAAATTCGATTTCTAATCAACTGATATTAGAAGAAAACGATAAGCTCATAAAAAAATATATAGACTTAGATAAGTCAATAAAATTTTTAAAATCACTTTATGAAAATAATATTGTATATTCATTTAAGGAAAGTCATAATATATTCATATTAAAAAGTTATACTGTTAGAGAATACATGGAACATGTTGTTTTGGAAGATTTTTTTCTTCAAAGTTTTATTTTAAATGCTAGTGATTATGGAATTCCACAAAATAGAAGACGTTTCTTTCTAATAGGTAAAAACAAAAAATATTTTGGTCAAGATACAAGGCTTGATTTTACAGATTATACTAGCAAAAGCTATACTATTGGAGATGCTATTAAAGATTTGGAAGATGTTCCAGTAACTACAAACATTGCAGATTCCCCTCCAAAATATAAAAATTTACCTATTTCTAGACAGAATGATTATTTAAAGAGAATTGCAGACAGCAATTTAATTTACAATCACTTAGTCACAGAAACGAGTGAGATTGTTTTAAAACGTTTTAAAAATCTTAAACCAGGACAAAATTTTCATGATTTGCCAGCTGAACTAAAATCTACATATAGCAATTCTGGTAGGACACAAAATACTATCTATCAAAGATTAGATTATAATAGTGTCTCAGGAACGGTTGTAAATGTAAGAAAATCAATGTGGGTTCATCCTAGCTTAGATAGGTCAATAAGTGTTAGGGAAGCTGCGAGACTACAATCTTTTCCAGATAGTTTTGTATTTTATGGAACAAAAGATTCTCAATATCAACAAGTGGGTAACGCAGTTCCTCCGTTATTAGCTTCAATAATAGCAAAGAAAGTCAGACAACTGTTAATGGAATAATAAAAAAGAATATTAAGTAGAGGTGGGCTCATGCCTGCTTCTTGTTTTTACAGAAGGAGGTCTTATGCCTGAATTACCTGAGGTTGAAACGGTTCGTCGTGGTTTAGAAAAATTGATTTTGGGAAAAAAGATTTCGAGTATAGAAATTCGCTATCCCAAGATGATTAAAACGGACTTGGACGAGTTTCAAAAGGAAGTGCCTGGCCAAGTAATTGAGTCAATGGAACGTCGTGGGAAGTATCTGCTTTTTTTCCTGACAGACAAGGTCTTGATTTCTCATCTGCGGATGGAGGGCAAGTATTTTTACTATCCGGACCAGATTCCTGAACGCAAGCACGCCCATGTTTTCTTCCAGTTCGAGGATGGTGGGACG
>NZ_KQ970181.1:337935-342848 GCF_001579015.1 Streptococcus oralis
AAATATCTATGTGGATGAGGTCCTTTGGCGGGCTCAGGTCCATCCAGCTAGACCTTCCCATTCTTTGACAGCAGTAGAAGCGACAGCCATTCATGACCAGACCATTGCTGTTTTGGGACAGGCGGTTGAAAAGGGTGGCTCAACCATTCGGACCTATACCAATGCCTTTGGTGAAGACGGAACCATGCAGGATTTTCATCAGGTCTATGATAAGACTGGTCAAGCATGTTCACGCTGTGGCACCATCATTGAGAAATTCCAGCTCGGTGGAAGGGGAACTCATTTTTGTCCTCAGTGTCAAAGGAGGGACTGATGGGAAAAATCATCGGAATCACAGGAGGAATTGCTTCGGGTAAGTCAACTGTGACAAATTTTCTAAGAGAAAAAGGCTTCCAAGTGGTCGATGCTGACGCAGTCGTCCACCAGCTACAAAAACCTGGTGGTCGTCTTTATCAGCTCTTAGTTCACCACTTTGGGCAGGAAATTATCCTCGAAAATGGAGAACTCAATCGCCCTCTCCTGGCTAGTCTTATCTTTTCAAATCCTGAGGAGCAAGAATGGTCTAAGCAAACCCAAGGAGAGATTATTCGTGAGGAATTGGCTGCACTGAGAGGCCAGTTAGCCCAGACAGAAGCAATTTTTTTCATGGATATTCCCCTGCTTTTTGAACAGGACTACGCCAACTGGTTTGGTGAAACATGGCTGGTCTATGTGGACTATGATATCCAATTAGAACGTTTCATGAAACGGGATCATCTTTCTAAGGAAGTCGCCGAGTCTCGTCTTTCCGCCCAGTGGTCTTTAGAAGAAAAGACAAAACTAGCAAGTCATATATTAGATAACAATGGGAGTCGTAATCAGCTTGTAAGTCAAGTGGTCAAGTTACTTGAAGGAGGCGATAGCTGTGCAAGAGATTAGTTGGAAAGATAATCTTCGTGTCGCCTGGTTTGGTAGTTTTTTAACGGGAGCTAGTATCTCCTTAGTTGTTCCTTTCATGCCTATCTTTGTAGAGCAGTTGGGAATTGAAGGAGACCAAGTTGCTTTTTATGGTGGATTAGCCATCTCAGTTTCGGCTGTTTCAGCAGCTCTAGTTTCTCCTATCTGGGGTATTCTTGCTGATAAGTACGGTCGCAAACCCATGATGATTCGAGCAGGTCTTGCCATGACTATCACTATGGGAGGTTTAGCCTTCGTGCCAAATATCTATTGGCTACTCTTTCTGCGCTTGCTCAATGGTGTATTTACTGGATTTGTCCCCAATGCAACGGCCTTGATTGCTAGTCAGGTACCTAAAGATAAGTCTGGAGCGGCTCTTGGAACTCTATCTACAGGTGTTGTTGCAGGAACACTGACGGGCCCCTTTGTTGGAGGCTTTATTGCTGAAATTTTTGGCATTCGTAATGTCTTTTTATTGGTAGGTGCTTTCTTATTTGTAGCTGCAATCCTAACCATTTTCTTTATCAAGGAAGATTTTCAGCCAGTGGCTAAGGAGAAGGCTATCCCAACGAAAGAAGTATTTTCTTCTTTCAAGTATCCTAGGCTTTTAGTGAATCTATTTTTGACGAGCTTTGTCATTCAATTTTCAGCTCAATCAATTGGTCCCATTCTAGCTCTCTATGTTCGGGACTTAGGGCAGTCCGAAAATCTCCTCCTTGTATCAGGATTAATCGTATCCAGCATGGGATTTTCTAGCATGATGAGTGCTGGAATTCTAGGAAAACTTGGCGATAAGCTAGGGAATCATAGATTGTTGGTCGCGGCGCAGATTTATTCCGTCATCATTTACCTTCTTTGTGCTCATGCAACCAGCCCCCTTCAACTTGGCTTGTATCGTTTTCTCTTTGGTTTGGGAACGGGAGCTCTCATACCGGGAGTCAATGCCCTTCTCAGCAAAATGACTCCAAAATCAGGTATTTCAAGGATTTTCGCCTTCAACCAAGTCTTTTTTTACCTTGGTGGAGTGATCGGACCTATGGCGGGATCCGCAGTTGCAGGATATTTGGGCTACCATGCTGTCTTTTATGCGACAGCAGCCTGTGTAGCTTTCAGTTGTTTATGTAACTTAGTGCAATTTAGATCATTATTAAAAGTAAAGGAAATCTAGTGCGAGTAAAAATCAATCTCAAGTGCTCCTCTTGTGGCAGCATGAATTATCTAACCAGTAAGAACTCCAAAACTCATCCTGACAAGATTGAGGTTTTAAAGTATTGTCCCAAGGAAAGAAAAGTAACCCTACATCTTGAATCTAAGTAGATTTTATGGTAAAATAATAGGGATTTTAAGGAGTTTGATATGTATAACCTATTGTTAACCATTTTATTAGTATTATCTGTTGTGATTGTGATTGCGATTTTCATGCAACCAACCAAGAACCAATCCAGCAATGTATTTGATGCCAGCTCAGGTGATTTGTTTGAACGTAGTAAAGCGCGTGGTTTTGAAGCCGTGATGCAACGTTTGACAGGTGTTTTAGTCTTTTTCTGGCTAGCCATTGCCTTAGCACTGACGGTATTATCAAGTAGATAAGAAATGGGCGAGACTAGGTCTTAGCCTATTTTTATTTTGAATAATGTTTACTAAAGTTATCCATCAAAAAAATTATAAAAATCTAGAAAGAAAATATGAAAGATAGAATAAAAGAATATTTGCAAGAGAAGGGGCGAGTGACGGTAAATGACCTGGCTCAGGCTCTCGGAAAGGATGGATCCAAGGATTTTCGTGAGTTGATTAAAACCCTGTCTCTGATGGAAAGAAAGCACCAGATTCGATTTGGAGAAGATGGTAGCTTATGTCTGGACCAAAAGAAGAAACATGAGATTACTCTCAAGGGGATTTTTCATGCCCATAAAAATGGCTTTGGCTTTGTCAGTCTGGAAGGCGAGGAGGACGACCTTTTTGTAGGGAAAAACGATGTCAACTATGCTATTGATGGCGATACTGTTGAGGTTGTCATCAAGAAAGTCGCTGATCGTAACAAGGGAACAGCGGCGGAAGCCAAAATTATCGATATCCTAGAGCATAGTCTGACAACAGTTGTCGGCCAAATCGTTCTAGATCAGGAAAAGCCCAAGTATGCGGGTTACATTCGTTCAAAGAATCAGAAAATCAGCCAACCCATCTATGTTAAGAAACCAGCCCTCAAACTTGATGGAACAGAAGTTCTCAAGGTCTTTATCGATAAATATCCAAGTAAGAAACACGATTTCTTTGTCGCTAGTGTGCTGGACGTGGTAGGACACTCGACTGATGCTGGGATTGATGTCCTTGAAGTCTTGGAGTCCATGGATATTGTTTCAGAATTTCCAGAGGCTGTTTTAAAAGAAGCAGAAAGTGTGCCTGATTCTCCCACAGAAAAGGATATGGAAGGGCGTCTTGATTTGAGAGATGAGCTTACATTTACCATTGACGGTGCGGACGCCAAGGACTTGGACGACGCAGTTCACATCAAGCCTTTGAAAAATGGCAATATCGAACTCGGAGTTCACATCGCGGATGTTTCCTACTATGTGACTGAGGGTTCTGCTCTTGACAAGGAAGCCCTTAACCGCGCGACGTCTGTCTATGTGACAGACCGAGTAGTGCCAATGCTACCAGAACGCCTTTCAAACGGCATCTGCTCTCTCAATCCTCAAGTTGACCGCCTGACCCAGTCTGCCATTATGGAAATTGATAAGCATGGTCATGTAGTCAACTACACCATCACACAAACGGTTATCAAGACAAGTTTTCGTATGACCTATAGCGCTGTCAATGACATTCTGGCTGGCGATGAGGAAAAGAGACAAGAGTTTAAGAGAATTGTTCCTAGTATCGAGTTAATGGCCAAGCTTCATGAAAGGCTAGAAAACATGCGTGAGAAACGTGGTGCCCTTAATTTTGATACCAGTGAAGCTAAGATTTTGGTGGATAAAAAAGGAAAGCCAGTTGATATCGTTCTTCGACATCGTGGGACTGCAGAACGGATGATTGAGTCCTTTATGCTGATTGCCAACGAAACAGTTGCGGAACACTTTAGCAAGCTGGATCTACCTTTTATCTATCGTATCCATGAGGAACCGAAAGCTGAAAAAGTTCAGAAATTTATTGATTACGCTTCAAGTTTTGGATTGCGTATCTATGGAACTGCCAGTGAGATTAGCCAAGAGGCCCTCCAAGACATCATGCGTACTGTTGAGGGAGAGCCCTATGCAGATGTCTTGTCCATGATGCTTCTTCGCTCTATGCAGCAGGCTCGCTATTCGGAGCATAACCACGGTCACTATGGGTTGGCTGCGGACTACTACACCCACTTTACAAGTCCGATTCGTCGTTATCCTGACCTCTTGGTACATCGGATGATTCGCGACTATGGGCGTTCCAAGGAAATAGCAGAGCATTTTGAGCAAGTGATTCCAGAGATTGCGACCCAGTCTTCCAATCGTGAGCGTCGTGCCATCGAGGCAGAGCGTGAAGTCGAAGCCATGAAAAAGGCTGAGTACATGGAAGAATACGTGGGCGAAGAGTACGATGCGGTTGTATCCAGCATTGTCAAGTTTGGTCTCTTTGTCGAATTACCAAATACAGTCGAAGGTTTGATTCACATTACCAATCTTCCTGAATTTTATCATTTCAACGAGCGTGATTTGACTCTTCGTGGAGAGAAGTCAGGAATAACCTTCCGTGTGGGGCAACAGATTCGCATTCGCGTTGAAAGAGCGGATAAGACGACAGGTGAGATTGACTTCTCTTATATCCTAAGTGAGTTTGATGTCGTTGAAAAAGGCTTGAAACAAGTTGATTGCAAAAAAAGAGGGCGCGGTTCAAGTCGTCGTTCGGATAAGAAGGAAGACAAGAAGAAACAAGGTCGTTTTAATGATAAGCGCAAATCGTCTTCTAAAGACAAAAAGAAAAAGGGTAAGAAACCATTTTACAAA
>NZ_KQ970181.1:343137-344998 GCF_001579015.1 Streptococcus oralis
CAAGAGTGTTCGAGCGGCTAGAATCAATCTCAAGGATGGCTTTGCCCAAGTAAAAAATGGGGAAGTCTGGTTGAGCAATGTTCATATCGCTCCTTACGAAGAGGGCAATATCTGGAATCAGGAGCCAGAACGCCGTCGCAAACTCCTGCTCCATAAGAAGCAAATCCAAAAATTGGAACAAGAAACCAAAGGTACAGGAATGACCCTAGTTCCCCTCAAAGTCTATCTCAAAGATGGCTATGCCAAACTCCTTTTAGGTCTTGCCAAAGGGAAACATGACTATGACAAACGGGAGTCGATCAAGCGACGTGAACAAAATCGTGACATCGCGCGTGTGATGAAAGCTGTTAACCAGCGATAAAAAGAGGAAATAAAAATGGAAAAACTAATCGCCTATAAACGCATGCCCTTGTGGAATAAACAAACAATGCCCGAAGCTGTCCAGCAGAAGCACAATACCAAAGTGGGTACTTGGGGCAAGATTACAGTTGTAAAAGGAGCACTCAAGTTTATTGAGTTGACAGAGGATGGTGAGGTTCTAGCTGAACACCTTTTCCAAGCAGGGGCCGACAATCCCATGGCGCAACCGCAAGCCTGGCATCGAGTAGAGGCAGCCACAGATGATGTAGAATGGTACTTGGAGTTTTATTGTAGACCCGAGGATTACTTTTCTAAGAAGTACCAGACCAATCCAGTCCATTCAGAGGTCCTAGAGGCTATGCAGACGGTAAAACCTGGAAGAGCCTTGGACTTGGGTTGTGGTCAAGGACGTAATTCCCTCTTTTTAGCCCAGCAAGGTTTTGATGTGACAGCTGTGGATCAAAATGAACTATCTCTTGAAATCTTGCAAAGTATCGTAGAGCAAGAGGATCTAGACATGCCTGTTGGACTTTATGATATCAATTCAGCCAGTATTAGCCAAGTCTATGATTTCATCGTTTCAACAGTTGTTCTCATGTTTCTTCAAGCGGACCGTATTCCAGCTATTATCCAAAATATGCAGGAGCAAACTACTGTTGGAGGATACAACCTCATCGTCTGTGCTATGGATACGGAGGATTATCCTTGCTCAGTCAACTTTCCATTCACCTTTAAAGAAGGGGAGTTGGCGGACTACTACAAGGATTGGGAATTGATTAAGTACAATGAAAATCCGGGACATCTGCACCGTCGTGATGAAAATGGTAATCGCATTCAACTACGCTTTGCGACTATGCTAGCTAAGAAAATCAAGTAAATCAAATCTTTACAAACGAATAGAAATCACTTTGCAAGGTTTCTATTCGTTTTTATTTGCGGCCTTAGATTGGGGCAAGCAGGATTTTATGCTATACTAGAAGTAGGAAATATTAGTAGTAGAGCTGTATTATTGTTACTCTCAGTTCAAGAAAGTGTAGATGATGGAGGTGATCCCATGGCGAATCTTTTGGTGGAACTGTATGATTGGCATGTATTGGAAAAGAATGTCTACCAAGCCTTTGTCAGTGATTGTGACGAGATTCTCTTCCTTTCTTTGACGAAAATAAGCAATAACGATAAACTTTCACTGCGTCACTTTATCACGGACGAAGTCCCCCATATCCAGCGTGTGATCTTTCGTCAGCTGTCTTTAGAAGAACTAGCGGACCAGTTAGATTATTGCCTAGCAGGCTATGACAAAATCCTTCTTGATGTTTTTGGCGGAGATTCACTACTAGCCTTATCTCTCTATCAATATGGCTTGGATCGCCACCTCCCCATCGTTGCCATGGATGTCGAGCGGGGCAAACAATACAAGTGGACAGCTAGTCAGTTGGAAAAAGAAGACTTGGACATTCCAACCCTAAGCATCCAACAGCTGATAGCCTTGCGTGGTGGAAAA
>NZ_KQ970181.1:345018-356725 GCF_001579015.1 Streptococcus oralis
AAACGCCCTATCCACTCGGCTCAGCAAATTGCAGCCATCAAAAAACTAGCCAGCTCTGCCATTGCCAATCCTTCCCACTGGTATCAAGTGACCCAATTTTTCTCTCTAGCCAAGACCAATGACCTGCATGCTGAAACCGAAAAGATACTGGAAAACAACGGCAAGTATTACCTCTATCCAGAATCTCAAATCCCCTTACTAGTGGAAGCGGGGATGCTTCGTATTGAAAACGAGGACAAGGAGCGAATAAGCTACAGCTTTCCGAGTCAAGAAGCTCAAGTCTTTTGTCGCAACAAAGGGCATATTTTAGAGTTGTATCTTTATCTCTTGGCGCTTGAATCTCAGCTGTTTGATGAGTGCATGATAGGCGGTGAGATTGATTGGAATGGCATCTTTCCAGAGACAGACAATGTTCAAAATGAGATTGATGTCATTCTGAGAAAGGGGCGCTCGATTACCTTTATCTCTTGCAAGATGACAGATTTATCAGTTGAAGCCATCAACGAACTAGAAGTCTACGCCAATCATTTTGCTGGGGAGAGTTGCCTCAAGTTGATAGTTTGTACGGGAAAAATCAATCCAGTTTATGCCAATCGTTGCCAGGAATATGGTGTGCTCGTCATTAGAAGCGAGCAGATCCCCAATCTCATTCCCATGCTAAAAAAATTCTCTAAGAGGTTTAAAAGGTAGAAAAGCAATATGAAAGACTGGAATTCCGGTCTTTTTACTTCTTTTTCGAATAGAAAAGAAAAGGAGGTAGTCCATGTTTGTAGCCAGAGATAGCAAGGGAAATTTGGTAAATGCCCTCGAAAAAGACGTGACCAAGCAAGCTTATACCTGTCCAGCCTGCGGGGGCGGACTACGATTACGTCAAGGGCAGAGTGTTCGAACGCATTTTGCACATGAATCTTTAAGAGATTGTATGGCTATTTTTGAGAATGAAAGTCCAGAACACTTGGCCAACAAAGAGGCCCTCTATCACTGGGCCAAGAAGGACAATCAGGTTGCCGTAGAATATAGTCTGCCTGCGATTCAGCAGGTGGCGGATGTTCTTGTAAATGAGAAACTAGCGCTAGAGGTCCAGTGTAGTCCCTTGTCCCAAAAGCTTTTATGCGATAGAAGTCAAGGCTACCGTAGTCAGGGCTACCAAGTTATCTGGCTACTGGGAGAAAAACTCTGGTTAAAAGAGAGACTGACACAACTGCAAAGGGGATTTCTCTATTTTAGTCAAAATATGGGATTCTATGTATGGGAACTAGATTTCAAAAAGCAAGTTTTGAGACTCAAATATCTTTTGCATCAGGACCTACGGGGTAAGCTTCATTTTCAGGTCAAGGAATTTCCCTTTGGTCAAGGAAACCTCTTGGAAATTCTACGATTTCCTTATCAAAAACAAAAGCTAGCTCGTTTTACAGTTTCTCAAGATTCCACTATCTGTCACTACATTCGCCAACAGTTGTACTACCAAACGCCTTACTGGATGAAAAAACAGGAGGAGGCCTATCAACGAGGAGAGAATCTATTAAACCGTCAACTGGACGACTGGTATCCTCAAGTTAGACCAATAGAATCAGGTGATTTTTGTCAGATTGCCCAAGATTTAAGTAGCTATTATAAAGAATTTTTCGCTTACTATCAAAAAAATCCGAAAAATAATCGCCAAAAGCTCTATCCACCAGCCTTTTATCACTTATATTTCTCAAAAAATGTGGTAAAATAGAAAGGATGGAGGAATCTTATGGTATTACAACGACATGAAATAAATGAAAAAGATACATGGGATCTTTCAACAATCTACCCAACAGACCAGGCTTGGGAAGAAGCCTTGAAAGACTTAACTGAAAAAGTACAAACTGCAGCCCAGTATGAGGGGCATCTCTTGGACAGCGCAGACAGTTTGCTTGAGATTACAGAATTCTCACTCGACTTGGAACGCCAAGTTGAAAAGCTTTATGTCTATGCACATATGAAAAACGACCAAGATACGCGTGAAGCTAAGTATCAGGAGTACTATGCTAAGGCTATGACCCTCTACAGTCAGTTAGAACAAGCCTTTTCATTCTACGAACCTGAGTTTATGGAGATTAGCCAAGAACAGTATGTGACCTTCCTAGAAGCTCAACCAAAACTCCAAGTTTACAAACACTTTTTTGACAAGCTATTGCAAAAGAAGGATCATGTTCTTTCGCAACGTGAGGAAGAATTGTTGGCTGGCGCAGGAGAAATCTTTGGCGCTGCTAGTGAAACTTTCGCCATCTTGGACAATGCGGATATTAGCTTTCCATATGTCCTTGATGATGAAGGCAATGAAGTGCAGCTCTCACACGGTACTTACATTCGCTTGATGGAGTCTAAAAATCGTGAAGTGCGCCGTGGTGCTTATGAAGCCCTCTATGCGACTTACGAGCAGTTCCAACACACTTATGCTAAGACTTTGCAGACAAATGTTAAGGTGCAAAACTACCGAGCAAAAGTTCGCAACTATAAGAGTGCTCGTCATGCAGCCCTCGCAGCCAACTTTGTTCCAGAAAGTGTCTATGACAATCTAGTAGCAGCAGTTCGCAAGCATTTGCCACTCTTGCATCGTTACCTTGAACTTCGTTCTAAAATCTTGGGGATTTCAGATCTCAAGATGTACGATGTCTACACACCACTTTCTTCTGTAGAATATAGCTTTACCTACGAAGAAGCCCTGAAAAAGGCAGAAGAAGCCTTGGCAGTCTTGGGTGACGATTACTTGAGCCGTGTCAAACGTGCCTTTAGCGAGCGTTGGATTGATGTCTATGAAAACCAAGGCAAGCGTTCTGGTGCCTACTCTGGTGGATCTTACGATACAAATGCTTTTATGCTCCTCAACTGGCAGGATAATCTAGACAATCTCTTTACCCTAGTACACGAGACTGGTCACAGTATGCACTCTAGCTATACTCGTGAAACCCAACCTTATGTTTACGGAGATTACTCTATCTTTTTGGCAGAGATTGCCTCAACGACCAACGAAAATATCTTGACGGAGAAATTACTGGCAGAAGTAGAAGATGATGCAACTCGCTTTGCTATCCTCAATAACTTCTTGGATGGTTTCCGTGGAACAGTCTTCCGTCAAACTCAATTCGCTGAGTTTGAACATGCTATCCACCAAGCAGACCAAAATGGAGAAGTCTTGACAAGTGATTTCCTGAATAAACTCTATGCTGACTTGAACCAAGAGTACTATGGACTCAGCAAGGAAGACAACCCTCAAATCCAATACGAGTGGGCGCGCATTCCACACTTCTACTATAACTACTATGTTTATCAGTATTCAACTGGCTTTGCAGCTGCTTCAGCCTTGGCTGAGAAGATTGTCCATGGAAGTCAAGAAGATCGTGACCGCTATATCGACTACTTCAAGGCTGGTAAGTCAGACTATCCGCTCAATGTTATGAGAAAAGCGGGAGTGGATATGGAGAAGGAAGACTATCTCAACGATGCCTTTGCAGTCTTTGAACGTCGCTTGAACGAGTTTGAAGCCCTTGTTGAAAAATTGGGATTAGCATAAGATGGTAGAGTCTTATAGTAAAAATGCCAATCACAATATGCGACGTCCAGTCGTCAAGGAAGAAATTGTAGAACTCATGCGCCAGCGTCAAAAGCAGGTGACAGGTTCCTTGAAAGAATTGGAAACCTTCGCTCGTAAGGAAAATATTCCCATTATTCCTCATGAAACAGTCGCATATTTCCGTTTTCTCATGGAAAGTCTGCAGCCCAAGAACATTTTGGAGATTGGAACGGCAATTGGCTTCTCAGCCCTCCTGATGGCGGAACACGCCCCAAATGCTAAGATCACAACTATTGACCGTAATCCTGAGATGATTGGCTTTGCCAAGGAAAACTTTGCCCAGTTTGACAGGCGCAAACAAATCACTCTTTTGGAGGGAGATGCTGTCGATGTCCTATCAACCTTGACAGAAACTTATGACTTTGTCTTTATGGATTCGGCCAAGTCCAAGTACATCGTCTTTCTACCAGAAATCCTCAAACACTTGGAAGTTGGTGGAGTAGTAGTCTTGGATGATATTTTCCAAGGAGGCGATGTTGCCAAGGATATCATGGAAGTCCGTCGGGGTCAACGCACCATTTACCGTGGTTTACAAAGACTGTTCGACGCAACGTTGGACAATCCAGGTCTAACAGCAACTCTAGTTCCACTTGGGGACGGCATTCTCATGCTACGAAAGAATGTGGAAAATGTAACTTTGCCAGAAATGGAATAAATTAAAAAATAGTACAATCCTCCTGTATCAAGTAATAGGAGGATTTTTATGTCTCAAAACATCATCAATATTGGCTATGCATGCGTTTCAACCCACAAGCAAGATTTGGGCTTAGAGGTGCAAATCGATGCTCTCAAGCATTGTGACCAGCTTTTTATCGAGCGTGAATCTGGTTCCAACAATGTACGTCCAGAACTCGAAAAGGCCTTAAAATTGGCTCAAACGCTTTCGAAAAAAGGAACGCAAGTCACTTTCACCATCTACAAGCTTGATAGGCTTACGCGCTCTATGTTTAAATTGCTAGAACTGATTGAACAATTTAATGATTCGGATATTCAGCTAGTCAGTTTGCACGAAAAGCTGGAAACCGATTCGCTCATTGGTAGGTTACTTTGTATGATTTTAGGATTTGTGGCAGAAAGTGAGCTGGAAAACTTGCGATTTCGTACCCGTGAAGGGCTTCGTAAAGCTAAAGAAAAAGGTGTCAAACTAGGTGCTCAGCGAATTTCGAAAGAGAAGGAGAAGAGAATTATTCAGCAGTATTTGACAGGTGGATTAAGCATAAGAAAAATTGCAAAAGCAGAACGAATTTCGACCTCAACTATCTATAAAGTCTTGGAACGAAACAAGGTTGCCAATAACCGCAAAAAAGTTTCGCAAAATTCTTGCTAAAAACCAGACAAAATGCTACAATGAAAGCGTAAATATGTTTCGATTAACGACCGTTTGGCGAAACATCCAAAATAACAATGTGAATATTTCAGAAAATACGAATTTAACAAGGTTTTGAGCCTGTGTTGGATTGGTATTTTTTGTTTTTTTAAGTGTATCGTTTAACGGTCCTTACGCGATACACCAAAACCCTTGTCGCTCAAGTGGTTGAGGAGAACTTTACGAAATACTAAATCAAAAAATTAGGCCTTTTGTAGTATTTGCATACCTTAAAAAGTAATTCTACATTCCTAAGGAGGAAATTATGAAAACGAATAAAGTGACCAAACTTGGTGTTTCTTTGCTTTCCGTTGCTGCTCTTGGTGTTGTTGCGCCAGCTTTGATTGATAACCCTGTTTTTGGAGTTGCTATTGTAAAAGCGGAAGAGCGGCAGGGGGAAATCAAAATCCGCATTAGGTATTTAGATGAGCATAGTAGAGAAGTAGCACCTATGTATACTGGGGTCCTAAACCCTGGTGAGTCTGTAAATATCTACAAGGATATTGAAGGACACCAAGTGGTATCAAATTTTTCCTGGATGCCGGGCTATAACTTAACCTATAATATCGCAAGCACATACTTTTATGGCGCTAATGATGGGTATCTGGAAGGATACCTAAGATATAAGAAGTTAGATGCGGATGTCAAGCCTTCAGAAACTCCGAAACCAGAGGTGAAACCCGGTACTAACCCTTCGGACACTCCGAAACCAGAGGTGAAACCGGAAACTAAACCTTCAGAAACTCCGAAACCAGAAGTTAAGCCGGAAACTAAGCCTTCAGAGACACCAAAACCAGAAGTTAAGCCAGAACCTAAACCTTCTGATACTTCTAAACCAGAAGTAAAACCGGAAACTAAACCTTCAGAGACACCGAAGCCAGAAGTTAAACCAGAAACTAAGCCTTCAGAAACACCGAAACCAGAGGTTAAGCAGGAAACTAAGCCTTCAGAAACACCGAAACCAGAGGTTAAGCAGGAAACTAAGCCTTCAGAAACACCGAAACTAGAAGTAAAACCGGAAACTAAACCTTCTGATACACCAAAACCAGAAGTAAAACCGGAAACTAAACCATCTGATACACCAAAACCAGAAGTAAAACCGGAAACTAAACCACAAACTAATTCGAATACTGCTCCACAAGCTCCTGTAAAACCTGTTGGGCAAGATTCAAACACTAAAGCTGACAAACCTGTTTCGAAACCAGAAACTACAGCCCTACCAAACACTGGCGAACAAAATTCAATTCTTGGATTTGCAGGCTTCCTCCTTGCAAGTCTTGGTCTAGCAGGCTTGACCTACAAAGGACGTCACTAAAAAATAATACAAGATAAACAAAGAACTTGAACCGTTGTTCAGGTTCTTTTTGGAATGAAAAAATTGAATCGTTAAAAATTTAAAAGCTACTATTTTTAGTCTTATTTAAGTTATCTGCTATAAAATATGGTATAATGATTGAGTTGGTCTAGAGAAATTTTTGACCGTTTTTAGAAAAAGGAGTAAACATGAAGAAAAAACTATTGGCAGGAGCCATTACCTTATTATCTGTAGCGACTTTGGCTGCTTGTTCAAAAAGTTCTGAAGGGGCTGACCTCATCAGCATGAAGGGTGATGTTATCACCGAACACCAATTTTACGAACAAGCCAAAAACAACCCAACTGCACAACAAGTCTTGCTCAATATGACGATAGAAAAAGTATTTGAAAAGCAATATGGGTCTGAAGTGACTGAACAAGAAGTAGATGACGCGGTTGCCGAGGAGCAGAAGAAATACGGGGACAGTTATCAAAATGTTCTTTCACGTGCAGGAATGACTCCTGAGACTCGTAAAGCTCAAATTCGCACCAGCAAATTGGTTGAATTGGCAGTTAAGAAAGCAGCAGAAAATGAATTGACTGACGAAGCTTACCAAAAGGCTTTTGAAGCATACACACCGGATGTAACAGCACAAATCATCCGTATGGATAATGAAGACAAGGCAAAAGAAGTTCTCGAAAAGGCAAAAGCCGAAGGAGCTGACTTTGCTCAGTTGGCAAAAGACAACTCTAACGATGATAAGACAAAAGAAAATGGTGGAGAGATCACTTTTGACTCTGCTTCTACAGAACTTCCAGAACAAGTCAAGAAGGCTGCCTTTGCCTTGGATGTGAATGGGGTGTCTGATGTGATTAGAGCAACTGGTCCCCAAGCTTATAGTAGCCAATTCTACATCATCAAAGTAACCAAGAAAACAGAAAAATCCTCAAATCTAGATGATTACAAAGAAAAATTAAAAACTGTCATTTTGACACAGAAACAAAACGATGCTTCCTTCGTTCAGAGTGTCATCGGAAAAGAATTCCAAGCAGCAAATATTAAAATAAAAGACCCTGCTTTCCAGAGTATTTTTGCTCAATATATTGGAAGTGGAGACTCAAGCTCAAGTTCAAGCAGTAGCTCATCAGCAGAATAAAAAAGAAAAATACAAACTTTGTCTTGAAGTTTGTATTTTTTCTAATCAATTTAGTCTAAAGAGCAAAATTCGAAGGATTAAAGGATAAGAGTTTTTTCTTTCCGAAAAAATGGTATAATAGCAATCAAAACTAGAAAATAAAACGGAATTGGGAACAGTTGCCTCTGTTCCTATTAGAGTGGTGACATATGAAAATTAGTAAAAGGCACCTATTGAATTATTCCATTTTGATTCCTTACCTCCTTTTATCGATTTTGGGTCTAATCGTCGTTTACTCAACGACGAGTGCTACCCTGATCCAAGAAGGGAAGAGTGCTCTTCAGTTAGCTCGGAACCAAGGAATGTTTTGGATAATCAGTTTGTTTTTGATTGCCTTAATTTATAAACTGAAACTTGGTTTTTTAAGAAATGAACGCTTGATTTTTATCGTTATGTTTGTGGAGATGATTCTCTTGGCTTTGGCGCGGTTAATTGGTACTCCAATCAATGGTGCCTATGGTTGGATTTCTGTAGGGCCAGTGACGATTCAACCCGCAGAGTACCTAAAGATTATTATTATTTGGTACCTAGCCCATCGATTTTCAAAACAACAAGATGAGATAGCGGTCTATGATTTTCAAGTCTTGACCCAAAATCAATGGCTGCCTCGTGCTTTTAATGACTGGCGTTTTGTTTTGTTGATTTTGATAGGTAGTTTGGGAATTTTCCCAGATTTGGGAAATGCGACTATCTTGGTGATGGTATCACTGATTATGTATACAGTCAGTGGGATTGCCTACCGTTGGTTTTCAACTTTCTTAGCTCTTTTGGCAGGTGGTTCGATTCTAGTCTTGTCTGTCATTCGCTTTGTCGGGGTTGAAAAGTTTTCTCAAATTCCAGTGTTTGGCTACGTTGCTAAACGTTTCAGTGCCTTCTTTAATCCTTTTAATGACTTGGCAGGCGCAGGACATCAGCTTGCAAATTCCTACTATGCCATGGTGAATGGTGGCTGGTTTGGACTTGGATTAGGAAATTCCATCGAAAAGCGTGGTTATTTGCCAGAAGCCCACACAGATTTCGTCTTTTCGATCGTTATTGAGGAATTTGGATTTGTAGGAGCGAGTATGATTTTGGCACTCCTCTTCTTCTTGATTTTGCGAATCATCTTGGTTGGTATTCGAGCAAAGGATCCCTTTAACTCTATGGTTGCTATCGGTGTCGGGGGGATGATTCTGGTTCAGGTCTTTGTCAATATTGGTGGGATTTCCGGGTTAATTCCTTCTACAGGGGTAACCTTCCCCTTCCTTTCACAAGGGGGGAATAGTCTCCTGGTCTTATCCGTAGCCATTGCCTTTGTACTAAATATCGATGCCAGTGAAAAACGTGCCAAACTTATCAGAGAATATGAAAGTCAAACTTCTGCTACTCTGTAAAGATTGTATGGAAAGGAAAGTTTATGTCACTTCAAAAATTAGAAAACTATAGCAATAAAGCCGTTGTCCAAGAAGAAGTCTTGATTTTGACGGAGCTATTAGAAGATATCACAAAAAATATGCTGGCCCCAGAGACCTTTGATAAAATCATGCAGTTGAAGAACTTGTCTACAAGCGAAGACTATCAAGGACTCAATAAATTGGTGACCAGTCTTTCAAACGAAGAAATGATTTATATTTCTCGTTATTTCTCTATCCTTCCACTCTTGATCAATATCTCTGAGGATGTGGATTTGGCTTATGAGATTAATCACCAAAATAATATTGACCAAGACTATCTAGGAAAACTGTCAACAACCATTAAAATGGTAGCTGAAAAAGAAAACGCAGCTGAAATTCTAGAAAAGTTAAATGTCGTTCCTGTCTTAACTGCCCATCCGACCCAGGTACAACGCAAGAGTATGCTGGACTTGACTAATCATATCCATACACTTTTACGGAAGTACCGTGATGTCAAACTAGGCTTGATTAACAAAGAAAAATGGCACACGGATCTCCGCCGTTATATTGAGATTATCATGCAAACGGACATGATTCGCGAGAAGAAATTGAAAGTAACCAACGAAATCACCAACGTGATGGAGTACTACCAAAGTTCTTTCCTGAATGCTGTTCCGCGTTTGACGGCTGAGTATAAGAAACTAGCTAAGGAACAAGGTATCGAACTCCAACATCCAAAACCGATTACCATGGGGATGTGGATCGGAGGAGACCGTGATGGAAATCCTTTCGTAACTGCAGAAACCCTCAACAAATCAGCCTTGACCCAGTGTGAAGTCATCATGAATTACTACGATGAGAAGATTTATAACCTCTATCGTGAATTCTCACTTTCAACCAGCATCGTGAATGTCAGCGACAAGGTTCGTGAGATGGCGCTGAAGTCTCAGGACAACTCGATTTATCGTGAAAAAGAACTCTATCGTCGTGCTCTCTTTGATATCCAAGCTAAGATGCAGGCAACCAAGGCTTATTTGATTGAAGACAAGGATCTTCAGCCTAGATATGCTACCGCAGATGAATTTTATCAAGACTTGTTGGCCATCCGAGATTCTCTATTAGAGAACAAAGGTGAGTACCTGATTTCAGGAGAATTTGTAGAGTTGATGCAGGCAGTTGAAATCTTTGGCTTCTATCTTGCCTCTATCGACATGCGCCAAGATTCGGGTGTCCATGAAGCTTGTGTGGCAGAATTGCTAGCATCAGCTGGTATTAACGACCATTATAGCGACCTTTCTGAAGATGAAAAATGCGCTCTCCTCTTAAAAGAGTTGGAAGAAGACCCTCGTATCCTTTCAGCAACTCATGCTGAAAAGTCAGAACTTCTTGAGAAAGAGTTGTCTATCTTTAAGGCTGCTCGTAAATTGAAGGATAAACTGGGTGAAAATGTCATTCGTCAAACCATCATTTCTCACGCAACAAGTGTATCCGATATGCTCGAGCTAGCAATCATGCTCAAAGAAGTCGGCTTGGTGGATGCCCAAAAAGCCCGTGTCCAAATTGTTCCCCTGTTTGAGACCATCGAGGACTTGGATCATTCGGAAGAAACCATGAGAAAATACTTCTCTCTTCCTTTAGCTAAAAAATGGATTGCTTCAAAAGATAACTATCAGGAAATCATGCTCGGTTACTCTGATAGTAACAAGGACGGTGGTTACTTGTCCTCATGTTGGACCCTTTACAAGGCGCAGCAACAACTAACTGCTATCGGTGACGAATTTGGCGTTAAGGTCACTTTCTTCCATGGTCGTGGTGGTACTGTGGGTCGTGGTGGTGGCCCAACTTATGAAGCCATTACATCTCAACCGCTCAAGTCTATCAAGGATCGTATCCGTTTGACTGAGCAAGGAGAAGTGATTGGAAACAAATACGGAAACAAAGACGCTGCTTATTACAATCTTGAGATGCTGGTTTCTGCAGCCATTAATCGTATGATTACTAAGAAGAAGAGTGATACCAATACGTCAAACCGTTACGAAGCCATTATGGACCAAGTAGTGGATCGTAGCTACGATATCTACCGTGACTTGGTCTTTGGAAATGAACATTTCTATGACTATTTCTTTGAGTCCAGTCCGATTAAGGCTATTTCAAGCTTTAATATCGGTTCGCGTCCAGCTGCTCGTAAGACCATTACAGAAATCGGTGGTCTACGTGCTATCCCTTGGGTCTTCTCATGGTCACAAAGTCGTGTCATGTTCCCTGGATGGTATGGAGTAGGATCGAGCTTTAAAGAGTTTATTGATCAAGATCCGAAAAATATCGAGTTTCTTCGTGACATGTACCAAAACTGGCCTTTCTTCCAATCTTTACTTTCCAATGTAGACATGGTCTTGTCTAAGTCTAACATGAACATTGCCTTTGAATATGCCAAGCTCTGTGAAGATGAAGAAGTGCAGGCTATCTACTACACTATTTTAGATGAATGGCAATTGACTAAGGATGTTATTTTAGCTATTGAAGGTTATGACGAACTCTTGGCAGAAAACTCTTACCTAAAAGACAGTCTAAACTATCGTATGCCTTACTTTAATATCCTTAACTACATCCAGTTGGAGTTGATTAAACGTCAGCGTCGTGGCGAATTGTCAGCAGACGAAGAAAGATTGATTCATACAACCATTAACGGAATTGCAACAGGTTTGCGTAATTCAGGTTGATATTTTCTAAACTTCCCCTTTTTCAAGGGGAAGTTTTTGAATTGTTTAAAAAATCCTAAAAATAGTCTTGACAAGTAATTGAAAAATGATATAATTTAAACATTCAGAAAGTAATCATTGAAGTTTTTTAGAGAGTCTGTGGTTGGTGGAAACAGAT
>NZ_KQ970181.1:357172-366090 GCF_001579015.1 Streptococcus oralis
GGAAATGACGTTGTTGTTGGGATTGCGACACCAGCGGCTCAAGGTTTAGCTAGCGCTACGAAAGACCTACCAGTTATCATGGCTGCTATTACAGATCCAATCGGTGCTAACTTGGTCAAAGACTTGAAAAAACCAGGTGGCAACATCACAGGGGTATCAGACCACAACCCTGCTGAACAACAAGTAGAGTTGATTAAAGCTCTCACACCAAATGTCAAAACAATCGGTGCTCTTTACTCAAGTAGCGAAGATAACTCAAAAACACAGGTAGAAGAATTCAAGGCCTATGCTGAAAAAGCAGGTTTGACAGTCGAAACTTTTGCCGTTCCTTCGACTAACGAAATTGCTTCAACAGTTAATGTTATGACAAGCAAGGTCGACGCTATCTGGGTTCCAATTGACAACACCATCGCATCAGCCTTCCCAACAGTTGTATCAAGCAACCAAACAGCTAAAAAACCAATCTACCCAAGCGCAACTGCCATGGTAGAAGCAGGAGGTCTGGCATCTGTAGTAGTTGACCAACACGATCTTGGAGTGGCTACTGGTAAAATGATTGCCAAAGTATTGAAAGGTGAAAAACCAGCTGATACGCCAGTTAATGTTTTCTCAACTGGTAAGTCAGTGATTAACAAAAAACTAGCGCAAGAACTTGGTATCACCATTCCTGAGGCTGTTCTAAAAGAAGCAGGACAAGTGATTGAATAAAGATAAAGGAGGAGTTGGGGACATCTCCTCCCATTTTTACTAAAGAAAGAAATGAGTGAAAGATTATGATAGTATCCATTATTTCTCAGGGAATGGTGTGGGCGATTTTAGGTTTGGGAATCTTTATGACTTTTCGAATTTTGAATTTTCCAGATATGACTACTGAGGGCTCTTTTCCTCTAGGAGGAGCAGTCGCTGTAACCTTGATAACACAGGGAGTTAATCCATTTTTAGCAACCTTAGCCGCAGTAGGAGTGGGCTGTCTAGCTGGAATGGCGACAGGTCTCTTATATACCAAAGGAAAAATCCCAACGCTCTTATCAGGGATTTTGGTCATGACTTCCTGCCATTCCATCATGCTCATGATTATGGGACGTGCCAATTTGGGGCTTCTTGGGACCAAGCAAATTCAAGATGTCTTGCCTTTTGATTCGGACCTTAATCAACTGCTGACTGGATTTACCTTTGTTGCTCTTGTTATTGGCCTCATGCTCTTTTTCCTTGATACTAAACTAGGTCAAGCCTACATCGCTACAGGTGACAATCCCGATATGGCTCGTAGTTTTGGTATCAATACGGGACGCATGGAACTCATGGGCTTGGTTCTCTCAAATGGGATTATCGCGCTTGCAGGAGCCTTAATTGCTCAACAAGAAGGATACGCAGATGTTTCTCGAGGAATCGGGGTGATTGTTGTAGGGCTTGCTAGCTTGATTATTGGTGAGGTTTTGTTTAAGAGTTTGACTCTGGCAGAGCGCCTCATGACCATCGTCGTTGGCTCTATCGCTTATCAGTTCCTCGTCTGGGGAGTGATTGCTCTTGGATTTAATACAAGTTATCTTCGTTTGTACAGCGCCTTAATTTTGGCAGTTTGCCTTATGATTCCAACCTTCAAAAGCAAATACCTGAAAGGAGTCAAGTTTAGCAAATGACAGCAATTGTAGAATTAAAAAATGCTACCAAAGTCATCACGAATGGCTTTGACGAGGAAAAAATCATTCTAAATGATGTTTCTCTGGAAATTTTTGAACATGATTTCATTACCATCCTAGGTGGAAATGGAGCTGGTAAATCAACTCTTTTTAATACAATCGCAGGAACCCTCCCTCTAACGAGTGGAAGTATCCGCATCATGGGCGAGGACGTGACGCATTTTTCACCTGAAAAGAGGGCTAAGTACTTGTCCCGCGTCTTTCAGGATCCTAAAATGGGAACAGCTCCCCGTATGACGGTAGTGGAAAATCTCTTGATCGCCAAGTTTCGTGGTGAGAAGAGAGGACTCCTGCCTAGAAGGTTATCAAGCTATAGGGATGAGTTTCAGGCTACTATTGAAAAAGTTGGAAATGGACTTGAAAAACATCTGGACACTCCGATCGAGTTTCTTTCAGGAGGTCAACGTCAGGCCTTAAGTCTCTTGATGGCAACATTGAAGCGACCAGAGTTGCTCTTGTTGGATGAACACACAGCAGCTCTCGACCCAAAGACCAGTGTTGCATTGATGGAGTTAACAGATGAATTTGTCAGCAAAGACCATCTGACAGCCTTAATGATTACCCACCATATGGAGGACGCACTAAAGTATGGAAATCGTCTGATTGTCATGAAGGAAGGTCGTATCATCCAAGACCTCAATAAAGAAGAAAAAGCTAAGATGGAAATCTCAGACTACTATCAATTATTTGAGTAGATGTTCACTATTTTCATAAAAAATAGTAAAGAAAAACTTAGAAGCATGGAAGTGTTTCTGAGTTTTTTATCTTCCCTTTCTATCAAGAAAAATAAGCTAAAGAGAATTACGGAAAGCGTATGAAATGGTTTACTTTTTTTCAGAAATAAGCTATACTAGTTAACGTGAAACTATGATAAGATGGAGGTATTGTGTATGGTTGACAAGCAAGTCATTGAAGAAATCAAAAACAATGCCAACATTGTGGAAGTCATAGGTGACGTGATTTCTTTACAAAAGGCTGGACGGAACTATTTAGGGCTCTGTCCTTTTCATGGTGAAAAGACCCCCTCTTTCAACGTCGTTGAAGACAAGCAGTTTTACCATTGTTTCGGTTGTGGGCGCTCAGGAGATGTTTTTAAGTTCATCGAAGAATACCAAGGTGTGTCCTTTATGGAAGCCGTTCAGCTCTTAGGTGAGCGCGTCGGTATTCAACTAGCCATGCCTATCCAGTCTCGTCCTCAACAGCTTTCTCCTCATCAAGCTCTATATGATATGCATGAAGAAGCTGCACGCTTTTACCATGCAATCCTCATGACGACCAAGATGGGAGAAGAAGCAAGGGCTTATCTCTACAAACGTGGCTTGACGGATGATGTTCTGAAACACTTTCAAATCGGACTGGCTCCATCCGAGAGAAACTATCTTTACCAACGTTTATCTGGCAAGTTTGAGGAAAAGGATTTATTGGATTCGGGCTTGTTTTACCTATCAGACGGTAATCAATTTTATGATACCTTTTTCGGACGTATTGTCTTTCCTTTGACCAACGACAAGGGGCAGGTCATTGCCTTTTCAGGTCGTATTTGGCAAGAAACAGATAATCAGACTGCCAAGTACAAAAATAGTCGTTCGACTGCAATTTTTAACAAGAGTTACGAATTGTATCATTTGGACAAGGCTAAAAAGGGAACGGGTAAGATCACAGAACTCTATCTGATGGAAGGTTTCATGGATGTTATCGCGGCCTACCGCGCTGGTATAGAAAATGCTGTAGCTTCCATGGGGACAGCTCTGAGCAAGGAACATGTTGATCACCTCAAACGCTTCACGAAAAAGATTGTTCTCAGCTATGATGGTGACAAGGCAGGACAGGCGGCGACAGCCAAGGCTCTAGAGGAGTTAAAAGACTTCTCAGTTGAGGTTGTTCGAGTACCTGATGCCATGGACCCAGATGAGTATTTACAAAAGAATTCTGCTGAAGACCTGGCTTACCTTTTAACCAAGACTCGGATTAGTCCCATAGAGTTCTATATTCACCAGCTCAAGCCGGAAAATAGTGATAACTTGCAGGCGCAAATTGAGTTCATTGAAAAGATTGCGCCCCTAATCGCCAAAGAAAAGTCTATCACTGCCCAGAATTCTTATATCCACATTCTGGCGGATAATCTACCTTCTTTTGATTACCAGCAGGTAGAACAGATTGTAAATGAAAGTCGGATTGTTCAGAGGCAGGAAAGAGTCAAAGAGGAGCAACCTCCAGTAGCGATTAGTATACCTGTAACGCGACAATTGACAGCAGTCATGAGAGCAGAGGCTCATCTCCTTTATAGGATGGCTGAGAATCCAGTTGTTCTAAATGACTACAGATTAAGAGAAGATTTTTTCTTTGATACCCCAGAATTTCAGATTCTTTACGAATTATTAAGTGATCAGGGAGAAATCATCTCAGAGGAGCTTTCTCATCAGACACCTGAAGTTGAAAATGCTTGGTACCATGTGCTTAGTCTGGATTTGCCAGCTGAGATGTCGCCTGAGGAACTTTCTGAAGTCGAAGCGACTCGAAACCGAGCCCTCCTCAGCAAGGACAACTTAAGAATTAAAAAGAAAGTGCAGGAAGCTAGTCATGTAGGAGATACAGACACAGCCTTGGAAGAATTGCAACGATTGATTTCCCAAAAGAGAAGAATGGAGTAATAATGGCAACAAAACAAAAAGAAGTAACCACATTTGATGTGCAAGTAGCAGACTTTATCCGTAATCACAAAAAAACAGGAACAGCAACAGACGATGAAATCAACTCAAGTCTGGTGATTCCTTTTACTTTAGATGCAGACGGTATTGAGGATCTTTTGCAACGGATTCAGGATGCTGGAATTTCTATCACTGATAACGAAGGGAATCCAAGTGCGCGTGTGCTTAGTACAGAAGAAGAGCCAGAGCTCAGTGATGAGGACTTGATTGGTTCAACTTCTGCTAAGGTTAATGACCCTGTTCGTATGTACTTGAAGGAAATTGGAGTTGTTCCTCTCTTGACCAACGAAGAAGAAAAAGAATTGGCCCTAGCTGTTGAAGCTGGTGATATCGAAGCCAAACAACGTCTTGCAGAAGCCAACCTACGTTTGGTAGTTTCGATTGCTAAGCGCTACGTAGGTCGTGGTATGCAGTTTCTTGATTTGATTCAAGAAGGAAACATGGGCTTGATGAAGGCCGTGGATAAGTTTGACTATTCAAAAGGTTTTAAGTTTTCTACTTATGCAACTTGGTGGATTCGTCAGGCGATTACCCGTGCCATTGCTGACCAGGCCCGCACTATTCGTATCCCTGTCCACATGGTTGAAACGATAAACAAGCTTGTTCGTGAACAGCGTAATCTCCTTCAAGAATTGGGGCAAGATCCGACACCTGAACAAATCGCTGAGCGTATGGACATGACACCTGACAAGGTGCGTGAAATCTTGAAAATCGCCCAAGAACCAGTATCCCTTGAAACACCGATTGGTGAAGAGGACGATAGCCACCTTGGGGACTTTATCGAAGACGAAGTGATTGAAAATCCAGTAGACTATACAACTCGTATCGTTTTGCGTGAGCAGTTGGATGAAGTCTTGGATACTCTCACAGACCGTGAAGAAAACGTTTTGCGCCTTCGTTTCGGTTTGGACGATGGGAAAATGCGCACCCTTGAAGATGTTGGTAAAGTCTTTAACGTAACTCGTGAACGTATCCGTCAGATTGAAGCCAAGGCTTTGAGAAAATTGCGCCAACCAAGTCGCAGCAAACCGCTTCGTGATTTTATTGAAGATTAGAGTGAGGATGAACATGGCTTATACAGAAGAGCAAATTGAAAATATCAAAACCCGCATTTTAAATGCCTTAGAAGAAGTCATTGACCCTGAGTTGGGAATTGATATTGTCAACCTAGGTTTGATTTATGAAATTCGTTTTGATGGTGAAACTGGTCACACTGAAATTGATATGACCTTGACAACTATGGGCTGCCCACTGGCTGACCTCTTAACAGACCAGATACACGATGCGATGACAGATGTGCCTGAGGTAACCAATACCGAAGTTAAATTGGTCTGGTATCCGGCTTGGACTGTTGAAAAAATGAGTCGCTATGCACGTATCGCCTTAGGAATTAAATAAACAGTAAAAAATAGGAGAGACGATTGGAAAATAGGATAAATTCTTCTTTTTCCTCTAGTCTCTTCTTTCTTTTGCTGATTTTCTGGAAATAAAATGGTATAATGAAGGGTATGGAAAACGAAAAATTGCGTATTAATATGCTAAGCTCAAGTGAAAAAGTGGCTGGTCAAGGAGTATCAGGAGCCTACCGTGAGTTGGTCCGTCTCCTACATCGTGACGCCCAAGATCAGTTAATTGTTACAGAGAATCTTCCTGTAGAGGCGGATGTGACTCACTTTCATACCATTGACCTCCCTTATTATTTATCTACTTTCCAAAAGAAGCGATCTGGGAGAAAAATTGGCTATGTGCATTTTTTGCCTGATACGCTTGAAGGGAGTTTGAAAATTCCATTTTTCTTAAAGGGAATTATCAAACGCTATGTTTTCTCTTTTTACAACCGAATGGAACACTTGGTGGTGGTCAATCCCATGTTTATCGAGGATTTGGTGGCAGCTGGTATTCCACGTGAAAAAGTAACGTATATTCCAAATTTTGTAAACAAAGAAAAATGGCATCCACTGCCAGCTGACCAAGTGGCAAAACTTCGTCAGGAAATGGATTTAGCTGAAGATCAGTTCGTTGTAGTTGGTGCAGGTCAGGTTCAGAAACGTAAAGGAATTGATGACTTTATACGTCTTGCGGAGGAATTGCCAGAAATTACCTTTATCTGGGCTGGCGGTTTTTCATTTGGCGGAATGACAGATGGTTATGAACGCTATAAAAAAATTATGGACAATCCACCTAAAAATCTAATTTTCCCAGGTATTGTTCCTCCAGAGCGAATGCGAGAACTCTACGCTTTAGCGGATCTCTTCTTGCTACCAAGTTACAACGAATTATTCCCGATGACCATCTTAGAGGCAGCAAGTTGTGAAGCACCGATTATGCTAAGGGATTTGGATCTATACAAGGTCATTCTCGAAGGGAATTATCGTGCTACAAGTGATGTTTCAGAGATGAGAGAAGCCATTCTCGAATACAAAAATCATCCTGAAAAGTTGAAAGACTTGAAAGAAAAAGCTCGCGAGATCTCCAAAGAGTACTCCGAGGAGCACTTGTTGGAAATTTGGCTAAAATTCTATCGAGAACAGGCTGCTTTGGGCAAAAAGTGAGGTAGTTTATGCGAATTGGTTTATTTACAGATACCTATTTTCCTCAGGTTTCTGGGGTTGCGACTAGTATTCGAACCTTAAAGACAGAGCTTGAAAAGCAAGGACATGCAGTTTTTATCTTTACAACCACTGATAAAGATGTGAACCGCTACGAGGATTGGCAAATTATCCGAATTCCGAGTGTTCCCTTCTTTGCATTTAAGGATCGACGTTTTGCTTATCGTGGCTTTACAAAGGCACTTGAAATTGCCAAACAGTATCAGCTAGATATCATTCATACGCAAACAGAATTTTCACTTGGTTTGTTAGGGATTTGGATTGCGCGAGAATTGAAAATTCCTGTTATCCATACCTACCATACCCAGTACGAAGATTATGTGCATTATATTGCTAAGGGGATGCTGATTCGTCCAAGTATGGTAAAATATCTGGTACGGGGCTTCCTTCACGATGTTGATGGAGTGATTTGTCCTAGTGAGATTGTTCGGGACCTTCTATCTAAGTACAAGGTTAAGGTTGAAAAGCGTGTTATCCCAACTGGGATTGAGCTAGCTAAATTTGAACGCCCTGAGATTAAAGAAGAGAATTTAGCTACCCTTCGATCTAAACTTGGGATTAAAGAAGACGAGAAAATGTTACTGAGTCTTTCTCGTATCTCCTATGAGAAGAATATCCAAGCGGTCCTAGCCGCCTTTGTGCAGGTTTTGAAAGAAGAAGACAAGGTGAAACTGGTTGTTGCTGGTGACGGTCCTTATCTGGACAGTCTGAAAGAACAAGCAGTCCAGTTGCAAATTCAAGATCAGGTGATTTTTACTGGTATGATAGCTCCAAGTGAAACAGCCTTGTACTATAAGGCGGCAGATTTCTTTATCTCTGCATCCACTAGTGAAACCCAAGGCCTGACTTATCTAGAGAGTCTAGCCAGTGGAACGCCTGTCATCGCTCATGGCAATCCTTATCTGGATAATCTGATTAGTGACAAGATGTTTGGAACCCTCTACTATGGAGAACAGGAACTTGCAGGTGCCATCTTGGAGGCTTTGATTGCCACTCCGGATATGGATGAGCAGAAGTTGGCTGACAAGTTGTATGAGATTTCTGCTGAGAATTTTGGGAAACGAGTCCATGAGTTTTATCTCGATGCCATTATTTCAAATAAATTTGAGCAGGAGCTACGTGGCGACGAACCCATGACACAGCGATTCCTGAAGACGGTTCTTTATCTACCTCAGCAGGCTGTTTCAGCTCCAGTTAAAGAATCCAAACGAATATTAAAGGCTTCTAAAAAGCAGTTGTCTAGCATCCGGGATTACTGGAGAGATTAGTAAAAATATAGGAGAATAAAATATGGCAAAAAAATTTATGAGAAGTGGTAGAGATCAAAAAATTGGAGGTGTTTGCGCAGGTGTAGCCCATTATTTTGATATTGACCCTACCATTGTCCGTGTGATTTGGGGAGTTCTTGCCTTTTGTTATGGGGCAGGGGTACTTGCTTACATAATCCTATGGATAATTGCGCCAGTCTCTACAGACTATTAAGCTATAATTTAAAAAATAAAAATAAATTGAAAAGGAGACCACATGGCTTTCGGAGATGAAGGAAAACGTAAAAAAACAATGTTTGAAAAATTAACATTATTGATTGTTATTGTCATGTTGCTTGCAAGTTTGCTTGGTATTTTTGCAACAGCAATAGGTGCGTTGAGTAATCTATAAAATGTGATAAATCAGGATTGTTTAGTGACTGGATTTTCCAGTCCTTTTTAAAGTGAGAAGAAAATATGAGTATGTTTTTAGATACAGCCAAGATTAAGGTCAAGGCTGGTAATGGTGGCGATGGTATGGTTGCCTTTCGCCGTGAAAAATATGTCCCGAATGGCGGTCCTTGGGGTGGTGATGGCGGACGTGGAGGTAACGTTGTTTTCGTTGTAGACGAAGGCTTGCGTACCTTGATGGAT
>NZ_KQ970181.1:366110-373150 GCF_001579015.1 Streptococcus oralis
AATGCATGGGCGTGGTGCAGAAGACCTTCGTGTTCGCGTACCACAAGGAACGACTGTACGCGATGCAGAGACAGGTAAAGTCATTACAGACTTGATTGAGCATGGCCAAGAATTTATCGTGGCACATGGCGGTCGAGGTGGTCGTGGAAATATCCGCTTTGCAACACCAAAAAATCCTGCACCTGAAATTTCGGAAAATGGAGAGCCGGGTCAGGAACGTGAGTTGCAACTAGAATTAAAAATCTTAGCGGATGTCGGTTTGGTAGGTTTCCCCTCAGTCGGTAAATCAACCCTTCTTAGCGTGATTACCTCTGCTAAGCCCAAAATCGGTGCCTACCACTTTACGACTATTGTCCCTAATTTAGGCATGGTTCGTACACAATCAGGTGAATCTTTTGCCGTAGCGGATCTTCCCGGTTTGATTGAGGGAGCTAGTCAGGGTGTCGGCTTGGGGACTCAGTTCCTTCGTCATATTGAACGCACTCGAGTTATCCTTCATATCATCGATATGTCGGCCAGCGAAGGACGTGATCCTTACGAAGATTATCTTGCTATCAATAAAGAATTGGAATCATACAACCTTCGTCTGATGGAGCGTCCACAGATCATCGTAGCTAACAAGATGGACATGCCTGAAAGTCAGGAGAATCTGGAAGCCTTCAAGAAGAAATTGGCAGCAAACTACGATGAGTTTGAAGAACTTCCAGCCATCTTCCCTATTTCTGGTTTAACCAAACAAGGGTTGGCACCCCTTTTGGATGCGACAGCTGAATTGTTAGATAAGACTCCAGAGTTCTTGCTCTATGACGAGTCTGATATGGAAGAAGAAGCTTACTATGGCTTTAATGAGGAAGAAAAAGCCTTTGAAATTAGCCGTGACGATGATGCTACATGGGTACTTTCTGGTGAAAAACTCATGAAACTCTTTAACATGACCAACTTTGACCGTGACGAATCTGTCATGAAGTTTGCTCGTCAGTTACGTGGTATGGGAGTTGACGAAGCCCTTCGTGCGCGTGGTGCCAAAGATGGAGACTTGGTTCGAATCGGTAAATTTGAGTTTGAATTTGTAGACTAGGAGATTGATATGGGAGATAAACCGATATCATTCCGAGATGCAGATGGAAATTTTGTCTCCGCAGCAGACGTATGGAATGAAAAGAAACTAGAAGAATTGTTTAATCGTCTCAATCCCAAACGTGCCCTTAGATTAGCACGAGAAAAAAAAGACAATGAGAAGGTTGATAAAGAAGAAAAATAGCCTATCGATATTGATAAAAAACTCTTTGAAATTTGTAGTAGAAGTTGAAAAGCTAATAGTGGGAGAGAACAAAATTTGTTCTCCCCCTTTTGATATGTCTTGTAGAATCAAGTAAAATTAAATCTACAGAAGTTTATTATTATAATTATTTTATAGAATAAACTTTTAAAATAGTTGTATATTATAAAAAAATATCGCCAGATAATTTTTAAAAGATTTAGAGCAAAAATTCGATAATATCAGTCAGTTATGGTAGAATAAAAGTTATAAAAGAAAAGGAGGGCTGAAATGTTTTTTCAGGATAGAGAGATAAAATATTCAATTCGCAAGTTGTCAGTTGCTACTGTCTCCCTTGCGATTGGATTTTTGTTTGCACCCACTGCGACTGGAGTGGATCAAACAGTCCACGCAGATGAGCTTGAATCTACAGCGCAAGTGGGAAATAAGTCAGACAATCAAACCTCAGAAGGAGCGTCTGAAGTAACAAAAACAGATAATCAAGAAACAACTTCAGCGATGGCTTCTGCGTCAGTACAAGCAGAGACTAAAGAAGACAATCAAGCCATCATAAAATCTGCTACCCCTACTGTGACAGAGGCGGGTCAAGTGACAGATTCAACTGCTCTTAGAAATTCTCAATCAGTTGCTGAAACGGTTCAGCCATCCACAGAAGGAGCAGCCCAGCTGCCCTCTGCAAACGTTAGTCTGAAGAAGAGTGCTTTAGAAAACTATCTCAAAGAGTTGCGTAACAAGGACTTCTCAAGTAAGACAGACGATAGTCTAGAAATCTTGAACGGCGTGATGACAGCCGCTGATGGTGTGCTTCAAACTGCAACCAAGCAAGAAGAAATTGATAAAGTTTATCGAAATCTGGTAACCTTCGTTAATTCGGGACTTCGTAATAAAAAACCGAAAATCATCTTGGGAAAGGATAAGATTCCTTCAAAAGAAGTAGAGTCTGGAGGCACTTCCTCTAAAGGAAAATTGCCTGAGGATTCTACCAAACAGACGGATACTACCTACAGAGTAGAATATAAATTTAAGAACTCAACTCCGATCTATCCTCTGCCCAATAAGATTCGCGATATGCTTCCAGCTGGCACTGATTTCGTTGCACGAGCTGACGATTATAAAGATGCAAGCAAACTTGATACATCCACAGTAACAGTTCCGACAGGTACATGGACCTTCCATGGTTTTGATGCGGATAAATACGGAAAAGCTATTGCAGGTACGAAAGTGAAGACCATCACAGGATCCTGGAGCTTTACGCCAAATGGTATAGACTATCAATTCCAATCAACTAATCCTGATTTCGTATTGCCAGATCATATCACCAAGTTGACTCCGAAAAACCCAATTGATTATAAAATGGGCGGTCTGTTCCTTACAGAAGTAGACGCTGAGCAACCAAGTGAAACGATTTATGTTGACACAGCAAACAAGGTAACTTGGACATTTGCAGGATACGATAAAGAAAAAATCGTTGTAGCAAAAGGTAGACAGACTTTCCTTGGAAGCTGGGTACCTACTCCAAATCCAGAATATGTATTCAAATCTTCTAAAGCAGGTGTTCCATTGCCACAAAGTATTTTGGGAATGCTCCCAAGTGATGAGGCTTCTTATAAGGTTGGTGATACCATTGTAGCCAAACAACCTGCTAAAGAATCAGTAGTTGAAGAAGAAAAAGACTATGTCTGGACCTTCAAAGGTTACGATCAGAAGAATGCGACGTATAATGGCAGGCGCGTGACATTTACGGGTATCTGGGAAGTAACGCCTAGACCACATCATGTAAGCTATGCTTTTGTGAGCGAAACGGCTGGTGTTGATTTACCTGAATTTATCCAGAAGAAAACACCAAAAGATAGCTCAAGCTATTACAACACGCAAAAAGTTGTACCAGAAGAGCCGACAACAAAGACTTACAAAGATGATGTGAACGATGGTACCTGGACTTTCACTGGTTACGATGCCAAAAGTAAGATTGTGAAAAAAGCTGATTTGACTTTCACAGGTAAGTGGGCATTTAAGGCGAATCAGTATCAAGCAGGTTACCGTTTCGAAAGTGCGACAGCCGGAAAAGATCTTCCAGTAGCTATTACAGCCTTGTCTCCAAATGATAGTGTAACTTATGTGAATGGCGCAGCGGTTTCAGCTAAACAGCCAGCGAAGACGATTTACACAGACACGGTACATGACGGTACCTGGACCTTCAAAGGCTACGCTGCAAATAATGCAGTCGTGAATAAGGCTAATGTAGAGTTTGTAGGTAAATGGTCATTTGAAGCCAATAAGTACCAAACAAATTACCGCTTCGAGAGCGCAACAGCAGGTAAGCAACTTCCTGCAGAAATCACAGGTTTGACTCCAAGCGACAGTGCAACATATCTGAATGGTGTTGCAGTTTCGGCTAAACAGCCAATCCAAACCACTTACGTAGATTCAGCGAACGATGGGATATGGAAATTTAAGAGGTATATTCCAGCTGGTGCAGTGGTCAATAAGACAAATGTTACCTTTGTTGGTCAGTGGGAGTTTAGAGCCAACAAGTATCAAGCAAGTTACCGCTTCGAAAGTGCGACAGCCGGAAAAGATCTTCCAGTAGCTATTACAGCTTTGTCTCCAAATGATAGTGTAACTTATGAGAATGGTAACCCTGTTTCAGCTAAACAGCCAGCGAAGACGATTTACACAGACACGGTACATGACGGTACCTGGACCTTCAAAGGCTACGCTGCAAATAATGCAGTCGTGAACAAGGCTAATGTAGAGTTTGTAGGTAAATGGTCATTTGAAGCCAATAAGTACCAAACAAATTACCGCTTCGAGAGCGCAACAGCAGGTAAGCAACTTCCTGCAGAAATCACAGGTTTGACTCCAAGCGACAGTGCAACATATCTGAATGGTGTTGCAGTTTCGGCTAAGCAGCCAATCCAAACCACTTACGTAGATTCAGCGAACGATGGGATATGGAAATTTAAGAGGTATATTCCAGCTGGTGCAGTGGTCAATAAGACAAATGTTACCTTTGTTGGTCAGTGGGAGTTTAGAGCCAACAAGTATCAAGCAAATTATCGCTTCGAGAGCGCAACGACGGATAAAGCACTTCCAGCAGCCATCACCGCTTTGACTCCAAGCGACAGTGCAACTTATGAAAATGGTAATACTGTTTCCGCTCAGCAACCATCACAAACCACATACACAGATTCAGTGAATGATGGCACTTGGACCTTCAAGGGCTATGATGCAGCTAGCGCCGTTGTCAACAAGGCTGATGTAGAGTTTGTAGGAAAATGGGAATTCAAGGCGAATCCGACAAATGCTGAAACTTATACGCCTCAAGTAACGGAAGAAACTATCAAGGTTGGAGAAACACCAGACTTGACCGATAATGTGACGAACTTGCCAAGCCTTCCAGCTGGCACTAAGGTAGTAGATATCACGCCTGCGGATCAAATAGATACTACAAAACCAGGTACTTATAGCGGTACAGTTCGTGTTGATTATCCAGATGGTTCTTCTACTAAAGTTCTTGTACCAGTTAATGTTTTACCTGCACCGGTAATTGAAACCTATAAAGCAACCTACCGCTTCGAAAGTGCTACGGTAGACAATAACTTGCCAACAGAAGTGTTGAGTTTACTTCCACAAAGTGGAACATATACGACAAGCTCTTCAGCAGCGATTGCTTTTGTTCCAGAAGTACCGATGCCTGTAGAAGTTGCTGTTGCAAATGGTACATGGACATTCCTAGGTTATCAAGAAGTGGAAGAGGGAGGAAATCTGACCCTCGTCGGTAAGTGGGGCTTTGAAGCCAAGCAAGCTCCTAGTCCGCAGCCACAGCCACAACCACAGCCAAGTCCGGTTCCACCAGTGACTCCAGAAGTGAAGCCAGATCAAGAAACTGATTCAGCTGATAAAGCTCAACTGAATCAGCTAGTGAAGCCCGAAAGCAAACCTGTTGCAAATGATAAACCAGCTGTTCCAATTCCTGCCGTAGATAAGGCTAAACAAGCGACCTTACCAAATACAGGTAGCACTTCTCTAATTTCAATTGAGGGAGCAACGACAAGTGTTATTCTTGCAGGTCTAGGAGGATTACTTCTTGCTCGCAAGCGGGAAGATGACTAAGCACTAATTTTATCTAGAAGCTTTCGACCTTTAAAAGATTCTTAAGCATCTGCTTGACTGTTTGACAAATCTATCTGAGTCACAAGTTTTGAGGCTGAGAGAAGACCAATTTGGTCTTCTCTTTTTGAATTTTGGATAGAAATAAAATGTGTGATTTCAAGTCTAAGAGTGGTATTTAGAGAAGTTGATAGCCTTGTGATAGGTCAGACTAGTTGGACTACTGAAAATGCTCAAAATATGGTATAATGGTTAGATGAATAGAAGCGAGGATAATATGTCATTTACGAAATTTCAGTTTAAAAACTATATAGAAAAGGCTTTGGAGGAGATGGAATTTACAACTCCGACAGAGGTACAGGATAAGTTAATTCCTATTGTCTTAGCAGGTCGAGACTTGGTCGGTGAGTCAAAAACAGGTTCAGGAAAGACTCATACTTTTTTGCTGCCCATTTTCCAGCAATTAGATGAAACTAGCGATAGTGTGCAAGCAGTGATTACGGCTCCAAGTCGTGAGTTAGCTACGCAGATCTACCAAGCAGCTCGTCAGATTGCTGCCCACTCAGATGTAGAAGTCCGTGTGGTTAACTATGTTGGTGGTACGGATAAGGCGCGTCAGATTGAAAAACTTGCCAGCAACCAGCCTCATATTGTCATCGGGACTCCTGGTCGAATCTATGACTTGGTCAAATCTGGTGATTTAGCTATTCACAAGGCCAAGACCTTTGTCGTCGATGAAGCCGATATGACCTTGGATATGGGATTCTTGGAGACAGTCGATAAGATTGCAGGGAGCCTTCCAAAAGACTTGCAATTCATGGTCTTTTCAGCGACAATTCCACAAAAATTACAACCGTTCTTGAAAAAATACTTGTCAAATCCTGTCATGGAAAAAATCAAGACCAAGACAGTCATCTCTGATACCATTGATAACTGGTTGATTTCGACCAAGGGACGTGATAAGAATGCTCAGATTTATGAATTGACTCAAGTCATGCAACCGTATTTGGCAATGATTTTTGTTAACACCAAAACGCGTGCAGATGAATTGCATTCTTATTTGACTGCTCAAGGTTTGAAGGTGGCTAAGATTCATGGAGATATTGCTCCTCGCGAGCGCAAGCGGATCATGAATCAGGTGAAAAATCTAGATTTTGAGTATATTGTCGCAACGGACTTGGCAGCGCGTGGAATTGATATTGAAGGTGTCAGTCATGTCATCAATGACGCCATTCCTCAAGACTTGTCCTTCTTTGTTCACCGTGTGGGACGTACTGGACGCAATGGTCTTCCTGGTACAGCTATTACCCTTTACCAGCCAAGTGATGACTCGGATATCCGTGAGTTGGAGAAACTAGGAATCAAGTTTACTCCTAAGATGGTCAAAGACGGAGAGTTTCAAGATACCTATGATCGTGATCGTCGTGCCAACCGTGAAAAGAAGCAGGACAAGCTTGATATTGAAATGATTGGCTTGGTTAAAAAGAAAAGAAAAAAGTCAAACCAGGCTATAAGAAGAAGATTCAATGGGCGGTGGATGAAAAACGTCGCAAAACCAAGCGTGCTGAAAATCGGGCGCGTGGCCGTGCTGAACGGAAAGCCAAACGCCAAACTTTTTAAAAATTATTCAAAAAGTATAATAATTATA
>NZ_KQ970181.1:373170-374830 GCF_001579015.1 Streptococcus oralis
TATACAAATTTGTGTTATTATACTATAAAACAATCGGATTATATAATTTGATCCGTGAAAAGAAAAGGGGACTTCTATGGATAAAACATTTATGAAACAACAACGTTTTTCATTTCGTAAAATGAAAGTTGGGTTGGCTTCTGTAGCAATTTTGTTTGCTTTTGCTCAGGTCGGACAAGTGTCTGCAGATGAAGCAACAAAAACAGCGTCTACTTCAACTGAAACAGTAAAGAAAACCGAAGCAAGTATGTCTGCTGTCGAAACTGCTGTAGCAGAAATCAAAGCTGACGAGGCAAAACCAGTCGTTAACAAATCAGATGCAAAACCTGGAGAACTTGTAGACGTTTCTAAGAAGGTTTCACCTATTGACGTGAAAGAACGCCAAGAGGGTAACCAAAAGATTCATGAAGAAACTGCAACAGTCGAAGTCACAAAGACAGAAGTGGCACCTGTAAAAAGCGAAGAACTTCCTGCTCCAAAGACTGAAACAACTGAGAGTACAGTGAGCGGGAAAGATGAAGATGGAAATTCTTATACCCAATATGAACGTGTTGATAAAACAACTACAGTCGAAATCAAGAAAGCGACAAGGACGATTTCAGAATCTAAATCAGCCGATATCGTTTTTGTTGTTGACCGTTCAGCATCTATGTATCGAACTATTGACACTGTCCGTAACAATATCAATGAGTTTGCAAGAAATCTTACTAAAGATGGAGTAGCAGCACGTTTTGGATTAGCTACCTTTAGTGATGAAGTATATGGACGTAAAAGTGGAGAAGCAGATGAGGGTACAATTTTAACAAAATTTAATGGATCTTATTTTACCTCTGACCCAGCTGAGCTTGAAAAAGCCTTAGCAGGCATTAAGATTGCACATGGTGGAGACTTCCCTGAAACACCTACACCTGCTCTTACACAAATTGTTTCAACCTACGACTGGTCTAAGTCACCTAAAAATAAAAAGTTTGTCGTATTGTTGACAGATGCTCCAATGAAGGAGGATTCTTCAATTCCAACGATTGCGAATACTCTTGCGTCTTTGAAAGCCGCAAAAATCGAAAGAATTGTTGCAACTTCGAAGGTGATTGGTATTGGCTATAAAGATTTTGTATCTGAAGGTCGATTAATGGATATTGATCATAACTTAGCTGATTCTTTAACTAAGGATGCAACTACATGGATTGTAGAAACTGTGACTGAAGGACACAATTATAAGGTAACGAAAGATAATTATCGTTTTTACTTAGAACGTCGTACAACATTACCAGTTGTTCAGACAGAGAATCCGATTCAAACGACCTCTCTTCCAGTAGCTACAGCTCATAAACAAGAATCAGCTAAACTTCCTGATACAGGAAGTAATGATACAGCGAACTATGGTATTGCTGGACTTGGCCTCCTAATAGCTGGACTCGGCTTAACTGTAAGCAATAGAAAGTCAAAGGAACAGTAACCTAAAACTGGCAGATTGTTTGTAAAAATATCATGAGAAAATAAAAGCAGATAATAAAAAGTAGGTAGTATGTATACCTATGCATAGAAGCATAGGTATACATTTCGTATTGTAGAATACAAGCCGAATTTTTATGACGAAAAAAGAGCCGTAAGGTTCTTTTTTCGACTTAGAGAAAATACTGCAAAAAAAATTAAAAAGTGG
>NZ_KQ970181.1:375153-378994 GCF_001579015.1 Streptococcus oralis
GGTTCTGTCCACGTTTTTGGTGAAATTTCTACAAATGCCTATGTGGATATTAACCGTGTAGTTCGTGATACCATTGCAGAGATTGGCTATACCAATACCGAGTATGGATTTTCTGCGGAGACGGTGGGAGTCCATCCGTCTTTAGTGGAACAATCTCCAGATATTGCTCAAGGTGTTAACGAAGCCTTGGAAGTTCGTGGAAATGTAGATCAAGACCCATTGGACTTGATTGGAGCTGGCGACCAAGGTCTTATGTTTGGATTTGCTGTGGATGAGACAGAGGAACTCATGCCATTGCCAATCTCACTTAGCCACAAACTGGTTCGTCGTTTGGCAGAACTTCGCAAGTCTGGCGAAATTAGTTATCTTCGTCCAGATGCCAAATCACAAGTTACAGTTGAGTATGATGAAAATGACCGTCCAGTACGTGTGGATACAGTCGTTATTTCAACTCAGCATGATCCAGAAGTTACTAATGAACAAATCCACAATGATGTGATTAACAAGGTTATCAAAGAAGTTATTCCATCCTCTTACTTGGATGAGCAAACAAAATTTTTCATCAATCCGACTGGTCGCTTTGTAATCGGTGGACCTCAGGGAGACTCAGGCTTGACTGGTCGTAAGATTATCGTGGATACTTATGGTGGCTATTCTCGTCATGGTGGTGGTGCCTTCTCTGGTAAGGATGCGACTAAGGTTGACCGTTCAGCGTCTTATGCCGCTCGCTATATTGCAAAAAATATCGTTGCAGCAGGTCTGGCTAAGAAGGCAGAAGTTCAATTGGCCTACGCTATCGGTGTTGCGCAGCCAGTTTCTGTCCGTATCGATACCTTCGGTACAGGAACAGTAGCTGAAAGCAAACTTGAAAAAGCGGCTCGTCAAATCTTTGACCTTCGCCCTGCAGGAATTATTCAAATGCTGGACCTCAAACGTCCGATTTACCGTCAAACAGCGGCTTATGGACATATGGGACGTACAGATATTGACCTTCCATGGGAACGTTTGGACAAGGTAGATGCTTTGAAAGAAGCTGTGAAATAAAAAATTTCCAATGTACTGACTCTCAAAAGTTAGACAACTAATTTAAGTAAAGGATTTAGTTCTGTATTGTACAGGGCCAAGTCCTTTTAGTTTGACTTTAAGTGGGTAAGGAATCCAGTGGGAGTTGACCTTCTCAAGGTTTGCTAATGATTAAATATCTTTGAGTTGAAAGTAAAACAACATTTTTTGAAAGCTTTTTTAAATGGACTCTTTATTTCCCTAATTTATGATTTTAGAATCTATTGTCATAACAGATAACTTCTAAAAGAATGTATTCTTGTGTCGAACTTCTGGGAAATTATAGATGAAATCTTATGTTTTTATTAGCTCTATATACTCGATTTGAGTGTAGTTGAATTTTATGATGGATATTCTTTTTCCTTTGTGGAATACTTCTGAAATATGGTATAATGAACAGATAGAGAAGTTGGGGGTAAAAGATGAATATTCAACAATTACGCTATGTTGTGGCCATTGCCAATAGTGGTACTTTCCGTGAAGCTGCTGAAAAGATGTATGTTAGTCAGCCCAGTCTGTCTATTTCTGTCCGTGATTTGGAAAAAGAGCTGGGTTTTAAGATTTTTCGTCGGACCAGCTCAGGGACTTTCTTGACCCGTCGTGGTATGGAATTTTACGAGAAAGCGCAGGAATTGGTCAAAGGATTTGATGTTTTTCAAAATCAGTATGCCAATCCTGAGGAAGAAAAAGATGAATTCTCTATTGCTAGTCAGCACTATGACTTCTTACCACCAACTATTACGGCTTTTTCAGAGCGCTATCCTGACTATAAGAGCTTCCGTATTTTTGAGTCTACTACAGTTCAAATCTTAGACGAAGTAGCTCAAGGGCATAGTGAGATTGGGATTATCTACCTCAACAACCAAAACCAAAAGGGCATCATGCAACGGGTTGAAAAGTTAGGCTTGGAAGTTATTGAACTAATTCCTTTCCCGACTCACATTTATCTTCGTGAAGGACATCCTTTAGCAAAGAAAGAGGAACTGATTATGGAGGATTTAGCGGATCTACCAACAGTTCGCTTTACTCAGGAAAAGGATGAGTACCTTTACTATTCAGAGAACTTTGTCGATACCAGCGCGAGCTCGCAGATGTTTAATGTGACCGACCGTGCTACCTTAAACGGTATTTTAGAGCGGACAGATGCCTATGCGACTGGGTCTGGATTTTTAGATAGTGATAGTGTCAATGGCATTACAGTTATTCGTCTCAGGGATAATCTAGACAACCGCATGGTCTATGTCAAACGGGAAGAAGTTGAGCTTAGTCAAGCTGGGACACTCTTCGTTGAGGTTATGCAAGAATATTTTGATCAGAAGAGGAAATCATGAAAAAAAGAGGAATAGTGGCAGTGATTGTACTGCTTTTGATTGGGCTGGATCAGTTGGTCAAGAATTATGTTGTCCAGCAGATTCCACTGGGTGAAGTGCGTTCGTGGATCCCCAATCTCGTTAGCTTGACCTACCTGCAAAATAGAGGGGCAGCCTTCTCCATGTTACAAGACCAGCAGTGGTTTTTTGCTGTCATTACACTCGTTGTTATGGCGGGTGCCATTTGGTATCTACATAAGCACATGGAGGACTCACTTTGGATGGTTTTTGGACTGACCTTGATTATTGCTGGTGGTCTAGGCAACTTTATTGACAGAATGAGTCAAGGTTTTGTGGTGGATATGTTTCACCTAGACTTTATCAACTTTGCGATTTTCAACGTGGCTGATAGCTATTTGACAGTTGGGGTCATTGTTTTATTGATTGCAATGCTTAAAGAGGAAGTAAATGGAAATAAAAATTGAAACGGGTGGGCAACGTTTAGACAAGGCCCTGTCGGACCTGACAGAATTGTCACGCAGTCTCGCTAATGAACAAATCAAGGCTGGACAAGTTTTGGTCAATGGCCAAGTCAAGAAAGCAAAATACACTGTTCAAGAGGGGGATGTCGTCACTTATCATGTGCCAGAACCAGAGGTTTTGGAGTATGTTGCCGAGAACCTTCCTCTGGAAATTATCTACCAAGATGAGGACGTAGCTGTTGTCAACAAGCCTCAGGGGATGGTGGTGCATCCGAGTGCTGGTCATACTAGCGGAACCTTGGTCAATGCCCTCATGTACCATATCAAGGACTTGTCAGGTATCAATGGGGTTCTCCGCCCAGGAATCGTCCACCGCATTGACAAGGACACGTCTGGTCTGCTCATGATTGCTAAAAATGATGAGGCCCACTTGGCACTTGCCCAAGAGCTCAAGGATAAAAAGTCTCTACGTAAATACTGGGCGATTGTTCATGGAAATCTGCCAAATGATCGGGGTGTGATTGAAGCACCGATTGGCCGTAGTGAAAAAGACCGTAAGAAACAGGCTGTAACTGCTAAAGGGAAACCTGCAGTTACCCGTTTCCACGTCTTGGAACGCTTTGGTGATTATAGCTTAGTGGAGTTGCAACTGGAAACAGGACGTACCCACCAAATCCGTGTCCACATGGCTTATATCGGTCATCCAGTCGCTGGTGACGAGGTCTATGGTCCACGCAAGACCTTGAAAGGACATGGACAATTCCTCCATGCTAAAACTCTAGGTTTTACCCATCCGAGAACAGGTGAAACCTTGGAGTTCACAGCAGATATTCCAGAGATTTTTAAAGAAACTCTGGAAAGATTACGTAAAACTGAGAATAGATAAAAGAGTTGGGATGCCTTGTCTCAACCTTTTTCATTTCAAGTCTTTTCTATTTTAAAGCATTCATGTTATAATGGATAAATATGAAGAATCGGAGTGAGAAT
>NZ_KQ970181.1:379040-379739 GCF_001579015.1 Streptococcus oralis
GAATCGTCTTTAAAGTAGGGACCTCCTCCTTGACAAATGAAGACGGGAGTTTATCAAGAAGTAAAGTAAAGGCGATTACCCAGCAATTGGCTATGCTGCATGAGGCTGGACATGAGTTGATTTTAGTTTCATCTGGGGCAGTTGCCGCTGGATTTGGAGCTTTGGGCTTTAAAAAACGTCCGACCAAGATTGCAGATAAACAAGCTTCGGCTGCAGTGGGACAAGGTTTGCTACTGGAAGAATACACAACCAACCTCCTCATACGCCAAATCGTCTCTGCGCAAATCTTGCTGACACAGGATGATTTTGTAGATAAACGTCGTTATAAGAACGCCCACCAGGCTTTGTCTGTATTGCTTCATCGTGGTGCCATTCCTATCATCAACGAGAATGACAGTGTCGTCATTGATGAGCTCAAGGTTGGGGACAATGATACTCTGAGTGCTCAGGTAGCAGCTATGGTGCAGGCAGATCTCTTGGTTCTCTTGACGGATGTAGACGGTCTCTATACTGGCAATCCCAACTCAGATCCAAGAGCTAAACGTCTTGAGAAAATCGAGACTATCAATCGTGAGATTATTGATATGGCTGGTGGAGCAGGTTCATCTAATGGTACAGGTGGGATGTTGACTAAGATCAAAGCAGCTACGATCGCGACGGAGTCGGGTGTGCCAGTCTATATTTGCTCGTCCATGAAAT
>NZ_KQ970181.1:380378-382263 GCF_001579015.1 Streptococcus oralis
GTATAGAAGCGATGGCAAGAGGGATTCGTGAAGTGGTTGCTTTACCAGATCCTATTGGTGAAGTCCTAGAAACAAGTCAGCTTGAAAATGGCTTGGTTATTACTAAGAAGCGTGTGGCCATGGGGGTTATTGGGATTATCTATGAAAGCCGTCCAAATGTGACGTCTGACGCGGCTGCTTTGGCTCTCAAGAGTGGTAACGCAGTCGTTCTTCGTAGTGGCAAGGATGCCTATCAAACTGCCCACGCTATTGTCACAGCCTTGAAGAAGGGTTTGGAGACGACTACCATCCATCCAGAGGTGATTCAACTAGTGGAAGATACTAGCCGTGAAAGTAGCTATGCTATGATGAAGGCCAAGGGCTATCTAGACCTTCTCATTCCTCGTGGAGGGGCTGGCTTGATTAATGCCGTGGTTGAAAATGCTATCGTGCCTGTTATTGAGACAGGAACTGGGATTGTCCATGTCTATGTGGATAAGGATGCAGACGAAGACAAGGCTCTAGCCATCATCAACAATGCTAAAACCAGTCGTCCTTCTGTCTGCAATGCTATGGAGGTTCTGCTGGTTCATGAAGACAAGGCAGCAGATTTCCTGCCTCGCTTGGAGAAAATTCTGGTTGCAGAACGTGAGGAATCTGGACTGGAACCGATTCAATTCCGCTTGGATAGCAAAGCAAGTCAGTTTGTTTCAGGTCGATTAGCTGAGGCCCAAGACTTTGACACTGAGTTTTTAGACTATGTTCTAGCGGTTAAGGTTGTGAGTAGCTTAGAAGAAGCGGTTGCGCATATTGAAGCTCACAGTACCCATCATTCGGATGCCATTGTGACAGAAAATGCTGAAGCTGCGGCTTACTTTACAAATCAAGTAGACTCTGCAGCGGTTTATGTCAATGCTTCAACGCGTTTTACGGATGGTGGCCAGTTTGGTCTTGGATGTGAAATGGGGATTTCCACTCAGAAACTGCACGCGCGTGGGCCAATGGGCTTGAAGGAATTAACCAGCTACAAGTATGTGGTTACTGGTGACGGACAGATCAGGGAGTAAGAGATGAAAATTGGATTTATCGGTTTGGGAAATATGGGTGCTAGCTTGGCTAAGGCTGTTTTGCAGGCCAAGACGGGTGCTCAGATTCTCCTTGCCAATCGCAGTCAAGCGAAAGTAGCTGCTTTCATTGCCAACTTCGGTGGTCAGGCTTCTAGCAATGAAGAAATATTTGCAGAAGCAGATGTGATTTTTCTAGGAGTGAAGCCAGCCCAGTTTTCTGAACTGCTGGCTCAATACCAGACCATCCTTGAAAAACGTGAGAGTCTTCTTTTGATTTCCATGGCGGCTGGGTTGACTTTGGAAAAACTGGCTAGACTACTTCCAAGCCACCACCGAATCATTCGCATCATGCCCAATACTCCAGTAGCTATCGGCAAAGGAGTGATTAGTTATGTCATGTCAGCGAACTGTTGTGCTGAGGACAGTGAACTCTTTTGTCAGCTTTTAGACAAGGCTGGTCTCTTGGTTGAGCTGGGAGATGGCTTAATCGATGCGGCGACAGGTCTCGCAGGTTGTGGACCAGCTTTTGTCTATCTCTTTATCGAGGCTTTGGCAGATGCGGGTGTAAAGACAGGATTGCCACGGGAAATGGCTTTGAAAATGGCAGCCCAAACAGTATTCGGCGCTGGACAAATGGTCCTCGAAAGTCAGCAACATCCTGGAGTCTTGAAAGACCAAGTTTGTAGCCCAGGAGGTTCGACTATCGCTGGTGTAGCAAGTCTGGAAGAACATGCCTTTAGAGGAACAGTCATGGATGCAGTTCATCAAGCCTATAGACGAACACAAGAATTAGGTAAATAAGAGGTTGGATGACTCCCAGCCTCTTTTATGGTTGATTG
>NZ_KQ970181.1:382414-385553 GCF_001579015.1 Streptococcus oralis
ATGACTCCCAGCCTCTTTTATGGTTGATTGAATGGAGAAGACGCAAAAAGATTGTCACAAAAACCTATTTTTTTGATAGAATAGAAGGTAGAAAAAAAGAAATGAGTTAGACATGTCAAAAGGATTTTTAGTCTCTCTTGAGGGACCAGAGGGAGCAGGAAAGACCAGCGTTTTAGAGGCTTTACTCCCAATTTTAGAGGAAAAAGGAGTAGAGGTGCTGACAACTCGTGAGCCAGGCGGAGTCTTGATTGGGGAGAAGATTCGTCAAGTGATTTTGGATCCAAGTCATACTCAGATGGATCCTAAAACAGAGCTCCTTCTCTATATCGCTAGTCGCAGACAGCACTTGGTGGAAAAAGTTCTGCCTGCTCTTGAAGCTGGTAAGTTGGTCATTATGGACCGCTTTATCGATAGTTCCGTTGCTTATCAGGGATTTGGTCGTGGCTTGGATATTGATGCTATTGATTGGCTCAATCACTTTGCAACAGATGGTCTCAAACCCGACTTGACACTTTATTTTGACATTGAAGTGGAAGAAGGACTGGCTCGCATAGCAGCTAATAGTAATCGCGAGGTTAATCGTTTGGACTTGGAAGGTTTGGACTTGCACAAAAAAGTCCGTCAAGGCTACCTTTCTCTTCTGGAAAAAGAAGGAAATCGTATTGCCAAGATTGATGCTAGTCTCCCTTTGGACAAAGTTGTGGAAACTACTAAGACTGTCTTGTTTGACAGAATGGGCTTGGCTAAATGAAACAAGATCAACTAAAGGCATGGCAGCCAGACCAGTTTGACCGCTTTGTCCGCATCTTAGAACAAGATCAGCTCAATCATGCCTATCTCTTTTCAGGTTTCTTTGGAAGCTTGGAAATGGCGCAGTTTTTGGCTAAGAGCCTCTTTTGTACAGATAAGGTAGGCGTTTTACCATGCGAGAACTGCCGAAATTGCAAGCTGATTGAACAGGAAGAATTTCCCGATGTCACCTTGATTAAGCCAGTCAATCAGGTCATCAAGACAGAACGAATTCGAGAATTGGTGGGGCAGTTTTCCCAAGCGGGGATTGAAAGCCAGCAACAGGTATTTATCATCGAGCAAGCGGAAAAGATGCATCCCAACGCAGCCAACTCTCTGCTCAAGGTCATCGAAGAACCCCAGAGTGAAGTGTACATTTTCTTCTTAACCAGCGATGAGGAAAAAATTTTACCGACCATTCGTAGTCGGACCCAGATTTTTCACTTTAAAAAGCAAGAAGAAAAGCTCATCCATCAATTAGAACAAGCCGGTCTGGTCAAGAAAAAAGCGATTCTCTTAGCTCAGTTTAGTCAATCACGAGCTGAAGCTGAAAAGTTGGTAAATCAGGCAAGCTTTTGGACTATAGTTGATGAAAGCGAGCGCTTACTGACCTGGTTAGTAGCCAAGAAAAAAGAAAGTTATCTCCAAGTAGCTAAATTAGCGAGTTTGGCAGATGACAAGGAAAAACAAGATCAGGTTTTGCGCATCCTCGAAGTTCTCTGTGGACAGGATCTCTTGCAAGCAAGAATTCGTCAGATTTTACAAGATTTGCTAGAAGCTAGAAAAATGTGGCAAGCTAATGTCAGCTTTCAAAATGCCATGGAATATCTGGTCTTGAAAGAAATATAAACTCAATGAAGGATAAAGAAAGGAAAGGGCTGGTTTATGGATAAAAAAGAATTATTTGATGCGCTGGACGATTTTTCCCAACAGTTATTGATGACCTTGGCCGATGTGGAAGCCATCAAGAAAAATCTCAAGAGCTTGGTAGAGGAAAATACAGCTCTTCGCTTGGAAAATAGTAAGTTGCGCGAACGCTTGGGCGAGGTGGAAGCAGATACTCCCGTCAAGGCTAAGCATGTTCGTGAAAGTGTCCGCCGAATCTATAAAGACGGTTTTCACGTATGTAATGATTTTTATGGACAACGCCGCGAGCAGGACGAGGAATGTATGTTCTGTGACGAGTTGTTATACAGGGAGTAAGCATGCAGATTCAAAAAAGTTTTAAGGGGCAATCTCCCTATGGCAAGCTTTACCTAGTGGCAACGCCGATTGGCAATCTAGATGATATGACTTTTCGTGCCATTCAGACCTTGAAAGAGGTGGACTGGATTGCGGCTGAGGACACGCGCAATACGGGTCTCTTACTCAAGCATTTTGACATTTTCACCAAGCAGATTAGTTTTCACGAGCATAATGCCAAGGAAAAGATTCCTGATTTGATTGGTTTCCTGAAAGCAGGACAGAGTATTGCTCAGGTTTCTGATGCGGGTTTACCTAGCATCTCGGACCCTGGTCATGATTTGGTCAAGGCAGCCATCGAAGAAGATATTGCTGTTGTCACAGTTCCAGGTGCCTCTGCAGGGATTTCTGCCTTGATTGCTAGCGGATTGGCGCCACAGCCACATATCTTTTACGGTTTCTTACCGAGAAAATCAGGTCAGCAAAAGCAATTTTTCGATTCAAAAAAAGACTATCCAGAAACTCAGATTTTCTATGAATCGCCCCACCGTGTAGCGGATACGCTGGAAAATATGCTAGAAGTCTACGGTGACCGCTCGGTGGTCTTGGTTAGAGAATTGACCAAAATCTATGAAGAATACCAACGAGGAAAGATCTCTGAATTGCTAGAAAGCATCGCTGAAACACCACTCAAGGGCGAATGCCTTCTCATCGTTGAAGGTGCCAGTCAGGATGTGGAGGAAAAGGACGAGGAGGACTTGTTTTCAGAAATACAATCTCGTATCCAGCAAGGAATGAAGAAAAATCAGGCCATTAAGGAAGTTGCAAAACTCTACCAGCGGAATAAAAGTCAGCTCTATGCTGCCTACCACGACTGGGAAGAAAATCCAGAAAATGACTAAACAGGGAAGTTTGCCTTCTTCCCTTTTTTTGTTATACTAGTAAAAGAAAAATTAGAAAGATTTGTGGGTGTCAAACAGCCAGTAGCTTGTTTTGATATGAACTTAGGTTCCACCCAAAGAGGTATTAGTGTCGTGTCTCAATCTTATATCAATGTTATCGGAGCAGGTTTAGCGGGGTCTGAAGCTGCCTACCAAATTGCAGAACGTGGTATTCCAGTTAAACTCTATGAAATGCGTGGTGTCAAGTCAACACCCCAGCACAAAAC
>NZ_KQ970181.1:385595-388893 GCF_001579015.1 Streptococcus oralis
CCCCAGCACAAAACAGACAATTTTGCAGAGTTGGTTTGTTCCAATTCTCTTCGTGGAGATGCTCTAACCAATGCTGTTGGGCTTCTCAAGGAAGAAATGCGTCGCTTGGGTTCGGTCATCTTGGAATCTGCTGAGGCTACTCGTGTTCCTGCAGGAGGAGCTCTTGCAGTGGATCGTGACGGTTTCTCTCAAATGGTGACCGAGAAAGTAGCCAACCATCCCTTGATTGAGGTGGTGCGTGATGAAATTACAGAATTACCGACAGATGTTATTACGGTTGTCGCTACTGGTCCTTTGACCAGCGACGCCCTAGCTGAAAAGATTCATGCCCTTAATGGCGGCGATGGCTTCTATTTCTACGATGCGGCGGCACCTATCATCGATGTCAACACCATTGATATGAGTAAGGTTTATCTCAAGTCCCGTTATGATAAGGGAGAAGCGGCCTATCTCAACGCTCCTATGACCAAACAAGAGTTTATGGATTTCCATGAAGCCTTGGTTCATGCGGAAGAAGCTCCTCTCAATTCTTTTGAAAAAGAAAAGTACTTTGAAGGTTGTATGCCGATCGAAGTCATGGCCAAGCGTGGTATTAAAACTATGCTTTATGGTCCTATGAAACCAGTCGGTCTGGAGTACCCAGACGACTACACAGGTCCTCGTGATGGAGAATTTAAAACACCTTATGCGGTTGTCCAGCTCCGTCAGGATAATGCGGCTGGTAGTCTCTACAATATCGTCGGTTTCCAGACCCACCTCAAATGGGGAGAACAAAAGCGTGTCTTCCAAATGATTCCAGGTCTTGAAAATGCTGAGTTTGTCCGTTATGGGGTTATGCACCGCAATTCTTACATGGATTCACCAAGTCTTCTTGAGCAAACTTATCGTTCTAAGAAACAACCAAATCTCTTCTTTGCAGGTCAAATGACGGGTGTAGAAGGCTATGTCGAGTCAGCAGCATCAGGCTTAGTTGCAGGTATTAACGCCGCTCGTCTCTTCAAGGGAGAAAGCGCAGCTATTTTCCCAGAAACAACAGCGATTGGAAGTCTAGCTCATTACATAACCCATGCTGACAGCAAACACTTCCAACCGATGAATGTCAACTTTGGGATTATCAAGGAGTTGGAAGGTGAGCGTATCCGTGATAAGAAGGCTCGTTATGAAAAAATTGCAGAGCGCGCTCTTACTGACTTAGAGGAATTTTTAACTGTCTAATTTTTTTCAAAGAATTGCTCATGATACTATAAAAATCTTAGAAATTGTGATAAAATAGGTAGGATGAAAAAAGGAGAGTAAAAATGGCGAACCCCAAGTATAAACGTATTTTAATCAAGTTATCAGGTGAAGCCCTTGCTGGTGAACGTGGCGTAGGGATTGATATCCAAACAGTTCAAAAAATTGCAAAAGAGATTCAAGAAGTTCATAGTCTAGGGATCGAAATTGCCCTTGTTATTGGTGGAGGAAATCTCTGGCGTGGTGAACCTGCTGCAGAAGCAGGAATGGACCGCGTTCAGGCTGATTACACTGGAATGCTTGGGACTGTTATGAATGCCCTTGTAATGGCAGATTCATTGCAGCAAGTTGGTGTAGATACGCGTGTGCAGACAGCTATTTCTATGCAACAAGTGGCTGAGCCTTACGTACGTGGACGTGCCCTTCGTCATCTTGAAAAAGGCCGTATCGTTATCTTTGGTGCCGGAATCGGTTCACCTTACTTCTCAACCGATACAACAGCGGCCCTTCGTGCAGCTGAAATCGAAGCAGATGCCATCCTTATGGCTAAAAATGGTGTCGACGGTGTTTACAATGCCGATCCTAAGAAAGACAAGACAGCCGTTAAGTTTGAAGAATTGACTCACCGTGATGTTATCAACAAAGGTCTTCGTATCATGGACTCAACAGCTTCAACCCTCTCAATGGATAACGACATTGACTTGGTTGTCTTCAATATGAATCAACCAGGTAACATCAAACGTGTCGTATTTGGTGAAAATATCGGAACAACAGTTTCAAATAATATCGAAGAAAAGGAATAGGAAACATTATGGCTAACGCAATTATTGAAAAAGCTAAAGAGAGAATGACTCAGTCTCACCACTCACTTGCTCGTGAATTTGGAGGTATCCGTGCAGGTCGAGCCAACGCAAGCTTGCTAGACCGTATTCACGTAGAATACTATGGAGTAGAAACTCCTCTTAACCAAATCGCTTCAATTACCATTCCAGAAGCGCGTGTGTTGCTGGTAACACCATTTGACAAGTCTTCATTGAAAGACATTGAACGCGCCTTGAACGCTTCAGACCTTGGTATTACACCAGCTAATGACGGCTCTGTGATCCGCTTGGTTATCCCAGCCCTTACAGAGGAAACACGTCGTGACCTTGCTAAAGAAGTGAAGAAGGTCGGTGAAAATGCCAAAGTAGCTATTCGTAACATCCGTCGTGATGCTATGGATGAAGCCAAGAAACAAGAAAAAGCAAAAGAAATCACTGAAGACGAATTGAAGACTCTTGAAAAAGATATTCAAAAAATAACAGACGATGCTGTCAAACACATTGACAATATGACTGCCAATAAAGAAAAAGAACTTTTGGAAGTCTAAAAATAAACAGAAAAACTCAGTTGGCATTGCTGGCTGAGTTTTATTCGAAAGAAGGAAATATGAATACAAATCTTGCAAGTTTTATCGTTGGACTCATCATTGATGAAAATGACCGTTTTTACTTTGTGCAAAAGGATGGTCAAACCTATGCACTTGCCAAGGAAGAAGGTCAACATACAGTAGGGGATACGGTCAAAGGTTTTGCCTACACGGACATGAAGCAAAAACTTCGCCTGACAACCTTAGAAGTGACTGCCACTCAGGACCAATTTGGTTGGGGAACTGTAACAGAAGCTCGTAAAGACTTGGGTGTCTTTGTGGATACAGGTCTACCTGATAAAGAAATCGTTGTGTCACTCGATATCCTCCCTGAGCTCAAGGAACTCTGGCCTAAGAAAGGTGATCAACTCTACATCCGTCTTGAAGTGGACAAAAAAGACAGGATTTGGGGAGTTTTGGCCTATCAAGAAGACTTTCAACGTTTGGCTCGTCCTGCCTACAACAACATGCAGAATCAAAACTGGCCTGCCATTGTTTATCGCCTCAAGCTGTCAGGAACCTTTGTTTACTTGCCAGAGAATAACATGCTTGGTTATATCCACCCAAATGAGCGCTACGCAGAGCCACGTTTGGGGCAAGTTCTAGATGCGCGTGTCATCGGTTTCCGTGAGGTAGACCGTACTTTGAACCTCTCCC
>NZ_KQ970181.1:389395-391164 GCF_001579015.1 Streptococcus oralis
CAAACCACGTTCTTTTGAAATGTTGGAAAATGATGCCCAGATGATTTTGACCTACTTGGAAAGCAATGGCGGTTTCATGACCTTGAATGATAAGTCGTCTCCTGAGGACATCAAGGCAACCTTTGGCATTTCTAAAGGTCAGTTCAAGAAAGCGCTCGGTGGCTTGATGAAGGCTGGCAAAATCAAGCAAGACCAGTTTGGGACAGAGTTGATTTAGGCCTTATAGAAATGATAAAGAAACTTGAAGAAATGAGTTTAGAGGAACTCTGGCAACTTTTTCCTATTTTTCTAGTAGAGCACAAATCAGAGTGGGGAGACTGGTATGAATTGGAAAAAACAAATTTGAAAAAAATATTGGGTGCAAATGTTATTAAAAGAATAGAACATATCGGTAGCACTGCTATCCCTAATATTTGGGCCAAAAATATCGTTGATATTCTGCTAGAAGTAGGTAGAATAGAGGATTTAGCAAGAGTTAGGGATTTATTGGTGAAGAATGGTTGGCTAGTGATGTCGGAAAGTCCCAACAGGATTTCGCTAAATAAAGGATATACAGAGCAGGGATTTGCTGAGAAAGTTTTTCATTTACATTTGCGAATGGCGGGAGATCATGACGAGATTTATTTTAGAGATTATCTCTGCCAGCATCCAGATATTGCCCAAGCGTATCAGGAATTAAAACTAAGTTTGTGGAAAAAATTTGAACATAATCGAGATGCCTATACAGATGCGAAAACAGATTTTATAAACCACTATGTGTCAGAGGCTAAGTCCAGGAATTTTCAAGAATCAGAAAAGTTTCATCAAGAAAGTCTTGATAGGAGAAAGAATTGAGAAAATCATTTTACACTTGGCTCATGACTGAGCGCAATCCTAAAAGTAATAGTCCCAAAGCTATCTTGGCAGACCTCGCTTTTGAAGAGTCAGCCTTCCCAAAACACACGGATGATTTTGATGAGGTGAGTCGCTTTTTGGAGGAGCATGCCAGTTTCTCTTTTAACCTAGGAGATTTTGACTCCATCTGGCAAGAATACTTAGAACACTAGAGACAATGAGATGAGGCTAGTATTTTATTGTTCTCTTTGCTATAATAAAAAGAAATAAAAGGATTAGAGAGGTTCTTTATTTGAAGGAACATTCAATAGACATTCAACTGAGTCATCCGGATGACCTATTTCATCTTTTTGGTTCCAATGAACGCCATCTTCGTTTGATGGAAGAAGAGCTTGATGTGGTGATTCATGCCCGTACGGAGATTGTGCAGGTTTTGGGAGAAGAAGCTGCCTGTGAGGAAGCTCGTCAGGTTATCCAAGCCTTGATGGTTTTGGTGAATCGTGGAATGACTGTCGGTACGCCAGATGTGGTCACTGCGATTAGCATGGTCAAAAACGATGAAATTGACAAGTTTGTCGCCCTTTACGAAGAAGAAATCATCAAGGATAATACTGGGAAGCCTATCCGTGTCAAAACCTTGGGTCAAAAGCTTTATGTGGACAGTGTCAAACAGCATGATGTGACCTTTGGAATTGGGCCTGCAGGGACAGGGAAGACCTTCCTTGCAGTCACCTTGGCAGTGACAGCCCTTAAACGTGGGCAGGTCAAGCGTATTATCCTGACACGTCCAGCAGTTGAGGCAGGAGAGAGTCTTGGATTTCTTCCGGGTGATCTCAAGGAGAAGGTGGATCCTTACCTTCGACCTGTTTATGATGCCTTGTATCAGATTCTCGGCAAAGACCAAACGACTCGTCTTATGGAGCGAGAAATTATAG
>NZ_KQ970181.1:391519-396905 GCF_001579015.1 Streptococcus oralis
AGCCATTTCTAACATGAGATCATGTTCATTATAGATTATATGGGATTTTTCCCTATGGTAACAGAGGGTTTATAACCCTTACATTGGTTTTGCATATTGTAGAAATTATACCGTTATAAAACAGAACCCCGTGATTGGATTCATCACGGGGGATTTTTTAGTCATTGAAGAAAAAAGGTGGCGCAAATTTTTTAAGAATTTCAAAGCAAGTCTGTGCTTCTTCAGCATTTTCACAGATAAGAAGGCAGACATCATCACCACATACGGTGGCAATGATTTGTTTAAAATCAAGTGCATCAAGAACAGCTCCAAACGATTGGGCAAGGCCTGGCAAGGTCTTGAGGACAACCTGATGCTGAACAGGACGTAGCATGACCAAGCCATCCTCCATATAGTTTTCTAGGCGTTTTTCCCATTTGGAGATGGAACCAGTATTTAAAACATAGTAAGAATGATCTGCTTCGCGAACTTTTGAGAGATTCATGGTTTTGATATCGCGTGAGAGAGTGGCCTGTGTGACTTGAATATCATTTTCAGCTAGTAAAGCTTGCAACTCTGCCTGTGTATGAATCTTATTTTTAGCTACAAGTGCACGGATGAGTTGGTGTCTATGTTCAGATTTATTCATATAAAGCTGCCTCCTTTTATGAGGGGATGATGATAGTGGACTGTGCTAAATCAACAGTCAAGTGATAGTCTGTATTATCTCGAATTGTAATCTCAAAGTCTGTTGTATAGAGAACCAAACGGAGAGTATCTCCTTCTTTAAGTTTGTAGATAGTTGGTTGAAGCTCTAGCTTGAAATCCATCCATTCATTGGGTTGAATTGCTTCAATCCTTAAGAGGTCACTTCGATTTTGCAAATTAAGGTAGCCTTTGGTGATGACACGTTGGGCGCTTGGATTGAATGGCAGTTCACAGAGATTTTCAAGCATGTGGTAGCGACCGTTGTCAATGGTTCTAGCACTTAAAACAGCTGGATAAGGCTGTAGGTACTTCTTTTGTCCAAGTTCTAGCAGTTGGGCAGAAAGTAGCCCCTTGTTTGTACTTGATTTGACCCGAAGTTTCAGCTCTACTCGGCCATTTAAATGAATGTCTTGGCTTACTGGAAGGTCAATGGTGATCTGATTGGCTTTTCCTTGGTAAAGTTCTGTGTTAAAGGTTTGGTAAGTCTTGCCATAACGCTCAAAATCTTTTTGACTATACTGGTTTTGAATCACTTTTTCTTCAGTTCCAAGAGAGAAAGTATGTAATTTATCTTCTTTACCAAAGTCATCAAGACTCTGCCATGTTTGCGGTGCTGTATTGTCCTGCCAGATAACAGTAGGAAGTTGATAGTCTGTTGCAAGTCCTAACAATTTCTTACTTAACAAGGCATTCATGGATTCGCGGAAGTCAATCGACTGCCAGTTATTCATATAAACATGAGCACCATGATGGAAAAAGAGGTGCTTTCGAATATTGTCAGGAAGAGCATGAAACATTTGATAAACATGAAGTGGTTTGACGTTCCAATCCTGGGAGCCATGCGTAAAGACTACCTCAGCTTTAACCTTGTGAGCATTGAGTAGATAGTTGCGATCATGCCAAAATTGATTGTAGTCACCAGTCTTGCGATCTAATTGTTCTTTTACCTTCTCTAAGTCTGCTTGGTGGGCTTCATTAGCACGGATATAGTCACCGGCTAAGAGATTGCGGGAGTAGGTCAATTCAGCAAGTGAGTCAAAATCCTCACCTGGATAACCACCAGGGCTGGTTACCAGACCATTTTCACGATAGTAGTTATACCAAGAGGAAATACCTGCTTCTGCGATGATTACTTCTAAGCCATCCACACCAGTTGTCGCAAGACCATTGGACATGGTGCCTAGATAGGAAATTCCTGTTGTTGCGACTTTTCCGTTTGACCAGTCGGCCTTGATTTGGCGCTTGCGCGTGTGGTCAGTAAAGGCACGGCAACGACCATTGAGCCAATCAATGACATTTTTATATGCCTCAATCTGCTGGTAGTCCCCATTGGTCATGAGACCTTGGGAATCCTTGGTTCCAACACCCGATACATAGAGATTAGCAAATCCTCGTGGGAGGAAGTAATCGTTGAGAGTGTAAGAACTATTGATGTGAGTTAGCTTTTCCTCAGCCTCAGAGACGAGTTCGGCTCGACCAAAAGGTTCAACTAAATTCAGCTTAGGCTCCTCAAGTTCAATGGTATGGGGCAGTTTAATCTCAAGCTCTTCTTCCATTTTGTAGAGAGCCTTGTCGCTGGCTTTGTCGTTAGTCCCTTGGTGATAAGGGCTTGCAGTCATAACCGCAGGAATTTTTCCTTCATAGCGAGGACGAATAATGCTGACCTTGACTAAGTCAGGGAGGCCGTCTTTATCAGTATCCACACGACTCTCTACATAAACGACTTCACGAATGACATCGTGACTAGAGAAGGTTGCCAAGCTCTTGCCGTTAAAGTAGTGGTAGTGATTATCTTCTGCAATTAGTCCATCACTAACAAGCTGGTCGATGAGCGTATTTCCCTTTTTGGTTCGAGTGTTGAGTAAATGATAGATATTTTCAATCAAATCTCCGTAAATAATAGGAAATCCAGTTTCTTTACGGAATTGTTCAGCATCCCCAAAGTCAATAAGAAAGTTGAAGCCCAAAAGTTGAAAAACTACGGTATAGAAAATATCAGCAGTCAACTCTTTATCAGACTGAAAGAAGCTCAAAAGATCCGTTTCTTTATCCACAGCTAAAGTGGATAGAGCATAATCGGTATTTGTATAAGTGAAAAAACTCCAGCGGACAAATTGTTCAAGTTGTTTTTTTGATGATTGTTCTGGTACCAGCTTCAAACCAAGCTGGGATAACTCGCGCAAAACTTGCGAATGAGAAACGGACAAGTAGCTGAATTGATTAAAACGCATGGCGCTCTCCTTTAGAAATATTCTAAATTTAGTATATCAAAAATAAGGTAAAAAAGATATTGTTGACCTATGATGAAGTCAATTTAAAAAGAAGCCGAAACGGGGAACAAACCATCTTAAAACGTGGAGATTTCAGCACAATAGCATTCAGATTGTGAGGTCAGCTTGGTTTTATAGGTGAGAGTGAAAGGAATGGTCTTCTACCTTTTCATTCTAGTTTTTAAAATGGTATAATAGTACTATATCTAAAGCAAGGAGGAGATGGAATGATTGCGCAGCTCGATACCAAGACTGTTTACAGTTTTATGGAAAGTGTGGTCTCGATTGAAAAATATGTACAAACAGCTAAAGAGTATGGCTATTCTCACCTTGCTATCATGGATGTGGATAATCTCTATGGAGCCTATCACTTTTTAGAAGTGACTCGAAAATATGGAATCCAACCTTTAATTGGTCTTGAAACGACCTTGATTATAGACGAGAAGGCGACCTCTTTCCGTTTTCTAGCTCTATCTACTAAAGGTTACCAAGAGTTGATGAAGTTATCAACTTTAAAAATGACTGGACGAAATAACTGGTCTGATTTCACCTCCCACCTCGAAGATGTTGCCATTATTGTTCCCTATTTTGATGGAATCGAACAGCTGGATTTGGGACTTGAATATTTTATCGGCGTCAGTCCAGATACTCCTCAAGAGGTCTTTACCAAACCCATTCTTCCACTGTATCAGGTCAACTCTTTTGAGAAAGAAGACATACAGGTTTTGCAAATCTTGTCAGCAATCAAGGATAATGTCAGTCTGAGAGAAGTGGATGTGCATTCACAACAAGGAATCTTTCTACCAGCCTCAGACTTAGAAGCTCGATTTAAAAATCGCTTCCCTCAGGCACTTACCAATCTCCAAGGTGTGATAGAGAATGTTAGCTACCAAATTGATCCAAGTTTAAAACTCCCTCGCTTTAACCCGGAAAGACCAGCGGTAGAAGAACTTAGAGAGAGGGCTGAGCAAGGGTTGATAAGCAAGGGGCTAACCTCAGCTATCTATCGTGAACGACTGAATGAAGAATTAGCTGTGATTCATGATATGGGATTTGACGACTATTTCCTTGTGGTTTGGGATTTGTTGCGTTTTGGACGTTCTCAAGGCTACTATATGGGAATGGGACGAGGCTCAGCTGTAGGTAGCTTGGTAGCCTACTCACTTGACATCACAGGGATTGATCCAGTCGAGAAGAACTTGATTTTCGAGCGCTTTTTAAATCGTGAGCGTTACACCATGCCTGATATTGATATTGACATTCCAGATCTTTATAGACCAGAGTTCATTCGTTATGTTCGTGATCGGTATGGAAGTCAACACGTGGCGCAGATTGTCACTTATTCGACCTTTGGAGCCAAACAAGCAATTCGTGATGTTTTTAAACGTTATGGTGTCCCTGAGTATGAATTAACAAATATTACGAAAAAAATCAGTTTCCGAGATACGCTAACGACGGCCTATGAGAAGAATTTGCAATTTAGGCAGGTCATCAATAGCAAGATTGAATACCAAAAAGCTTTTGAGATTGCTCGAAAGATAGAAGGTTATCCTCGTCAGACCTCTATCCATGCGGCAGGAGTTGTTATGAGTGACCAGGACCTGACAGACTATATTCCTCTAAAATACGGTGAGGACATGCTCATCACCCAATATGATGCACATGCAGTTGAAGCCAATGGACTTCTTAAAATGGATTTCCTCGGATTACGTAACTTGACTTTCGTACAGAAAATGCAGGAATTACTTGCGGAATCAGAGGGCGTTCATCTAAAAATCGAAGAGATTTATCTGGAAGACAAAGCAACCTTGGCCCTCTTTGCGTCTGGAAATACGAAAGGTATTTTCCAATTTGAACAACCAGGAGCCATTCGACTCTTGAAACGGGTCAAGCCACAAGTCTTTGAAGAAGTGGTGGCAACGACATCCCTCAACAGACCTGGTGCTAGTGATTATATCGATAATTTTGTGGCTCGTAAGCATGGCAAAGAAAAGGTGACGGTGCTGGATCCTGCCTTGGAGGACATCCTCTCATCAACCTACGGTATCATGCTCTATCAAGAGCAAGTCATGCAGGTAGCTCAGCGCTTTGGAGGCTTTAGTCTTGGAAAAGCCGACATTCTCAGACGAGCCATGGGTAAGAAAAATGCCAAAGAGATGCATTTGATGAAGGAAGATTTTATCGCTGGTGCAGTTAAACTCGGCCATTCAGAAGAAAAAGCCAACCAAGTTTTTGCAGTGATGGAAAAGTTTGCAGGCTATGGATTTAATAGATCCCACGCCTATGCCTACTCAGCCCTGGCATTTCAGCTTGCTTATTTCAAGACGCATTATCCTGCTATTTTCTTCCAAGTCATGTTGAATTACTCCAGCAGTGATTACATAGTAGATGCTCTGCAGATGGGATTTGAAGTAGCGTCTTTAGCAATC
>NZ_KQ970181.1:397117-398187 GCF_001579015.1 Streptococcus oralis
AGATTACCCAGAAGACAATCTATCTTGGTTTGAAAGCCATTAAGGGTATGCCAAGAGATTTTTCTTATTGGATTATCGAAAATCGTCCTTTCTCAAGTATTGAAGATTTCATCACACGTCTTCCTAAGAATTACAAGAAACTATCGCTTTTGTCTCCTTTGGTTGAACTTGGGCTCTTTGATGACTTTGACAAGAACCGCCAGAAAATCCTAGTGAACCTACCAAACCTATTTGTCTTTGTTGAGGAGTTGGGAGGACTATTTGCAGATGCAAGTTATAGTTGGACGGAGGCTGATGATTTCTCAGAAGCAGAGAAATTTTACAAGGAGCAGGAACTGATTGGGGTTGGTATCAGTGCTCATCCTATCCAAACGCTTGCCAAACAAGCCCTTTATCCAGCGACACCCATTGCTACTCTTACTGAGGGGAGTCAAGCAACACTTCTAGTTGAAGTGCAAAAGCTAAAAGTCATTCGAACCAAGAAGGGCGAAAGCATGGCCTTTCTACAGGTTCATGATAGTAAGTCTCGGATGGATGTGACTGTATTTTCGGATCAGTATCGAAAATTCGCCTCTATCCTATCCGAAGGGAAATTTTACTATATCAATGGGAAGGTTCAATCTCGAGATGGTCGTCTGCAAATGATTGCACAAGATTTGAAAGAAGCAGTGGCTGAGCGATTCTGGATTCAAGTTAAAAATCACGACTACGATAAAGAAATTTCAACTATCTTAGAACAATATAAAGGATCAATTCCTGTTATTATCAGGTATGTAGAGGAAGAAAAAACAATTGTTTCCTCCCGCCATTTTGTAAGAAAAGATTCTACTCTACAGGAAAAATTAGAGGGAATTGCTATGAAAACGATTTATCGCTAAAAATACGGAAAATAGAAGAATTTTCGATTTAAATGTGGTATAATCAGTAAGAATGTTAAAAGAAAAAGGAGCATAAACCAAATGAAACGTATTGCTGTTTTGACCAGTGGTGGAGACGCCCCTGGTATGAATGCTGCCATCCGTGCGGTAGTTCGCCAAGCAATCTCAGAAGGAATGGAAGTTTTTGGTATC
>NZ_KQ970181.1:398207-399193 GCF_001579015.1 Streptococcus oralis
GATACGCAGGTATGGTTGCCGGTGAAATTTATCCACTTGATGCTGCTTCAGTTGGAGACATCATTTCACGTGGTGGTACTTTCCTTCACTCTGCTCGTTATCCTGAGTTTGCACAACTTGAGGGCCAACTTAAAGGGATTGAGCAGTTGAAAAAACACGGTATCGAAGGAGTCGTAGTTATCGGTGGAGATGGTTCTTATCATGGAGCTATGCGCTTGACTGAACATGGGTTCCCAGCTATTGGACTTCCAGGAACTATTGATAATGATATCGTAGGAACTGATTTCACAATTGGGTTTGATACTGCAGTTACTACTGCAATGGATGCAATCGATAAAATTCGTGATACATCATCAAGTCACCGTCGAACTTTCGTTGTTGAAGTAATGGGACGTAATGCTGGTGATATCGCTCTTTGGGCAGGTATCGCAACTGGTGCTGACGAAATCATCATCCCTGAAGAAGGCTTCAAGATGGAAGAAATCGTAGCAAGCATCAAAGCTGGTTATGAGCACGGTAAAAAACACAACATTATCGTTTTGGCAGAAGGTGTTATGTCGGCAGCTGAATTTGGTCAAAAACTAAAAGAAGCTGGAGATACAAGCGACCTTCGTGTAACAGAACTTGGTCACATCCAACGTGGTGGTTCACCAACCGCTCGTGACCGTGTATTGGCATCACGCATGGGTGCACACGCTGTTAAACTCCTTAAAGAGGGAATCGGTGGTGTTGCTGTTGGTATCCGAAACGAAAAAATGGTTGAGAATCCAATTCTTGGCACAGCAGAAGAAGGAGCTTTGTTTAGCCTAACAGCTGATGGTAAGATTGTTGTTAATAACCCTCATAAAGCTGATCTTGAACTTTCTGCTTTGAACAAGAGCTTGTCCTAATCAACTTTCATTAATTTGGTAACATGACCATAAAAGGTCGAATTATATAAAGGAGTCACAAAAATCATGAACAAACGTGTAAAAATCGTTGCAACT
>NZ_KQ970181.1:399942-401714 GCF_001579015.1 Streptococcus oralis
ACCCTTACTAAGACTGGTCACACAGCACGTTTGATTTCTAAATACCGTCCAAATGCTGATATCTTAGCATTGACATTCGATGAATTGACAGAGCGTGGATTGATGTTGAACTGGGGTGTTATCCCAATGTTGACTGAAGCTCCATCATCAACTGATGATATGTTCGAAATCGCTGAACGTAAAGCAGTTGAAGCAGGGCTTGTAGAATCTGGTGACGATATCGTTATCGTTGCAGGTGTGCCGCTTGGAGAAGCTGTCCGTACAAACACAATGCGTATCCGTACAGTACGTTAATCTAACATTTCAAAGCCTATCATATCAAGCTTCATGGCTTGTGTGATAGGTCTTTTTTCTATTTTAGAAGATAAAAAGAGAGAGAATTTTATTAAACAGAAATGGGAAAAATAGGAGAACTATGGTATAATAGAATGTAAAGACCTTTTTAGTAAATTTTGAAAGAGTATAACATGAGAAAAATTGTCATCAATGGTGGACATCCATTGCAAGGTGAAATCACTATTAGCGGTGCTAAGAATAGTGTTGTAGCATTAATTCCTGCTATTATACTGGCAGATGATGTTGTCACTTTGGATTGTGTCCCAGATATTTCAGACGTTGCTAGTCTTGTAGAGATTATGGAAATCATGGGAGCGAAAGTAAAACGCTACGATGATGTTTTGGAGATTGATCCTAGAGGTGTTCAGAATATTCCAATGCCTTATGGCAAGATCAATAGCCTTCGTGCATCTTATTATTTCTATGGAAGTCTTTTAGGTCGCTTTGGTGAAGCTACGGTTGGACTTCCTGGCGGATGTGATCTGGGACCTCGTCCGATTGATCTTCATCTCAAAGCTTTCGAAGCTATGGGAGCTAAGGTGAGTTATGAGGGAGACAATATGAATTTGTCTGCTCAAGGAATGGGTCTTCATGGTGCAAGTATCTACATGGATACAGTCAGTGTTGGTGCGACGATTAATACCATGATTGCGGCTGTTAAGGCTAAGGGACGGACTGTTATTGAAAATGCAGCTCGTGAACCAGAAATCATCGATGTGGCTACCCTTTTGAATAATATGGGGGCCCACATTCGTGGTGCAGGGACTGATATTATCATTATTGATGGTGTCGAGAAACTTCATGGAACGCGCCACCAAGTCATTCCAGACCGCATTGAAGCCGGAACCTATATTTCACTTGCTGCAGCGGTTGGTAAAGGAATCCGTATTAACAATGTCCTCTATGAGCACCTTGAAGGCTTTATCGCCAAACTGGAGGAAATGGGCGTTCGTATGACTGTCTCTGAGGATAGTATTTTCGTTGAAGAACAATCTGATTTGAAGGCCATCAATATCAAAACAGCTCCTTATCCTGGTTTTGCAACGGATTTGCAACAGCCTATCACACCGCTTTTGCTGACAGCTCAAGGTCGTGGTACTATTATTGATACTATTTATGAAAAACGTGTCAACCATGTCTTTGAGTTAGCAAAAATGGATGCGGATATTACGACTACAAATGACCATATTTTCTACACTGGTGGACGTGTTCTACATGGTGCCAAGGTGAAAGCGACAGACCTTCGTGCTGGTGCCGCACTTGTGATTGCTGGATTGATGGCCCAAGGACAGACTGAAATTACAAATATTGAGTTTATCCTTCGTGGCTACTCAGATATTATTGAAAAACTACGTAGTCTTGGAGCGGATATTACACTCGTCGAAGACTAAACCGTTGAGGTGATTATGAATATTTGGACCAAATTAGCAATGTTT
>NZ_KQ970181.1:402041-406243 GCF_001579015.1 Streptococcus oralis
TTTCTTTTTAGTGACAGCAAAGCCTTTTATGAAATTGCTTCTAATCCTGAAAATCTACAATTTATTTTCCTAGTCAAGCAAGTTTAGAAGAGAGTCAATATGCTCTTGCCAACTATTTTATGAAGGCTCCTCTAGGTGTCTGGGCAATCTGTAGCCAAGACAATCAGGAAATGATTGGCTCCATTAAATTTGAAAAGATCGATGAAATCAAGAAAGAGGCAGAAATTGGTTACTTCTTAAAAAAGGATTCTTGGTCACAGGGTTTTATGACAGAAGTAGTTACCAAACTATGTCAGCTTTCATTTGAAGAATTTGGCTTAAAACAATTATCCATCATCACTCATTTGGAGAATCAAGCTAGTCAAAAAGTAGCCTTAAAATCGGGCTTTAACCTTGTCCGACAGTTTAAGGGGAGCGATCGCTATACACGAAAAATGAGGGACTATCTTGAATTTCGGTATATAAAAGGAGAATTCAATGAGTAAACACCAGGAAATTTTGTCCTATCTGGAAGAGTTGCCAATTGGGAAGAGAGTTAGTGTTCGCAGTATTTCCAATCACCTAGGTGTTAGTGACGGAACAGCCTACCGAGCTATCAAAGAAGCTGAAAACCGAGGAATTGTAGAAACTCGACCTCGTAGTGGAACCATTCGTGTCAAATCTCAGAAAGTGGCTATTGAGCGACTAACCTATGCAGAGATTGCAGAAGTAACCTCATCTGAAGTCTTGGCTGGTCAGGAAGGGTTGGACAGGGAATTCAGCAAATTTTCAATCGGGGCTATGACCGAGCAGAATATCTTGTCCTATCTGAATGATGGTGGTCTTTTGATCGTAGGTGACCGTACTCGTATTCAACTTTTAGCTCTGGAAAATGAAAATGCGGTCCTTGTAACGGGTGGTTTTCATGTGCATGAGGATGTACTGGAACTTGCCAATCAGAAAGGAATCCCTGTTTTACGAAGCAAGCATGATACCTTTACAGTTGCAACCATGATCAATAGAGCTTTGTCAAATGTGCAGATTAAGACAGACATTTTAACAGTTGAAAAAATCTATCGTCCTAGTCATGAGTATGGCTTTTTGAGGGAAACGGACACAGTGAAAGACTATTTGGACTTGGTACGTAAGAACAGAAGTAGTCGTTTCCCAGTCATTAACCAACACCAAGTGGTTGTTGGGGTTGTTACCATGCGAGATGCGGGGGATAAATCACCAAGCACAACGATTGATAAGGTGATGACTCGTAGTCTCTTCCTGACAGGATTGGCAACGAATATAGCTAATGTCAGTCAACGGATGATCGCAGAAGATTTTGAGATGGTCCCAGTCGTGAGAAGCAATCAAACTTTGCTCGGGGTGATTACAAGACGAGATGTCATGGATAAGATGAGTCGTTCTCAGGTTTCAGCCTTGCCGACTTTTTCAGAGCAAATCGGTCAGAAGTTGTCTTATCATCACGACGAAGTTGTGATTACAGTTGAGCCCTTTATGCTTGAAAAGAACGGAGTTTTGGCAAATGGTGTTCTTGCTGAAATTTTAACTCATATGACACAGGATTTGGTGGCAAATAGCAGACGCAATCTCATCATTGAGCAGATGCTAATTTACTTCTTGCAGGCTGTGCAGATAGATGATACTCTGCGTATTCAGGCTCGTATTATTCATCACACAAGACGTTCAGCTATTATTGATTATGATATTTATCATGGTCATCAGATTGTTTCAAAAGCAAATGTTACAGTTAAAATCAATTAGAATCTAGGAGAAAAAATGATAACTTTAAAATCAGCACGTGAAATCGAAGCCATGGACAAGGCAGGTGATTTCCTCGCTAGTATCCATATCGGCTTACGTGATTTGATTAAGCCAGGCGTGGATATGTGGGAAGTAGAAGAGTATGTTCGTCGCCGTTGCAAAGAGGAGAATTTCCTTCCTCTACAGATTGGAGTAGATGGTGCAGTCATGGATTACCCCTATGCCACTTGTTGCTCTCTCAACGACGAAGTAGCTCACGCTTTTCCACGTCACTACATCTTGAAAGATGGCGACTTGCTCAAGGTTGACATGGTTCTAGGTGGTCCGATTGCCAAATCCGACCTCAATGTATCAAAACTCAACTTTAATAATGTTGAGCAAATGAAAAAATACACCCAAAGTTATACTGGTGGTTTAGCAGACTCGTGCTGGGCTTATGCGGTCGGTACACCGTCTGAAGAAGTGAAAAACTTGATGGATGTGACCAAGGAAGCTATGTATATAGGGATTGAGCAAGCGGTTGTTGGCAATCGTATCGGCGATATCGGTGCAGCAATTCAAGAATACGCTGAAAGTCGCGGTTATGGCGTCGTGCGTGATTTGGTTGGTCACGGAGTTGGTCCAACTATGCACGAGGAGCCAATGGTTCCTAACTACGGTGTAGCAGGTCGTGGACTCCGTCTCCGTGAAGGAATGGTGCTGACCATTGAACCCATGATCAATACTGGTGACTGGGAAATCGATACAGATATGAAGACTGGCTGGGCTCATAAGACTATTGATGGTGGCTTGTCTTGCCAATATGAACACCAGTTCGTAATTACCAAAGACGGTCCTGTAATCTTGACTAGTCAAGGTGAAGAAGGAACTTATTAAAATGAAGGGAGCTTAGCTCCTTTTTTATATTCAGTTTAGATAAAACAGACAAGCGTAGCAAAGTTGTCACAAATTTTTTCTTTTGTAGTAAAATAAGATTAGAATTTTGTGAAAGTAGGTAATTCGTTGGAGTCTATTATATTTTTAGTATCAGTTTTTTTAGCCGGCATACTGTCTTTCTTTTCACCTTGCATCTTCCCTTTGCTACCAGTCTATGCTGGTATTTTACTGGATGATCAGGGAAATTCGAAAAGCTTTCGCTTTTTCGGAAGAGACGTTGCATGGTCGGGCTTAATTCGGACCTTGTGCTTTATTGCTGGAATCTCCCTCATTTTCTTTATTTTGGGATTTGGAGCTGGATTCTTAGGGCACATGCTCTATGCTGACTGGTTTCGTTATGCAATGGGAGCAGTCATTATCCTCTTGGGCCTTCACCAGATGGAAATCTTGCATTTCAATAAACTGGAAGTTCAAAAGACAGTCACCTTCAAACAATCAAAGTCGAATCACTATTTGTCAGCCTTTTTACTTGGGATAACCTTTAGTTTTGGATGGACCCCTTGTATCGGACCAGTTTTAAGTTCGGTCTTGGCTCTGGCGGCTTCAGGAGGGAATGGTGCTTGGCAAGGAGCATTACTAACCTTAGTGTACACATTGGGAATGGCTCTACCTTTCATCATTTTGGCCTTGGCTTCGGGTTGGATTATGCCCTACTTTAGTAAACTAAAACCCCATATGATCCTACTAAAGAAAATTGGGGGAGCTTTGATTATTTTGATGGGATTATTATTAATGCTAGGGCAGTTAAATGCCTTGTCAGGAATTCTTGGATAAAAGGAGAAAAAGATGAAAAAAATGATTTTTGCGGGATTGAGTCTCATGTCTTTATTTTTGTTGATTGCCTGTGGCGAAAAAGAAACCAAACAAACGAGCAGTTCCAAACAACCTACTGTACAACAAATCGCAGTAGGAAAGGATGCGCCAGACTTCACCTTGCAGTCTATGGATGGCAAAGAAGTGAAATTATCAGACTATAAAGGGAAAAAGGTCTATTTGAAATTCTGGGCCTCTTGGTGTGGACCATGTAAAAAAAGCATGCCTGAGCTGATGGAATTAGCTGCCAAACACGATCGGGACTTTGAAATACTAAGTGTCGTCGCACCAGGACTACAAGGTGAAAAAACAGTTGAGGAGTTTCCAAAATGGTACCAAGATCAAGGCTATAAGGACATACCAGTTCTATATGATACCCAAGCAATTACCTTCCAAGCCTATCAAATTCGTAGTATTCCAACGGAATACTTGATTGACAGTCAAGGAAAAATTGGAAAAATCCAATTTGGTGCTATTAGCAATGCTGATGCAGAAGCAGCATTTAAAGAAATGAAATAAAGAAAAAATCGCGATTGTTCGCGATTTTTTTATAGTTTTTCATTGATAAAGCGGATAAATTGATTCCACCAAACCTTCAAAAAGAAGGCTTTTTCTACTTTCTTTTCAGAAACCATTTCAAAAGATGGTTTGTCGGAAGTGAGATAACCTTGGCCAATCAAATCCTGATCATCATAGGT
>NZ_KQ970181.1:406424-408351 GCF_001579015.1 Streptococcus oralis
AATTGGAGGGCTGGTGTAGTACCGCTACCGATGCGTTGGACGATGGAAATGTCTGACTTAGCGACAGCTGTCACATTGTCTTCTTTACCATCCAGAACTGTTACTTTACTATCATTGTATGCTTCACCTTTCTGAACAACAGTTTTTAAGGCAAAGTTTGCAGAAATATAATCTAAAAGTGCAGAAGTTGCAGTAAAACGCGCATAAGGGTTGGTATCTTGTTGGTCTGCATTCAAAACAACCGTAATAATACGCATTCCTTTTTCGACTGTCGTTCCAACGAAAGAAGCGCCGGCTTTATCAGTAGTACCTGTCTTTAGTCCATCAACCCCCCACGATAGGCAGGCATTCCCTCCAACATATAGTTAGTTGAGTGGATTTCAAGTCCTGCAAAGGTAGAAGTTGGTTTTTTGGTGATTTCCAAAACTTGAGGATAATCTCGGATAAGGTTTCGAGCGATGATGGCCACATCGTAAGCGCTTAGTTTGTTTTCCTCATCCTTTTTAGAACCAGGATAGATATTATTTCCAAGTGTTTCGTTATTGAGTCCAGTAGTATTGACAATAGTAGCATCTTGGATACCCCATTCAAGAAGTTTCGCTCTCATCTTGTCAACGAAGTCTTTCTCTGAACCAGCAATTTTTTCAGCAAGAGCAATTGCTGCACTATTGGCACTTGATACTAGAGTCGCTTCCAATAATTGTTCCACTGTGTACTTACGTGCTTCCATAGGAACATTACTAGCCTCAGAATTGGTTGTGAGTTGGTATGGATAGTCAGAGATATCAACCGAGGTAGATAGGCTAATTGTACCTTGCTCCAAGGCTTCATAGACTAGGTAAACAGTGAGAATCTTGGTAATAGAGGCAATTTCAACAGCTTGAGTAGCGTCTTTTTCGTAGAGAATTTTCCCAGTGTTTGCTTCAACAGCAATGGCATGCTTGGCAGCAACATCAAAATCTTGCGCAGATACAGTAGGAATGGCTGTACCAAAAATGATAAGAGTTAGTAAGGATAAAATTATTTTCTTCATAGTAGTTTTATTCTATCACAAACCGAAAAAATATTCTCGTTTTTTATAGTAAAGCGACTCAATATTTTTAAGAAATATGATAAAATAGAAAGAAGGAGGTAGCTATGTTCCGTAGAAACAAGTTATTTTTTTGGACAACTGAAATTTTACTACTAACTCTTATTTTATACCTTTGGAGAGAGATGGGAGCGATTGTCACACCTTTTGTGATGGTAGCCAATACCATTATGATTCCTTTTTTGCTCGGAGGATTTTTCTATTACCTGACAAATCCCATCGTAACATTTTTAGAAAAGAAATGTAAAATCAATCGTTTGATAGGTGTGCTCATCACTCTTTGTGCCTTGATTGGCACAATAGTAGTAGGAGTAGTCTACTTGCTACCGATTTTGATCAATCAGTTGACAAGCTTGATTATTTCTAGCCAAAATATCTATAGCCGCTTGCAAGATTTGATATATGATTTATCAATGAATCCAATCTTTCAAAATATTGATATTCAAAAAACCATTCAACAGTTGAATTTATCTTACGTTGATATTTTACAAAACATTCTTAACAGTGTGAGCAATAGTTTAGGTAGCGTTCTTTCAGCCTTGTTTAGTACTGTTTTGATTCTCATTATGACACCAGTCTTTTTGATTTATTTCTTGCTTGATGGTCATAAGTTCCTCCCGATGTTGGAACGAACAGTCCTAAAGCATGATAAATTAAACTTCTCCAGTCTCTTGAAGAATTTGAACGCTACTGTAGCACGTTATATCAGTGGAATTGCGATTGATGCGGTCATAATCGGATGTTTGGCCTATGTTGGTTACAGTGTTATTGGCTTGAGGTACGCCTTAGTCTTTGCTATTTTTTCTGGCATTGCCAATCTGATTCCCTATGTTGGTC
>NZ_KQ970181.1:408371-409492 GCF_001579015.1 Streptococcus oralis
CAGTAATTTATATGCTGATTATTCAACAGGTGGATGGGAATATCCTCTACCCCCGTATCGTCGGAGGGGTTATGAAAGTTCATCCAATTACCATTCTGGTTCTTCTCTTGCTATCTAGCAATATTTACGGTGTTATCGGAATGATTGTAGCGGTGCCAACTTATTCCATCCTAAAAGAAATTACTAAGTTCTTGGCGAAATTATATGAAAATCATAAAGAAGCCAAAGAAAAAGAACAAGAAAAATCAGAATCAATCTAAAAATCAGGGAGACCTGATTTTTTTGATAAAAAGACTTGAGGTTAGTCTGGTCAAAAGTGTTTAAAATGAATCCGTTGGAAAAGGAAAAGAATGAGAAAGTGTGAGATTTAGAATAATTCACAAAATGTGTGTAAAACACTTGCAATTTAGCTGAAATTTGATAAAATAGTAAGGAAAGTTAGACTGTATTGCCTACTGTCTATCTATAAAATATATTTTATTGGAGGCTTTTACTCAAATGGCAAAAGAAAAATACGATCGTAGTAAACCACACGTTAACATTGGTACTATCGGACACGTTGACCACGGTAAAACTACCCTAACTGCAGCTATCACAACTGTATTGGCACGTCGCTTGCCTTCAGCAGTTAACCAACCTAAAGACTATGCGTCTATCGATGCTGCTCCAGAAGAACGCGAACGCGGTATCACTATCAACACTGCGCACGTTGAGTATGAAACTGAAAAACGTCACTACGCTCACATCGACGCTCCAGGACACGCGGACTACGTTAAAAACATGATCACTGGTGCCGCTCAAATGGACGGAGCTATCCTTGTAGTAGCTTCAACTGACGGACCAATGCCACAAACTCGTGAGCACATCCTTCTTTCACGTCAGGTTGGTGTTAAACACCTTATCGTCTTCATGAACAAAATTGACTTGGTAGATGACGAAGAATTGCTTGAATTGGTTGAAATGGAAATCCGTGACCTCTTGTCAGAATACGACTTCCCAGGTGACGATCTTCCAGTTATCCAAGGTTCAGCTCTTAAAGCTCTTGAAGGTGACTCTAAGTACGAAGACATCATCATGGAATTGATGAACACTGTTGATGAATACATCCCAGAACCAGAACG
>NZ_KQ970181.1:409592-411345 GCF_001579015.1 Streptococcus oralis
TGATACAGACAAGCCATTGCTTCTTCCAGTCGAAGACGTATTCTCAATCACTGGACGTGGTACAGTTGCTTCAGGACGTATCGACCGTGGTACTGTTCGTGTCAACGACGAAATCGAAATCGTTGGTATCAAAGAAGAAACTCAAAAAGCAGTTGTTACTGGTGTTGAAATGTTCCGTAAACAACTTGACGAAGGTCTTGCCGGAGATAACGTAGGTGTCCTTCTTCGTGGTGTTCAACGTGATGAAATCGAACGTGGACAAGTTATCGCTAAACCAGGTTCAATCAACCCACACACTAAATTTAAAGGTGAAGTTTACATCCTTACTAAAGAAGAAGGTGGACGTCACACTCCATTCTTCAACAACTACCGTCCACAATTCTACTTCCGTACTACTGACGTTACAGGTTCAATCGAACTTCCAGCAGGTACTGAAATGGTAATGCCTGGTGATAACGTGACTATCGACGTTGAGTTGATCCACCCAATCGCCGTAGAACAAGGTACTACATTCTCTATCCGTGAGGGTGGACGTACTGTTGGTTCAGGTATGGTTACAGAAATCGAAGCTTAATTCGATTAAGTTCCCAGAAGAACAATTATTTAAGTCAGACACTAAAAGAATCTTGCTTGCAAGGTTCTTTTTTTTATTCAATCTGTTTTTGAAGTCCTCTACTATAGCGATATGATAGATTTTTTGATATAATAAAACTTATGGAAATCGAAAAAACCAATCGCATGAATGCACTTTTTGAATTTTATGCTGCGCTTTTGACAGACAAACAAATGAACTATATAGAGCTTTATTATGCAGATGATTACAGTCTTGCTGAGATTGCTGAAGAGTTCGGTGTCAGTCGCCAAGCTGTTTATGACAATATCAAGCGGACAGAAAAGATTTTAGAAGATTATGAGATGAAATTACACATGTATTCGGACTACATTGTTCGTAGTCAGATTTTTGACCAGATCTTGGAGCGCTATCCTAAGGATAACTTTCTGCAGGAGCAGATAGAAATTTTAACAAGCATTGATAATAGAGAATAAGAGGAAAAAAAATGGCATTTGAAAGTTTAACAGAACGTTTACAGAACGTCTTTAAAAATCTACGTAAAAAAGGGAAAATCTCTGAGGCTGATGTTCAAGAAGCAACCAAAGAGATTCGTTTGGCCTTACTGGAAGCCGACGTTGCTTTGCCTGTTGTAAAGGACTTTATCAAGAATGTTCGTGAACGTGCGGTAGGGCACGAGGTTATTGATACCCTCAATCCTGCCCAACAGATTATTAAAATCGTTGATGAGGAATTGACAGCTGTTTTAGGTTCTGATACGGCTGAAATTATCAAGTCACCTAAGATTCCTACAATCATCATGATGGTCGGTTTGCAGGGGGCTGGTAAAACCACCTTTGCGGGTAAACTGGCCAACAAACTCAAGAAGGAAGAAAATGCACGACCTTTGATGATTGCAGCGGACATCTATCGTCCAGCTGCCATCGATCAGCTGAAAACACTTGGACAACAGATTGATGTACCAGTTTTCGCTCTTGGAACAGAAGTACCAGCTGTTGAGATTGTTCGTCAAGGTTTGGAACAAGCTCAGGCCAACCACAATGATTATGTCTTGATTGATACAGCGGGTCGTTTGCAGATTGATGAACTCTTGATGAATGAGCTTCGTGATGTTAAGGCCTTGGCTCAACCAAACGAAATCCTGCTCGTCATTGATGCCATGATCGGTCAAGAAGCGGCCAA
>NZ_KQ970181.1:411365-413801 GCF_001579015.1 Streptococcus oralis
ATCCTTACCAAGATTGATGGGGATACTCGTGGTGGTGCGGCTCTATCTGTTCGCCATATTACTGGAAAACCAATCAAGTTCACTGGTACGGGTGAAAAGATTACAGATATCGAAACCTTCCACCCAGATCGTATGTCTAGCCGTATCCTTGGCATGGGGGATATGCTCACTTTGATTGAGAAAGCTTCTCAGGAATACGATGAGCAAAAAGCCCTTGAAATGGCTGAGAAGATGCGTGAAAACACCTTTGATTTCAATGATTTCATTGATCAATTAGATCAGGTGCAAAACATGGGGCCAATGGAAGATTTGCTCAAGATGATTCCAGGGATGGCTAACAATCCAGCCCTTCAAAATATGAAGGTGGATGAGCGCCAGATTGCGCGCAAACGTGCCATTGTGTCTTCGATGACACCTGAAGAACGTGAAAACCCTGATTTGTTAAATCCAAGTCGTCGCCGTCGTATCGCTGCAGGTTCTGGAAATACTTTTGTTGAAGTCAATAAATTCATCAAAGACTTCAACCAGGCTAAACAGCTCATGCAAGGTGTCATGTCTGGGGATATGAACAAAATGATGAAGCAAATGGGAATCAATCCAAATAACCTCCCTAAAAATATGCCAAATATGGGAGGCATGGATATGTCTGCCCTTGAAGGCATGATGGGACAGGGTGGCATGCCAGATATGTCAGCTCTCGGAGGAGCAGGAATGCCAGATATGAGCCAGATGTTTGGTGGGGGACTCAAGGGTAAAATCGGTGAATTTGCCATGAAACAGTCTATGAAACGCATGGCCAACAAAATGAAAAAAGCTAAAAAGAAACGCAAATAAAAAGGGAAGCAGAAGTGCTTTCCTTTTTTATATAAAATATGTGCTTTCTATGATTAGACAATTTTCTTAATCGAAAAATTACTAAATAGAAAGAGTGATTTCAAAGCCTTGCATCCATTCGGATTTTACTGTAATTTCGATTTTTAAAGCATCTGCTAATTGTTTGACCAGATAGAGGCCCATGCCTGTTGATTTTTTTCTGGTATCTCCCGAGTCTCCTGTAAAGCCTTTTTCAAAGATATGAGGGAGATCGCAAGCTTTAACTCCGCAGCCATTATCCCTGATAATCAGAGTGGTGCGCCCCTTGGCTCTTGACATAGAAATCCTAAGTTCAGGCTTGTCAGAGCTATATTTAAGAGCATTGGCGAGGATTTGAGAGAGGATAAATTCAAAACTGCGTTGATCGGTGTAGCAGGTGCCTTGTATGTTTTCTAACTTAATCGTAAAATTCTTTTCTTTGAGCAAGGGATCAAAGTTTTCCAAAAGATCTTGGATACACTCTTTTAGATCAAGGTCTTCAAATAGAAAATCATTTTTCTCACTTTTCACCCTGTAGTAGAATAGGATCTGTGATACATTTTCTTGTATTTGATTTCTCACATAGTCCAACTTAAAAGCTGTATCCTCAGGCAACTGGTCGCTTTGATTGTCCAAAAGGAGAGAAAGAAGTGATAGAGGGAGTTTAATCTCATGTGCCCATTTTTCAACATAGTCCTCATACTCGGCTAGTAATGAGTTGAGCTTTCCTATTTCAGCTTGCTTTTGATAAAGTGTATCTGCCATTTTTTCAATGCTTTCTTTCTCTGAGGCACTCGATAAATGCAATAATTCAAGCTCAGTATCCGTCTTGGGATTGGCTATGAAGGCTTTGTAGGCAGCGGATTTTTTTCTTTCTTTTCTTATAAGTAGGAATGATAGGATGAAAAAGAGCAGGACGGTGGCTAAAAGATAGAGAAGGATGAGAGCTTGAAACATTCTCACATCTGAAAGCCAAAGTAGGACAGCAGTAAATAGATCAAATGCTAAGAGAACAAGTAACCAAGGCAGGTAAGTAGCTAGATATTTTAGATTATGTTTCATCTGGACTTACCTCTTCTAGCTTGTAACCAATACCTCTGACGGATTTGACTTGAAGGGCAATGCCAGCCTGTTTCATCACCTTTTTGAGTCTTGCAATATTTACTTGTAGGGCATTTTCATCGATGAACTCAGTTGTATTCCACAGTTTCATGCTTAGTTCTTCTTTTGTGACGACAGAATCAGTTGCCACTAATAAGGTTTCTAACAATTTTCCTTGATTTTGGGGGAGTAAAATCGAATGTCCGTTGATATAAAGGGTATAGGTCTGTCTATCTAGCAGGAAATTATCTTTTTCAAGTAGATTTTGTCTACCTTCATAGCGTTTCAAGATATTTTCTATACGTGCCAAGAATCTTTCTTTTTTGAAAGGTTTTGTTAGGTACTCATCTGCCCCTAATTTTAGGGCGTAGATCTCATCTTTTAGTTGTTCACGAGAGGTGAGAACCAATATGGGCACAGAGCGTTTGGACTTGAGATTTTTACAAATTTGAAAACCTGTTTCTCCCGGCAAATTCAAATCCA
>NZ_KQ970181.1:413928-417546 GCF_001579015.1 Streptococcus oralis
AGCACTTGCTGGCTTGTATCTTTGAAGTCTGTCAACTTATCAACTTGATAACCAGCTTTCTCTAATAAGATGACAATTTCATCTCGAATCAAGGCTTCATCCTCAATAACCAGAATATGCTTCATATTGGTTCCTCCTTTTCCTAATTTTATTCTACCTTATTCATCTCTTTTGGGTTCCATTAAGGACAACAAGTACTTGTTGCTATTTTTCTTTACAATTCTGATATAGATGACTTCAAATCCAGCTAAGAGCAGTACTATCAGCATGGCTGTGATAAATTTCTGCCCCATGACCATTCTTGTACTGGTTGGTACTATTCCTGTGAGGAGGGAGCTCACTCCAAAGCTACTACTGATAAGTGCAAGGGCTATTGGCAGACCGAAATACCAGTTGACTTGCTTTTCTGACGATTTACAAAGAGTTTCGTAGTTGGCTCCGAGATGAATCAAGGTTTGGTATCGTCTGTAGGATTGTCTTTGTCCCATCAAAAACTGAACGCCGATGATTGTATTTGCAACAACAAGGAAGATGATAGCCAGATAGATAGTGATATAGCTGGCAGAGATAATGTAAAATAACTGTCTTCCCATATTTTGTATATAGCTTTCATAACCAAGAGAGGTTTGATTTAGCTTTTCATTGGTATCTGAGATAGCTCTCATCAGGCCTTTTTCCTTGACCAGCTCAGGAGCCAAGATACCGCTAACATAGTTCGAATAGCGACTGTCTGTATAGCTCATAAAGGTCTCATCTGGGACTATGAGGGCAACAGAGAGGGTGATCTCACGATCCGTTACGATTGGCAAAGACTCCACCTCTCCAATCAATTTTACATCATTTCCCATGACTTTGATTTGAGGATTTGTCTTTAGGACAGAGTTGACGAGACTTTCATCTGGGAGAAAATCTTTCCCCATATACAAGTAGGCTTCCTTACTAGTTAATTCTAGAGGAGGGAGATTGGCAGTCTTTCTGAGTTCGTTGTATTCGGAAACAGGCATGAGGTGGGAAGTAGTAGACTGTTTAAATTTATGGAGCAAAATTTCCTTGTTCTTGCTACCTTTTTGCTTTTTCAACTCCTTGATGACCTCTTCGAAGGACACGGACTCGTGTTCTTTCGGTTTTCCGACTTTGATTTGTAGAATCTTTGAAAACTGTGATGCTAGTCCAGCAGCCTCAAGCTCTTTTTTTACTGTATTCACATCAAGATTTTCATCTGTATCCTGCTTGCTATCTCTAAATGTATAATCCAATACGTGGGTTTGATTGCCTGAATTGCCACTTGCAATAGCAACACCTGCTCCAAAGAGGCACAAGGCAGAGAAGATTAAGAGCGAGCAGATAGCCAGTATAGTTGAGCGCTGGATAACTAATTCCTGAATCTGTCTAAAATTATAGGCATGAAGTTTTCGATTGTTTCCAAGTTTGACCAAAAAGTCTATAAATAAACGCATACCAAAGAAGAGTAGGATAGTTCCCAGAGTTCCTAAGAGAACGGTGATGCCCATGGTTATGACACTTTCCCAAGCTCGTCCACTCATACCCAAGTAATAGGCTGTTCCTAGAAGCAAAATTCCGAGGACGGAAGCAAGAAGGTACACCCCCTTGGGGAGTACTTTCTTCATACCGGAAGGAGAATAGGATAGCAGATTTCCGATTTCTTTATTGGCCGTCTTTGCACTTAAAAGAATAAAGACAGATAATTTTACGGCTAGGAAGCCGATGACTGTATAGAGTAGAGCTGTGGTAGATAGAGAAAATTGATGCTCGATAATCCCTAGTCCCACAATTTTAGCGGTTATTAGGCTAATCAGTTCTGAAATCAAGATGGAAATAGGAAGGCCTATCCCAAGAGCAAGGACACTGTTTCTCAAATCCTCGAGTAGGAGTAGCAAGAACAGTTTGCTTCTTCGCATGCCCAGCGTTAGATAGACACCAAATTCATGTTTTCTCCTTTCCATCTGCATACTGCTTGCGAAGTAGACTAGAAAAAAGAGAATAAAGAGAGTTGCTACATAAAGAATGGGAATCATGCTAAAGATTTTATTTACAGCGTCACTTTCTATTTGTTTTAGAAAGATCATCACATCTTGATGGGACAAAGAAAGGATGATGTAAAAGGAGATAATAGAAAGAACCATAGAACTGAAGTACAAGCCATTATTCTTTCGATCCCTCTTGCTATTTCTTGAGACTAATTTAGAAAACATTGCCATCACCTCCAGCTAGCGCTGCCATGACCTTTAGTATTCTGTGGTAAAAATCCTCTTGACTTTCTCCTGGATAATCGCGTCGGATTTCATGAAATAGTTTTCCGTCTTGGATAAACAAGATACGGTTACAAAAGCTAGCAGCGACCGAGTCGTGGGTAACCATGAGAATGGTGGTTTCTTCTATTTGATTCATTTCAGATAGTTTCTGCATCAAAATGCTTGCATTTTTAGAGTCTAAAGCTCCTGTGGGCTCATCCGCAAATACAATCTTAGGGTCTAAAATCAAGGCACGCGCAGCAGCTACCCTTTGCCGTTGACCACCTGATAATTGAGATGGGAACTTATCTAGAAGTTCAGAAATATCCAGATATTGGGAAAGCAATTCTAATCGAAGCTTGCTTTCGTTGGCATCGACCTTGTGCAAAGACAGGGGGAGTAAAATATTTTCTTTGGCTGTTAGATTGTCCAAAAGCTCAAAATTCTGGAAGAGGTAGCCAATTTCCTTGCCACGATAATCAGCTAACTGACTACCTTTTAACTGACCTAAATCCTTTTCTTGCATTTGAATGGAACCGTCAGTTGGCTTGATGATTGTGGCGAGACAGTTAAGAAGGGTTGTTTTCCCAGAGCCGCTACTCCCCATAATCCCTAGGAACTCGCCTTTTATAACTTGGAAAGATATGCCGTCCAAGGCTTTTGTGATATTGGGCTCTTTCCCATAATGCTTTTTTAATGATTCTACTCGTAAAATTGTTTCCATGTGAAACACCTCCATCTTTTGTTACTTTCATTATAGTATGAATCAGAGTAGAATAACACTTACGGATGATGTAAGAAATCTTTGCCGTTGACTTTGATAGTCAGGTTGTTGGACCTATACTTACTATATTATAGCATGGTTTTAGGAATTTAAAAAGAGGAGTAGAGAGTCGAGAAATTTTTCTAATATTGAAATAATAAAAAATAATACCACTGAAGTTCATGCTCCAGAAGCATTATTTTTTATTTTATAGGAAAATCTACTCCCACTCACTAAAAGTCAGATATTGACTATTTAGGATAGTTGATTTAATAGTGATTGATAATACAATCAATGAGTACTATTTGATATTATTTGAGTCTTTTGTTGTTAAATTGTTGTTATTTTTTTGCCAAGGCCATTTGAATTTTTTATTAGACTTTTTGAATTTGTAAAATTCGTTAACATCATCAGCAAATTCTTTTGCTTCAGCTAGTATAGTATCTAAAATTGACTCTTCTTCTTTATTAAGTTTATTTTTCTCCATCAGTATTTCTTTAAGTTTTGTTGGATTTAAAGATTCATCTAGTAAATCAAATGCTAATGTGATTTTTAAATCATAAAGATTTTGAATATCGGACTCTTTTAGGACACTTAAATCAT
>NZ_KQ970181.1:417566-419008 GCF_001579015.1 Streptococcus oralis
TCTCCAAAATTTATATTCCTACCTAATAGTTCATCTGTTGTAGTATCTAGTATTTTTGATAGTTTTACTATATTTTCGAGAGTGGGTTCAGTCCGACCGTTTTCCCACTTGGCATAGGCACTCTGCCCAATATCTAACAGTTTAGACATTTGTTCTTGGGTATATCCTTTATTTTTTCGTTTTTCTTTTAATCTGTTTGGAAAATCTAACATATAAATACCTACTTTCAAAAAAATTCCAAATAAGACTATTTTTTGTTGACAATTAGTCTTATTTGGACTAAACTATAATTAGTCCTATTAAGACTAATTATATCAAACTATACTATGTTTGGCAAGAATTGGGGGTAACTGTCTATGATTGTATAAAAAAGTCTTTGAAGAAAAATCCTCAAAGACTCAATAAAATAAATCTATCTAAATTATATCATATATACGGAAAAGAGGAAAGGAGATGGCCTATAAAGATTATTACGAGTATGAAGACATCATGGAAGCCACTGGCAAGTCCTATAGTGCTGTTAAAAAATGGCGGATAAGTATTGAACGCTTATCAGGTTACGAGTTTAAGAAAGTCAAAATAAAGGTCACACATAAGCACGTAAAAGACCATTATCAATTTACTGAAGAAGAATTTGAAAAGTTTATCAAACTTTCTAAGCGAATTGATGAAACAAAAAATATGACTGAAGCTGTAACTGCTGTATGGGGCGATCTAAAAAGTGCCGAAGAAAGGGCACTTAAACAAGACGTGGCTGAGTTAAAAAAATTTCAAGAAAATCAAAAAATAAAGAATAAAGATGTGAATTTTAAACTGATTTCATTAGAAATGGATTTAAAAACATTAAAAAAGCTAGAAGAACGACTTGAAGCCTTGGAAGAAAAACAGGCAAAAGGGTTCTTCTCAAAATTGAAAAAATAGAAAAGGAAATATAAAAAATGGCAAACAAAAAATTAAACTAACATCACCGCTTTCACTTAAAGAAGTAGCTCTTGAAAGCTCTCAATTTGATATTCCTAAGAAAATTCAAGTAGATTTTTCCAAAGCTCGACCAAGTAAGAAGTTCAAAGACGGTAAACAGACGGACATTTTAAGCCATTATATTTTGGAGGGAATTGATGAGCGAACCGCTAAAGCCGTAAATGATGGGTTAATTGACCAAGAGGACGTTAAGTCCATCAAGATTGAAGTTCATGGCAGTTTCGAGGAAATTGAAGAAACCATTGAGTTTGGTGGCTCTCTATTCGTTGAGTTGCTAGATGTGCAGGTCAAAGCGGACTGGGTTGAGGGTAGAAATGCAGGATATAAAGCCGTCAAACTAGTAGCCTCTGGGCTAAAACTTGCTATGTAGGTCTAAAATTTCTGTATATGATGGGAGCTGGCCGCCTTGCTCCTGTCGGTTTACAAGTGAGCTAACTAGTAGCTGATAGCAACCGCAAAAA
>NZ_KQ970181.1:419028-422662 GCF_001579015.1 Streptococcus oralis
GAGCTAACTAGTAGCTGATAGCAACCGCAAAAAGGGCGGTTCGCCCTGAGCGGTTGCGGGTATCAGCGGGCATCTAGTTGGCTGACTTGTTCCGACAGGGCAATGCAATCAAGCTACCTAAATATGCAGAAATTTTAGTCACAAGAGTTTTTTGGGGAAGTATATATCCATATTTCCAAAACCTATGCGCGGGCGCCATTCTAGGACTTGACGATAGAATGGTGCAAACCAAGGGTAATCCCTTGATTGGCAAGCTTTCCGTGGACATTACCGAAGGTGTCAGCGTAGCGTTAGGGAAACAAAAATGCCAAAAAATTAAGGGGTTTTCTTGGATACATGTGTGGATATATGCATGGATATATGCTCAAAAAAATGAAGCATATATCCAAAATAATGTAATGAAAAAACAAAAACATAGAAATAATATGCAAAAACCTTTCATGAATTGAAAAGGAGAAAGAATGACTAAAAGAATTAGAAACAGACGTTTCTTATTTGAGCAACAACTGAAGCCAGACTTTTGGGATTGGGCTGTATCAGATAAGAAATTGCTTGAAAATTGGGAAGAGAATAAGACAAAGATTTTCAGATTAATCTTTGATCGTATCCGTGAATTAGTTGAAGAAGAGGAATTTGTGGAAGTCGCTTTTATCGTTCATGATAAAGATATTTCCTATGGGACAAAATTGGTTGAACCTCATATTCATGGATATATTGATTTTCCAAAATTGATGGATTTGTCAAAAGTTGCCTTGGCTCTTGGAGTAGAAAAAGAACGTGTAGAAACTCCAAAATCAAGAGGAGGAAGACACCTAACACGAATCAATGCTTTAGCATATCTTATCCATGCTAAGGATAAAGATAAATATCAGTATCCTGCTAGTGATGTGGAAACATTTCATACGCTTGATTATGAAGCTTTCATCAATCAGAATAAAGAAGATTTTGAGAAGTATGCAGCCACGAAAAAGCGTGAGAAATCTGATGAAAGTTTAGATTTGGTATTGTCTAAAGTTTACAAGGGAGAACTTACATATTTTGATATTATGAAAGACGATAATTTGTATTATCTGATGGCAAACAATCGTCAGAAATTCCTTGAGGGCTTTGATATTTTCGGAGAACGTGAAAGTGTTCTACGCTTGGAAGCCTTGCAAAATGGGGAGTATGATTTGACTGTCTTATATATCCAAGGGAAGCCTGGGATTGGTAAGTCTACACTTGCTAGAGATATTGCTTTAGAGGTGCAAGGAGCGCTTGAAAATGCAGGTTTAAGAGGTGGCTCATATTCTGCAAGCTCAAAAAATCCATTTGACAATTATTCAGGAGAGGAAATCCTTATTTTAGATGACTTGCGAGAGGATAGCCTAGCTCCTGCGGATTGGTTGAAGTTATTCGATCCAATCAACTCGGCTAGAATGTCGGCACGCTATCGAAATAAGCTAGTAGTTCCTAGGTTGGTTATTATGTCGGCTTATATGTCTCCAAAACAATTTTTCGGACAAATTCAGGAAGAAGATATAAACCAGTATTCAAGACGGGTCAATTATTCTTCTGAAATCGCTAGAAAGCATGGAATGGAAGAAAGATTTTATAGTGTTTCAGAAGTTCGAGAGAATAGAGAAAATGGGCATTTCCAACGTCCTGATGGTTCTAGCGTCGTTTTGAACTTTGACTATGAAGATTTGTTTTGTTCGCAAGATAAGGACGATTTTATTCGTAAATTGCTTGAAGATTGTATCTATCCTAGAATATTACCTAAAAAAGCAAAGGACGTGACAAATGGCTAAAAAAATTGTGATGTTCTTTGATGAAAGGTTAAATACTGACTTCCGTATAGTACGCTTTGGGAAGTGTATACCAGTAAGGCAAGAAATAGATAATATTTATATTTTCATGAATGATAGAAATTTATGGGCTAGATGTAAAAAAAAGATGCGTGAAAATCAATCACACATCAAAATAAAAAACCAAGATAATTATAACATAAAGAAAGGGAAAATAGTATGTTTGTTGTAAAAAAAGATTTAATGAAATTAGGATTTTCAAGTTGGCAAGCTATGATGTTAGTAAAACAGGCTAAAGCAAAATTAGCTAGTCAAGGTTTAACTTGGTATGAAAGTAAAGGTTTAGGACGTGTACCACTTGAAACGGTAGAAGAAATTTTGGGTGTGAAAATAGATGAAGCTAGTCTAGTAGATTTGGAAGTAAAAGAAGATGCCTAAAATATCTAGTATCTATCCTATGGGGAATGGAACGTATAGAGCAACTGTTTCTCTAGGTTTTGATGTTCAGACTGGTAAAAGAATACAAAAGTTTAAAAATGGCTTTAAAACGCAAAAGGAAGCTCAAGAGTGGCGCTTACATATGCTTGCTGACTTTGGTAAAGGTTCTATAACCGTTAATAGCACAATGACTTTTAAAAAGTTTCTTGATGACTATTTTATACCAGATTATAAAAGTCAAGTAAGAAAACGTACTTTTGATATGACACAATCTAAATTTAAAAGACTGTCATATTTTGAAAATATGAAGTTATCAGATATTCAAGCACCTCATGTAAAGCAGTGGCAAAATGCAATGTTTATAGAGGGATTGTCTAATAATTATATTCGTTCTGTTCATCAAATATTACAACAAGTTTTTGATTTAGCAGTTAAATTGGGTATGTTGTCAAATAATGTTGCTAAGACGGTAGGAAACGTAAAAAAAGACCGCCCTAAAGTTGATTTTTGGACGGTGGAAGAATTTCAGCTATTCATTAGTACATTTGATAAATCTAATATCTATGAATTATTGTACTTTACTACATTTTGGTTTTTCTTTATGACTGGAGTTAGAACAAGTGAATTACAAGCAGTTGAATGGTCGAAAATAGATTTTGAAAAAGGTACAGTTTTAATAGACTGTTCAATGTATTATAAAAGCCAAAAAGAGTGGTATCTTACTGATACAAAATCTATATCAGGTGTAAGACTTTTGTATCTTGATGATGATACATTAGAACATTTGAAATATTGGAAGAAAGCACAATCTCAGATAGGAGAATGTAAATTTGTATTTTCCATAGCAGATAGTCCGTTGGTAAAATCAACTCTTAAACGTGTTCTAAAATCTCATAGTGATTACGCAAAAATAAAATCAATAAGGATCCACGATTTAAGGCACTCTCATGCCAGCTTTATGCTCTCTCTAGGAATGAATGATTTAGAAATGCAAAATCGTCTAGGACATGCTGATATTAAGACAACACTTGGAACGTACTCTCATTTAAGACCAAATGCTATGAAAGAAGTAGCTACTAGAATGACTGGGAAAGTAGTGGTGAGTGATAATAATATTAGAAAAAGTAAATTTAATGGCAATCAGCATACTAAAAATTTTCAATCTAAAGTTTTGTCTGACTAGCGAAGTCTGTCCGATTAAACTTTAGATTCCTACGGTAAACTATTGAAGTTTACCGTATTATTAGTTATAATTCATATACAAGGGAGCAGTATAATGAAAAAAGAAAATGTTATTGGTGAGTTTGAATATAATAATGATTTTTACCGTGTTTATGAATTGCGTGAAGATAATGAAGATTATGCTAGAATTGTTAGCGACTCTAAGAAAGGTATGTATATAGAAAGTA
>NZ_KQ970181.1:423351-424919 GCF_001579015.1 Streptococcus oralis
AGACTCACGAACAGTTTCTAGTTTTTCCTCAGTGATTTCACCCATGACACGGATAGCAAGTCCTGGTCCTGGGAATGGTTGGCGCCATACGATGTGGTCTGACATACCAAGCTCTGTACCGAGGGCACGGACTTCGTCTTTATAAAGAGTGTTCAATGGTTCAATCAGTTCAAACTGCATGTCTTCTGGAAGACCACCAACGTTGTGGTGTGATTTGATGGTTTGAGCAGTATCTGTACCAGACTCAATCACGTCAGTGTAAAGCGTTCCCTGAGCAAGGAATTTCACATCTTTTAGCTTGCTTGCTTCGTCATCAAAGACATAAACAAATTCGTTACCGATGATTTTACGTTTTTGCTCAGGATCAGAAACACCTGCAAGTTTGTCAAGGAAGCGTTTTGCAGCGTCTGCTTTGACGATATTCAAACCAAACTTACCACCAAGCATGTCCATAACTTGGTCAGCTCCCCTTACGGAGAAGACCGTGGTCTACAAAGATACAGATTAATTGATCACCGATTGCTTTTTGAAGAGAACTCCAACAACAGAAGAGTCAACACCACCTGATAGCCCGAGAAGAACACGCTTGTCACCTACAGTTTCACGGATTTTATTGATCTGCATATCGATAAAGTTGTCCATTGACCAATCGCCTTTAGCCTTACAGATGTTGAGGGCAAAGTTGCGAAGGATATCATTCCCGTATACAGAATGGCGCACTTCTGGGTGGAATTGGATACCATAGATGTGCTTTTCTGGGTTTTCAATAGCTGCATAAGGACAGTCAGCAGAAGTACCAGTACGAACAAAATCAGCTGGAATCTCTGTAACAGCATCGCCATGACTCATCAAAACAATCTGTTCTTCAGGTGTCCCTTCAAAGAGGGCAGAAGTGGTATGAGTAAGTGGTGATTGGCCATACTCGCGGTTACCAGCATCACCTGCAGGAACAACTTTTCCTCCAAGTTTATGAGTTAAAAGTTGCATACCGTAGCAGATTCCCAAAATTGGAATACCAAGTTCAAAAATTTCTGGGTCAATATTAAATGAACCATCTTCGTATACAGAGTTTGGTCCACCAGAGAGGATGATCCCAACAGGGTTAATCGCACGAACCTCTGCGGCTGAGATTTTGTGACTTTTTAGCTCTGAAAAAACACCAATTTCACGAATACGGCGTGAAATCAGCTGGTTGTATTGGCTACCATAATCCAGCACGATGATTTTTTCGACATCTTGCAAATCAGTTGAAATGTTGCTCATCTTTTTCCTTTCTCAAAAGAAATATCTTTTTCAATATTTTATCACAAATAGGGGTGAATTACCAACTAAACAAGGCAAAGTTTGACTTTTTATTGGCAAATACGGTACAATAGAGAAAATAAAGAAAAGAAGTGAAAAAGCATGTTACCAGCTTATATGAAAATCCACGATCAGATCAAAAAGGATATAGATGAGCATCGTTGGAAGATTGGAGAAAGACTTCCGAGTGAACGAGATTTGGCAGAGCTGTTTCAGGTTAGCCGTATGACCTTGCGCCAAGCCATCTCTCTTTTGGTTGAAGAAGG
>NZ_KQ970181.1:425112-427683 GCF_001579015.1 Streptococcus oralis
CCAAGCCATCTCTCTTTTGGTTGAAGAAGGGGTCTTGGAGCGCAGAGTAGGAAGTGGAACCTTTGTCTCTAGCACTCGTGTTCAAGAAAAAATGCGGGGGACGACCAGTTTTACGGAGATTGTCAAATCTCAGGGGAAAGTTCCTTCTAGCCAACTCATTTCTTACAGAAGAACCATTCCAAATGAGCAAGAGGTCGCAAAGCTGGGGATTACTCCGACAGAGAATATTATCCGCATGGAGCGGGTGCGTTATGCTGACCAAGTACCACTAGTCTATGAAGTAGCATCTATTCCTGAGAAATTTATTAAGGACTTCAAAAAAGAAGAAGTAACTAGTCACTTCTTTCAAACCTTGCAAAAATATGGCTACCGGATTGGCAAATCCCAACAGACCATTTATGCGAGATTGGCTAAGGAAAAGATAGCTCACTATCTGGAAGTCGAAAAGGGGCATGCGATTCTAGCCTTGACTCAGGTTTCCTATCTTGATGATGGGACGGCTTTTGAATATGTTAAGAGTCAGTATGTGGGTGAACGTTTTGAATTTTATCTTGAAAACAACTAGTCTCAGAAGATTAGTTTTTTCTTTTTGAAAAGATTAGAATTGTCAAAACAATCTGTCTAGACTTGATTTTATCTATTATTTACTATAAAATGAGAAGGAAAAACGTCAAACTTTTATATTGCAAATAGGAGAAAAAATGACAAAAACATTAAAACGTCCTGAGGTTTTATCACCTGCAGGGACTTTAGAGAAGCTAAAAGTAGCTGTTCAATACGGTGCGGATGCTGTCTTTATCGGTGGGCAAGCCTATGGTCTTCGTAGCCGTGCTGGAAACTTTACCTTTGAGCAGATGGAAGAAGGTGTTCAGTTCGCTGCCAAGTACGGTGCCAAGGTTTATGTAGCTGCCAATATGGTTATGCACGAAGGAAACGAAGCTGGCGCTGGAGAATGGTTCCGTAAGTTGCGTGATATCGGGATTGCGGCAGTTATCGTGTCAGATCCTGCCTTGATTATGATTGCAGCAACAGAAGCACCAGGCCTTGAAATTCACCTTTCAACTCAAGCCAGTGCGACCAACTATGAAACTCTAGAGTTCTGGAAAGAACTTGGTCTAACTCGTGTGGTTTTGGCTCGTGAAGTTTCAATGGAAGAATTGGCAGAAATTCGTAAACGTACAGACGTTGAGATTGAAGCCTTTGTCCATGGAGCCATGTGTATTTCTTACTCAGGTCGCTGTACGCTTTCAAACCACATGAGTATGCGTGATGCTAACCGCGGAGGCTGTTCTCAGTCTTGCCGTTGGAAATATGACCTCTACGATATGCCCTTTGGCCAAGAACGTAAGAGCCTTAAGGGTGAAATCCCAGAAGAATTTTCAATGTCTGCCGTTGATATGTCTATGATTGACCATATTCCAGATATGATCGAAAACGGTGTAGACAGTCTCAAGATTGAAGGTCGTATGAAGTCCATTCACTATGTTTCAACAGTAACAAACTGTTACAAGGCAGCTGTGGATGCATATCTTGAAAGTCCTGAGAAGTTTGAAGCCATCAAACAAGACTTGGTGGACGAGATGTGGAAAGTTGCTCAACGTGAATTGGCAACAGGTTTCTACTATGGTACGCCGTCTGAAAATGAACAGTTATTTGGCGCACGTCGTAAAATTCCTGAATACAAGTTTGTCGCTGAAGTGGTTGCTTATGATGATGCGACTCAAACGGCAACCATTCGTCAACGAAATGTCATCAACGAAGGCGATCAAGTTGAGTTTTATGGACCAGGTTTCCGTCATTTTGAGACTTATATAGAAGATCTTCATGATGCCAAGGGCAATAAAATCGACCGTGCTCCAAATCCAATGGAACTCTTGACAATCAAGGTCCCACAACCTGTTCAAGCAGGGGACATGGTCCGCGCTCTCAAGGAAGGTCTTATCAATCTCTATAAGGAAGATGGAACCAGCGTTACAGTTCGTGCCTAGAGAAGGAAATGTGAATGAATCAAGCACAAGGTTTGTTAGTTGATAATGAAGGTAGATGTATTCATTACCATGGTGAAAAGGATATCGTTTCCCTCCAGTGTTATGAGTGTAAAAAATACTATGCTTGTTATCAGTGCCACAATGCTATGGAAACGCATTTGTTTTCGCCCTATCCCTTGATGCTTTCTGAGGATCGACCGATCTTATGTGGGGGTTGTAAGAGGACAATGACTTTCCAAGATTACCAAAAGCAGATGGCTTGTCCTTACTGCAGTGCACCATTTAATCCAGGTTGTAAACAACACTATTCCTACTATTTTAAATAAAATGAATCGATCCAAGTTCTTAACTTGGATTTTTCAGTTTGTTTCAGAAAATAGAGTAAAATCAAGAAAAACTCGCAATCTAAAATGGAAAAACTTTCTATAGAATGGGGTAAAAACAGCAAAAATAGAAATAAATCATATGAAACGCTTTCAACGTAAGTAAAAAGTTGACAAATCAAAATTTTAGGACTAAACTAAGTAAGTAAATTTTAAATAAAAGGAGAATTCATCATGAATTTAACATTTTTCGGTCTTTG
>NZ_KQ970181.1:427758-430884 GCF_001579015.1 Streptococcus oralis
CATGAATTTAACATTTTTCGGTCTTTGTCTTGCCTGTATGGGTGTATCTCTTGCAGAAGGTATGTTGATGAACGGTTTGTTCAAATCAGCAGCTCGCCAACCAGACATCATCCCACAATTACGTAGCTTAATGATCATGGGGATTGCCTTTATTGAAGGAACGTTCTTGGTTACCCTCGTCTTTTCATTCGTCATCAAATAGACAAATGGAACGAGAAGAAAAGGGAGGATTCTAGATGGAAGAAAGTATCAATCCAACCATCAATATTGGTCCTGTTACCTTTGATTTAACCATGTTAGCCATGACCTTGTTGATTGTGGGAGTTGTTTTTGGCTTTATCTATTGGGCAAGTCGCAATATGACTTTGAAACCCAAAGGAAAGCAAAATGTACTTGAGTATTTCTATGACTTCGTTATTGGATTTACAGAACCTAACATTGGTAAAAGCTACATGAAAGACTACTCGCTCTTTTTCCTTTGTCTATTTCTATTTATGGTACTGGCAAATAACCTCGGTTTGATGGCGAAACTTCAAACTACAGATGGGACAAACCTTTGGACATCGCCAACTGCAAATCTCCAGTTTGACTTGGCCTTGTCATTTGGAATTATCCTGATGACCCATATTGAAGGGATTCGTCGCCGTGGGATTAAAAAATATCTAAAAGCCTATATCACACCTGGCTTTATGACTCCCATGAATATCTTAGAAGAGTTTACCAACTTTTTATCACTTGCCTTGCGGGTGTTCGGAAATATCTTTGCTGGAGAAGTGATGGCTAGTTTGCTAATCACTCTATCTCATCAAGCTCTATATTGGTATCCAGTTGCTTTTGGTGCTAACTTGGCTTGGACAGCCTTTTCTGTCTTTATTTCCTGCATCCAAGCCTATGTGTTTACCATGTTGTCTTCTATGTACTTAGGAAATAAGATAAATGATGGAGAAGAGTAGAAAGGAGTAACAGATGCACGTAACAGTAGGTGAATTAATTGGTAACTTTATTTTAATCGCTGGCTCTTTTATCCTTTTGATTGTCTTAGTTAAGAAATATGCGTGGTCAAACTTGACAAGTGTCTTCGAAGAAAGGGCAAATAAAATTGCTGCTGATATTGATGGAGCTGAACAAGCTCGTCAAAAAGCAGAAACTCTTGCTCAAAAACGTGAAGATGAATTGGCTGGAAGTCGCAACGAGGCCAAAACAATCATTGAAAATGCTAAAGAGACTGCAGAAAAGAGTAAAGCAGATATTCTGGCAGATGCTAAAGTAGAAGCAGGTCGCTTAAAAGAGAAGGCGAATCAAGAAATTGCTCAGAATAAAGCAGAAGCTTTGCAAAGTGTTAAGGGCGAGGTGGCAGATTTGACGATTAGTCTTGCTGGTAAAATCATCTCAAAAAACCTTGACAGTCATGCTCATAAGGAACTCATTGATCAGTATATCGATCAGCTAGGAGAAGCCTAATGGACAAGAAAACAGCAAAGGTCATTGAAAAGTACAGCATGCCTTTTGTCCAATTAGTGATTGAAAAAGGAGAAGAGGACCGGATTTTTGCAGACTTGGATCAAATCAAGCAAGTCGCAGAAGAAACGGGCTTACCTTCTTTTTTAGCTCAGGTGGCAGTTGATGAGTCTGATAAGGAAAAAACAGTTGGTTTCTTTCAAAACTCTGTCTCACCTTTAATGCAAAACTTTATTCAGGTTCTGATTTACAATCACAGAGCAAATCTTTTTTATGATATCATTGTTGATTGTTTGAATCGTCTTGAAAGAGAAACCAATCATTTTGTAGTCACGATCTCCTCAGCTCATCCTTTAACAGATGAACAGAAGGAACGTCTGCTCCCATTGATAGAGAAAAAAATGTCTCTGAAAGTACGGAGTATTAAAGAACAAATTGATGAAGGGCTCATTGGTGGTTTTGTCATTTTTGCTAATCACAAGACAATTGATGTGAGTATTAAGCAACAACTTCGAGTTGTTAAAGAAAATTTGAAATAGAAAGTGGTGTTCTTTTGGCAATTAACGCACAAGAAATCAGCGCTTTAATTAAGCAACAAATTGAAAATTTCAAACCCAATTTTGATGTGTCTGAAACAGGTGTTGTAACCTATATCGGGGATGGAATTGCGCGTGCTCACGGTCTTGAAAATGCCATGAGTGGAGAGCTGTTGATCTTTGAAAACGGCTCTTATGGGATGGCGCAAAACTTGGAGTCTACAGACGTTGGGATTATCATCCTAGGAGACTTTACAGATATTCGTGAAGGTGATACCATTCGCCGTACAGGTAAAATCATGGAAGTACCTGTGGGGGACAGCCTAATCGGACGTGTTGTCGACCCACTTGGTCGTCCAGTTGATGGTCTTGGTGATATCCATACTGACAAGACTCGTCCAGTAGAAGCGCCAGCTCCTGGCGTTATGCAACGTAAGTCTGTATCAGAACCATTACAAACAGGTTTGAAAGCTATTGACGCCCTTGTACCGATTGGTCGTGGTCAACGTGAGTTGATTATTGGTGACCGTCAGACAGGGAAAACAACCATTGCAATTGATACAATCTTGAACCAAAAAGGGCAAGATATGATCTGTATCTATGTAGCGATTGGACAAAAAGAATCAACAGTCCGTACACAAGTAGAAACACTTCGTCAGTACGGTGCCTTGGACTACACAATCGTTGTGACAGCCTCTGCTTCACAACCATCTCCATTGCTCTTCCTAGCTCCTTATGCTGGTGTAGCTATGGCAGAAGAGTTTATGTACCAAGGCAAGCATGTTTTGATCGTTTATGATGATCTTTCAAAACAAGCGGTCGCTTATCGTGAGCTTTCCCTCTTGCTTCGTCGTCCACCAGGTCGTGAAGCCTTCCCAGGGGATGTTTTCTACCTTCACAGCCGTTTGCTTGAGCGCTCAGCTAAAGTTTCTGATGAGCTTGGTGGTGGATCTATCACAGCCCTACCATTTATCGAGACACAAGCGGGAGATATCTCTGCCTATATAGCAACCAACGTGATTTCTATCACTGACGGACAAATCTTCCTTGGTGATGGTCTCTTCAATGCGGGTATTCGTCCAGCCATTGATGCGGGTTCATCTGTATCCCGTGTAGGGGTTCGGCACAAATC
>NZ_KQ970181.1:430904-434092 GCF_001579015.1 Streptococcus oralis
GGTACACTCCGTATCGACCTTGCTTCATACCGTGAGTTGGAAGCTTTCACTAAGTTTGGTTCTGACTTGGATGCAGCAACACAGGCTAAGTTGAACCGTGGACGTCGTACTGTGGAAGTATTGAAACAACCTGTTCATAAACCACTACCTGTTGAGAAACAAGTAACCATTCTCTATGCTTTGACACATGGTTTCTTGGATACGATTCCTGTAGATGACATTGTTCGTTTTGAGGAAGAGTTCCATACTTTCTTTGATGCTCATTATCCAGAGATTTTGGAAACCATTCGTGATACAAAAGACTTGCCAGAAGAAGCGGTCTTGGATGCTGCGATTACAGAGTTTCTCAATCAATCCAGCTTCCAATAAGAATAGAGGTGTCAGATGGCAGTATCTCTAAATGATATTAAAACAAAAATCGCCTCAACCAAAAATACGAGTCAAATCACTAATGCCATGCAAATGGTATCGGCTGCCAAGTTAGGTCGCTCTGAAGAAGCAGCGCGCAACTTCCAAGTTTACGCTCAGAAAGTTCGTAAGCTTCTGACGGATATTCTGCATGGTAACGGATCTGGTGGTTCTACCAATCCGATGCTCATCAGTCGCCCGGTTCAGAAAACAGGCTATATCGTTATCACTTCAGACCGTGGCTTGGTTGGAGGTTATAATGCTTCCATCCTTAAAGCCGTTATGGAGTTGAAAGAAGAATACCATCCAGATGGTAAAGGTTTTGAGATAATCTGTATCGGTGGTATGGGAGCTGATTTCTTTAAGGCTCGAGGTATTCAGCCAATCTATGAACTACGTGGCTTGGCAGATCAACCTAGTTTTGATGAAGTTCGTAAAATTATTTCAAAAACGATTGAGATGTACCAAAACGAACTTTTTGATGAATTGTACGTCTGCTACAACCATCATGTCAATACTCTCACAAGTCAAATGCGTGTGGAACAAATGCTTCCAATTGTTGACTTGGATCCAAATGAAGCGGATGAAGAGTATAGCTTGACCTTTGAGTTGGAAACGAGTCGTGATGAGATTCTAGAGCAGTTGTTACCTCAGTTTGCAGAAAGTATGATATACGGGGCTATCATCGATGCCAAGACAGCTGAGAATGCTGCTGGTATGACAGCCATGCAAACGGCGACTGATAATGCTAAGAAAGTCATCAATGATTTGACAATCCAGTATAACCGTGCCAGACAGGCGGCGATTACACAAGAAATTACAGAAATCGTAGCGGGGGCTAGTGCCTTAGAATAAGGCTTTGCCTCCCCCGTATCAAAATGAACTTAGGACCTAGGTAAACTAGGAACCGACAGTATCTTATATAGAATAGGAGAAGGAGATGAGTTCAGGTAAAATTGCTCAGGTTATCGGACCCGTTGTAGACGTCTTGTTTGCAGCAGGGGAAACACTTCCTGAGATTAATAATGCACTTGTCGTCTACAAAAATGACGAAAGAAAAACAAAAATCGTCCTTGAAGTAGCCTTGGAGTTGGGTGATGGTATGGTCCGTACAATCGCCATGGAATCAACAGATGGTTTGACTCGTGGAATGGAAGTTTTGGACACAGGCCGTCCAATCTCTGTACCAGTGGGTAAAGAAACTTTGGGACGTGTCTTCAACGTTTTGGGAGATACCATCGACTTGGATGCTCCTTTCGCTGAAGACGCTGAGCGTCAGCCAATTCATAAGAAAGCTCCAACTTTTGATGAATTGTCTACCTCATCTGAAATCTTGGAAACAGGGATCAAGGTTATCGACCTTCTTGCCCCTTACCTAAAAGGTGGGAAAGTTGGACTCTTCGGTGGTGCCGGAGTTGGTAAGACTGTCTTGATCCAAGAATTGATTCACAATATTGCCCAAGAACATGGTGGTATTTCAGTATTTACTGGTGTTGGGGAACGTACCCGTGAGGGGAACGACCTCTACTGGGAAATGAAAGAATCAGGCGTTATCGAGAAAACAGCCATGGTATTTGGTCAGATGAATGAGCCACCAGGAGCTCGTATGCGTGTTGCTCTTACTGGTTTGACAATTGCTGAATACTTCCGTGATGTAGAAGGCCAAGATGTGCTTCTCTTTATCGATAATATCTTCCGTTTCACTCAAGCTGGTTCAGAAGTATCTGCCCTTTTGGGTCGTATGCCTTCAGCCGTTGGTTACCAACCAACCCTTGCTACGGAAATGGGTCAATTGCAAGAGCGTATTACATCAACTAAGAAGGGTTCTGTAACTTCTATCCAGGCTATCTATGTGCCAGCGGATGACTATACTGACCCTGCGCCAGCAACAGCCTTCGCTCACTTGGATTCAACTACAAACTTGGAACGTAAGTTGGTACAGTTGGGTATTTACCCAGCCGTTGATCCGTTGGCTTCAAGCTCTCGAGCTCTTTCTCCTGAGATTGTTGGTGAGGAGCACTATGCAGTTGCTGCTGAAGTCAAACGTGTCCTTCAACGTTACCATGAATTGCAAGATATCATTGCTATCCTTGGTATGGATGAACTTTCTGATGAAGAAAAGACCTTGGTTGCACGTGCCCGTCGTATCCAGTTCTTCTTGTCACAAAACTTCAACGTTGCGGAGCAATTTACTGGCCAACCTGGTTCTTATGTACCAGTAGCAGAAACAGTTCGTGGTTTCAAGGAAATCCTTGAAGGAAAACATGACCATCTGCCAGAAGACGCTTTCCGTGGTGTCGGTTCAATCGAAGACGTCATTGCTAAGGCAGAGAAAATGGGATTTTAAGAGGTGATCTATGGCTCAGTTAACTGTCCAGATCGTGACACCAGATGGCCTCGTCTATGATCACCATGCCAGCTTTGTATCGGTACGAACTCTGGATGGTGAGATGGGGATCTTGCCACGACATGAAAATATGATTGCGGTTTTAGCGGTTGATGAAGTAAAGGTAAAACGAATCGATGACGATACTCATGTGAACTGGATTGCAGTGAATGGAGGGATTATCGAGATTGCCAATGACATCATTACCATCGTAGCAGACTCGGCAGAGCGTGCTCGTGATATCGATATTAGTCGTGCAGAGCGTGCGAAACTTCGTGCTGAACGTGAGATTGAAGAAGCGCAAGATAAACACTTGATTGACCAAGAACGGCGAGCTAAGGTTGCTTTGCAACGTGCCATTAACCGTATCAATGTCGGAAATAAACTATAAAAT
>NZ_KQ970181.1:434112-439049 GCF_001579015.1 Streptococcus oralis
TTTTATTTTACCTTAATTATTAAAGGTGATGCAAACGGCTTCGGGAACTCGGAAATCGTTAGAAAGTTCAGCTAATCGACCAGTTTCGGGATTACGTTTAAAGACGGTTGCGTTATCAGAATCTTGATGAACAGCAATGAGAAACTCTTGATCAGGAGTTAGGTCGAAATCGCGTGGCGTTTTACCATGACTTGGAACAATCTCTAATAATTCCAAACTACCATCAGCGAGGATTGTATAGACTGCAATGGAATCATGACCACGGTTGGATGCATAGAGGTAGTTGCCATCTTTTGAAAGACGAATGGCAGCAGTAGCATTGAAGCCTTTGTATCCATCTGGTAAGGTTGAAATGACTTGCATGCGTTCAAATTCACCAACACCATCATAAATCAAGACCTCAATAGTGCTATTAAGTTCGCAGATGAGATAGGCAATCTTATAGTGGTGGTGGAAAACGATGTGGCGAGCACCTGCTCCGGCTTGGCTGTGATAAGTGTAGAGTTTAGTTAGTTTTCCTTCTGAGCTAACATCATAGGTCGTCACCTCATCAGTACCTAGATCACATGTGACGAGATACTGGTCAGGTGTTAAATCTGTAAAGTGTACATGTGGAGAAGTTTGGTTTTCATGAGGACCTTGTCCGCTATGCTGATCTAGATCCGTTTGGATGAGGCTACCATCCGTTTGACGTTTATAAACCAGAACTTGCCCCTTATGATAGTTGGCCCCATAAACGAGACCACGCTTTTCATCCACTGCCACATAACAATGGGGAGCGCCTTCTTCAACCACATGATTTAGCAAAGCGCCATCTGTCTTGTATGCAGCGATTCCACCTAAGCCATCCTGGCTCCCTACGGTGTATAAGTGTTGCTGTTGGTCAAAGGCAAGGTAGGTCGGACTTGGTTCAGCAGCAAAGAGTTCAAGATTTGCAAGCTGGCCTGTTTTTGTATCAAAATCTGCCTTGTAAATCCCTTTAGATAAGCGACGAGTGTAAGTTCCAAAATAAACAGTTTCTTTCATGTCCATACCTCTTAATAATGATAAGTTCATTATACCACAAAATGACAGTCAGGCAGTGTCCATTTAGTCTATGTAAGCACTTTAATAAGAGTTATTTTAGATTAAAAATGGTATAATGAGAGAATGACAGAAAGGATGTATTTATGGAACATAAAGAGAAACATTTTAGCCTATCCTGGTTCTTTAAGTGGTTTTTAGATAACAAAGCTATCACCGTATTTTTAGTAACCTTGTTACTGGGGCTAAACATTTTCATTCTAAGTAAGATTAGTTTTATCTTTTTACCCGTTTTAGACTTTTTAGGGGTTGTTATGTTGCCAGTTATTTTATCTGGTTTACTTTATTACCTCCTCAATCCGATTGTTGACTGGATGGAAAAGCATAAGATCAATCGTGTTCTTGCTATCAGTATTGTTTTTATCATCATTGGACTTTTTATCATTTGGGGGCTGGCAGTCGCTATTCCAAATCTCCAACGTCAGATCTTAAACTTTGCAAAGAATGTACCGACTTATCTTAAGGATGCTGATAAGGTTATCAATGACCTTGTAACCAAACGCTTGCCAGATGATTTTAGACCGCAGTTGGAGCAAGTTCTTGCCAATGTTTCTAGTGAGGCGACGATGTGGGCCAGCAAAATCTCTTCTCAAGCAGTTAACTGGGTCAGCGCCTTTATCAGTAGCGTTTCTCAGGTCATTGTGGCGATTATCATTGTTCCATTCATGCTCTTTTATCTTTTGAGAGATGGGAAAGGCTTGCGGGATTACCTCACTAAATTCATCCCAAACAAGTTAAAAGAACCTGTCGGACAAGTTTTGTCAGATGTTAATAAACAGTTGTCAAACTACGTTAGAGGACAGGTTACAGTTGCTATTATTGTAGCGATTATGTTTATTATCTTCTTTAAGATTATTGGCCTCAGATATGCTGTGACTCTAGGTATCACGGCTGGTATCCTCAATCTAGTGCCTTATCTAGGAAGTTTTCTAGCGATGTTGCCTGCTCTTGTTTTGGGCTTGATTGCAGGACCTGTTATGCTTTTGAAAGTAATTATTGTCTTTATTGTTGAACAAACGATTGAAGGACGTTTCGTATCTCCACTTATTTTAGGTAGTCAGCTCAATATTCATCCCATCAATGTCCTCTTTGTTCTCCTGACTTCAGGTTCTATGTTTGGTATTTGGGGAGTCTTGTTGGGAATCCCTGTCTATGCCTCCGCTAAGGTGGTTATTTCTGCTATCTTTAACTGGTACAAAAAGATCAGTGGTTTGTATGAAGAAGAAGGGGAGGAAATCAAGAGTGAACAATAGTCAACGCATGCTCCAGGCTTTGGATGAACAAGATCTAAACAAAGCAGATCAGTATTTTCATAAGGCACTTGAAACTGATTCGACGGAAATTCTCTACGAACTAGCAAGTTATCTTGAGGGAATTGGCTTTTATCCGCAAGCCAAGGAAATTTATCTAAAAATTGCGTCAGAATTTCCAGAAGTGAATCTGAACTTAGCAAGCATTGCTAGCGAGGATGGACAGGTAGAAGGAGCCTTTGCCTACCTAGAGGAAATCACTCCTGAAAGTGACTGGTATGTGTCAGCTTTGGCCTTGAAGGCCGACCTCTATCAGTTGGAGGGTTTGACAGATGTAGCACGTGAAAAGTTACTGGAAGCCTTAAACTACTCAGATGATCCCTTATTAGTTTTTGGTTTGGCTGAGTTAGATAGTGAGTTAGGAAACTATCAGGAAGCCATTCAGGGCTATGCTCAATTAGACAATCGCTCCATCTATGAACAAACAGGTGTCTCTACTTATCAACGAATTGGCTACGCTTATGCCCAGTTAGGCAAGTTTGAGGCTGCAACGGAATTCCTAGAAAAAGCCTTAGAACTAGAATACGATGACCAAACTGCTTTTGAGTTGGCCAGTCTATACTTTGACCAAGAAGAGTATCAAAAAGCTACTCTCTACTTTAAGCAGATTGATACCATTTCACCTGATTTTGAAGGATATGAGTATGGTTATAGTCAAGCCTTGCACAAGGAACATCAGGTGGAAGAGGCTCTTCGTATCGCTAAACAAGGTTTGGAGAAAAATCCATTTGAAACTCGTCTTTTGTTAGCGGCCTCTCAGTTTTCTTATGAATTGCATGATGCTAAGGCAGCGGAGGACTTTCTCCTTACTGCCAAAGAAGATGCAGAAGACCTTGAGGAGATTTTCCTTCGCCTTGCGACCATTTATATGGAACAAGAGCGGTTTGAGGATATTATCGCTCTACAAAGTCAAGAACCTGAAAACCTCCTGACCAAGTGGATGATTGCCCGTTCTTACCAGGAAATCGAGGATTTAGATAGGGCTTACGAACTCTATCAAAAACTGTCATCTGACCTTAAGGACAACCCAGAGTTTCTGGAGCAATATACTTATGTCTTGCGGGAATTGGGGTATTTTGAAGAAGCTAAGAGGCAAGCAGAAGCATATTTAAAACTGATTCCAGATGATATTCAGATGCAAGAACTGCTAGAAACACTTTAAAAATATTCTATAAAGCGAAACTGTATCTCATCATTTTTAATAGATACGGTTTTTATTTTTAAAAAGAACTAGAATTTTTTTACAAAAAAAACTCCTTGATAAATTGTTTATTTATGCTATAATAGGAATAATTATTTTTAGGAGGTGTAGTATGTCTTATATATTCGAGATTTTACCAAGTTTATTGAACGGTGCAAGTATGACTCTCCAAGTCTTTGCTCTGGTCTTAATCTTTTCTATTCCTTTAGGGATTGTCATTGCCTTTGCTTTGCAAGTTCATTGGAAACCCCTCCATCATTTGATTAATCTTTATATATGGGTGATGCGAGGAACTCCATTGCTCTTGCAATTAATCTTTATCTACTATGTTCTTCCTAGCATTGGCATTCGTTTAGATCGCCTTCCTGCGGCTGTTATCGCCTTTGTGCTCAACTATGCTGCCTACTTTGCAGAAATCTTTCGTGGCGGAATTGAAACTATACCACGAGGACAGTACGAAGCTGCAAAAGTGTTAAAATTTAGCTCATTTGATACAGTTCGCTATATCATTCTTCCTCAGGTGACAAAGATTGTCTTACCGAGTGTCTTTAATGAAATTATGAGTTTGGTCAAGGATACTTCTTTGGTCTATGCCCTTGGGATTTCAGATTTGATTTTAGCAAGTCGGACAGCAGCCAATCGAGATGCCAGTCTTGTTCCAATGTTTTTAGCTGGAGCGATTTATTTGATTATGATTGGGCTTGTGACCATTGTAGCGAAAAAACTTGAGAAGAAGTACAGTTATTACAGATAGGAGGATTGCTATGTTAGAATTACGAAATATTAACAAGAGTTTTGCTGGAAAACAAATCTTAATCAATTTCAGTCTATCTATTCCTGAAAAGCAAATCCTCGCAATCGTAGGTCCATCAGGAGGTGGAAAGACTACATTATTACGTATGCTAGCTGGACTGGAGACCATCGATTCTGGAGAGATTTACTATAATGGCGAATCTCTAGCTATAGATGAATTGGAAAAGCGTAATCTCCTGGGATTTGTTTTCCAAGATTTTCAACTCTTTCCGCATTTGTCAGTTCTAGAAAACCTAACCTTGTCACCTATTAAAACCATGGATATGGATAAGGAAGCTGCTGAGAAGAAGGCGCGTGCTTTGTTAGAACAACTTGGATTAGCAGGACATGCTGAAGCCTTTCCATTTTCCTTATCTGGTGGGCAAAAGCAGCGTGTCGCCTTAGCGCGCGCCATGATGATTGATCCAGAAGTTATCGGATATGATGAGCCTACATCAGCTTTAGATCCTGAGTTACGATTAGAAGTGGAAAAACTCATCCTTCAAAACAAAGAGCGTGGCATGACCCAGATTGTTGTAACGCACGACCTT
>NZ_KQ970181.1:439069-446970 GCF_001579015.1 Streptococcus oralis
CCTATGAAGAGAAAGAAAATTGCCCTAGTACTTGCTTTGTTCTTTAGCTTCTTCCTGACTGCTTGTACGCAAAAGGTCAGTGATCCGAAGCAGGATAATTGGTTCAAATACCAAGAACAGGGTAGCATTACCATTGGATTTGACAATACCTTTGTTCCTATGGGGTTTGAGGAAAAGAATGGCCAGTATGCAGGTTTTGATATAGACCTTTCCCAAGCTGTTTCAGAGAAGTTAGGTATTCAGGTTAAATTTCAACCCATCGACTGGGATATGAAAGAAACCGAACTGCAAAATGGTACCATTGATGCTATCTGGAATGGCTATACAGCTACAGATGAACGAAAAGAGAAGGTTGCTTTTACCATTCCTTATATGGAAAATCAACAAGTTTTAGTTTCTAAAAAATCTCAGAACATCCAGTCAATCAAAGATATGAATAACAAGGTTTTGGGAGCTCAGGCTGGATCTTCTGGCTATTTGGACTTTGAAGCGCAGCCAGATTTGCTAAAAAATCAGGTAAAAGATCAGAAGGCCAATCAATACCAAAGTTTCAACGAAGCTTTGATTGATTTGAAAAATGATCGTATTGATGCCTTGTTAATTGACCGTGTATATGCCAATTACTACCTCCAGTCTGAAGGGATATTAAATGACTACAATGTCTTTTCAGCTGGATTTGAAAGTGAATCTTTTGCAGTGGGTGTTAGACCTGCTGATAAAACTTTGTTAGCTACTTTGAACCAAGCTTTTGTTGAACTATACAAAGAAGGAAAGTTCCAGGAAATCAGCCAAAAATGGTTTGGAGAAGATGTAGCGACCAGTCAGGTGAAAAATCAAGAATAAGAAAAAGAGATTGAGTTTACCTCAGTCTCTTTTTGCATCAAAAAATCCTCTGACAAGGGCCAGAGGATAAGGAGTTATTTCATTGTAGGGAAAAGCAACACGTCACGGATAGTAGTTGTATCTGTGAGGAGCATGCAAAGACGGTCAATACCGATTCCCAAACCACCAGTTGGTGGCATACCGTATTCAAGGGCTTCGATGTAGTCATAGTCGATGCCAGTCGCTTCATCGTCCCCAAGTTCTTTAGCTTTTGCTTGAGCTTCAAAACGGCTAAGCTGATCGATTGGGTCGTTTAACTCGGTAAAGGCATTACCGTACTCCTTGGTCATGATGAAGAGTTCAAAGCGGTCAGTAAAGCGTTCATCTTCAGGATTTTTCTTAGCGAGTGGTGATACAGCTACTGGATGTCCATAGACAAAGGTTGGTTGGATTAAAGTTTCTTCGACAAATTCTTCAAAGAAGGCGTTGATAATGTGACCAACTTCAGTGTAGTGTTTTTCAACTGGAACTTTCTTCTCAGCAGCGATAGCTTTTGCTTCTTCAAAAGTCATGTCTTGCCAGAAATCAACACCAGTAATTTCTTTGATAGCGTCCACCATGTGAACACGTTTGAATGGTTCGTTGATTTTGATTTCAGTTCCTTGGTAGTTGACTGGACCATCACCCTTAACTGATTTAGCAGCGTGTTGGATAATACCTTCCGTCAAGTCCATAATATCTTGGAAATCTGCATAAGCTTGGTAAACTTCGATTGAAGTGAATTCAGGGTTATGAGTAGCATCCATTCCTTCATTACGGAAGATACGGCCAATTTCATAGACACGTTCCATACCACCAACGATAAGACGTTTTAAGTGAAGCTCAGTTGCGATACGAAGCACCATGTCAATGTTTTGGGCATTGTGGTGAGTGATAAATGGACGAGCAGCAGCACCTCCAGCTTCGTTGTGGAGAACAGGTGTTTCCACTTCAAGGAAACCTTGCTGGTCAAGGTAACGACGGATTTCGGAGATGATTTTTGAACGAGTGACAAAACGTTCAAAGCTTTCACGATTAGAAATCAAGTCTAGGTAACGTTTACGGTAGATGGTTTCAACGTCTGTCAAACCATGGAATTTCTCAGGAAGTGGGCGAAGCGCTTTAGACAAGTGAGTGATGTGAGTTGCCTTGATAGAGAGCTCTCCCATATCGGTACGCATGACCTCGCCTTCGACACCGAGGAAGTCACCAAGGTCAGCTTTTTTGAAGATTTCGTAATTTTCTTCACCAACTTCGTCTTTACGAACGTAGATTTGGATTTGGCCTTCGCGGTCTTGAAGATGGGCGAAGCCGACTTTACCTTTACCACGTTTGGTTACTAAGCGTCCAGCGATAGTAGCAGTTTCATTTAATTCATGTAATTGTTCTTTATCAAGTTCTGCAAATTTGTCTTTTAGTTCTTGAGAGTTAGCAGTACGTTCAAAACGTTTTCCGAAGGGATCGATTCCTTGTTCACGGAGCGCAGCCATTTTTTCACGGCGAACGATCTGCTGGTCATTTAGTTCTTCCATATGTTCTGTAGACATGGGTTCCTCCTAATTTTACTCAAAATTTGATACGATGAGTCATTTTTTGCGATACTCCCATTTTATCATAAATAGCAGAGAAATTCACGGATATTCTTTGAAAACTAAAAAGAACTTGACTATTAAGATCAAGTTCCATTATTTTCTTTGATAGGAAGTGTCATTCCATCTTTCGAGAGTGAAGGATTCAAAATCCTCAGTGTCCAAAATCGTCAAACTAGCATTGGCTAAGCCCCCATCTTTGCGAAGGTGAGCCTCTTTATAACCTAGAAGTGTACGTAGGCTAGCAGTGAGATTTGCACCATGACCGACGATTAGAATGTTTTCAGCCGGACTTCCTTTTAGAGATTTGATAAATTGAATGGTTCGCTTCGTAGTACTGTAAAGGGATTCCGCTTCAAACATCCTCGTATCAAACTGAGCCAGATTGGAGCGAAAGGCCTTGATTTGTTGTGGATAAATGGAATTGAGAGTTGCGATTTTTAAACCTTCAAGTTTCCCAAGTTGCCATTCACGTAGGTCTGGAATACTTTCTAAAGGACAGGGTGTCTGGAGTTGACTTTGGATAATTTCAGCAGACTTAACCGCTCTGGGCAAATCACTTGAATAAATCATATCAAAGGGTATTTCCTTGAGATACTGACCAAGTTGCTTTAAGATGTCAATGGATTCTGAAAGAAGGGGCGAGTCGCCACTAGCGCCTTGAAAACGTCCTTCAAGATTCCAGAGGGTGCGACCGTGACGGACAAAATAGAGTTTCATTACTTACTTTCCTCCAAGATATCAGCAAAATCGGCTTTTACAAAGCTGGCCAAGTCTCGAGGGAGTATGATGATACTATGTCCGACTTCCCCAGCAGAGACAATCATTTGGTCTAAATCCAAAGCAGTCTGATCAATAAAAATTGGATAATTGTGTTTTTGGCGAATGCCGATTGGGTTATTTGCACCATGAATATAGCCTGTCGTTTTTTCTAAGTCTTTCTGTGGAATCATGGTCACTTTTTTATTGCCAGAAACCTTTGCTAGTTTTTTCTCGGCGAGGTGTTCTGTTATGGGAACAATTCCAATAATCGGTCCTGTCTTGTCTCCCAAAAGAGCCAAGGTTTTAAAGATTTGGTTTCTGCCGTATTCAGGAGGAAGTTCTCCTTCAAGTGCATTGATTTGAATACCGATATGGTCAATACCGGCCTTGGTTAAGATTTGTTCGACCAAGGTTTTTTTATTCTTGACTTTCTTTGCCATTATTTATACTTATCCTCCAACTGACTCATCCAGATACCAAGCCAGATACCAAGCGCAAAGAAGAAGGCAACGAGAACATAGCTCACAATGGAAAGTCCAGTGTATTGGATACTTTCAGCATTTCCAGCATTTGGAATCAAAATTAAGAGAGTGCTCGACAGCACAATCCCAATGATAAAGTGATAAACACGGGAGTGGTAGTTGTTCAAGGCATGATCCATCAATTTTGAAAAGATAATGAGGGTTGCCCCTGCACCAATGCCGATAGGAAGGAAGGTGCCAAATAAATCAAAGGTTTTAAAACCAGTCAGCATAGGAGCGTACAGTCCCAAAATCAAGAGGAGATTTGACGGACTTAAACCAGGAACCAAGACACCCAGAGCTAAAAGAGCACCCGCTAAGATGAAACTAGCGAAACTGGCACTGAGTGAACCAACAACAAAGTTTAGCGCATAGAGCCCGATACCTGAAAGGATAAAGGTAGCCCAGAACCAAACTAGGTCAATCTTATCACGATCAGACTCTCGATTAGATTCTTTAAGGAGGCTAGGAACTGTACCAATGATAGCTCCAGCAAAACTCCATAAAACATAGACTTGGTAATTTTCTAGTAAATACTCGATTGGATACGAAAATAGCCCAATACCTAGTAGCATCCCGATAGCTACTGGGATAAAGTAAAGGATATTTGATTTAAAATCCTTAAAAGGATGAGCTAGAAAGCCAATCATTCGCTCGTAAATACCCAAAATAGCTGCTAAAACACCGCCAGAAATTCCCGGTAGGATAAATCCTAATGCGATGACGATTCCTTTAATAACTCGTGCAATCCATGAAAACATAATAAAATCCTCAATTTCATAAAATTCTTTCTCTATGCTATCAATTATAACACAGACGGGGAGAAAATGAAAAAACAAGTGAAAAAGTTTGTTATTTTCACTTGTCTTATGGTCTTAAAAATAGTTTTCTGAAAGTTTCTTCCTTGTCTTTGTCAGCAGAAATCAAATTGATGTCCAAATGGTGTTCAAATCCTGCAATTCTCCCCTTAGAAGTGTACTGGTGGAGATCGTAGTCCAGATCAGTATTTGGCTTAGTTTCAAAATAACCAGAGTCAGTTCCATAGGAAGGGATCCAAATAGCAGTGAACTTATCTGTATTGATACTATGCTCTTGCATGAAGTAAACCCCAACGTAGATGCCGATGTTTTTAGCGCCGAGAGCTGCCAGTTTGGCACGAAAGGCTTCAACGCCTTCATTCATATCGGACATTGTTTTTCTTCAACATCTAACCAGTAGTAGCTAGGATTGTAGGGAGAAGCAGCGTTGTAGAAGACTTCAGCAGCTTTCTCCATATCTTCTTTACTTTTTCCAGCTACATAGGCATAAACCCCCACAGGGACATTGCGTTTTTGTAAATTCTGCTATGTGATTTTTATAAGCTTTATCGACACCATTGATAAAGGCAGCATCATTTGATTCAGTATGCTGAGCACCATTGTGCACGCGAACGATAACACCAGAAATGTTTTGAGATAAGGTGTCGTAGTTGATCTCCTCAGGTCTTTGCCAACCAGAGACGTCGATAATGGGTTTATCAAGATTATGCAAGGCTTGTCTTTCAACTTGAAGAGTATTTGGTTTAGTTTTGATAGGATGGTCCTCAAAACTTGGTTTGTTGAGGAGTAAAATCGCTATGAAAATTCCAAATAAACTAAAAATAATAGCAGGATGAATTTGTTTTCTCATATTTATTTAGTTTATCGTAAAAATTTAAAAAAATCAAAGGAAACAGTTTAGAAATGTAGACAAGTAGGAGAGATTTTCAGGAAAGCACCTGTTTGTTTGTTCTTGAAAAGTAAAATTATGGTATAATATAAGGGAATTTTTACAGAAAAGAGAATAGTATGTCAAATTATGCCATTATTTTAGCAGCGGGTAAAGGTACTCGCATGAAATCAGATCTTCCTAAGGTACTTCATAAAGTAGCAGGAATTTCGATGTTGGAACATGTTTTTCGTAGTGTTGGTGCTATTCAACCTGAAAAAACAGTTATCGTAGTCGGTCACAAGGCTGAGTTAGTTGAGGAAGTCTTGGCTGGACAGACAGACTTTGTTACCCAATCAGAGCAACTAGGAACAGGGCATGCTGTCATGATGGCAGAACCCATTCTCCAAAACCGCTCTGGCCACACCTTGGTTATCGCTGGGGATACTCCTCTGATTACAGGTGAAAGCTTGAAAAATCTCTTGGATTTCCATATCAATCACAAAAATGTGGCGACTATTTTAACAGCTGAAGCAGCTGATCCTTTTGGATATGGTCGTATCGTCCGCAACGATAACGCTGAAGTTCTTCGTATTGTGGAGCAGAAAGATGCTACAGACTTTGAAAAGCAAATTAAGGAAATCAATACGGGAACTTATGTATTTGACAATGAACGTCTTTTTGAAGCCCTTAAAAATATCAACACCAACAATGCCCAAGGAGAATACTATATTACTGATGTGATTGGCATTTTCCGTAATGCGGGTGAGAAGGTTGGAGCCTATACTCTGAAAGACTTTGACGAAAGTCTTGGAGTAAATGACCGTGTAGCTCTTGCGACTGCGGAAGCAGTGATGCGCCGCCGTATTAATCAAAAACATATGGTCAATGGTGTCAGCTTTGTTAATCCAGATGCAACTTACATCGACATTGATGTCGAGATTGCTCCTGAAGTCCAAATTGAAGCCAACGTTACCTTGAAAGGTCAAACGAAGATTGGGGCAGAAACTGTTTTAACAAATGGAACTTATATTGTGGATAGTACTATTGGAGCTGGAGCCGTGATTACGAATTCCATGATTGAGGAAAGTTTGGTAGCAGACGGTGTAACTGTTGGTCCTTATGCCCATATCCGTCCGGGTTCAAGTCTTGGTACTCAAGTTCACATTGGAAACTTTGTTGAAGTAAAAGGATCTTCAATCGGTGAAAATACCAAGGCGGGTCATTTGACTTATATCGGAAACTGTGAAGTGGGTAGCAACGTTAATTTCGGTGCTGGTACCATTACAGTAAACTATGATGGGAAAAACAAATACAAGACTGTTATCGGTAACAATGTCTTTGTTGGCTCAAACTCAACCATTATTGCTCCTGTAGAACTTGGGGATAATTCTCTTGTTGGAGCTGGTTCAACTATTACCAAGAATGTTCCTGCTGATGCTATTGCTATTGGACGTGGACGACAAGTTAACAAAGATGAATATGCAACTCGCTTGCCTCATCATCCCAAGAACCAGTAGGAGTTTGTCATGGAATTTGAAGAAAAAACGCTTAGTCGAAAAGAAATCTACCAAGGTCCTATTTTCAAACTAGTACAAGATCAGGTGGAACTACCAGAAGGAAAGGGAACTGCTCAACGTGACTTGATTTTCCACAATGGAGCCGTTTGTGTTCTAGCCGTGACAGGTGAGGATAAAATTATCCTCGTTAAGCAATATCGGAAGGCTATCGAGGCTGTCTCTTATGAGATTCCCGCTGGAAAACTTGAAGTTGGTGAAAATGCAGATCCAATGGCAGCGGCTCTTCGTGAATTGGAAGAAGAGGTTGCCTACACAGCTAAGTTAGAACTGTTGTATGATTTCTATTCTGCGATTGGTTTTTGCAACGAAAAATTGAAACTCTACCTTGCAAGTGATTTGACGAAGGTAGAAAATCCTCGTCCGCAAGATGATGATGAAACCTTGGAAGTTCTAGAAGTGAGTCTAGAGGAGGCCAAGAACCTGATCCAGTCAGGTCATATCTGTGATGCCAAGACTATTATGGCGATCCAGTACTGGGAACTACAAAAGAAATAGAGGAGTAACCCATGGGAAAACCTTTATTAACAGATGAAATAATTGAACGTGCCAACCGCGGCGAGAAAATCTCAGGGCCACCTCTTCAAGATGATGAGAAAACTAAGATCCTACCAACTGCATCACAACATTTTGGGAATTCACGTTCTAGAGATCATGGTTTTAGTCAAGATACCTTAACGATCGAAGTAGAGCCAACGATTCATAAGAGTCGTCGTATTGAAAACACCAAGAGAAATGTTTTTAATTCAAAACTCAATCGCATCTTGTTTGCAGTCATTCTACTCTTAGTTTTGTTAGTGTTGGCAATGAAACTCTTGTAATTGAAAGGATATGAAATGAAAATTGGAATCATTGCTGCCATGCCAGAAGAGCTCCTACATCTGACTCAGAATTTGGACAAAACC
>NZ_KQ970181.1:447049-449489 GCF_001579015.1 Streptococcus oralis
AAGTTGTCCTAGTTCAGAGTGGGATTGGGAAGGTTATGTCGGCTATGAGTGTGGCTGTTCTAGCTGACCATTTTCAGGTAGAAGCCATTATCAATACAGGATCAGCAGGTGCTCTTGCAGAAGGGATTGCCGTTGGCGATGTAGTGATTGCGGATAAACTGGCTTATCATGATGTGGACGTGACTGCTTTTGGCTATGCTTATGGTCAGATGGCTGGTCAACCCCTTTACTTTGAATCCGATAAGAACTTTATCACTAGGATTCAAACAAATTTATCTCAGTTAGACCAGACCTGGCACCTAGGCTTGATTGCTACAGGGGACAGTTTTATAGCTGGAGAAGACAAGATTGCTAGTATCAAGTCCCACTTTCCAGCTGTTTTAGCAGTTGAAATGGAAGGGGCAGCCATTGCTCAAGCGGCTCAGGCTCTTGACCTACCTTTCCTAGTCATTCGCGCTATGAGTGACAATGCCAATCACGAGGCCTCTATCTCATTTGATGAGTTTATTATAGAAGCAGGACGTCGTTCTGCCCAAGTCTTACTAGCCTTTTTAAAGGCCTTGAATTAAGCGGAAATTTGACAGTTTATCTAGCTTATGATAAGATTTAAATAAAGAAAAGCTAGAAAACGTTTCAGAGGATATTATGAGTATTGAAATGACCGTCAGTGAGATTGCAGAGGTCTTAGGCCTATCTCGTCAGGCAATCAACAATCGTGTCAAAGAACTTCCCGAAGAGGACACGAAAAAAAATGACAAAGGTGTAACAGTAGTTACTCGAAGTGGCTTAATCAAGCTAGAAGAAATCTATAAAAAAACGATTTTTGAAGATGAACCAGTCAGTGATGATGTCAAACAACGTGAACTGATGGAAATCTTGGTCGATGAGAAAAATGCTGAAATTCTTCGATTGTACGAGCAACTCAAGGCCAAGGACCAGCAGCTGGCAGAAAAAGATGAGCAGATGCGCATCAAAGACCGCCAGATTGCTGAAAAGGACAAACAATTGGATCAACAGCAACAGTTAACTCTTCAAGCTATGAAGGATCAAGAAAGCTTGAAACTAGAGTTGGACCAAGCAAAAGAAGAAGTCCAAGCAACCAAAAGAGGCTTTTTTGCTCGCCTATTTGGAGGAAAATAAAGAAGCTGTTTGGGTTATTCACTAACCTAATAGCTTCTTTTCTTATTTATAGTTTAAATTGAGTCGGAATTGAGGTAAAAGATGGAAAAATTAAGAGACTATATCGCCTTTGACTTAGAATTCAATCAACACGAAGGGGTTACTCATTTAATTCAGGTATCAGCAGTTCGTTTTCAAGATGGTCAAGAGATAGGTGCTTTTGATTCTTATGTTCATACTACAGCACCATTGAAGAGTTTTATCAATGGTTTGACTGGAATCACAGCTGAAACCTTGAAAGACGCGCCAAAAGTAGAACAAGTTTTAAAGGACTTTCAGGCATTTGTTGGCGACCTACCTATCGTTGGTTACAATGCAGCCAAGAGTGATTTGCCTATTCTCATGGAGCATGGCTTGGACTATCGTGACCAGTATAAGGTTGACCTATATGATGAGGCTTTTGAACGCCGTAGTTCTGACCTACACGGCATTGCCAACCTCAAACTGCAAACTGTGGCGAGTTTTTTAGGCTTTAAAGGTCAATCGCATAATAGTTTAGAAGATGCTCGCATGACAGCGCGTGTTTACGAAGCCTTTCTGGAGTCTGACGAAGGAAAACTATTATTAGAAGAACAGAGTAATCTATCCATGAATCCCTTTGGTGGGCTAGACTTATCTCAATTTCTAGACTAGGAGTGCTTATGAAACCTGAAAAACCTAAAAAACTAGGTTTTAGGAAAATTTACCTCAACCTAGATAAAGTTCTCTTCCTCTTTTTCTTAATTTTCATGATGGTGGAATATCTGTGGTTACCTCTCAATTCTTTTCTTGCTGGTCTTTTACTAAGCCAGACGGGCTATTTGTTTATTTCTTACAATAATATTTTTGCCATTATCACGAGTTCTCCTTTAATCAGTCTGGCCTTTCTCGTCTTGATTGTAATCAATCTTTTGGTGGCCTATTTCCAGATTTGCCTCCTCTTTATTGGGGCGCGTCACCTTCTCTACCATGAAAAGAGAACCTTGATTGAGTACAGTCGCAAAGTTTTCCAGCAAAGTTTTCTGTTCATGAAACGCTTGAGCTTCTGTAAGATGGCCTTTGTATTCTTCTACGTAGCCATGCTCTTTCCTTTCATCAGGAAAATTTTAAAAATTTATTACTTAAATAAAATCGTTATTCCAGACTTTATTGTGACTTATCTGGAAGACAAGTACTGGCTAGTAGGTTTGATGATTTTTGCATCTGCTTGGATTTTGCTCTATGTGTCTGTCCGACTCATGTTTGTCCTTCCAAAGATTCTCTTTGAAAAGAAGACTGTGAG
>NZ_KQ970181.1:450217-451598 GCF_001579015.1 Streptococcus oralis
AGTTCTCTTTTATGCTTGGAACTTGCTACTCATTATTATTAAAACCTATCTCTTTTTCTTTCTCCTCTTGACTCCCTTGCTATTGGGACAGATTGTAATTGACAATTTAACACAGAAAGAATCACTGATTCTTGGAGTTATCAACTTTGTCTTGATAAAAAACATCCACTATATGGCGTTGACCTATTTCCTTGTTAAGTTTGTCTCCTTTTTGACAGGTGAGGAACTGGAGATTATGCCAAGAAGAAAAAAGACCATTTGATGAGATGGGGAGTTATGGGCTGCGCTAGTATCTTTTTTGCGCTGGAAGGTTATATCTATCTGGAAGCTCCTGTGACAAATACCCCTTTAGTCATTTCACATAGGGGCGTTTCAAATAAAAATGGTGTACAAAACACTGTACAGTCTTTAGAAAAAACAGCGCAACTAAAACCAGATTTGATTGAAATGGATGTGCAGGAGACCAAAGATGGTCAGTTTGTGATGATGCATGACGCCAATCTTAAGAACTTAGCAGGTATCAATGCCAGACCTCAAGACTTGACTTTGGAGGAGTTGACAGGGTTAGATATTTCTGAAAATGGCTATCGAACCAAAATATCTAGTTTTGATGACTATCTCAATCGCGCGAATGAACTTCATCAAAGATTGTTGATTGAAATCAAAACCAGTAAAAAAGACACTCCACAAATGATGGAACGTTTTCTAGAGAAATATGGCCCTATTATCAAGCAGTACGGTCATCAGATGCAATCACTAGACTATCATGTGATTGACCAAGTTTTGAAATATGATTCGACTATTCCAGCTTATTTCATCTTGCCTTATAATAGTATTTTCCCAAAAACCAAGGCAACTGGCTATACCATGGAGTATTCAACATTGGATGAATATTTTGTTACTAAACTTTGGTATACAGAACAAAAGCTTTACGTATGGACCATCAATAGCTCTGATGCACTTGATAAATCGTTGCAGTTGTCAGTGGATGGGATGATTACAGATGATCTAGAAATGGTTCAGTTACAAGTAACGACCGCGCAAGATGATCCTGAGTATACGGAACTACTATTAAAAAAAGCAACGGAGTTCTTTAATTTCTAAACTAGTCATTTATAGTAGTTAAGAACTAATATAAAAATAGATAAGTAGAAAAGTGTTTGAATTTCAGTTTACAATATGTGGATTGAAATTATGGACTGAAATAATAAAAAGGAGAGGAACGAACTGAACTGCACCCCAAAAGTTAGACAGAAAAAATCTAACTTTTGGGGTGTTTTATTATGAAATTGAGTTATGAGGATAAAGTTCAGATCTATGAACTTAGAAAACAAGGATATAGCTTAGAGCAACTTTCAAATAAGTTTGGGATAAACAATCC
>NZ_KQ970181.1:452171-453619 GCF_001579015.1 Streptococcus oralis
GGGGTCAGTACAAACCTCTCCTTTTTATTATAGGGTGTAACTTTGATGCAATTAACAAATAGTTATAAATGCTAAAAGTCAATAGAATTAGAAAGACAATCCGCCTGAAAAAGCACTTAATTTTTGTTTAGCAGTTTCATTAATTTGATCAATGGCATGATTGATAGCTTGACTAGTCAAATCAGATAGAGTATCCAGGTCTTCTGGATCAACAACTTCAGGTTTAAATTCAATTTTAACAACTTTTTTATCACCAGTTAGAGTTGCAATGACTAAATCTTGGCTAGATTTTCCAGTAAATTCTGTTGCAGCTAATTCTGCTTGAGCAATATCCATGTCTTTTTTTAGTTTTTGGGCTTGCTTCATCATATTTTGCATGTTCATCATAATAGTTTCTAGGTTCCTTTCTTGGTCAGGGAATTTCATCCTCTGATATCGTTTTTCTTGAGAAAAGTAACCACCTTCAAACATATATCGTATAGAGTGGTATCTTCTGTGTGTTTAATAAAGGAGAGCTTTTAATACCTAAGCTACAAAAGAATTTAGTTCTTTAAATCATAGGCTGATATTTACTCTTGAAAGTGAAGTGATGTAGGTCAGGGTACTGATTTTGTTGTTTTCATCCCTCCCTCATTTTAAAAGCGATCACCTCATTTTCTAGGCTATTTTTCTTTCAAATTCATTTGAAAGAAACCATTTCTATCTATAAGGCATATCAAGCTGCTAAGTTCTATTAACAATCCCTGTAGAAATCAGTATTCTCCTCTTTTAATACACAGTAAATTATAGCATGTTTTTACTATGCTGTCAATTTCCTAAATACTTTACACTAAAGCAAATGAAGAATGGCTATGCCTTGTAAATCATATCTCTAGTTTACGGCTGACTTCAAGTGAGAGATTGCGGACATTTATACTGTTTATAAAAAATAAAATGAATTGATTTCGGTTGACTTTTCTATACTCTTTTCAAGTTTATTCGATTTTGTGCTCCAATGGACTAGGCTTGATGTTATGAGTAAAAAAGGATTTATTAATCCCTAATTTAAGAAATTTATGGATTTCCTAGTTTTTTGTATTTTTAAAAATAACTTTAAGGTTCGTATTATATTCTAAAAAACTCTATGTTAACCGAACGTTAAATAGATAATGTAGAGGATAATCTAATTTTATTTTTAAATTTGTTATGATTTTTTCAAATTCATTTGGATATTGTTCACTTTTTGACCGAAATAGTGAGTTGGTTCAGATAAATGGTGCTCTATCTTTTCTTCATGATAAGGGCAGATTGTGATATAATAGATGGTAATGAGTTTTTAAGAATAAACAAAGGAGAATATATATGATCTATGCAGGAATTCTAGCCGGAGGAACTGGCACACGCATGGGGATTAGCAATTTACCAAAACAATTCTTGGAGTTGGGTGATCGTCCCATTTTAGTCCACAC
>NZ_KQ970181.1:454595-460462 GCF_001579015.1 Streptococcus oralis
GTTTCTTGAATCTCGCCCACAGCAAACGAGAGCGTATCGCAGTTATCGGAGATGGTAGTTTGGCTTTTGTGGTTGCCAATATTATCAATTACACTCTACCAGAAGCAGAGATTATCGTGATTGGTCGCCATTGGGAAAAACTGGAACTCTTCTCTTTTGCAAAAGAGTGCTACATCACGGATAATATTCCCGAGGATCTGACCTTTGATCATGGATTTGAATGTTGTGGTGGCGATGGAACAGGTCCCGCTATCAATGATTTGATTCGTTACATTCGCCCACAAGGAACGATCCTCATGATGGGAGTGAGCGAGTACAAGGTCAATATCAATACACGAGATGCTTTAGAAAAAGGTTTATTATTGGTTGGTTCATCACGATCAGGACGGATTGATTTTGAAAATGCAATTCAGATGATGGAAGTTAAAAAGTTTGCGAATCGTCTGAAAAATATCCTTTATATTGAAGAACCGGTGAGAGAAATCAAGGACATTCACCGTGTCTTTGCTACAGACCTTAATACTGCTTTTAAAACAGTATTCAAGTGGGAAGTGTAGAAGATGGAGGCTAATTGTGGAGAAACTCATCAAAGAAAAAATTTCTTCTTTACTAGCTGAGGAAGAGGAAGTCCTCAGTGTTGAACAACTGGGAGGCATGACCAATCAGAATTATTTGGTTAAAACAACTTCTAAACCCTATATTGTTAAATTTTTCGGAAAAGGGACTGAAAAGCTCATCAATCGTCAAGATGAAAAATACAATCTTGAATTGTTGAAAGATTTAAATCTTGATGTCAAGAATTATCTTTTTGATATTGATTCAGGGATTAAGGTAAATGAGTACATTGAATCTGCAACAACGCTTGATTCCACTTCAATTAAGACCAAGTTTGAAAAGATTGCACCGATTCTACAGACCATTCATGCATCAGGTAAAGAACTAAGAGGGGAATTTGCACCTTTTGAAGAAATCAAAAAATACGAAACCCTGATTGAGGGGAATGTCCCTTACGCCAATTATGAAGCTGTGAGAAAAGATGTATTTTCGTTAGAGAAAAGATTGGCTGACTTAGGTGTTGACAGAAAGTCTTGCCATATCGATTTGGTTCCAGAAAACTTTATCGAGTCTCCCCAAGGACGCATGTATTTGATCGACTGGGAATACTCTTCTATGAATGACCCAATGTGGGATTTGGCAGCTCTCTTTTTGGAGTCTGAATTTGCAAATCAGGAAGAAGAAGATTTCCTAACTTACTATGAGAGTGACAAAACTCCAGTATCTCGTGAAAAGATTCGAATCTATAAAATTTTGCAAGATACCATCTGGAGTTTGTGGACAGTATATAAAGAAGCTCAAGGTGCTGACTTTGGAGATTACGGTGTCAATCGTTACCAAAGAGCTGTCGAAGGTTTGACTTATTATGGAGGTTAGGATGAAGAATAAAAATGGTGTTTCGTTTGGTCTGCTCTCAGGTATCTTCTGGGGGCTCGGTCTGACAATCAGTTCTTATATCTTTTCGATTTTTACAAATCTTTCTCCTTTTGTGGTGGCAGCTGCTCATGATTTCTTGAGTATCTTTATCTTGTTAGCTTTTCTTTTGGTAAAAGAAGGAAAAGTTCGCTTATCAATCTTTCTAAATATCCGAAATGTCAGTGTTATTATCGGAGCCTTGCTAGCTGGACCTATTGGCATGCAGGCCAATCTTTATGCGGTTAAATATATTGGTAGTTCTCTTGCGTCTTCAGTATCAGCTATCTATCCAGCGGTCTCTGTTTTACTCGCATTTTTCATTTTGAAACACAAGGTATCTAAGAATACTGTCTTTGGTATTTTGTTGATTATCGCTGGTATTATTGCCCAGACATACAAAGTTGAGCAGGTTAATTCTTTTTATATCGGAATTCTTTGTGCATTAGTTTGTGCCATTGCCTGGGGAAGTGAAAGTGTTCTTAGTTCCTACGCCATGGAAAGTGATCTAAGCGAAATTGAAGCACTATTAATCCGCCAAGTAACTTCATTCTTGTCTTATCTTGTGATTGTGCTCTTTTCTCACCATTCATTTGCAGAAGTAGCGGATGGACAATTACTCGGCTTGATGTTAGTCTTTGCAGCATGTAATATGATTTCTTATTTGGCTTATTACATTGCTATCAACCGTTTACAACCTGCAAAAGCAACTGGTTTGAACGTAAGCTATGTCGTTTGGACAGTATTGTTCTCAGCAATGCTTTTAGGAACACCTCTCGATATGGTGACCATTATTACATCGCTTGTTGTCATGGCTGGTGTTTATATTATTATTAAAGAATAAAGGAGAATAGCGTGAAAGCAATCATCTTGGCAGCGGGGTTGGGAACTCGTTTGCGCCCTATGACTGAAAACACCCCCAAAGCCTTGGTTAAGGTAAACCAGAAACCTTTGGTAGAATACCAAATTGAATTTTTGAAAGAGCGAGGAATTGATGAAATTATCATCGTTGTCGGTTACCTCAAAGAACAATTTGACTACTTAAAAGAAAAATATGGTGTTCGTTTAGTCTTTAACGACAAGTATGCCGATTACAACAATTTCTACTCACTTTATCTTGTTAAAGAAGCCTTAGCTAACAGCTATGTCATTGATGCGGACAATTATCTTTTCAAGAACATGTTCCGAAATGATATTGACCGCTCTACTTACTTCAGTGTGTATCGTAAAGATTGTGAAAATGAATGGTTCTTGGTCTATGGTGATGACTATAAGGTTCAAGACATCATTGTTGATAGCAAAGCTGGCCGTATTTTGAGTGGTGTATCATTCTGGGATGCTCCAACCGCAGAAAAGATTGTTGGCTTTATTGACAAAGCCTATGCAAGCGGCGAATTTGTTGACCTCTATTGGGATAACATGGTTAAAGATAATATCAAAGAGTTAGATGTGTATGTCGAAGAATTAGAAGGCAACAGCATCTATGAAATTGATAGCGTTAAGGACTATCAAAAGCTAGAAGAGATTTTATCTACTATATAACTAAGAAAAGAGAAGAAGGATTGGACCTTCTTTTTTTGTGGTTGAAATCAAGGAGTGTTTGGTATTGATTGTATTCTTAAAATAAAACAAAAAAGAAACAAAATAAAACAAAAAGTATTGACAACGGTTTCATATAGTGTTATACTTATAACGTAAAAGTTAATTGAAAGAAGGGAAACTGTTATGGGATTAGATCATTTCTTTGACAAAGACCTCGTGTTTTGCTTAGAAGCGGATAATCAAGAACAACTCTTTGATCAGGTAGCAACCCTGTTGGAAGAACGAGAAATAGTGACTCCAACTTATCGTGAAGCCTTGATCACGCGTGAAAAGTCATTTCCAACTGGCTTAGATATGGAATTTCTGGGAAAGGACTTGCCAAATGTAGCGATTCCTCATACAGATATTGTTCATAATCTAGCTGAGAAAGTGGTGGTTGTTCGATTAGAAAAACCAGTAACTTTTCACAATATGATTGCTCCTGATAGAGAAGTGGAAGTATCTCTACTCTTCTTTATCATTAACAATTCAAGTTCGAGTCAAACAAATATTCTTGCTCAGTTGATGGACTTTTTCACAGGAAATGGCCATCTGGAAGATTTATCAAAAATTTCTGAACCAGAAAAACTTTATGCTTATATCGCTGAAGCAACAGCTTAACTTTGTTTATTAAATAAAAATATAAATTGGAGGAAATCCTAATGATTAAAATTCTCGCTGCCTGCGGTGCAGGTGTAAACTCAAGTCACCAAATCAAAAGTGCTCTTGAAGAAGAACTCGCAAACCGCGGGTACGATGTTCACTGCGATGCGGTCATGGTTAAGGATGTCAATGAAGACCTTATAAAAGGATATGATATCTTTACACCAATCGCTGCAACAGACCTTGGTTTTGAACCAGGAATCCCAGTTATCGAAGCTGGACCAATCTTGTTCCGTATTCCAGCAATGAGCGCTCCAGTATTTGACAATATTGAGGCAGCTATCAAGGAACACGGACTAAGCTAATTATTATTTTGTAAGATTCCATAAAAATAAAGGGAGGAACTATTATGGATGTCATTATCGAACTAGCCAATAAGATTTTCAAGCCAGTCTTGGAAATGGGTGGTCCTATCATCATGCTGATCATCTTGACAGTATTGGCCTTACTATTTGGAGTGAAATTCTCCAAAGCGCTTGAAGGTGGTATCAAACTTGCCATCGCCCTTACTGGTATCGGTGCTATCATCGGTATGCTCAACGGAGCTTTCTCAGCATCACTTGCGAAATTCGTTGAAAATACTGGTATCCAGTTGAACATCACTGACGTTGGTTGGGCACCACTTGCAACCATCACTTGGGGTTCTGCATGGACACTTTACTTCTTGCTTGTCATGTTGATTGTCAACGTTGTGATGCTTGCAATGAAGAAAACGGACACACTTGATGTCGATATCTTCGATATCTGGCATTTGTCAATCACTGGTCTTTTGATCAAATGGTACGCAGACAACAATGGGGTTAGCCAAGGGGTTTCACTCTTCATCGCGACTGCTGCAGTTGTCCTTGTAGGTGTTTTGAAAATCATCAACTCTGACTTGATGAAACCAACTTTTGATGACCTTCTTAACGCACCAAGTTCATCACCAATGACTTCAACTCACATGAACTACATGATGAACCCAGTTATCATGGTCTTGGATAAGATCTTTGATAAAGTATTGCCAGGTCTTGATAAGTATGACTTTGACGCTGCAAAATTGAACAAGAAAATCGGTTTCTGGGGATCTAAATTCTTCATCGGTTTCATCCTTGGTATCGTTATTGGTTTGATGGGAACTCCACATCCAGTTGCTGGTGTAGAAGGAGCTGATAAATGGGAACTTGTTATTAAAGGTTGGTTGAGCCTTGGTTTGACTGCCGGTGTCTGCTTGGAGCTCTTCTCACTTATCGGTTCATGGTTCATTGCTGCCGTAGAACCACTTTCACAAGGTATTACAAACGTTGCTACTAAACGTCTTCAAGGACGTAAATTTAACATCGGTCTTGACTGGCCTTTCATCGCTGGTCGTGCTGAAATCTGGGCTTGTGCCAACGTACTTGCTCCAATCATGCTAGTAGAAGCAGTACTTCTTTCAAACGTCGGAAATGGTATCTTGCCACTTGCAGGTATCATCGCTATGGGTGTAACTCCAGCTCTTTTGGTCGTTACACGTGGTAAATTGCTCCGTATGATTATCTTCGGAACACTCTTGTTGCCTCTCTTCCTTCTTTCAGGTACTCTTATCGCTCCATTTGCAACAGAACTTGCTAAAGGTGTAGGTGCCTTCCCAGAAGGTGTGAGCCAAACTCAATTGATCACTCACTCAACTCTTGAAGGACCAATCGAAAAACTATTTGGCTGGGCAATCGGTAATGCTACAACAGGTGATATCAAAGCAATCCTTGGTGCAGCAGCCTTCCTTGTATTCTATGTAGGTATCTTTGCTTGGTATAGAAAACAAATGATCAAACGTAACGAAGAATACGCAGCAAATGCTAAATAATTCGCTCCTATAAAATGTAAATTGTGAAAACTAGGTTGTTAATTTCCGACGTTGGGAGTGGCAACCTAGTTTTTTATCTTGAATCTAAAAATAGTTGGAGAATATAATGGTAATTGAAGTAAAATCAGACCAGTTAACGGTCCAGTTTATAACCTTAGGTGGCGCCTTGTCATCGATCAAAGACCGAGATGGCATTGAGTACTTGTGGCAAGGAGATGCCACCTATTGGAGTGGACAAGCTCCAGTACTTTTTCCAATCTGTGGCTCTTTGAGAGAGGATACAGCCTTCTATAGTCACGCAGATGGAACGGAAACAAAAGGAAGCATTCCG
>NZ_KQ970181.1:460650-461661 GCF_001579015.1 Streptococcus oralis
GGAACGGAAACAAAAGGAAGCATTCCGCGTCATGGTTTAGTCCGTAAAAATGAATTTGAATTAGTTAATCAAACAGAAAATAGTGTAACTTTTGCTATCGAAGATGATGAGAATATTTATCAAAACTATCCTTATCATTTCCGTCTTGAAATCACTTATACTGTGACTGGTAAGACAGTACGGACTCAATACAAGATTTTCAACAAAGAAACTAGTAAAGTCATGCCATTCTTCATAGGAGGACATCCAGGATTTAATTGTCCCCTACTTGATGATGAAGTTTATGAAGATTACTATTTGGAGTTTGAAAAAGAAGAGACTTGCTCTGTTCCCCGTTCTTTCCCAGAAACTGGACTCTTAGACTTCCAAGATAGGAGCCCATGGTTGGTTTCTCAAAAGGAAGTGGATCTCAGTTACGATCTGTTCAGTGTGGATGCTGTGACACTCGATGAGTTACAATCTAGAACAATTGCGCTTCGTTCACGCAAACATGAGAAGGGATTGAAAGTAAACTTCCAAGAGTTTCCAAACCTCATCATTTGGTCTACTCTAAATAAAGGTCCTTTCATTGCGTTTGAACCATGGTCTGGCTTGTCAACATCTCTTGAAGAAGGAGATCATTTAGAAGATAAGAAAAACGTTCGTCTCTTGGAACCCGGTCAAGTAGATCAGATTGGCTTTGATATTGAAATATTTTAGATAAAAAACCACAAAAACAAACATTTGCTGTTGACTTTTTCTATAAATAGGAGTATATTATGTTTGTAAACAACAAATAATGTTTATAACAAACAAACGATCATTTGTTATATTCTCTTTCGAGGAGAAGGATTATTTCTAGGAAAATGATTTCCTAAACTTGGATAAGGTGTTATTCATCTTATTCAATCAAATTTGTCACTAAACTGCTAGAAAGCTTTTTGTAGGTAATACTCAATGAAAATCAAAGAGCAAACTAGGAAACTAGCCGCAGACTGTACTTGAGTACGGCAAGGCGACGTTGACGCGGTT
>NZ_KQ970181.1:461681-462509 GCF_001579015.1 Streptococcus oralis
AAAATCAAAGAGCAAACTAGGAAACTAGCCGCAGACTGTACTTGAGTACGGCAAGGCGACGTTGACGCGGTTTGAATTTGATTTTCGAAGAGTATAAACTGCTAACTATAAAAGTCTTTACTGGCCTAGAAAAATAAAAAGGAGTATACAATATGTCTATTGTTATCGGTGCAGATGCTGCAGGTTTGAGATTGAAAGAAGTTGTGAAAGACTTCTTGGAAAAAGAAAACTTCCACGTTGTGGATGTTACAGTTGAAGGTCAAGACTTTGTTGATGTGACGCTTGCTGTTGCTGCAGAAGTAAACAAAGAAGAACAAAACCTTGGTATCGTGATTGATGCTTATGGGGCTGGTCCATTCATGGTCGCAACTAAAATCAAAGGAATGGTTGCCGCAGAAGTATCTGACGAACGTTCAGCCTATATGACTCGTGGACACAACAACTCACGCATGATCACTATGGGTGCACAACTTGTTGGTGATGAATTGGCTAAAAATATTGCTAAAGGTTTTGTTAATGGTAAATACGACGGTGGACGTCACCAAATTAGGGTCGATATGTTGAACAAAATGTGCTAATACTCTTCAAAAATCAAGATAATCTGTTGTCAGCTCACTTTAGCTAACCTCAGTTATGCTTGCAGCTCGCTTCCTAAGCTAATCTTGATTTTTATTGAGTAAGGATAAATGATATTAGATTTATATAATTAATCGGAGGGAATAACTAATGAGAATTGCAATTGGATGTGACCACATCGTAACAGATGAAAAAATGGCGGTTTCAGAATTTTTGAAATCAAAAGGATATGAAGTCATTGACTTTGGTACA
>NZ_KQ970181.1:462529-465081 GCF_001579015.1 Streptococcus oralis
ATGACCACACACGTACTCACTACCCAATCTTTGGTAGAAAAGTTGGTGAAGCCGTTACAAGTGGTCAAGCTGATCTTGGGGTATGTATCTGTGGTACTGGTGTTGGTATCAACAACGCTGTAAATAAAGTTCCAGGAGTTCGTTCTGCCTTGGTTCGTGATATGACAACAGCACTTTATGCAAAAGAACAATTGAATGCCAACGTTATTGGTTTTGGTGGTAAAATTACTGGTGAATTGCTCATGTGCGATATCATTGAAGCTTTCATCAATGCTGAATACAAACCATCAGAAGAAAACAAAAAATTGATTGCGAAAATTGAGCACGTTGAAACTCACAATGCTCATCAAGCAGATGCAAACTTCTTTACAGAATTCCTTGAAAAATGGGATCGCGGTGAATACCACGACTAAGAGGTGACGCATGATTTTAACAGTCACAATGAATCCATCCATTGATATTTCTTATCCTTTGGATGAATTAAAAATTGACACTGTCAACCGTGTGGTGGACGTGACCAAGACAGCTGGTGGTAAAGGGCTCAATGTTACACGAGTGCTTTCAGAATTTGGTGATTCTGTTGTTGCTACTGGTTTGGTCGGTGGTAAACTTGGTGAGTTTTTAGTAGAGCATATCGATGATAAAGTAACGAAACGTTTCTTCTCCATTCAAGGAGAGACTCGTAACTGTATCGCTATTCTACACGGTGAAAACCAAACAGAAATCCTTGAAAAAGGTCCCGAAGTTCTTGAACAAGAAGGGCAAGATTTCTTGGCTCATTTCGAAAATCTCCTTGACACTGTAGAAGTAGTCGCTATCTCTGGTAGTCTGCCAGCCGGGCTTCCAGTTGATTACTATGCGAGCTTAGTAGAACTTGCTAATCGCGCAGGAAAACCAGTTGTTCTAGACTGCTCAGGTGCTGCTCTTCAGGCAGTTCTTGAATCACCACACAAACCAACAGTTATTAAACCAAATAACGAAGAATTGTCTCAGCTTCTTGGGAAAGAAGTTTCTGAGGATTTGGATGAATTAAAAGAAGTTCTTCAAGAGCCTCTATTTGCAGGGATTGAGTGGATAATCGTTTCACTTGGTGCAAATGGTGCTTTTGCAAAACATGGGGACACTTTCTATAAAGTAGATATTCCAAGAATTCAGGTAGTCAATCCAGTTGGATCTGGAGATTCTACTGTGGCAGGGATTTCCTCAGGACTTCTTCATAAGGAATCTGATCTAGAACTCCTCATCAAGGCCAATGTCCTTGGTATGCTCAATGCTCAAGAAAAAATGACAGGTCATGTCAATATGGCCAACTATCAGGCTCTATATGATCAATTAATAGTAAAAGAGGTATAAAATGGCTTTAACAGAACAAAAACGTGCACGCTTAGAAAAACTTTCAGATGAAAATGGTATTATCTCAGCTCTTGCCTTTGACCAACGTGGTGCTTTGAAACGCCTCATGGCTCAATATCAAACAGAAGAGCCAACAGTGGATCAAATGGAAGAACTCAAAGTCTTGGTAGCAGATGAATTGACAAAATACGCATCCTCTATGCTTCTTGACCCAGAGTATGGTCTTCCAGCTACAAAAGCGCTTGATGCCAATGCTGGTCTTCTCCTTGCTTATGAGAAAACGGGTTATGACACAACTAGCACTAAACGCTTGCCTGACTGCTTAGATGTTTGGTCTGCCAAACGCATCAAGGAACAAGGTGCAGATGCTGTCAAGTTCTTGCTTTACTATGACGTAGATAGCTCTGACGAACTCAACCAACAAAAACAAGCTTACATCGAACGCATCGGTTCAGAGTGTGTGGCAGAAGACATTCCATTCTTCCTTGAAATCCTCGCTTACGATGAAAAAATTGCTGACGCAGGTTCTGCAGAATACGCAAAAGTAAAACCACACAAGGTTATCGGTGCCATGAAAGTCTTCTCAGACCCACGCTTCAACATCGATGTCTTGAAAGTGGAAGTTCCAGTCAACGTCAAATACGTTGAAGGCTTTGGCGATGGTGAAATCGTGCATACACGCGAAGAAGCGGCAGCTTTCTTCAAAGCACAAGACGAAGCTACTAACTTGCCATACATCTACTTGAGCGCAGGTGTATCAGCCAAACTCTTCCAAGAAACACTTGTCTTTGCTCACGAATCAGGCGCAAACTTCAACGGTGTTCTTTGCGGCCGTGCAACTTGGGCTGGATCAGTTGAAGCCTACATCAAAGACGGTGAAGCAGCAGCTCGTGAATGGCTACGCACAACTGGTTTGGAGAACATTGATGAACTCAACAAAGTTCTCCAAACCACAGCGACTTCATGGAAAGAACGTGTATAAGTTTTCCCCCCCTAATCTTAGGAACATTGATCTAAATAAAAATTTTAAAAAAAGTTACATGTAAAGGTTTACAAAAAAACTGACTTGTGCTATACTTAAATCACAAGTTAATACAAGGTGAGTGTTACTAAGTAATATTAGGCATGATCACAGATGGATTAGAAATCAAAGGATTTTCTAGTTCATTTGTGGTCATTTTTTATACTCATATACCTTT
>NZ_KQ970181.1:465348-466555 GCF_001579015.1 Streptococcus oralis
AAACCCAATGAATCACAACGTCTCACTTGTCAGAAATGACAAAGGAGAAGAAGTGATTGTGATTGGTAAAGGGATTGCATTTGGGAAAAAGAAGGGGGATTTGATTGCTGAAGATCAAGTTGAGAAAATCTTTCGGATGAAGACAGAAGAGTCTAGGGAAAACTTTATGGCTCTGCTAAAAGATGTTCCGCTGGATTTTATCACAGTGACTTATGAAATCATTGATAAGCTATCAAAGAAATATCATTATCCGATTCAAGAGTATCTCTACGTAACCTTGACAGATCATATTTACTGTTCTTACCAAGCTCTAGCACAAGGAAGGTACAAGGATAGTAATCTGCCAGATATTTCCACTAAGTATCCTGTCGCTTTTCAAATCGCAAAGGAAGCTTTTGAAATCTATCGTCAGAAGTTGACAGATCATTTCCCTGAGGATGAAATTATTCGGATCGCTTATCATTTCATCAATGCCGAAGGGGAGAATGAAGTTCAAGTGGTTGAGTCGATTGATAAGAGGAAAGAAATTCTCAGGAATGTTGAAGAAGTGCTAAAGGGTTATGCAATTCAACGAACCAAAGAGAATAATCATTTCTATGATCGTTTTATGATTCATTTGAATTATTTCTTGGATTATTTAGACAGATCTAGAGATGATAACCAATCACTTCTGGATATGGAAGATCATATTAAACAATCCTATCCAAGAGCGTTCGAGATTGGTTCCAAGATCTATGATGTGATTACGCAACATACGGGTCTTGATTTGTATAAAAGTGAACGAGTTTATCTAGTTCTACATATCCAACGTTTATTGTCATAAAAATTTAATTAAAAATACATAAGGAGAATTCTATCATGAATAGAGAAGAAGTAACATTGTTAGGTTTTGAAATTGTTGCCTATGCTGGCGATGCTCGATCAAAACTATTGGAAGCTTTAAAGGCTGCTGAAGCTGGCGATTTTGCGAAAGCGGATAGTTTAGTTGAGGAAGCTGGTGGCTGTATCGCCGAGGCTCATCACGCGCAAACAAGTCTATTGACCAAGGAAGCCGCTGGTGAGGATTTGGCCTATAGTGTGACCATGATGCATGGTCAGGATCACTTGATGACAACTATCTTGCTCAAAGATTTGATGCACCATTTAATCGAACTCTATAAGAGAGGAGTTAAGTAATGAACAAACTAATTTCATTTATCGAGAAAGG
>NZ_KQ970181.1:466674-468389 GCF_001579015.1 Streptococcus oralis
AACAAACTAATTTCATTTATCGAGAAAGGGAAGCCTTTCTTTGAAAAACTGTCTCGTAATATCTATCTTCGTGCTATTCGTGATGGTTTCATTGCTGGTATGCCCGTTATTCTCTTCTCAAGTATCTTTATCTTGATTGCTTTTGTACCAAACTCATGGGGCTTTAAATGGTCTGACGATGTTGTCAATCTCCTCATGAAACCTTATAGCTATTCAATGGGGATTCTAGCTCTCTTGGTAGCTGGTACAACAGCTAAGTCATTGACCGACTCAGTAAACCGTAGCATGGAGAAAACCAACCAAATCAACTATATGTCGACACTTTTGGCTGCGATTGTTGGTTTGTTGATGTTGGCAGCTGATCCGATTGAAGGTGGCTTTGCGACAGGTTTCCTTGGGACAAAAGGTTTGCTTTCGGCCTTTCTTGCTGCCTTTGTAACCGTAGCTATCTATAAGGTTTGTGTTAAGAACAACGTCACTATTCGCATGCCTGACGAAGTTCCACCAAATATCTCACAAGTCTTTAAAGATGTGATTCCATTCACTCTATCAGTGGTTTCTCTTTATGCTCTTGATTTACTAGCTCGTCATTTTGTTGGTGCAAGTGTAGCTGAATCAATCGGTAAATTCTTTGCACCATTATTCTCTGCTGCTGATGGTTATCTAGGTATTACCATTATCTTTGGTGCCTTTGCCTTCTTCTGGTTTGTTGGTATCCATGGTCCATCTATCGTTGAACCAGCAATCGCAGCTATTACCTATGCAAATGCCGAAGTCAACTTGAACCTTCTCCAACAAGGGATGCATGCAGACAAGATCCTTACTTCAGGTACACAAATGTTTATTGTTACCATGGGTGGTACAGGTGCAACACTGGTTGTTCCATTCATGTTCATGTGGTTAACTAAATCAAAACGAAATCGTGCAATCGGACGTGCTTCAGTAGTGCCAACTTTCTTTGGTGTAAATGAACCAATCTTGTTTGGTGCACCGCTTGTATTGAACCCGATTTTCTTTATTCCATTTATCTTTGCGCCAATTGCTAACGTATGGATCTTTAAATTCTTCATTGAAACGCTTGGCATGAACTCATTTACTGCCAACCTTCCTTGGACAACACCAGGTCCGCTCGGTATTGTTCTCGGTACAAACTTCCAATTCTTGTCATTTGTACTTGCTGCTTTGTTAATCCTTGTTGACGTAGCCATTTACTATCCATTCCTCAAGGTTTATGATGAACAAATCCTTGAAGAAGAACGTTCTGGTAAAGCCAATGATGAATTGAAAGAAAAAGTAGCTGCAAACTTCAATACTGCCAAAGCAGATGCTATTCTTGAAAAAGCTGGTGTAGAAGCAGCGCAAAACACAATTACTGAAGAAACCAATGTCTTGGTTCTCTGTGCAGGTGGAGGAACAAGTGGTCTCCTTGCAAATGCTCTAAACAAGGCAGCTGCAGAGTACAAAGTTCCTGTTAAAGCAGCAGCTGGTGGCTATGGTGCTCACCGTGAAATGTTGCCTGAGTTTGATCTGGTTATCCTTGCTCCTCAAGTTGCTTCAAACTTTGAAGACATGAAAGCAGAAACTGACAAACTTGGTATCAAACTTGCCAAGACAGAAGGTGGCCAATACATTAAATTGACTCGTGACGGAAAAGGCGCTCTTGCCTTTGTTCAAGCGCAGTTCGAAGAATAAAATGTAAATAGCGAAGAAGTGAG
>NZ_KQ970181.1:469415-472605 GCF_001579015.1 Streptococcus oralis
CCGTGAAAATATCGAACACTTCGTAGATTATGCTGCCTTTTGTTTTGAAGAATTTCCAGAAGTAAACTATTGGACAACCTTTAATGAAATTGGACCAATCGGTGATGGTCAATACTTGGTTGGGAAATTCCCTCCAGGCATTCAGTACGACCTTGCCAAAGTTTTCCAATCGCATCACAATATGATGGTTTCTCATGCGCGTGCAGTCAAGCTATATAAAGATAAAGGCTATAAAGGGGAAATTGGTGTGGTTCACGCCCTGCCTACTAAATATCCTCTAGATCCTGAAAATCAAGCAGATGTTCGCGCTGCCGAGTTAGAAGATATCATTCACAATAAATTTATTTTGGATGCGACTTATCTTGGACGCTATTCAGATGAAACCATGGAAGGTGTCAACCATATCTTAGCAGTCAATGGTGGAAGCTTAGATCTGCGTGAAGAAGACTTCGCAATCCTAGAAGCTGCAAAAGACTTGAACGACTTCCTCGGCATTAACTACTACATGAGTGATTGGATGCAAGCCTTTGATGGAGAAACTGAAATCATTCATAACGGTAAGGGTGAAAAAGGAAGCTCTAAATATCAGATTAAGGGAGTTGGACGCCGAGTTGCGCCTGACTATGTCCCACGTACCGATTGGGATTGGATTATCTACCCTCAAGGTTTGTATGACCAAATTATGCGCGTGAAGAAAGATTATCCTAACTACAAAAAAATCTACATCACAGAGAATGGTCTTGGATACAAAGATGAGTTTGTGGATGGGACAGTCTACGATGATGGACGGATTGATTATGTTAAGAAACATATGGAAGTGATTGCAGATGCAATCTCTGATGGAGCCAATGTCAAAGGCTACTTTATCTGGTCTCTGATGGATGTCTTTTCTTGGTCAAATGGTTACGAAAAGCGTTACGGTCTCTTCTATGTAGACTTTGAAACTCAAGAACGTTATCCTAAGAAATCAGCTCACTGGTACAAGAAACTAGCTGAGACACAACTTATTGATTAAAATTCAACAAAAATTCCCCGCCAAAAGGCAGGGGAATTTTTATGGTTTTGATAAAAGAATGGTTGTTTGTTTCGACAGATCTTCAAATGTCTCCTGACTCAGTTTGGAATCTGAAACGATGGTATCAATCTCTGAGATATTGTAGAAAGTGTAAAAATCAAACTTATTAAACTTGCTGTGGTCTGCTAGTAAGTATTTTTTATTGGCATTGTTCAAGGCGATTCGTTGTACCTCACCCTCTTCTTCACTGAAAGTAGCAATAGCTTTATCCTTAATACCATTACAGCTTACAAAAGCTTTAGAAAACTGAAGATTGGCTAAATCCTGCAGGGTAAGTGTTCCCACAAAAGCTCCAGTGATAGAGCGATAATTTCCACCAATCAAAATCAAATCTGTTAGTTTTCGTTCGTTTAGGATGAGAAAAACAGGAAGGCTGTTTGTTACAACACGAATATTATCAATTGGGAGCTCACGAGCAAAACATTCTAAGGTTGTTCCTGGCCCGATAAAAATGGTTTCACCTTCGTCAATCAAATGACCTGCAAAACGGCTAATTTCTTGTTTCTCAGCAATCTGCAAGCCTTGTTTTTCGACGTTTGAGCGTTCGTTGTTTAATAGAGAACCTGTACGAAGTTTTTCAGCGCCACCATGTACACGGACCAGCAAATCCTTGTCTGCTAGTTCTTGTAAATAGCGGCGAGCTGTCATATCTGACACATCAAGACTCTCCATAATCTCTTTTACAGTAATAGTGCCTTTTGTGTTTACTGCTTCTAGAATACTATCTAGTTTTTCTTGCTTTAGCATCCTTATCACCTCGATTTCTACTATTATTATCTTACCATAAAACGCTCAATCAATCAAATAGAAAAAACAAAAAAAACAAAAACAAAAATATCATGGTTGTTTTAAACAAACCATGATATTTTGAATGATCGGCCAAATTAGTTCAAACCGTAGTTGTAATCCTCGTCTTGCATGGCTTCAACTTCACCAAGAAGGTAACCATTTCCGACTTGAGAGAAGAAGTCGTGATTAGAAGTTCCTGTTGAGATTCCGTTCATAACGATTGGGTTGACATCATCAGCTGAATCTGGGAAGAGTGGATCTTGTCCTAGGTTCATAAGGGCCTTATTGGCATTGTAGCGAAGGAAGGTTTTAACTTCCTCAGTCCATCCCACACCGTCATAGAGGCTTTCTGTATAACCTTCTTCGTTCTCATAGAGGGTGTAGAGCAGGTCGTACATCCATTCTTTGAGCTTTTCTTGCTCTTCTTCAGGTAATTCATTGAAACCAAGTTGGAATTTGTAACCAATGTAGGTTCCGTGAACAGACTCATCACGAATGATCAGTTTGATGATTTCCGCAACGTTGGCCAGTTTGTTGTTACCGAGATAGTAGAGGGGGGTAAAGAAACCAGAGTAGAAGAGGAAGGTTTCAAGGAAGACGCTGGCAACTTTCTTTTCTAGTGGGCTACCATTGAGATAGATTTCATTGATAATTTCCGCTTTTCTTTGTAGGTAGGGGTTAGTGTTGGTCCATTCAAAGATTTCTTCGATTTCAGCCTTGGTGTTCAAGGTAGAAAAGATAGAAGAGTAAGATTTTGCGTGGACAGATTCCATAAACTGGATGTTGTTGAAAACAGCTTCCTCATGCGGTGTACGGATGTCTGCGCGAAGCGCCTGAACACCAGTTTCAGATTGCATGGTATCGAGAAGGGTCAAACCACCAAAGACTTTTCCAACTAAGTCTTTTTCTTTGTTTGATAGTTTCCTCCAGTCGTCTAGGTCATTTGACAAGGGGATACGTGTATCGAGCCAGAATTGCTCCGTTAGCTTTTCCCAAGTGGATTTGTCGATGACATCTTCGATGGCATTCCAGTTAATGGCTTTGTAGTAAGTTTCCATTTAAAATCTCTTTCTGTATGTAATAATGCGATTGTCAAATCATCTCTATTTTATCATAGTCTGAGAAGAGTATCGCACAAAAAGTCGGAAGACCGACTTTTCATTTTTCCTAGTATTTTAGATGCTTGTCCAAGTTTAGTTTAGTGTAATCCTTTAATCAGTAATCTGAGGAAATTTAGTTAGCTCAGAATAGAGCTAAATCACACAGCTTTCACATTGGTTAGCACCGACTTCTCCACCGTCGTCTGTAAAGGTACGGACGTAGTAA
>NZ_KQ970181.1:473432-474754 GCF_001579015.1 Streptococcus oralis
GAAAGACATTGAGGTAGACAACCCCAGCACCTTGACGTTGCCCTAATTGGTTAGAGTAAGAGAAACTGTCCTCAAAAAGTTTCATAACTGGCACGACACCAGATGCTGCTCCTTCGTAACCTTTGATAGGAGCTCCAGCTTCACGAAGGTTGCTGAGGGAAATTCCCACACCACCACCGATACGTGAAAGTTGAAGAGCTGAGTTGATGGAACGTCCGATAGAGTTCATGTCATCAGTTACCTGAATCAAGAAACAAGATACCAACTCCCCACGACGGGCGCGACCAGCATTCAAGAAAGAAGGAGTAGCTGGTTGGTAGCGTTGGTGGATGATTTCATTGGCAATATCAGTCGCAATCGCTTCATCTCCGTCTGCAAAATAAAGCGCATTAAAGAAGACACGGTCTTCCATACTTTCAAGGTAATATTCACCATCGTTAGTCTTCAAGGCGTACTGGTTGTAAAATTTATAGGCAGCCATGAATGACTTGAATTGGAAGTTTTGGTCTTTGATAAATTGGTGCAATTCTTCCAAAAACTCTGGGCGGTATTTCTTGAGAAATGCAGTTTCGATATAGTTGTGTTCAATGAGGTAGTTGATTTTATCAGTAATTGAATCAAAAACCATAGTGTTTGGAACTACATTTTCTTTAAAGAAAGCATCCAAGGCTTCCTTATCTTTATGAAGCATGATTTGTCCATTAACAGGACGGTTGATTTCGTTATTGAGACGGAAGTATGTCACGTCTTCAAGATGTTTTAATCCCATAAAATTTTCCTTATCTAACCTGATTACAAAAGAAAGGCCTCTAAGTTAGCCCTAGAAGCGAGTTTCTTCTGGATGATTTACTAAGATTATGCTAATTGTTTCAGTTTTCCTGGTTGGAAACCTGAAAAGACTTCAGTTGGTGTTTGGATAACAGGAGCAGCGCTGAAACCGAGCTCTTTAACTTGATCGACGTACTCAGGTTGCTCGTCAAGATTGATCTCACGATAAGACACGTTGTTGCTATCCAAGAAACGTTTGGTCATTTTACATTGTACACAATTATTTTTAGAATAAACCGTTACCATTTTCGTAACTCCTCATAAAATTTGATTACTTTCTTAGTATATCAGAAAAAAAAACTTTGTCAAACTTTTTAAACTAAATCTTGTGCCTAAAAGTTACAGTTTTAAAATTAAAATACAAGATATAGTGGTTTTTGAAAGAAGTTGAAAATGGCAAAAATCGTAAGAGCATGAATAAGTTTAGCGGAGACAATGCTTTAACAAAACTGAAACTGTAATATTAATGAAAAAAAGAAAGTCTCTGCACAAGA
>NZ_KQ970181.1:476052-479638 GCF_001579015.1 Streptococcus oralis
GAAATATATAGTATAATGTTGTTAGGGAAATAGGATTAATAGATTAATAAATGAAAGAATGCAAATCAGGAGGTGCGTGGTGAAAGAAAACGAGGTCATTTTAAAACGGCAATCGACTCGCGTATTTTTTAAGAATGGGGATACGGATTTTTTCTTTAATTGGTTGCTAGGAATCGGTGAAGTTTTTGGCCTCTCTCATGGAGAGCTGTATTATCTTGCTCAAAAGTTAGGTAATTCACCAAAACCTGATGACTGGAAAAATGAGTTTTTATCACATGTGAACTATCTTGAACAAAAGGTTAGTAATTTAGGTTTGAGTGAACAAACAAAGGCGCAGTATTATCTCGCACAGACCTACTCACTTCGATCGGCAATCCAGTTTACTGATCCATTTTCTGCCGAATACTTACCTATCGTTTGTCAAATGGAGAAGGCGTTCTCTAGTGCAATTCATTCATTAGGTACACCGATTGAAAAACTAACTATTGCTTATCAGGATTCCTACTTGCCTGGTTATTATCTTCATAGCGGTGATAATTGCCCAACGCTGATTATGATTGGTGGAGGTGATACTTATCGCGAAGATTTATTTTATTTTGCAGGATATCCTGGATGGATACGAAATTATAATGTTTTAATGGTTGACCTTCCTGGTCAAGGGAGCAATCCTAGTAGAGGGCTAATCTTTGATGTGGATGCTTCTATTCCAATTTCATTATGCATAGACTGGTTGGAAAATAGAAATCCTAAACTAAATTATTTAGCCATTTATGGTGTCAGCGGAGGGGGATATTTTACCGCACAAGCTGTCGAAAAGGATCCAAGAATTCATGCTTGGATTGCTAGTACCCCTATTTACGACGTTGCAGAGCTCTTCAGAAAAGAATTCGGATCAAGTTTGAAAGCACCTAGTTGGTTAATAAATGCCATTTTAAAATTAGCTGGAAATTTGAATGAATCAGCAAATTTGAATCTTAAAAAGTATGCATGGCAGTTTGGTACTTCTGATTTTAAGAGTGCTATTGATGATGTATTTAACTATGCAAAGATTGTAGATTATCAAAAAATTCAATGCCCATGCCTGTTTATCATGGGAAAGGGTGAGGGTGCTGAACTGCAGCATCAAACTAAGGTAATTTATGAATCACTTAAATCTAAAAATCAACAAACTAAACTTCAAGTATTTGAGGCGGAAAGTGGTGCGGACGCTCATTGCCAAGTCAATAATTTAAGACTCGCCCATAATGTCGTTTTTGATTGGTTGGATACTTTATTTGAATGGAATCAATCAAAGTTTTAGTTCTACTTATACTACTTAGATATATCTACATTTTTACTGTTAGGTGCTACAAGCCTATTTTACTTTAAGTAGCAAATTGAATAAATTCTCTACTGTTGATGGTAAGAGTAGGTTTTAGAATTTCAGTATTTGATGAAGTCTTTTCAAATAATAGGTTGGCTGAGTTATATTAATTATAACTAAATAGTATTATTTTTTCATTATTTACTAGGATTGTCTTCTGATTGATATTAAGAGAAAATAGCTTTGAAAATTGAATTTTGATGATAACATTTTTGAACAATTAGTGTTTAGATATGCTATTTAATTGCTAGAGTGCTCATTATAATAGAAAAAGAAGTAATTTCATTTTCAGTAAAAGTCCATAAAATACTTGAAAAATTATCTTGAAGATGATATAATACAGTCTTGTAAGGGTTATCACATATAACTCAAAAAGAAAACACTTAAAGGAGAGTCAAACTATGGCTTCTAAAGATTTCCACGTAGTGGCAGAAACAGGTATTCACGCACGTCCAGCAACATTGTTGGTTCAAACAGCTAGCAAATTTGCTTCAGATATCACTCTTGAGTACAAAGGTAAATCAGTAAACCTTAAATCTATCATGGGTGTCATGAGTCTCGGTGTTGGCCAAGGTGCTGACGTTACAATTTCAGCTGAAGGTGCAGATGCTGACGACGCAATCGCTGCTATCACTGAAACTATGGAAAAAGAAGGATTGGCATAAGGAAAATGACAGAAATGCTTAAAGGAATCGCAGCATCTGACGGTGTTGCAGTTGCAAAAGCATATCTACTCGTTCAACCGGATTTGTCATTTGAGACTGTTACAGTCGAAGATACAAACGCAGAAGAAGCTCGCCTTGATGTCGCTCTACAAGCATCACAAGACGAGCTTTCTGTTATTCGTGAGAAAGCAGTAGGTACGCTAGGGGAAGAAGCAGCTCAAGTTTTTGACGCTCACTTGATGGTTCTTGCTGACCCAGAAATGATCAGCCAAATCAAGGAAACAATCCGTGCGAAGAAAGTGAATGCAGAAGCAGGTCTGAAAGAAGTGACAGACATGTTTATCACTATCTTTGAAGGTATGGAAGACAACCCATACATGCAAGAACGTGCAGCGGATATCCGCGACGTGACAAAACGTGTATTGGCAAACCTCCTTGGTAAAAAATTGCCAAACCCAGCTTCTATCAATGAAGAAGTGATCGTCATTGCACATGACTTGACTCCTTCTGATACAGCTCAATTAGACAAAAACTTTGTTAAAGCTTTTGTAACCAACATCGGTGGACGTACAAGCCACTCAGCTATCATGGCACGTACACTTGAAATTGCTGCTGTATTGGGTACAAACAACATCACTGAAATCGTTAAAGACGGTGACATTCTTGCCGTTAACGGTATCACTGGTGAGGTTATTATCAACCCGACTGATGAGCAAGCAGCAGAATTCAAGGCTGCTGGTGAAGCTTATGCGAAACAAAAAGCTGAATGGGCGCTCTTGAAAGACGCTAAAACAGTAACTGCTGATGGTAAACACTTTGAATTGGCTGCCAACATCGGTACTCCAAAAGACGTTGAAGGTGTCAATGACAACGGTGCTGAGGCTGTTGGACTTTACCGTACAGAATTCTTGTACATGGATTCTCAAGACTTCCCAACAGAAGACGAGCAGTACGAAGCATACAAGGCAGTGCTTGAAGGAATGAACGGTAAACCAGTTGTCGTTCGTACAATGGATATCGGTGGAGATAAGGAACTTCCTTACTTCGATATGCCTCACGAAATGAACCCATTCCTTGGATTCCGTGCCCTTCGTATCTCTATCTCTAAGACTGGAGATGCTATGTTCCGCACGCAAATCCGTGCCCTTCTTCGTGCGTCTGTACACGGTCAATTGCGTATCATGTTCCCAATGGTTGCGCTCTTGAAAGAATTCCGTGCAGCGAAAGCAGTCTTTGACGAAGAAAAAGCAAACCTTCTTGCTGAAGGTGTTGCAGTTGCGGACAATATCCAAGTTGGTATCATGATCGAGATCCCTGCAGCAGCTATGCTTGCAGATCAATTTGCCAAAGAAGTTGACTTCTTCTCAATTGGTACAAACGACTTGATCCAATACACAATGGCAGCAGACCGTATGAACGAGCAAGTTTCATACCTTTACCAACCATACAACCCATCAATCCTACGTTTGATCAACAACGTTATCAAAGCAGCTCACGCTGAAGGTAAATGGGCTGGTATGTGTGGTGAGATGGCTGGTGACCAACAAGCCGTTCCACT
>NZ_KQ970181.1:479864-480954 GCF_001579015.1 Streptococcus oralis
TTCTTGAACTTCAAAAAGAATACGTTAATTTTGATTAATTGAAAAGTCCTTGCAACTCAGTTGCAGGGATTTTTTGATATTTTTTAAAGAATTATCAAGGTAAACTGTTTAATATGAATCCTTACGAAGACAAACTAGTGGGACAGAACAAAAAATACTTAACCGGTTCATAAAATCCTTGACAAGCTACAAATTTAGGAGTAAACTATTAACCAGTTAAGTAATAGAGAGGAGTTTCTGCAATTTAGAAATGAATTGCAACTAGAAATATCAAAAAGAAAGAGAGTTTCGATGAAAGTTAATAAGAAATACCTCGCTGGTTCTGCGGCAGCTTTGATTTTAAGTGTTTGTTCTTACCAGTTGGGACTTTATCAAGCCAGAACGGTTAAGGAAAATAATCGTGTTTCCTATATAGATGGAAAACAAGCAACGCAAAAAACGGATAATCTAACTCCTGATGAGGTTAGCAAGCGTGAAGGAATCAATGCGGAGCAAATCGTCATCAAGATAACAGACCAAGGCTATGTCACTTCACATGGCGACCACTATCATTATTACAATGGTAAGGTTCCTTATGACGCGATTTTCAGTGAAGAATTACTCATGAAGGATCCAAACTATAAGCTAAAAGATGAGGATATTGTTAGTGAAGTCAAGGGTGGTTATGTTATTAAGGTAGATGGAAAATACTATGTTTACCTTAAGGATACTGCCCATGCGGAAAACGTCCGTACAAAAGAGGAAATCAATCGACAAAAACAAGAGCATAGTCAGCATCGTGAAGGTGGGACTTCAAGAAACGATGGTGCTTTGTCCTTGGCACGTTCGCAAGGACGCTATACCACAGATGATGGTTATATCTTTAATGCATCTGATATCATTGAGGATACTGGGGATGCTTATATCGTTCCTCATGGAGATCACTACCATTATATTCCAAAAAATGAGTTATCAGCTAGCGAGGTGGCTGCTGCAGAAGCCTTCCTATCTGGTCAGGGAAATCTGTCAAGTTCAAGAACCTATCGCCGACAAAATAGCGATAGCACACCAAGAACTAACTGGGTCCCTTCTGTAAGCAATCAGGGAACTA
>NZ_KQ970181.1:481157-483685 GCF_001579015.1 Streptococcus oralis
GGGTCCCTTCTGTAAGCAATCAGGGAACTACCAATACTAACACAAGCAACAACAGCAACACTAATAGTCAAGCGAGTCAAAGTGATGACATTGATAGTCTGTTAAAACAGCTCTACAAACTGCCATTGAGCCAACGACATGTGGAATCAGACGGCCTCGTTTTCGACCCAGCACAAATCACAAGTCGCACAGCCAGAGGTGTAGCTGTCCCTCATGGTAACCATTACCACTTTATCCCTTATGAACAAATGTCTGAATTGGAAGAACGAATTGCTCGTATTATTCCTCTTCGTTGTCGTTCGAATCATTGGGTGCCAGATTCAAAACCGGAAGAACCAAGTCCACAGCCGACTCCAGAACCTAGTCCGAGTCCGCAACCTGCACCAAATCCTCAACCAGCTCCAAGTAATCCAATTGACGAAAAATTGGTCAAAGAAGCTGTTCGAAAGGTATCTGATGGCTATATCTTTGAGGAGAATAGAATCTCGCGTTATATCCCAGCAAAGGAACTTTCGGCAGAAACAGCAGCAGCCATTGATAGTAAACTAACCAAGCAGGAAAGTTATTCTCATGAACTAGGTCCTAAGAAAACTGAGCTCCCATCTAGTGATCGAGAATTTTACAATAAGGTTTATGACCTACTAGCAAGCATTCATCAAGATTTAATTTCCAATAAAGAGCGTCAAGCTGATTTTGACGCTTTGGATAAACTCTTGGAACGTCTCAATGATGTCTCAAGCGATAAAGTCAAGTTAGTGGATGATATTCTTGCCTTCCTAGCACCGATTCGCCATCCAGAACGTTTAGGAAAACCGAATGCGCAAATAGCTTATACAGATGATGAGATTCAAGTAGCCAAGTTGGCAGGCAAGTATACAACAGAAGATGGTTATATCTTTGATCCCCGTGATATCACTAGTGATGAGGGGGATGCCTATGTAACTCCACATATGACCCATAGTCATTGGATTAAGAAAGATAGTTTGTCTGAAGCTGAAAGAGCGGCAGCCCAGGCTTATGCTAAAGAGAAAGGTTTGACTCCTCCTTCAACAGACCATCAGAATCCAGGAAATACTGAGGCTAAAGGAGCAGAAGCTATCTACAACCGCGTGAAAGCAGCTAAGAAGGTGCCACTTGATCGTATGCCTTACAATCTCCAACATACTGTGGAAGTCAAAAACGGAAGCTTGATTATACCTCATTATGATCATTACCATAACATAAAATTTGAGTGGTTTGACGAAGGTCTTTATGAGGCTCCTAAGGGCTATACTTTAGAGGACCTCTTTGCGACTGTGAAGTACTATGTTGAACATCCAAACGAACGTCCACATTCAGATAGTGGTTGGGGAAATGCAAGTGACCATGTTCAAAGAAACCAAAATGGTCAAGCTGATAACAATCATACGGAAAAACCATCAGTAGAGAAACCTCGGACAGAAAAACCTGAGGAAGAAAAACCTCGCGAAGAGAAACCTCAGAGTGAGAAACCAGAGTCTCCAAAACCAACTGAGGAGCCAGAAGAAGAATCGCCAGAGGAATCAGAAGAACCTCAGGTTGAAACTGAAAAGGTTGAAGAAAAACTGAGAGAGGCTGAAGATTTACTTGGAAAAATCCAGGATCCAATTATCAAGTCTAATGCCAAAGAAACTCTCACAGGATTAAAGAATAACTTGCTATTTGGCGCCCAAGACAACAATACTATTATGGCAGAAGCTGAAAAATTATTGGCCTTGTTAAGGGAGAGTAAGTAGTTGTAGCAACATTTTCTAACTCCTAAAAACAGGATAGGAGAGCTAGAAAAGATAAAATCGAAAATGAGAGCAGAATGTGAGTTCTAGTTCTCATTTTTTTTCATGAAAATGTGCAAAATAACTTGACATATAGTGTAAATAAAGATAAACTATTTACTAGTTAATTAAATGGTTAAATACTAGTTAAGGAGTAATGATGAAAAAAAGAACGATCCTATTATTGATGGCCAGTTTGTTGGCTCTTGTCTTAGGAGCATGTAGTCAAAAAGAAAAACAAGAAGCAAAAGGGATGAAGATTGTCACAAGTTTTTACCCAGTCTATGCCATGGTCAAAGAGGTATCAGGTGACTTGAATGATGTTCGGATGATTCAGTCAAGTAGTGGAATTCACTCATATGAACCCTCAGCGAATGACATTGCTGCCATCTATGATGCGGATGTCTTTGTCTACCACTCGCATACACTGGAGTCTTGGGCGGGAAGCCTGGATCCAAATTTGAAAAACTCAAAAGTAAAAGTTTTAGAAGCTTCTGAAGGAATGACCTTGGAGCGTGTACCGGGCTTAGAAGATGTAGAAGCTGGTGACGGTATCGATGAAAAAACACTCTACGATCCTCACACTTGGTTAGATCCTGAAAAAGCAGGCGAAGAGGCACAGATTATTGCGGACAAACTTTCGGAGATTGACAGTGCCAATAAGGAAGCGTATCAAAAGAATGCCAAAAACTTTATCGCTAAAGCCCAAGAATTGACTAAGAAGTACCAGCCTATTTT
>NZ_KQ970181.1:484322-485132 GCF_001579015.1 Streptococcus oralis
ATTATGAAAATGAAGAAAAAGTATCTTGTGGCGGGATCGGCTTTAGTACTTTCCCTAAGTCTTTGCATCTATGCACTGAACCAACACCAAGTAGAAGGAAACAAAGACAATAACCGTGTATCTTATGTTGATGGGAAACAAGACTCTCAAAAAACAGAAACTCAGACACCAGATCAAGTTAGCAAAAAGGAAGATATTCAGGCAGAACAAATTGTTGTGAAAATTACCGATCAAGGTTATGTGACTTCACACGGTGATCATTTCCATTATTACAATGGTAAAGTTCCTTTTGATGCAATTTTCAGTGAAGAACTCTTGATGAGAGATGCCAATTATCAACTTAAAGACGCTGATATTGTCAACGAAATCAAAGGTGGCTACATTATCAAGGTTGATGGTAAGTATTATGTTTACCTTAAGGATGCGGCACATGCAGATAACGTTCGTACAAAAGACGAAATTGAACGCCAAAAACAAGGTCATACACACGATGCGCCAACTTCTAACAGTGCAGTGACACTTGCACGGTCACAAGGACGCTATACTACCGATGATGGATACATCTTTAATCCATCTGATATTATAGAGGATACTGGTGATGCTTATATTGTCCCTCATGGTGGACATTACCACTACATTCCAAAGAGTTCCTTGTCTGCTAGTGAATTGGCTGCTGCTCAAGCCTACCTCTCTGGAACTAGAAAACAACCGAGTGTGACTGACTATCGTCCAAGTCAAAATGGAATCGGTCAAACCACTAATTCTAGTCAACAAACTGAAACACCAAGCAATACAGAAGAGAGCCTTCAG
>NZ_KQ970181.1:485278-489014 GCF_001579015.1 Streptococcus oralis
GAGCCTTCAGAATCTATTAAAACAGCTCTATGCACTTCCAAGTAATCAACGTTATGCGGAATCGGATGGCTTAATTTTTGACCCTGCTAAGATTTCAAGCAGAACACCGAGTGGCGTAGCGATTCCTCATGGAAATCACTATCATTTCATTCCGTATACAAAGCTTTCTGACTTGGAAGAAAAGATTGCACGTATGATTCCTTTATCTAGCGATAGTAGGAAGCCAACACCTTTGGAAAACCCAAGTAAACCAGCAGAGGATCCAGCTCAACAAGATCATCCTCATGACCAAGATGGTGATCATAGAAGTCAGGATACCAACCATGAAGACCATGACCACGATGGAGAGAACCATAATCACCATCATGACGAAGAGCATGATCACGACTTTGCAGCTGAACGCGTTGTCAGTGAAGATGAGCAAGGGTTTGTAGTTTCTCATGGAGATCACGCTCATTATTTCTTTAAGAAGGACTTGACTGATGCTCAAATTAAAGCCGCCCAAAACCACTTGAAAGAAAATCGTCAGTCTGAGCCTGTTCAACCACTTGCCAAGACCGTGGAAAATTTCTCAAGAGATGCGAGCGATGAAGAAAAAATCAAGTATATCTCACAGACCTACGGAGTACCGCTTGAAGCGATTCGTATTTCAAATGGATTCTTTGTCTTTGGAAATCCGGATCAAGCCTATGATCCTACTCATATTCATCCCTATGCAGTACGAAAAGAACATGTTCGTATACCGCTGCAGACAGGTGATCCTGAACTTGATTTCTTAAATGAACTTTATACTACTGCCCTACGCGACAATGTGTCTCCTTATAGTTTGCAGGTTGAAAATGGTAGTTTTGTCATTCCACATGGTGATCACAATCACTATATTAAGGTTCAGACCAAGGGTTATGAGGTCGCTTTAAAGAATAAGATTCCTACCTTACAATCAAGCTATCAGCCTGGAGCTTTTGACGAGCAAACTGTTCTTTCTAAAGTTGATCAACTATTAGCAGATAGCAGAAGTCTCTACAAAGACAAACCTATCATGCAGAGACGGGTTGAACTTGCTTTGGGGCAGTTCACCGAAAATATGAAAAAACTGGCAACAAACTCAACTGCTGGTTACCTAGCAGCCTTGGATCTCTTTGATAAGCAATATATCCATGTGGATCAAAGTGTGTCTCCAGTTGAAACATCACCTTTGGACAAGAAATACCAAGCACTTGTAGATAAGATCAATACACTGGATACAGATGCTTATGGTTTGCCTAAGAAGGATCTCTTGCTACATTTGCAGGATGCGAAGTTAGCACAAGATGATACAGAGTTGGATGCGATTGAAGCGAAACTTCAAGCCTTGCAAGATTTCCGTGATCGGACAGGGGTTACGACAGTAGAGTACATTAAGTATTTCTACGAACATGTATCTGATGGCCGACTCAGAGAAGAACTACGTAACCGTGTTGCCAAGTTGACTTGGGAACTTTACCAGTCGCAATCTTTCCTCAAAGCAACCGACTTAAACAAGTTATTCCCAACCATCTACCAAACTAAACTAGAGGTGGAAGAAGCTCTCAAAGACGAACCAGTTTCTACAAAAGCTGGCAAAACCATTCTGGATACGGAAAAAGTGGATAGCCAAACTGCTAAGACAGCTATCTATGAATTTCTAAAAGAACTCTATGGTGACTTTATGCCAGAAGAACGTGTCACTCATGTGAAGAAGGAAGAAGTTGAAGCACTTCTAGCCAAAGTAACAGACCTCTTAGCACGTGTCAAAGAAGATGGTGTCAAACAATCCCTAGCTGAAGAAGCAGCTAATATCAAAGCTGCTACTGAAAAGGAAAATGCAGACCTTGACGAAGCTAAAACACAACTTGAGGATCTTTTAAATCGTATTGTAGCGACTATCCAACGAGAGGAAAAACAGGCAGAACAAGATCCGCAAACGGTGATCATCTACCAAAAACTCTATAATGTCTTGCTCTCTCTTCACAAGTACCTTGAGGATAACAAAGGATCCGATGCAGACTTTGAACGTGTTGATGCCCTATTTGATCAACTCGCAACCAAAAGTAGTGATAAAGAAGGTCTCCTCACTCTAGCTAAAGAGATTATTAGCTTGAACCAAGAACTCCGTTCAAAATCAAGTGAAACTGCTAACCAATCTAAGTCTGAGAAAGATAGTGAAACAGCGACATCTCAAGCAAGCGAAAAGCAAGAGCAAAGTGAGTCTGACTCAAGTGCTCAACCAAACGAATAAAAAGAAAGGCGAAGTAGCTGAGCTACCTCGTCTTTTTTAGTCTTTATAGGATACAATACCAATGATGGTATCTACTGCGCGCTCCATGGTCTGAAGACTAACGTATTCAAAACGGCCGTGCATGTTTTCACCACCAGCAAAGATATTCGGAGTTGGAATACCCATAAAGGAAATCTTAGACCCATCAGTCCCTCCGCGAATCGGTTCAATGATTGGTGTGATTCCAAGATCTTCCATAACGGCTTTAGCAATAGTAACAGGCGTCATGTCTTTCTCGATGACTTCTTTCATATTGTAGTACTGGTCTGTCAGGCTCAAGGTTACTCTATTATTCCCAAGCTTTTGATTCATCTTATCAGCAATGTCCCGCATGGTTTCCTTACGAGCTTCAAAGGCATCTTTTTCAAAGTCTCGAATGATATAGCTTGCACGCGCCTCCTCGACATTACCTGACACATCCATAAGATGATAGAAACCTTGGTAACCACCTGTCAGCTCTGGTCGGTCGTTCTCAGGAAGTTGATTATGAAAATCAATCGCCAGCTGAAGGGCATTGACCATCTGTCCTTTGGCAGTACCAGGGTGGACATTACGCCCTTGGAAATGGAGGTCAGCAGCTGCTGCTGAGAAAGTCTCGTACTGTAGTTCCCCTAGTGGTCCTCAGTCAACAGTGTAGGCAAAGTCAACATCAAAGTCATCTGCATCAAACTGATTTGCACCGACACCGATTTCTTCATCTGGTCCAAAACCAACTCGAATCTCACAATGCTTGATTTCAGGATGAGTAGTCAAGTATTCGATAGCAGTCATAATCTCAGCAATCCCTGACTTGTCATCAGCACCCAGCAAGGTAGTGCCATCTGTTGTGATGAGGGTTTGGCCTGGATATTTCTCAAGACTCTTGAAGTCGGCTGGATCCAGTTTGAAACCAGAATCACCTAAGTCGATAACTCCACCATCATAGTTTTCGATAACTTGCGGATTAACTCCCTCAGCATTAAAATCAGCTGTATCCATGTGGGAGATGAAGCCAATCTTGCGTGTCAAGCTAGGATCATTAGCTGGTAAGGTACCAATGGCGAAACCATTTGGGAGGTAGTAAACATTTTGCAGACTGACACGTTTCATTTCAGGAATAAGAACATTGGTCGCAAAATCTACCTGGCTTTGCGTACTTGGAGTAGTAGTCGAGTGTTCATCAGAACGCGTGTTGACCTTAACGTAGGTCAAGAAACGCTCTAAAAGGTTGGGATAAGTCATAAAAACTCCTTTAATATCATTTTTTTCATTGTATCATAGAATGGAGAGAAAGACAAAGAGGAGTAAATAAAAATAAAATGAATGAAAGCGTTTATTTATGATATATTTCATGGTACAATGGTAATTGAAAAAAACATCACAAGGACATATCAATGAAAAAAGCAATTTTAATGATGACATTCGGTTCACCAGAAGAGATTACCTTTGAGAGTGTGGCGG
>NZ_KQ970181.1:489034-496651 GCF_001579015.1 Streptococcus oralis
ATTCGTCGTGGAGTTAGACCCGAAGATCACGAGATTCAGACTCTCTATGACAACTATGTTCGTATAGGTGGAACACCGCTTCAGAGGATTACACGTGAGGAGGTCAGTCTAGTCAAGGAACGGTTAGGAGAAGAGTATGGCATCTACTTTGCTAACAAATTTTCTCGGCCCTTTATCCCTGATGTGATCAAGCAGATGGAGGCTGATAGCGTTGAAGAGTGTATCTGTTTGATTTTAGAACCTCATTATTCCTTTTACTCAGTCATGGGGTATGAAAAGTTTTTGGAAAGCCAGCAGATCCGATTTTTAGTCATTAAGGACTGGTATCAGCAACAGTCTTTGCTGAACTTTTGGACAGATGAGATTAGCAAAATTTTACGAAACGATGTGAGAGAAGAGTCTTTTAAGGTGATCTTCTCAGCCCATAGTGTTCCCATTTTTGCCTTGGATTTTGGAGATCCTTATATCGATCAGATTTTCGATAATAGCAAGCTAATCGCTGAACAACTCGGATTGACGGGCGATCAGTATACCAACACTTGGCAGAGCGAGAGTGATATTGGAATTCCTTGGATCAAGCCAGATGTACTTGAGTATCTGAGAGAACAGAAACAACATCCAGAGCATTATATTTTTGTACCAATTAGCTTTATCAGTGAACATATTGAAGTTCTTTTTGATAATGATGTAGAATGTTATGAGTTATGTCAAGAATTAGGGGTAAATTATCATCGCCCACCAATGCCAAATACAGATTCCCGTTTAATTGATGCTTTAGTTGATACTGTGAGGGACAATGAACAAAAAGAATTTAAGGAATTTCTCCCAGAAGAAGAAACCTTTGATGAATTAGCTCCTTCAGCAACCACTAAGGATATTATGGAGGAAACAGACGATCTCCAAATGCCAGAATTTGTGAAAAAACTGATTGAGAAAAAAGGCCGTGAAAATGTGAAGATGCCTTACTTGATTAAGAAAATGCTCGAAAAGGCAGGTAAATTACCGAAAGAGTAAAGAAAAAGGATTTAGCATGAAGCTAGATCCTTTATTTGTCTTATTTTTTCTCAAGAAGAGCTTTGATTTCTTGAAGAACTTCAAGTTCAGTTGGAGCAGCAGGTGCTTCCTCAACCACTTCCTCTTTCTTACGAAGATTTTGCGCTTTTTCCATAGCTTTAATAACGAAGAAAAGCACAGTACCTACAACGAGAAAGTTGATAATAGCACTCAAGAATTTACCATATGTAACACCATTCCATGCAAGCTCAGCGATGTTTTGTACTTTCGCAGCTTCCAAAGCTGGGTTCAATAGAAGTGGAGTGATGATATCATTAACAAATGAAGTAACGATAGCACCAAATGCAGAGGCAATGATCACACCGACAGCGAGGTCAACGACATTACCACGAAGCAAGAATTCTTTAAGATCCTTTAACATTTTCATAAATTCCTTTCCTAATTTTCTAATTTATTATATCCTAAATTGTGACAAAAAGCAACTTGAACGCTCAAAGTGGTCAGTTGCTCCTTTTAAAAATATAGATTTTACTGAAAATGTAGTTTAAAATGATGATCAAGATTTGTGCTAGAATAGTTTCAATCGTATTAACCCTATCTATATTAAATTCGACAAACTGGCCAATAATATCAGGAAAAGTTGTAACAAAGATATAAGTTAAAAGAACGTCAAGACCAAGAGTAGAAAGACGAGCTAAGAAAAACTTAGCCAGGCGGGTTGGCCAATTCCTTCTCTCTTGTTTAAAGACGATTGTATCATTTGTGAGAAAGGTAAAGAGAATCCCGATAATATTTGCGAGGGCAGTTGCGAGGATTTCCTGGTGACTGATATGGTAAATAACCAAACGTGATACAATAGAAACCAGAGTAGTAGCACCACCAAAAAATAGGTAGGAGAGGATTTCGTTATCAAAGAAAGCTTTTATTAGTTTTTTCATGATTTTAGTATAGCATAAAACTGGCTAATGTGCTATACTAGTAGGGTTGATAACCTCAACCCTTGGTGCTTAGCTTCTTTCACCAAGCATATTTTACGCGGGAAACCGCTAAAGGAGAAAACATGAAAAAATTAACTGTTCGTGACATGGCAGACATCGCTATTGTTGCTGCTATCTATGTGGTTTTGACCATTACCCCACCACTAAATGCTATTAGCTACGGTGCTTACCAGTTCCGTATTTCTGAGATGATGAATTTTCTAGCCTTTTACAATCCTAAATATATCATCGGTGTGACGATTGGTTGTATGATTGCTAATTTCTTTAGCTTTGGTCTAATAGATGTCTTTGTCGGAGGAGGTTCTACTCTAGTTTTCCTTAGTCTGGGTGTTTGGCTCTTTAGCAAGTACAAGAAAGACTATTTGTTCAATGGTTTGATTCGAAAAGATCATTTTTTCTTTTCAATCCTCTTCTCTATTTCAATGATTACCATTGCAGCAGAACTTCATATCGTTGCTGAAGCTCCATTCTTCTTGACATGGTTCTCTACTGGAATTGGTGAGTTTGCATCACTTATCGTAGGTGCAATTCTAATCGGAAAACTGGGACAGCGAATCGACCTTACAAAATAAGAAGTTTATAAGCTAGATTCTTGCTAAATCTAGCTTTTTTTATTCCATAAAATTAAAAGAGAGCGCTTGACAAGAACATAGAACTATAGTATACTTTTTAGGTAAGCTGATTTAGCTCAGTTGGCAGAGCGCATCCATGGTAAGGATGAGGTCGCCGGTTCAATCCCGGCAATTAGCATGAATGAAACGAAATAACCTTGGGCAACCAAGGTTTTTCTTATGTTCCTGTGTAAATAAATCCAAAGAATTTTGTTTGTTGACAAAAGTGATTCACTTTAGTAGAATAGTAGGTGCGATGAGTCGATAGGTAGTCTTCGGACTACTATTGAGCATAAGGAGGTCAAAACGCAGGAGCGGACCTTGATGAGTTGTGTGAACCTGCTCATCACATGAAGATGCCTCTTAGTCCCTAGTCAATGGCTAGGGATTTTTTATTTTCAGAAAATAGAGCCCAAAATACTTTTCAATTTTTAGAAAAAGTAGTATAATACTTCTATTATAGAAATTTTTAGAAAATTCCGAAAGAGGTTATTTATGGGATATACAGTTGCTGTAGTCGGCGCGACAGGTGCTGTCGGAGCTCAGATGATAAAAATGTTGGAAGAATCAACACTTCCAATCGATAAAATTCGTTACCTTGCTTCTGCACGTTCAGCAGGCAAGACTTTGAAATTTAAGGACCAAGATATTACGATTGAAGAAACGACTGAGACAGCTTTTGAGGGTGTTGATATTGCACTCTTCTCAGCAGGTGGTTCGACATCAGCTAAGTATGCACCATACGCAGTTCAAGCTGGAGCGGTAGTAGTAGATAATACATCTTATTTCCGCCAAAATCCAGACGTACCATTGGTTGTCCCAGAGGTCAATGCTCACGCACTTGATGCCCACAACGGGATTATTGCTTGCCCTAACTGTTCAACAATCCAAATGATGGTGGCTCTTGAACCGGTTCGTCAAAAATGGGGCTTGGACCGTATCATCGTTTCAACTTACCAAGCAGTCTCTGGTGCAGGTATGGGAGCGATTCTTGAAACACAACGTGAACTTCGTGAAGTCTTGAATGATGGTGTGAATCCACGTGATTTGCATGCGGAAATCTTGCCTTCAGGTGGTGACAAAAAACACTATCCTATCGCCTTCAATGCACTTCCACAAATCGATGTCTTCACAGATAATGATTACACTTACGAAGAGATGAAGATGACTAAGGAAACTAAGAAAATCATGGAAGATGACAGCATTGCAGTATCTGCAACATGTGTGCGTATTCCAGTCTTATCAGCTCACTCTGAGTCTGTTTACATCGAAACTAAAGAAGTGGCTCCAATCGAAGAAGTGAAAGCAGCCATTGCAGCCTTCCCAGGTGCAGTTCTAGAGGATGATGTGGCTCATCAAATTTATCCGCAAGCCATCAATGCAGTAGGTTCACGTGATACCTTTGTTGGTCGTATCCGTAAAGACTTGGATGCTGAAAAAGGAATCCACATGTGGGTTGTTTCAGATAACCTCCTCAAAGGTGCTGCTTGGAACTCTGTACAGATCGCAGAAACGCTTCATGAGCGTGGTTTAGTCCGTCCAACAGCTGAGGTGAAATTTGAATTGAAATAATGGTTTAGGAGTTCGAATGAACTCCTTCTTTGAAATAGAGAGGTGTTTCTCATGTCTTACCAAGATCTAAAAGAGTGTAAAATTATCACGGCCTTTATTACCCCTTTCCACGAGGATGGTTCCATCAACTTTGATGCTATTCCAGCCCTTATAGAGCATTTATTGGCCCATCATACAGATGGAATTCTTCTAGCTGGAACGACTGCTGAGAGTCCAACCTTGACACACGATGAAGAGTTGGAACTCTTTGCGGCAGTTCAAAAGGTTGTTAATGGACGTGTTCCTTTGATTGCAGGTGTAGGTACTAATGATACACGAGATTCAATCGAATTTGTCAAAGAAGTCGCAGAATTTGGCGGTTTCGCAGCTGGTCTTGCTATTGTACCGTACTACAACAAACCTTCTCAAGAAGGTATGTACCAGCACTTTAAAGCAATTGCGGATGCTTCTGACCTACCAATTATTATCTACAATATTCCAGGCCGTGTGGTAGTGGAATTAACTCCAGAAACCATGCTTCGCTTGGCTGACCATCCTAATATTATCGGTGTTAAAGAATGTACCAGCTTGGCTAATATGGCTTACTTGATTGAGCACAAGCCAGAAGAGTTCTTGATTTATACTGGTGAGGATGGTGATGCCTTCCATGCCATGAACCTTGGTGCAGATGGAGTTGTTTCTGTTGCCTCTCATACAAATGGGGATGAAATGTACGAGATGTTTACTGCCATTGCCGAGAGTGATATGAAGAAAGCTGCAGCAATTCAGCGTAAGTTTATCCCTAAGGTCAATGCTCTCTTCTCTTATCCAAGCCCTGCACCAGTTAAGGCAGTTCTGAACTACATGGGATTTGCGGCTGGACCAACTCGTCTACCTCTAGTTCCAGCACCAGAGGAAGATGCCAAACGTATTATCAAAGTTGTAGTAGATGGCGACTACGAAGCGACAAAGGCAACTGTAACAGGTGTCTTAAGACCAGATTACTAACGAATAGAAAATCCATGATCTTTAGATCATGGATTTCTTATTTTCCTAAACAGAATTGGCTAAAAAGTTGAGTGATGAGTTCATCAGGAGCAGCATCACCCGTGATTTCTCCAAGGATCTCCCAAGTACGAGTCAAATCCACTTGAAGCAAATCAACTGGCATCCCTAGTTCAAGACCTTCGTTTACAGCTTGTAGGCTTTCAACAGCCTTCTCAATCAAGGAAATGTGACGAGCGTTAGATAGGTAAGTTGCATCTTGCTCGACTAAACCAGCACTTTCAAAGAAGAGGTTGTTAATGCGTTCTTCAATTTTATCAATGTTTTGGTTTTTAAGAACTGAAATACGAATGACATCTTCAGGTAGTTCCGAAATTTCAATCGCTTCAGGTAGGTCTGTTTTATTAAGTAGAATAATGCAGTTGGTATCCCGACTGATTTCTAAGAGTTGTCTGTCTTGAGCAGTCAGTGGTTCGCTGGCATTTAGCACTAGTAGAACTAAGTCGGCTTCCTTGAGGGCTTTTTTGGAACGCTCAACACCAATTTGTTCGACGATGTCATCCGTGTCACGGATTCCAGCTGTGTCAATCAATTTAAGAGGAACACCGTTGATGTTGACGTATTCTTCGATGACATCTCGAGTAGTACCAGCAATGTCTGTAACGATAGCCTTGTCCTCACGCAAGAGGTTGTTGAGAAGACTGGATTTCCCAACGTTGGGGCGTCCGATGATGGCAGTGGAAATTCCCTCACGAAGGATCTTACCGCGACGGGCTGTTCTAAGGAGATTGGTCAAGAGTTGTTCAAACTCCTTAGTTTTCTCACGGACAACTGCAGTAGTAGCTTCCTCAACATCGTCGTACTCAGGATAGTCGATATTAACCTCAACTTGTGCAAGCGTGTTGAGGATTTCTTGACGGGTATTGTTAATCAGTTCAGAAAGGGAACCGTCTAGTTGTTTGACAGCAATGTTCATAGCCTTGTCTGTCTTGGCACGGATGATGTCCATCACCGCCTCAGCCTGAGTCAAGTCCACACGTCCATTTAGAAAGGCACGTTTTGTAAATTCACCAGGCTCTGCTAACCGAGCTCCTTCACGGATAGCTAGCTGGAGAATTTCGTTAGTCACCGCAATCCCACCATGGGTGTTGATCTCGATAATATCTTCACGAGTGAAGGTTTTTGGAGACTTCATAGCTCCAACCATAACCTCGTCCATGACCTTACCAGTTAGAGGATCAACGATGTGTCCGTAGTTAAGAGTGTGGCTAGCAACCTTACTCAAGTCTTTCCCTTTGAATATCTTCTGCGCAATGGCAAAACTATCTGTTCCGCTCAGGCGGACAATACCAATAGCCCCCTCACCTAGTGGAGTAGAAATTGCAGCGATGGTATCAAATTCACGTGTAATCATAATGTTTCCTTATTTAATAGCTCATTTCTTGGCAATATTTCCAAGTTTCTTTTCAAATTGTAACAAATTTAAACTATTTCTTCAATGGAGGCTACTTGGAGATTGAAAAAGCCTAAGCAATTCTGCTTAAGCTAGCTTATTTGGTGCGCATTTCTCCCTGAGGGAAATAAGTTCCTTCTGGCATGTCGTTTATAATGACATGAACGGCTGATTGAGGTGCTCCAGTATTACGAACAACAGCTTCCGTTACTTCCTTAGCAAGAGCTTTCTTTTGCTCGAGCGTGCGTCCTTCAAATAAATCGATGCGTACAAATGGCATAATAGCTTCCTCCACTAGTTTTGTATTTCTTCTATTTTACCACATTTTGCCATTTAAAGCTTCAGAAAATTATGATATACTAGAATGTAGCAAAAATTTAGAAATGGACGTGAAATAGAAGCATGGCACAGTTGTATTATCGTTATGGGACCATGAACTCTGGTAAGACGATTGAGATTTTAAAAGTGGCCTATAACTACGAGGAGCAAGGAAAAGGAGTTGTGATTATGACTTCTGCTCTGGATACGCGTGACGGTGTTGGCTATGTGTCGAGTCGAATCGGCATGAAACGCCCAGCCATTGCGATTGAGGAGACGACGGATATCTATGGCTTAATCCGAGATTTGGAAGTCAAACCCTACTGTGTGCTGGTTGATGAGGCTCAGTTTCTCAAACGTCACCATGTTTACGACCTAGCTCGTGTTGTTGATGAGTTAGACATCCCTGTAATGGCATTTGGTTTGAAAAATGACTTTCGCAATGAACTATTCGAAGGTTCCAAATACCTTTTGCTTTTAGCAGATAAGATTGACGAGATTAAGACCATTTGCCAGTATTGTAAGAAAAAGGCGACTATGGTACTCAGAACCCTAGATGGGAAGCCTACCTATGAGGGAGAACAAATTCAGATTGGTGGCAATGAAACCTATATCTCAGTTTGCCGTAAACATTATTTTGCCCCTGAAATCAATAAGGAGAATGAAG
>NZ_KQ970181.1:496671-499193 GCF_001579015.1 Streptococcus oralis
AAGCGTTTCATGGAGCTCTCAAAAGAAGAGGCTTCTACTCGTGATACAGTAACAGCCTACCGTGAATACAAACAAGTCCTTCAAAACATCGTTGATGCCGAAGAGATGATTAAAGAATCAGGCGGAGATGCGGACTTGGAAGAAATGGCCAAGCAGGAACTCAAAGATGCCAAGGCTGAAAAAGAAGAATACGAAGAAAAACTGAAAATCTTGCTCCTTCCAAAAGATCCAAACGATGACAAAAATATTATCCTTGAAATCCGTGGAGCAGCAGGAGGTGACGAAGCAGCGCTTTTCGCTGGAGACCTTCTAACCATGTACCAAAAGTATGCGGAAGCCCAAGGCTGGCGCTTTGAAGTCATGGAAGCTTCTATGAACGGTGTTGGTGGTTTCAAAGAAGTGGTTGCCATGGTTTCTGGTCAATCCGTTTACTCTAAACTTAAGTATGAATCAGGTGCCCATCGTGTGCAACGTGTCCCTGTGACAGAAAGCCAAGGTCGTGTTCATACATCGACTGCAACTGTCCTTGTCATGCCTGAAGTAGAAGAAGTGGAATACGATATTGATCCAAAAGACCTTCGTGTTGATATCTATCACGCATCTGGTGCTGGTGGACAGAACGTCAACAAGGTTGCGACAGCCGTTCGTATCGTTCACTTGCCAACCAATATCAAGGTTGAGATGCAGGAAGAACGTACCCAGCAGAAGAACCGTGAGAAGGCCATGAAAATCATCCGTGCGCGTGTTGCTGACCACTTTGCTCAGATTGCACAAGACGAACAAGACGCTGAGCGTAAGTCAACAATTGGTACTGGTGACCGTTCAGAACGGATTCGTACATATAACTTCCCACAAAACCGTGTCACAGACCACCGTATTGGCTTGACTCTCCAAAAACTAGATACCATTTTGTCTGGTAAATTGGATGAAGTTGTAGATGCTTTGGTGCTCTATGACCAAACACAAAAATTAGAAGAATTAAACAAATAATGAAATTAGCTCAATTATTCTCAGATTTTGAAGAAGAGTTGATAAGACAAGGAGAGGAAGCTGAAAGCCTCTCTTTTGTCTATCGTAGTCTGAAAAATCTTTTTTTTACAGATTTCGTTTTTGCCCTCCAGCAAGAGGTAACAGACGAAGAAATGCAATTTGTAGAAGAAATTTACCAGCAGTTAGCAGCTCATAAACCTGCCCAGTACCTCATCGGTCATGCAGACTTTTTGGGAATGAAGTTAAAGGTGGATGAGCGAGTTTTGATTCCTCGTCCAGAGACAGAGGAGTTGGTGCAACTTATCCTAGCTGAAAATCCTAAGGAAAATCTCAAGATCTTGGACATCGGTACGGGAAGTGGTGCCATAGCCCTTGCACTAGCAAAAAACAGACCAAATTGGTTAGTGACAGCAACAGATATTTCTCAAGAGGCACTTGATCTTGCATCAGAGAATGCCAAAAATCAAAATCTTAATATATTTTTTAAAAAATCGGATTGTTTTGCAGAAATTTCTGAAAAATATGATATAATTGTATCCAATCCACCCTATATTGCTCGCGAGGATGAGTCAGAAGTCGGCTTGAATGTTTTGCATTCAGAACCTCATCTAGCTCTCTTTGCAGATGAGGATGGCCTAGCTATTTACCGCAGAATTGCGGAGGATGCAAAAGACTATCTCAAAGATGGTGGTAAGATTTACCTTGAAATTGGATACAAGCAAGGTCAGAGTGTTCCTGATCTTTTTAGGAAACATCTTCCTAAAAAACGAGTACGAACACTTAAGGACCAGTTTGGTCAAGATAGGATGGTTGCTGTAGATGATGGACAGGATTAGACAAGAGTTGAAAAAGGGTGGGGCTGTTGTCTTACCTACCGAGACGGTTTACGGTCTCTTTGCCAAAGCTCTAGACGAAAAAGCAGTGGACTATGTTTACCAACTCAAACGTCGTCCCAGAGACAAGGCTCTTAACCTCAATGTTGCCTCTCTGGAAGATATCTTGTACTTTTCTAAGAACCAACCAACTTATCTTCAAAAACTTGTAGAGACTTTTTTACCAGGTCCCTTGACCATCATTCTCGAAGCCAATGACAGAGTTCCCTATTGGGTCAATTCTGGTCTTGCAACTGTTGGATTTCGGATGCCGAGTCACCCCATTACGCTTGATTTGATTCGAGAGACAGGTCCCTTGATTGGACCGTCTGCCAATATCTCAGGTCGGGCAAGTGGAGTAACCTTTAATCAAATTCTAGAGGATTTTGACCAAGAGGTTTTGGGTTTGGAAGACGATGCTTTTCTAACTGGACAGGATTCAACCATTTTGGATTTGTCTGGAGAAAAAGTGAAAATCTTACGCCAAGGAGCCATTGAGCGAGATGATATTCTTGCACAGTTGCCAGAGATTTCTTTTGAGGAGGAATGAGATGCTAAGAGATTTGCAAGAAAATGATGTGAAAGCTATATGTGACATCAATCAAGAAGTCTTGGGCTATTCTTTTAGTCCAGAGGAGACGGCTAGTCAACTAGCTAGAC
>NZ_KQ970181.1:499457-501547 GCF_001579015.1 Streptococcus oralis
CATCATTTCCTACTTGGCTATGAGGATGCAGCCAGCCATGTTTTGCTGGGATATGTTCACGCTGAGGTTTATGAATCCCTTTATTCCAAAGCAGGATTTAATATCTTAGCCTTAGCGGTTTTACCTCAAGCACAAGGACAGGGTATCGGTAAATGTTTACTACAAGGGTTGGAAGATGAAGCAAAAAGACGAGGTTATAAGTTTATCCGCTTAAACTCTGCCGATCATCGTCTGGGTGCTCATGCATTTTATGAAAAAGTTGGTTATACTTGTGATAAAGTGCAAAAACGGTTTATTCGCATCTTTTAGTTTATTTTCTTATTGGAGAACCAAACTAAAGGACTAGTCACACTATAAAGGAGAAGACCTATGATTTTTGACAAAGATGATTTTAAAGCATATGATGCTGATCTCTGGAATGCTATTGCCAAAGAAGAAGAACGCCAACAAAACAACATTGAGTTGATTGCTTCGGAAAACGTGGTTTCCAAGGCTGTTATGGCGGCTCAAGGGTCTATCTTGACAAACAAATATGCCGAGGGTTACCCAGGACGCCGTTATTATGGTGGAACTGATGTAGTAGACGTGGTAGAAACTCTAGCTATTGAACGCGCGAAAGAAATTTTCGGTGCAAAATTTGCTAATGTCCAACCTCACTCAGGAAGCCAAGCCAACTGTGCTGCTTACATGGCCTTGATTGAACCAGGTGATACGGTTATGGGAATGGATTTGGCTGCAGGTGGACACTTGACCCACGGAGCTCCTGTCAGCTTCTCTGGTCAAACATACAACTTTGTTTCTTATAGTGTGGATCCTGAAACAGAACTCTTGGACTTTGATGCTATCTTGAAACAAGCTCAAGAAGTAAAACCAAAACTAATCGTAGCAGGTGCTTCAGCCTATTCACAAATTATCGACTTTTCAAAATTCCGTGAAATCGCAGACGCTGTTGGGGCTAAGCTCATGGTGGACATGGCTCATATCGCTGGTTTGGTTGCTGCTGGTCTTCACCCAAGCCCAGTGCCATACGCTCATATCACTACAACAACGACCCACAAAACCCTTCGTGGACCTCGTGGTGGCTTGATTTTGACAAATGATGAGGACCTGGCTAAGAAAATCAATTCAGCTATTTTCCCTGGTATCCAAGGTGGACCTTTGGAGCACGTTATCGCTGCTAAGGCGGTGTCATTCAAAGAAATTTTGGATCCAGCCTTCAAGGAATATGCTGCCAATGTTATCAAAAACAGCAAGGCTATGGCAGCTGTCTTCTTGCAAGACCCTGACTTCCGTATCATTTCTGGCGGGACTGAAAACCACCTCTTCTTAGTCGATGTTACTAAGGTTGTTGAAAACGGAAAAGTGGCTCAAAACTTGTTGGATGAAGTTAATATTACCCTAAATAAAAATTCAATCCCTTACGAAACTTTGTCACCATTCAAGACAAGTGGAATTCGTATCGGAGCAGCAGCCATCACTGCACGTGGATTTGGTGAAGAAGAATGTCGTAAAGTGGCTGAACTCATCATTAAAACCCTTAAAAATGCAGATAATGAGGCTGTCTTAGAAGAAGTGAGAAGCGCAGTCAAAGAATTGACAGATGTCTTCCTATTATACGAGGACTAATACTTTTATGGACATTTATATTAAGAAAGCTATTATCCATCAGTTCAGCCCAGATGATACCGAGCTGTTTCTAGCGGATAAGTTTCTCAATATCACTCCAAAAATCGAGGAATACTTGCGCAAAAAGATTGAACGTGTGTATTCAGATGAAGCAAAGACTGGGATTTTCGAAGAAGAAAATCCCTTCTTCAATCACATCACAGACGATTTGTTGGAGACATCAGTAACACTGGCTAATCTCTGGAAAGAGGAGTTCAGCATTTCTGAAAATCTCAAGACCAATGACTTGGTTTTTGTTCAGTTTTCTAAAGAAGGCGTTGAACATTTCGCTTTTTTGCGAATTGCTCTACGTGAGACCTTGACTCACCTTGGTGGAGAAGTTGATAACCCAATCAAGCTAACTCAGAATAACCTACCTGGATTTGGAACGGGGGCTGATGAGGCCTTGGTGGTCAATCTTCAAA
>NZ_KQ970181.1:501596-504060 GCF_001579015.1 Streptococcus oralis
CATCAAGTATAATGGGACTTTCTTGAATTATTTTTCAGAAAATCTCCTAGCCGTTGCTCCTAAGATTTCACCAAAAAAATCCATCAAGGAGTTGGAAAAAACAGCTCAGAAGATTGCAGAGTCCTTTAACACAGATGATTTTCAATTTCAATCCAAGATCAAATCAGCGATTTTCAACAATCTTGAAGAAAACAATGAGTTGTCTCCTGAGAAATTGGCTAATGACCTTTTTGACAACAATCTGACAGCTCGCTTGAGCTTTATCGACCAAGTCAAGGAAGCTGTACCAGAACCAGTCCAGTTTGATGAAATTGATGCCAGTCGTCAGCTCAAGAAATTTGAAAATCAAAAACTTTCCTTGTCAAATGGAATCGAGCTCATCGTTCCAAATAATGTTTACCAAGATGCGGAGTCTGTTGAGTTTATCCAAAATGACAATGGAACCTATTCTATCTTAATCAAAAATATCGAGGATATTCAAAGTAAATAATGTTTAAATTTATAAGAAGAATGCTAATGCTAGCAGTCCTTCTTTTTGCTGGATATAAAGCCTATCACATTCGTCAGGATGTAAAGCAAGTCATGACCTACCAACCTATGGTTCGAGAAATCCTCAGCGAAAGAGATACTCCAGCCAATGAAGAACTTGTGCTCGCCATGATTTATACCGAAACGAAGGGAAAAGAGCGGGATGTCATGCAGTCTAGTGAGTCTGCTAGTGGCGCTACCAATACTATCAAAGACGATGCTTCTAGTATTCGCCAAGGGATACAGACACTAACAGATAACCTCTATTTGGCACAGAGTAAAGGAGTAGACGTCTGGACCGCCGTTCAAGCCTATAATTTTGGACCTGCCTATATCGACTTTATCGCTCAGAATGGCAAGGAAAATACTCTGGCACTAGCCAAGCGTTACTCCCGAGAAACGGTCGCTCCAATCCTTGGCAATACTACAGGGAAGACCTACACCTATATCAACCCTATTTCTATCTTTCACGGAGCTGAACTCTATGAAAATGGTGGAAATTATTACTACTCGAGACAGGTTCGCTTTAATCTCTATATCATGAAATTCTTTAATTTCTTTTAAACATCTGGTTTGACCAGGTGTTTTTCACTATAAGCTTTCTTTAAGATTGTTTTATTACCCTAGAAAGGTAAAGGAGGGAATATCCCATGAGAAAGAAATTCTTTCTAACAAGCGCTGCAATTTTGTGGGCAGCAACAGCTATGACGAGTGTCCACGCAGCAACAGATGTTCAAAAAGTAATCGATGAAACCTATGTACAACCTGAATATGTCCTAGGTTCTTCTCTATCTGAAGACCAGAAAAATCAAACTCTTAGCAAACTTGGCTATGATGCATCAAAAGACACCAAAGATATCAAAACTATGACACCTGATATCTATTCGAAAATTATGAATGTGGCTAATGATGCTAGTCTACAGCTCTATTCGTCAGCTAAGATTCAAAAACTAGGTGACAAGTCACCTCTAGAGGTTAAGATTGAAACGCCTGAAAATATCACCAAGGTGACGCAGGATATGTACCGTAACGCAGCAGTGACACTGGGAGTGGAGCATGCCAAAATCACAGTTGCAGCACCCATTCCAGTTACAGGAGAGAGCGCCCTAGCAGGGATTTACTACTCGTTAGAGGTCAATGGTGCTAAAGTACCGCAAGCCAATAAAGACTTGGCTCAAGAGGAGCTAAAAGCCTTATCCGATATTAATGCTGAAAACAAGGACAAGTCAGGTTACGATGCTAATAAACTCAATGTCGCTTTGGCAGATATCAAGGCTGGAATCGCAAAGGCAAAAGAAGCCAAAGGCAATCTGACAGAAGAAGATGTCCGCAAAATTGTTGAAGACACGCTAAAAAACTACAAACTCGATCAGGTTATAACAGGAAACCAGGTCAATATCATCATCAATTTTGCACTCAACCTCTCAAAGAGTGACATTTTGAACAATGCTGATTTCACTAAAACCCTAAATGACCTCAAGGAAAGCATTGTTTCCCAAGCTGGAGATAGCTTCAAAAATATCAACCTCAACTTTGATGCCAATAAAGCGCTAGAAGACGGGGGCAATTTCTTTAGCTCCCTGTGGCAAGCCATTGTCAACTTCTTCAAGAGTTTTGGTGCTTAGGTCATTTCATGATATAATAGATGGTAACAGAAATGTTGCCGTCTTTTTTTGTCGGCCGATAGAAAGTGAAAAATATGCTAAAGAAAAATGATATTGTAGAAGTTGAAATTGTTGATTTGACCCATGAAGGTGCTGGGGTTGCTAAGGTAGATGGTTTGGTTTTCTTTGTAGAAAATGCTCTACCAACTGAGAAAATTCTCATGCGAGTCCTTAAGGTCAATAAAAAGATTGGCTACGGGAAAGTTGAAGAATACCTTACACATTCTTCACATCGTAACCAAGACCTTGACCTAGCTTATCTACGCTCAGGT
>NZ_KQ970181.1:504198-508277 GCF_001579015.1 Streptococcus oralis
GCATCTTGCCTATCCAGAGCAGCTCGAGTTTAAAACTAAGCAAGTCAAGGATAGTCTCTACAAGATTGCTGGCATTAGAGATGTAGAGGTCGCTGAAACACTAGGTATGGAACATCCAGTCAAGTATCGCAATAAGGCACAGGTGCCCGTTCGTCGAGTGAATGGTGTCTTGGAAACTGGTTTTTTCCGTAAGAATTCGCATGACCTTATGCCTCTTGAAGATTTCTTTATCCAGGATCCTGTCATTGACCAAGTTGTGGTAGTTCTACGCGATTTGCTTCGTCGTTTTGATTTAAAACCTTATGACGAAAAGGAGCAGTCTGGCTTGATTCGAAATCTTGTAGTGCGACGTGGTCATTATTCAGGACAAATCATGGTGATTTTAGTAACAACTCGTCCTAAAGTTTTTCGTGTTGAGCAATTGATTGAACAACTCATCAAGCAGTTTCCAAAGATTGTGTCTGTCATGCAAAATATCAACGACCAGAATACCAATGCGATTTTTGGGAAAGAATGGCGCACACTTTATGGCCAAGACTATATTACTGATCATATGTTGGGAAATGACTTCCAAATCGCTGGCCCAGCCTTCTACCAGGTCAATACTCAAATGGCGGAGAAACTTTATCAAACAGCCATTGACTTTGCGGAGTTAAGAGAAGATGATGTGGTGATCGATGCCTATTCAGGGATTGGAACGATTGGATTATCCGTTGCCAAGCATGTCAAAGAAGTCTACGGTGTTGAAGTTATTCCAGAAGCAGTGGAAAATAGCCAGAAAAATGCTGTATTAAACAATATCACCAATGTCCACTATGTTTGTGACACGGCTGAAAATGCTATGAAGAATTGGCTCAAGGAAGGTATTCACCCAACCGTTATATTGGTTGATCCACCACGCAAGGGCTTAACCGAAAGCTTTATCAAAGCAAGCAGCCAAACAGGAGCTGACCGCATCGCCTATATTTCCTGCAATGTTGCAACCATGGCGCGTGATATCAAACTATATCAAGAATTGGGATATAAATTGAAGAAAGTACAGCCAGTGGATCTGTTTCCTCAAACGCACCACGTCGAGTGTGTAAGCTTGTTAGAGAAACGTGGTTAATCCTCAAAAGGTTTCCTAAACCTTTTGAGTTCTGCAGACGCCTCTGCTATATCTGTCGTTGAGTGAGAAATGTACGATAAGATAATACTTTTTTAAGAATTTATGAAAGGTGTAGAATAGTATGATTACATACGATGATATAATTTTCTTTTATAAAGATAAGAAAAATATCCCAGGAAAACAATGTGATGATGATTGTAATAAATTAGCGAAGACATTCTATAACATTTCAAAGGGAGAAGTAAAAGGTCTTGACGATGATATTTTCTATGCTAATGAGATTATAAGTAGAATGAATAGTGGAACTCTCACCGAATTAGCAACTTTCAAATATTTTACTGAGGAAGAGGCGTATACATTAATAAAATCAGGATATGAGGGTGTTGAAACCATAAATTCAATAAATCCTAGTCAAAAATGGCATTTATATGTTTCGTATATAGCATATCAAGAGGTAGCTGAAAAACTTGATTTTGAAACGAATGTAAAAAAAGTTTCAGGTAAAAATTTTGAGAATGAACGTTTCTCTTTAGTTAATAACGTTAGACAAGAAGAATATAAAAAGTGGATGATAGATAAAGGAAGCAACATTAAATAAAAATTCTAAATGGCCCGAGGATATAGAAGCAGAAATAGAAAAATTTAATAAACAAAATAAGGGATAATTACCTTTAAAACTAACTGAGAGTATGTTTTTTATGAGTGAAATAAAAGAATAATTTATTTATTTTAATTTTGGTACTATATGAATCATATTTTACATTAGTGGCGATATTTTTTATCTTGCAGTAATCTCTGTGAGCACACTGGAATCGATTTACGGTTTGTTGACTTGGATTAAGGAAGAGGCTCGTTCTCTTCTAAATGAACCAATGAAGAAGGGAATTGGATAATAGGATAAGAACGCCGTGATAAAGATCTAAGTTTTTAATATGCTATAAGTAGAACTTATTCGCTTTGGAAAAATTATAATTTAGAAACGTGAATAAACTTGTGTAAACTTTATGTATCTTTGGAAAGTGTGTTAACTTGAAAGAACAAATTTTTTTGATGGGTGGGAATCCCCCAATAACGAAATATAGCATTGTTGATAAAATTGTATTATCAAGTAAGATTGAAAGAATTGTTATTTTTACAGTTTTTCGAGATAATTGGCAACCCTATATGAAAAAGTACACGGAAGTTTTCCAAAGTCAATTTTCTAATCTAAACACTGATTACTTACTTTTGGACACTGAGCAGATTGATTTTGATAGCTATTTAGATGCTGATCTAATCATCATCGGTGGAGGAAATACGGAAAAATATATAGCTACTTATGTCAATCAGGAGTTCAAAAATTATATCGATCATATGCTTAATAAAGGGGCAAAAGTTATAGGGTTTTCTGCAGGAGCCCTATTATTAGGAGAAAAAGTCTATGTCTCACCTAATGATAATTCAGATCATCAGATAAAGATAAAAAATGGATTAGGACTCTTTAGTCAGTTTTTAATTAGTGTCCATTATGATTCCTGGAATGATAAAGCAAATAAGGATAGAGCTGAAGAACTTGTTAATGTTCCCATAATTCCACTAAATAATCATTCATGTCTTGTATTAGATAAACTTGGAAACATTATTGAGAAAATTGACTAGTTTCCATTATCTAAATCTTGATCTAGTAACTAAAGTGTAGACGAAATGAATAATGAAAAGCCCTGATTGTAAGGCTTTTTTTGTTTTTATGATAGAATATAGGTAGTTATAATCGAGAGCAACTAAGAAGCAGTAACAAATACTACATATAAAATAATCAAAATAAGGAAGATAAAATGACAGAAATTGACAAAAAGAATTTAAAAAATTATCTTTATTGTACATTTGGAATTACTTATATAGCTTGGGGGATTCTTGCCATCTTTACGCAATCTCATATTTTTGGATTAGAAACGATTATAGGAAGAACATTGCATATAGTAGGTGCACTTGGACCAGCTATTGCAAGTGGCTTTTATTTGAAAAGGAATAATATAAAATTTAAACATTTTGTATTTACTAAAAGAAAAAGTAGTAGTATTTATTTCATTATTCATTTGTTAGCAATTTTGATACTATTCTCTTTATCTTCCTTAGAATTAAATGAAGTATCAATTTATCTGATGCCACTATTCTTTATTCAATTAATTTTTTTGGTGGTGGACATGAAGAATTGGGATGGAGAGGAATATTACAACCTTTACTTGATAAAAATATACTTATTGGCAATCTAATTTGATTGTAGGTTCAATCTGGGGAATTTGGCATCTGCCTTTATGGTTTATAGTTGGAGAAAGTCATCAAGGATTTCCTTTTATTTTATTTTTTATATATACATTATTTTTAAGTTTTGTTTTAGGGCTTCTTTACCGTCAAACGAAATCTGTGGGATACTGTGTATTATTTCATGCATTCGCAAATTTGTTAAATCTCTATTTTGTGTTAAAAATTAATCTTATTTTTATTATCATTTTTATTGGTTATTTGATTTATACTATATTGGCGAGTAATAGAATTAGTAAGGAAACAACATTTTAAAATTTAGATCAGGATATCCATTATTGAAAGTAACGTGTGGTCATTCTAGATAATCAATGTTAGAGACTTTTCTATTTGATGAGACATCACTGCTTGTACGAGCTGATTAAACATGGGTGTAGCTAGTGAAAGTTCAACAGTAAGGAGTTTAAACATGAAATTCCATGAATTTGGTGATAAGAATTTGCCTCCTATTTTACTGATACATGGTGGTGGCAGTTCTTGGTGGAATTATCTTCGTCAAGCACGAATCTTGTCAGAAGAATACCGTATAATTCTACCCACTTTGAATGGCCACGGCGAGGAATATCAACTTGATTATGTTTCTACTGAAGATTCTGCTTTAGAGATTCTAGACTATATCAAAGCAAACTGTGGTGGGAAATTGTTTGCAATCGGTGGTGTTTCACTTGGT
>NZ_KQ970181.1:508644-509750 GCF_001579015.1 Streptococcus oralis
ATGTTACAAGCTGAAAGATATGATTTCTGCTAGCAAGGCCCAGGTTCTGTATATCTATGGTGAAAAAGAATTGAACTGTGTGAAAGAATCAGCGAAATTATTTCAACAACTACACCCAAATACGACCTTGTATGAAGCAAAGGGCTATCATCACGGCTACTTATCAGCTTACTTGCCTCAAGAGTGGGTTGATCTGGTGGTGCCATTTTTAAAGAGTGATTCATCGGAAACGTGTAACGAATTGGATATGCCATAAGGAGGAATCTTTTGCTTGGAGCAATAGTTGGAGATATTGTAGGTTCAGTTTACGAATGGAATAATATCAAAACGAAGATTTTTTCTTTATTTTGTGAGGATTGTTTTTTCACGGATGATACGGTAAGTCCGAACCGCTGAGTGTATGAGCTTGTTAGAGAAACGTAGTTAATTCTCAAAATAAAGAAACTAAAACTCCTTTATTTTGAAATGAAAACCTAAATTGACTTTAAGGAGATGTTATATTGATAGAAAGCAGACCTGAGTTTGATAAAATCACATCCTTTGATGAGTTTAATAAATACTATTGGTATCGTGATGAACTTTCACAGATATGCAAGTCATTAGGGCTTGAATATAGAGGTACAAAACAAGAACTCAATGATATTATTGAGCAGTACTTTAAGGGTAATTTGATTAAAAAATCATCAATAAAAAGGAAAAAGAAACAAGTAGAAGTCGTTACCTTAAATACGCCCTTACTTGAATGTGGATTCTCCTTTAATGCACACTTTAGAGAATATTTCTCAACTTTAACAGATGTTTCACCCTTCAAATTTACTGCTGATATGGCAACTGCTTGGAGAAAAGTCAAAAGAGAACATGATGTGAGTTTTACAATCCAAGATATGCTAAAAGTTTATTATGGAGATTCAGATTATGCCAAGTATGACCATTCGGTTTGTCAATGGAATCAATTTTTAAAGGATTTCTGTGCAGATGAAAATAGTCGTAACTACTCGAATAAACTAAAAGTAGCTTCTATTCTTTGGAATGAAGTTAAAAATTCAAGTAATGAAAAAGTATATTCAAAGAATCTTTTAACTAAATATGCAGATAAAATAAAAGAG
>NZ_KQ970181.1:510008-515085 GCF_001579015.1 Streptococcus oralis
CTATCGGCTAGTGACGAATTTTTTTAGAAACAATGGGATTAGTCACAATCTTCCTTTAAAGATAGGTTTATATGGCCTGTTCATCTTCCTAGCTTATCTTGCTTTCTGGTTCATTGCCATAAGAGCTCGTCATAGCGTCCAAAAAAGACTTGAGAATAAAGCTTCAAACTATCAAATAACCTTTAAACCAGTTGGAAATAAATGTCAATTAAAACATTACAAACTTCTTCCTTTTATCCTTGTTCCGACTCTTGGATGTTTTGCATTCTATCTATATACTGTTAATGGAACAGAGGGAGCCCTACTTGTTATTAATAGTATTCTATTATTGGGATTTTTTACAGTGATTTTAGGTATGGCACCACTCAGAGAAAGTGTCGAAAAGCAAGAACTTGTTTTTGAAAAGATCGAGAAGTTATAAATTAAGAGGAAAGCCGTTTTATGATCCTCTTTTGCAGGTCACATGGGTCAATTTATCAGAAAAATTAGGGAATTAATTAGAGGAATAGACGTGGAATTAAAATTTAAAAATTCAAGCATGATGTGCTTTCAAATTGTTCAGATAGATCAAGAATCGAAGAAGTATGTCATGGATACAAGTACTATAAGCCCCAAGAGCTATTACTGGGGAATAAAAACAGATACGATTACAGTGGACATGGTAGAGATTGAAAAGAATAATAACCAGTTTGCAATTAAACCTAGAAGACCAGTAAATGCGACAATGATAGCCATTATCGTTCAACCAATCGTCAAGGTTAGCTATGATGCACTGAAGGAACTCTTTATTCACAATAATATTAGCGAACAAATATTATTAAAGTTATTACTCTTTGCAATTTCTATGCTAATTTCTTATTTTGCCATTCTGATTTCATTAAAGTTTTCTCATAAAAAAGCAGATAAATGGATTCCTAAAAACAGCAATAAATACATAGTTACATTTAAAACTATTCAGAAAAGTAACGGAGGAGTATATCCTTTTGTTGGAGCCATTGCCCTTTGTTTACTTTTCTTTCTTGGTTTGAATAATGGAACAGAAGGAGCTTTCTTGGTAATCAATGGAATCATCTCGTTATTCTTTTTCATATTTACTCTAGGAAGTTTTCCAATCGCTCATCCATACAAGCATGGTCAAATTGAGGTTGAAAAGATTGAGAAAATATAGAATAAACAATATCGTAAATAGTATTGATTCAAGTATTAAATCAATTCAGAAAGTGTTTGGGTGGTAATTTTGGAAATTAATGTTAAAGAAACGAAGTATTTTTGTCATCAACTTGTAGAACTAAATGGGAAAAAATATATATTAGATGCAAGTTCAATGACTCCCAAGTTCTACTATTGGGGTGTTCCAACGGACGAATTATCGGTTGAGATGGCGGAACTAAATAGAGAGGATATCAATTTTAGTACCCCGATTAATAAGTTCAAAGCTTCATATGTGGCAATCATGGTTCAACCGCTTGTATGGATTGTTTATTCTTTATTGAAAACTTTTTTTAAAGAGTACAATATTAGCCAACAGATAATTTTAAAATTAGTAGTATTTTGCGCATCAATGCTTATTTCTTACTTCATTTTTTATTTTACAAGAGAGAAAGATCGTAAAAATGTTAAAGCTTTACTGCCTTCTTCTAGTAGAAGATATGAGATGATTTTTAAACCAGTATCTGCAAGAAAGCAAGTTTTTGACGCCTATATTTTTAAAGTTCCCATAATAGCTTGTTTAGTTCTCTATTTGTCAATTAATGATGGAGGAGAAGGTATTGTTCTTGTTATCAATAGTATTATCACATTTTTCCTTCTAACAATTGACTTTGGCAAGGTTCCCATTCTTTCCGATTATAAGATTAGAAACGTCACATTTGAAGGAATTAGAGAAATTAAATAAGGCCTTTGATTCCGGTATTCAATCAATTCAGAAAGCATTTGGGTGGTAAATGTGGAATTAAAATTTAAAGAAACAAATAAAACTTTTCATAAAATTGTAGAATTTAAAGGTGAAAAATATCTTTTGGATATGACTAGCATTAGTCCTAAAACTTATTTCTGGGGTTATCTTCCTAGTGAAATCATAGCTAAATGCTTAAAGTTAGATAAAAGAGATACGCGTTTTGAAAGTGTGGCTCCAACTATGAGTAAATCGATTGGTATTGGAATAGGTGTAGCAATAGGTGGAGCTTGTTATGGGATTGTTACGAATGCTTTTAAGAGTTATGACATTAGCCATAATATTTCTTTTAAATTAGGTTTATTTGTCCTCTTTATCGCCCTGGCTTATCTTACTTTCAGGTTCATTGCTTTTGTGGTTCGTTATAATCTTCAACGAAAGCTTTCAAGTAAAGAAACGAAGTATCAAATGGTTTTCAAATTAGCAAAACCACAACGTCAGTTGAAACTGTATAAACTTTTGCCTATTCTTTTCGTTATGGTTATAGGATGTTTGGGATTTTATATATTTACTGATAATGGGACAGAGGTATCTATCATTATCATTAACAGTATTTTATTTTTGGGTTTCTTTACGGTGATATTAGGTATGTTACCACTCCGAGAAAGTTACGAAAAGCAAGAGATTATTTTAAAAAAATAGAAAAGTTGTAAGTTAAAGAAGAAAAAAATATGTCGATTTACGATTATTTTTTTCTTATCAATAGGAGACATTATGTTTAAATCCAATAAATGGTTGTACTTTTTGCTATCTATTCCATTTCTGCTTCTTTTTTTAACATTTCTAAGCTATGGGAATTTTCTTCTTAACAATAACGGAAAATTTGTCCATGAGAATGAAAAGATTATCAAGAGTGCAATTATTACTTACCTGGAAAATGAGGAAAAACAATCAATAAATTCTATTAAACTTTTACCAAATACTGCTAGGGGAGGGTATGATAATGGTGGTGATGTGGGTGGAAGCTATCATATTCATTTTTCAGCCTATGTCAATGATAATCCTAAGCAGTCTTTAAAAGTGGAGTTGTATTTCCCGGATGCAAGCATTTCACCTTTTACTTTGATTAAACCCGATCCCTTCAAAGACAAAAAGAAGAAGATGTCACGATGGTTTATAGGTGAGATCGAGTTGTCAGACGACTCTTCTTGGAGAAAGGAGTAAAAATGAATTACTTAGAACTACGTAAAAGATATGCTTTTTATAGAAAAGTTGCGATTGTTTTAGCCGTGCTTCTTATTCTTTGTGTAGCTTGGATGGTGAACGATAGGTCTTTTCAATTTTTTTGTATTTTACTCATAAATGCACTTTTATTCCTTTCCATCTCGACAATCAGAAGAGGGTATTTAAGAAATGGTACTAAGTTACTGCATTTGAACTTAGATTTACCATCTTGGAAGCAATACATTGAATTGAACAAAGATGCGAAAAGAGCAATTATACAAATGGATGTAACATTAACATCTGTTGGCTATTTCTATATGATTGGTGATTTTGATGCTGCCATCAAGGAGGCCTATGAAGCACTAACTAATCAAAAACTGAAGCCGAAATACAGAGATTTTTAGAGAGTTACCTCATTCGCTCGACTATTCTTGCACATCATGAGCTGACCAGGGACGAGCTTGAACTCATGTTAAATAAAATGTCCATATCAGATCCATCTCTTGAGTGCGTCTCTTATTGGTTTTATTCCGCTATTTGCTGGATTTTCCAGTGTATTCGCCTTTGTTTCAGGTATTTTATACTTAATAGATTATATTAAATTGAAGAATAAGTAAAGTAGTGAAATGCTAACAATGACTATTCATTTTTGTTTAAGTTGTTGTTAGCATTTGCTACATTGTCGTTTAGATTGTACTTAGTGGTCTGATTTTTCAAGCATTTGGATGGCGTTTACATAACTCAAGTGATATAATTAGTTACTAATAATTTTGTAACTGTTTAAGGAGTATTATCAATGAAAAAAGCAATGTTAATTATCAACCCTACCTCTGGTGGGGAAAAGGCTTTGGATTATAAGGTCAAGCTGGAGAATAAAGCCAAAGATTATTTTGAGCACGTGGAAACCAAAATTACTGAAAAAGCGTTAGACGCAACACACTTTGCTGAGGAAGCTTCTCGTGAGAAGTACGATGCAGTGCTTGTGTTCGGTGGAGACGGGACAGTTAATGAAGTGATTTCGGGTATTGCTGAGAAAGACTACATTCCTAAGTTGGGTATTATCCCAGGCGGTACAGGTAACCTCATTACGAAGCTTTTGGAAATCAATCAAGACATCGACGGTGCGATTGATGAACTCGATTTTAACTTAACCAACAAGATTGATATCGGTAAAGCAAATGACAATTATTTTGGTTATATCTTTAGTATTGGTTCTCTTCCTGAGGCGATTCATAATGTTGAAATTGAGGACAAGACAAAATTTGGTATTCTTGCCTATGCTGTAAATACCATGAAGTCTGTCATGACGGATCAAGTCTTTAATATTAAGGTTGAGACAGAAAATGGAAATTATGTTGGTGAAGCTAGCCATGTTTTGGTTCTCTTGACAAATTACTTCGCTGATAAAAAAATCTTTGAAGAAAACAAAGATGGCTATGCCAACATTTTGATTCTAAAAGATGCTTCAATATTCTCCAAATTATCCGTCATTCCTGATTTACTAAAAGGGGATGTTGTCGCAAATGATAATATCGAGTATATCAAAGCTCGTAATATTAAGATCTCTTCTGATAGTGAATTGGAGTCAGATGTTGACGGCGATAAGTCGGATAATCTACCTGTAGAAATCAAAGTCCTAGCACAGCGAGTAGAAGTATTTTCGAAACCGAAAGAGTAGAAGGTAAAAATTAGTTTATCCTTCACTGCGAAATCGAGTTTTATATCAACGATTGGGGGAGGAATGAATTCTCTATTTGATGAATTTCGAACAATTTGTTCTCATTTAAACCAAGTCGGGATCACTCCGACTCTCATGGGCTCTTTGGGGTTTGAATACCGATCAAATGAAGAATGGGGGCCGTCAGACATTGACATTCATGTGCCTGGTGACCCTAGAGGTTGGGAAGTACCTGATCATCTCAGAATTTATGACTGGGACAAGATAATGAAAGTGATGAA
>NZ_KQ970181.1:515868-517255 GCF_001579015.1 Streptococcus oralis
GTCATCAAGGATTGCTTTTGTGATACGAGCAAGTGCTACGGCGATACCATAGTATGTAGCTCCTTTTTTGTTGATGATTGTGTAGGCTGCATCACGAACACCTTCGAACAATTCAATCAATTCAGCTTCTTGAACGTTTTGAGTATCTTTAAGGAATTCTTCAAGGTTTACACCAGCGATATTGGCATGTGACCAAACCGCAAATTCAGAATCTCCGTGTTCACCCATGATGTAGGCGTGAACTGAACGAGCATCAACATCCAATTTTTCAGCAAGTGCTTGACGGAAACGAGCTGAGTCAAGTGAAGTACCTGAACCGATAACACGTTCTTTAGGGAATCCAGAGAATTTCCAAGTTGAGTAAGTCAAAACGTCAACTGGGTTAGCCGCAACAAGGAAGATACCATCAAAACCTGATTCAACAACTTGTGTCACAATTGATTTGTTGATAGCCAAGTTTTTACCTACAAGGTCAAGACGAGTTTCACCTGGTTTTTGAGGAGCACCTGCAGTGATAACAACAAGGTCAGCGTCTGCACAGTCAGCGTATTGAGCAGCGTAGATTTTTTTAGGTGAAGTGAAGGCAAGGGCGTGGCTAAGGTCAAGCGCATCACCTACAGCTTTTTCGTGTAATTGAGGAATTTCGATAATTCCAAGCTCTTGTGCAATTCCTTGGTTAACAAGTGCGAAAGCGTAAGATGAACCTACGGCACCGTCACCAACAAGGATCACTTTTTTGTGTTGTTTAGTTGAAGTCATTATCTAAACATCTCCTTCATTTTTTTTAGGGGAATCCCCAGACACTTTCATTCTATCACTTTTAAAAAACTTTGTCACGAATATGCCCTCTTGTTCTTGATGTAAACGTTTTAGTGATTTCCAAAGCCTGAAATAAAGGACATTTTATGGTATAATATATCTAGTTACTAATAGTGAAATGAGGCATTTATTAATGCAGGATAGAAATTTAGTGAATGTCAATCTGACAAAGGAGATGAAGACTAGCTTTATCGACTACGCCATGAGTGTTATCGTAGCGCGTGCTCTTCCTGATGTTCGAGATGGCTTGAAACCAGTTCACCGTCGTATTCTTTACGGAATGAATGAATTGGGGGTCACTCCAGATAAACCCCATAAAAAGTCAGCCCGTATCACAGGGGATGTTATGGGTAAATATCACCCACACGGAGATTCCTCTATTTATGAAGCTATGGTCCGCATGGCCCAGTGGTGGAGTTACCGTTACATGCTCGTTGATGGGCATGGAAACTTTGGTTCCATGGATGGGGACGGTGCTGCCGCGCAACGTTACACTGAGGCACGTATGAGCAAGATTGCTCTTGAAATGCTTCGTGATATCAATAAAAATACGGTTGATTTCGTAGAC
>NZ_KQ970181.1:517368-518108 GCF_001579015.1 Streptococcus oralis
ACCAACATTCCTCCTCACAACCTTGGTGAAACCATTGATGCCGTGAAGCTGGTCATGGACAATCCAGATGTGACTACTAAGGACTTGATGGAAGTCTTGCCTGGTCCAGACTTTCCAACTGGTGCCCTTGTTATGGGGAAATCAGGTATTCATAAGGCCTACGAAACTGGTAAAGGTTCGATTGTACTTCGTTCTCGTACAGAGATTGAAACTACTAAGACGGGTCGTGAGCGTATCGTTGTAACGGAATTTCCTTACATGGTCAATAAAACCAAGGTGCATGAGCATATTGTTCGCTTGGTTCAGGAAAAACGGATCGAGGGCATTACTGCAGTCCGTGATGAATCCAACCGTGAAGGGGTTCGTTTCGTTATCGAAGTCAAACGCGATGCCTCCGCAAATGTTATCCTTAACAATCTCTTCAAGATGACCCAGATGCAAACCAACTTTGGTTTCATATGCTGGCGATTCAGAATGGCGTACCGAAAATCTTGTCTCTTCGTCAAATTTTGGATGCTTATATCGAGCACCAAAAGGAAGTGGTTGTTCGTCGTACCCGTTTTGACAAGGAAAAAGCAGAAGCGCGTGCGCATATCTTAGAAGGTCTTTTAATCGCGCTAGACCACATCGACGAGGTAATCCGTATCATCCGTGCTAGTGAAACGGATGCGGAAGCACAAGTTGAATTGATGAGCAAGTTTAAGCTTTCAGAGCGTCAAAGTCAGGCTATCCTTGATATG
>NZ_KQ970181.1:518596-519446 GCF_001579015.1 Streptococcus oralis
GGCTACATCAAACGTCTGGACCAAGGTGAGTTCACTGCCCAAAAGCGTGGTGGTCGTGGAGTCCAAGGTACTGGAGTTAAGGATGATGACTTTGTACGGGAGTTGGTTTCAACCAGCACTCATGATCATTTGCTCTTCTTTACCAATAAAGGACGTGTCTATCGCCTTAAAGGCTATGAAATTCCTGAATATGGGCGTACAGCTAAGGGCTTGCCAGTTGTCAATCTTTTGAAGTTAGACGAAGGCGAGAGTATTCAGACCATCATCAATGTTGATTCTGAGCGTAGTGATGATGCTTATCTTTTCTTCACAACTCGTCACGGTATCGTGAAGAGAACCAGCGTCAAGGAATTTGCTAACATTCGTCAGAATGGACTTAAGGCCTTGAATCTCAAGGATGAGGATGAGTTGATCAATGTCTTGCTGACAGAAGAAGATACCGATATTATCATTGGTACCAAGTTTGGTTATGCTGTTCGCTTTAATCAGTCAGCTGTTCGTGGAATGAGCCGTATCGCGACAGGTGTCCGAGGAGTCAATCTTCGTGAAGGTGATACAGTAGTTGGCGCAAGTGTTATTACTGACCAGGATGAGGTTCTTATCATCACTGAAAAAGGTTATGGTAAACGTACTCTTGCTACTGAATATCCAACTAAAGGCCGTGGTGGTAAAGGGATGAAGACAGCCAATGTTGCTGAGAAGAATGGTCCTCTTGCAGGCCTCCTCACTGTTAAAGGTGATGAAGATCTGATGATTATCACGGATACAGGGGTCATGATTCGAACAAACGTTGCCAATATTTCACAAACAGGACGCTCAACGATGGGAGTTAAGGCGATGCGTCTAGACC
>NZ_KQ970181.1:519919-521813 GCF_001579015.1 Streptococcus oralis
GTTGGGACTGAAATTGAAACAGAGAGTGAAGTATAATGTCTGAAAAAGATAATAAAAAGAAAAAAAGAAACGCAGAAACCTGCTGACCAATATCCTAGCAGTCTTTCTCATCCTCTTGTCTTTGGTCTTGATTTTTAATTCAAAGATCCGAAACATATTTATGGTTTGGAATACCAATAAATATCAAGTCAGTCAGGTGACTAAGGAAAAGATTGAAGAGAATAAAGAGGCAGAAGGAAATTTCGATTTTGATTCAGTTAAATCTATTTCATCTGAGGCTGTTTTAGTTGCCCAGTGGGACGCTCAGCAACTTCCAGTTATCGGAGGGATAGCCATTCCTGAAGTAGGGATTAACTTGCCTATTTTTAAAGGTTTAGATAATGTAAACTTGTTCTACGGGGCAGGGACCATGAAAGCAAATCAGAAAATGGGGGAAGGCAACTATTCACTAGCCAGCCACCATATCTTTACTGCTGAAAATGCAAGCCAAATGCTCTTTTCACCTTTGGTCAATGCCAAGGCAGGGATGAAAATCTATCTGACTGATAAAGATAAAGTATACACCTATGAGATTCGTGAGGTGAAGCACGTGACGCCTGATCGCGTAGACGAAATTGAAGACCGTGATGGTATCAAAGAAATCACATTGGTAACCTGTGTCGACTATGACGCGACAGAGCGAATTATTGTTAAAGGTGATTTTAAAGAAGTTAAAGCATATTCAGAAACATCTGATGATGTCCTTAGTGCCTTTAATAAACCATATAAACAGCGTTATTAAACTCTAATGAACCAGTGAAATAGTCATTTCGCTGGTTTTTGTGTGAACAAAGAGAACTAAAAAAACTTTTAAAGAAAAATATGAGAAGTATTACAAGTGAAATTTTTTGAACAAAATTTTCATATTTCACGGAAAACGCTTTCTTGAAAACAAGAATTATGTTATAATTATCACAAATAAAAGTTTTAGGAGTTTTTTATGGTCTCTTCAGAATTTATCTCAAAGATTGAATTTGCTTGCAAGAAGAAAGAAAGTCTTTATAGCCAAAGTAAGTTTAAGTATGCGATTCGTTCCATGTTTGCAGGTGCCTTTTTAACATTTAGTACAGCTGCAGGTGCAGTTGGGGCTGACTTGATAAATAAAATCGCACCTGGTAGTGGACGCTTCCTCTTCCCATTTGTTTTTGCTTGGGGATTGGCTTACATTGTTTTCTTAAATGCTGAGTTGGTAACTTCAAATATGATGTTTTTGACAGCTGGTAGTTTTTTGAAGAAAATTTCATGGAGAAAAACGGCTGAGATTCTACTTTACTGTACCTTCTTCAACCTCATCGGAGCTTTGATAGCAGGTTGGGGCTTTGCCCACTCAGCAGCCTATGCAAATCTAACACATGATAGCTTCATTTCAGGAGTTGTAGAGATGAAGTTAGGTCGTTCCAATGAGTTAGTCTTGCTTGAAGGGATTCTAGCAAACGTCTTTGTAAATATTGCCATTCTTTCATTTGTTTTGGTGAAAGATGGTGGGGCCAAACTTTGGCTTGTTTTGTCAGCTATTTACATGTTTGTATTCTTAACAAACGAACACATTGCTGCGAACTTTGCTTCTTTTGCGATTGTTAAGTTCAGTGTTGCAGCTGATTCTATTGCTAACTTTGACATACCTAATATTCTTCGTCACTGGGGTGTGACCTTTATTGGGAACTTTATCGGAGGGGGTCTCTTGATGGGCTTGCCATACGCCTTCCTTAATAAAAACGAAGATACTTATGTCGATTAAAGAAATTAGCACGAGTGAATCGTGCTTTTTTGTTTGATGTGTAAGACTAGTCATAGTTGTTCCTTATATCAAAATATAGAAAAACGGTATTGGAAAAGACTAGCCCAAGATGATACA
>NZ_KQ970181.1:522261-526752 GCF_001579015.1 Streptococcus oralis
ATTGGAAAAGACTAGCCCAAGATGATACAATATCCCTAATGAAGCTATTTGGAGGTCGTCATATGACTCGTGATTTTAAATTTGAAACCCTACAATTACATGCTGGGCAAGTTGTGGATCCAGCTACCAAGTCTCGTGCAGTACCGATTTATCAAACAACATCCTTCGTTTTTGATGACACGCAGGAAGGTGCAGATTTGTTTGCCTTGAGAAAACCAGGGAACATTTATACTCGTATCACAAATCCTACAACAGCAGCCTTTGAGGAAAGAATCGCTGCTCTTGAAGGTGGTGTTGGAGCTCTTGCAACAGCATCAGGTATGGCTGCTGTAACCTACACTATTTTGGCGCTTGCTCATGCAGGTGACCATGTAGTGGCAGCATCAACTATTTACGGTGGGACCTTCAATCTCTTGAAAGAAACCCTTCCTCGTTATGGGATTACAACAACCTTTGTGGATGTGGATAATTTGGAGGAAGTAGAAGCAGCTATCAATGACAATACCAAGCTTGTCTTGATTGAAACTTTGGGCAATCCCTTGATTAACATTCCTGACTTGGAAAAATTGGCTGAGATTGCGCATAAACACCAGATTCCTCTCGTTTCGGACAATACTTTTGCCACACCGTATTTGATTAACGTCTTCTCTCACGGTGTAGATATTGCCATTCACTCAGCAACTAAGTTTATCGGTGGTCATGGTACGACTATTGGTGGTGTCATTGTGGACAGTGGTCGTTTTGACTGGGAAGCTTCAGGGAAATTTCCTCAATTTGTAGAGGAAGATCCTAGCTACCACAACTTGAGCTATACTCGTGATGTTGGGGCAGCAGCCTTTATCATCGCTGTTCGAGTTCAATTGCTTCGTGATACTGGTGCAGCCTTGTCACCATTCAATGCTTTCCTCTTACTCCAAGGACTCGAAACGCTTTCGCTTCGTGTAGAACGCCATGTGCAAAATGCAGAGAAAATCGTTGATTTCCTTGTTAACCATCCTAAGGTAGAAAAAGTCAACTATCCTAAACTAGCAGACAGTCCATATCATGCCTTGGCTGAGAAATATCTACCAAAAGGTGTGGGTTCAATCTTTACCTTCCATGTCAAAGGTGGAGAAGCAGAAGCTCGCAAGGTGATTGATAATTTGGAAATCTTCTCTGACCTTGCAAACGTGGCAGATGCCAAATCGCTTGTTGTCCATCCAGCCACAACTACTCACGGTCAATTGTCAGAAAAAGATCTAGAAGCAGCAGGTGTAACACCAAACCAAATTCGCTTGTCGATCGGTCTTGAAAATGTAGAGGATTTGATTGAAGATTTGCGCTTGGCCTTGGAAAAAATTTAAAGTAAAAGATATAAACAGTGGGTTTTGACTCACTGTTTTTGATTTTCCCTCAGGCATGATATAATGGTTACAGAAGTCTAGAAAGAGGAAAGTTATGAACGAAATCAAATGTCCCAACTGTGGGGAAGTCTTTACAGTAAATGAAAGTCAGTATGCCGAACTTTTATCCCAAGTGAGAACTGTTGAGTTTGATAAGGAATTGCACGATCGGATGAAGCAGGAGCTGGCCTTGGCTGAGCAGAAGGCTATGAATGAGCAACAGACTAAACTGGCTCAGAAGGATCAAGAAATTGCGCAACTGCAGAGTCAAATCCAAAACTTTGATACAGAGAAGGAATTGGCCAAGAAAGAAGTTGAACAGACAAGTCATGAGGCCTTATTGGCTAAGGACAAGGAAGTGCAGGCCTTGGAAAGCCAATTGGCCACCTTGCGTTTGGAGCATGAAAATCAACTGCAAAAGACCCTTTCTGACTTAGAAAAAGAACGCGATCAGGTCAAAAATCAGCTCCTCTTGCAAGAAAAGGAAAATGAGTTATCTTTGGCTTCTGTTAAGCAAAATTACGAAGCCCAGCTTAAGGCTGCTAGTGAACAAGTCGAATTTTACAAGAATTTCAAAGCCCAACAATCCACAAAAGCAATCGGGGAAAGCCTGGAACAGTATGCAGAGAGTGAGTTTAACAAGGTTCGTAGTTTTGCCTTTCCAAATGCCTACTTTGAGAAAGATAACAAGGTCTCTGCGCGTGGTTCTAAGGGTGACTTTATCTTCCGTGATTTTGATGAAAATGGTCTAGAATTCATTTCCATTATGTTTGAAATGAAAAATGAAGCGGATGGAACAGAGAAGAAGCACAAGAATGCCGATTTCTACAAGGAATTGGACAAGGACCGTTGGGAGAAGAACTGTGAGTATGCCGTTTTGGTGACTATGTTAGAAGCAGATAATGACTACTTTAACACAGGGATTGTTGATGTCAGCCACGAGTATGAAAAGATGTATGTGGTTCGTCCTCAGTTCTTTATCCAGTTGATTGGTCTCTTGCGAAATGCGGCGCTTAATTCCCTTAAATACAAACAAGAATTGGCCTTGGTTCGAGAGCAAAATATCGATATTACACATTTTGAGGAAGATTTGGATGCCTTTAAACTAGCCTTTGCCAAGAACTACAACTCTGCTTCGACCAACTTTGGTAAAGCAATTGATGAAATCGACAAGGCCATTAAGCGTATGGAGGAAGTCAAGAAATTCCTAACAACATCAGAAAACCAGCTCCGCCTCGCAAATAATAAGTTGGATGATGTTTCAGTAAAAAAACTAACTCGAAAAAATCCAACTATGAAAGCGAAGTTTGATGCCTTGAAGGGGGAGTAGCCTTAAATATGAAATAACTTTAAAATAGTCGTATGTCTACATTAAATATTTACAACTTTATGTACAGGAAACGAAGAGCTATTTAGAAAGATAAAACTGGTATAAGTTCTTACCGTACGTCACCTATGTGAAGGAACATAACCAGGTCAAACAAGACTACGCAACAGTTAAAACGACTAATGAGACGGGAGTGAGGAAGGTGGATCATCTCACTCAAACTTTTAATACCACTGGTGAGGTAGTTGGTAGTGCTTTTAATTGGGTTGTAGAGCATCCAGTTGAAACGATTGGACTAACTATTGTAACAGTTGGGACAGTTCTTGCTTTTTCTACTGGGGTTGGTGAGGTAGCAACTGCTGTAGTTGCATTATTTGTAGGAATTACTGCGTTATTTAATAGCTAGTTATGGAGTGTTATATGAAAAGAGCTATAGAAATTATTAGAACATGGTCAGCTGATAAAATAGAATTAATTTTTCTTAAAATTATATTTAAATATTTGCTGTATTTTTTAGTGTTTTCAACAGTAATTGTTTATGTGTATATTTTTAACCATTCATCGACCACTTACACAAAGGTATTAACAATATTTCTTGTCTTTGTTATATTGTTTATTCTTTTATCTAAGCTATTACTTGACAAGGCTTTAATTGATATTTTATCTCAAGATATCAATTTAGCAAAGTATCAAGAAATAGTTGCCAGAGCTGAGGAAAATTCTTTAAATAGAAATGTTCAAGTTCTTCCAAAATATTTGGCAAATGCAAGGGTATCCTTTTATAGAGGACACTTCCAAGATAGTTTAGAATTGCTGAATAAAATAAAAAATAGTAATCTAAAAAAATCCAAAAATCTGTACTATGTATTTAATATCAAGTATTATAGCATCCTAAACTCGGTTCATTTGAATGATTGTTTAGAATTGAGAGAATTGATGATAGAAATTGAAGGACTAACAAGTAATGTTCCATCACAAATTTTAAAATATCAGGAAGAAATATTGAGTTTAAAGGCTATTGTTGATATCTATTGTAATAAAATATCAAACGACTACTTCGACATCGCTGAACCAGAAAACAAATTAGCCCGAATCATGTTTTCTTATTACGGAGCTCTCAATGCTCAATTAAAAGGAGATGAAGAACGTACCCGTAGTTTGTTTGAAAGCATTGCCCATGAAAATCCAGAACTCTTTTATGTTCAGGAAGCTAGGAAGTATTTAGAAAAATGAGCTGATATAGTTTTAAAATCTATCTAAGATAGAATATGTTGATGTAAAGTGAAAAGGGAATTAGAAAGCAAACATGAACGGTATTATCAACTTAAAAAAAGAAGCAGGCATGACCTCGCATGATGTGGTTTTTAAATTGCGCAAGATTTTAGGGACTAAGAAGATTGGCCATGGTGGGACCTTGGATCCGGATGTAGTGGGTGTTTTGCCTATTGCAGTTGGAAAGGCAACCCGAATGGTTGAATTTATGCAGGATGAGGGCAAGATTTACGAGGGTGAAATCACTCTAGGTTATTCAACGACGACTGAGGATGCCAGTGGGGAAGTGGTCGCAGAGACACCCGTTTTGTCGTCCTTAGATGAAAAACTCGTCGATGAAGCAATTGCCAGTCTGACTGGACCTATTATTCAGATTCCGCCTATGTATTCGGCTGTCAAGGTCAATGGTCGCAAGCTCTATGAGTATGCGCGTGCTGGTCAGGAAGTGGACCGTCCAGAACGTCAGATAACTATTTATAGCTTTGAACGGACAAGTCCGATTTCTTATGA
>NZ_KQ970181.1:526772-527592 GCF_001579015.1 Streptococcus oralis
CATCTTGCACGTTTTACTTTTCGTGTAAAATGTAGTAAGGGGACTTATATCCGTACCTTGTCTGTTGACTTGGGAGAGAAGCTGGGTTATGCGGCTCATATGTCCCATTTGACACGGACTAGTGCAGCCGGTTTACAGCTAGAAGATGCTCTTACCTTGGAAGAAATTGCTGAAAAAGTGGAGGATGGTCAATTGGACTTTCTCCATCCTCTAGAGATTGGAACAGGGGACCTTGTTAAAGTTTTCCTAAGTCCAGAAGAGGCTACAGCAGTTCGCTTTGGTCGTTTTATCGAGCTAGATCAGTCGGATAAGGAATTGGCTGCCTTTGAAGGAGAAAAATTGCTTGCCATTCTAGAAAAACGGGGTAATCTTTATAAGCCAAGGAAGGTTTTTGGATAGTCTAGCTAGGTGCAAGTATTAGAATTGTTACCCATAATCAATCCAAAACTAGACTATAAATTTTTCAAAAAATGTGATAGAATAGACGACGGATAAAAAAACGGAGGATAGCATGCAAAATAGACCAATCATTATCGGAGTGACAGGTGGTTCTGGTGGTGGAAAAACTAGTGTTTCAAGAGCCATTTTATCGCATTTTCCTGATGAAAAGATTTCCATGATTGAGCATGATTCATACTACAAGGATCAGTCTCATTTGACCTTTGAAGAGCGTGTCAAAACCAACTATGACCATCCTTTTGCCTTTGATACAGACTTGATGATCGAGCAGATTAAGGAGTTATTGGCTGGTCGTCCAGTGGATATTCCGACTTATGACTATACAGAGCATACACGGAGTAGCAAGACCTATCGTCAAGAA
>NZ_KQ970181.1:527886-530981 GCF_001579015.1 Streptococcus oralis
GTCAAGTTTCCAACTTTCGTAAACGTCCTACTCACCAATATTTCTCCCTAAAAGATGACCACGCAGTCATTCAAGCGACCATCTGGTCTGGGATTTATCAGAAATTAGGTTTTGACCTGGAAGAAGGAATGAAAATCAATGTGATTGGGCGTGTACAGGTTTACGAACCGAGTGGGAGCTACTCCATCATCATTGAAAAGGCTGAGCCTGATGGGGTTGGGGCGCTTGCGATTCAGTTTGAACAACTCAAGAAAAAATTGACAGAAGAAGGCCTGTTTCAAGAACGCTTCAAGCAACCTCTGCCCCAATTTTCTAAGAGAATTGGTGTAGTAACCAGTCGTAGTGGAGCTGTTATTCGAGATATTATCACGACCGTCAGCAGACGATTTCCTGGTGTCGATATTCTTCTCTATCCGACCAAGGTGCAAGGAGATGGAGCTGCGGAGGAAATAGCACGAAATATTGCTCGTGCCAATCAACGTGAGGACCTAGATGTCCTTATCATTGGCCGCGGTGGAGGTTCCATTGAGGATCTCTGGGCCTTTAACGAAGAAATTGTGGTACGGGCTATTTTTGAATCCCGTTTGCCAATTATTTCCAGTGTTGGTCATGAGACGGATGTGACCTTGGCAGACTTTGTAGCGGATCGTCGGGCTGCGACACCAACGGCTGCAGCAGAACTGGCAACACCAGTGACCAAGTTGGATCTCTTGGCTCATTTGCAAAATCAAGAAAAACGGATGGCAACAGCAGTTCAGAATGTCCTATCAAGGAAAAAAGAAGCTCTGAAGAAATGCAGTCAGTCGGTCATCTTTAGACAGCCAGAGCGCTTGTATGACGGTTATTTGCAACGCTTGGACCAACTGCAACTGCGCTTAAAACAAAGCTTACGAACACGGATTTCTGATAGCAAACAAGTTGTCCAAGCAAGGACGCATCAATTGGTACAATTATCACCTGTTACCAAAATCCAACGCTATCAGGATCGGCTTGCTCAGTTGAAGAAGCTCCTCCGTAGCCAAATGGCTCTGGTTTATGATGCTAAGGTTGCTGAGGTCAAGCGACTTTCAGAAGCCTTGCTGATGTTGGATACGAGCCGAATTGTTGCGCGTGGCTATGCTATTGTCAAAAAAGAAGAGTCCGTTGTGGATTCGGTTGAGAGTTTGAAGAAAAAAGACCAAGTGACGCTGTTGATGCGAGACGGTCAAGTAGAATTAGAGGTTAAAGATGTCAAAACAAAAGAAATTTGAGGAAAATCTAGCAGAACTGGAAAGCATTGTCCAAAGTTTAGAAAATGGTGAAATTGCTCTGGAAGATGCGATTGCGGCCTTTCAAAAGGGCATGGTCCTGTCAAAAGAACTCCAAGCGACGCTGGACAAGGCTGAAAAGACCTTGGTCAAGGTCATGCAAGAAGACGGAACAGAAAGTGATTTTGAATGAAGAAACAAGAAAAATTAGCTCTTGTTGAGTCGGCCTTGGAAGACTTTTATGGAGATCAGCAGTTTGCCTCTAGTTTACGAGAGTCTGTTCTCTATTCCATTCATGCTGGTGGCAAGCGTATCCGTCCTTTTCTTTTGTTAGAAGTTCTGGAAGCCTTGCAAGTCGTTATCCAACCAGCGCACGCCCAAGTGGCTGCGGCCTTGGAAATGATTCATACAGGGAGCTTGATTCACGATGATCTTCCTGCTATGGATGACGATGATTATCGTCGGGGGCGCTTGACAAATCATAAGAAATTCGGCGAAGCAATGGCAATTTTGGCAGGAGATGCTTTGTTCCTAGATCCCTATGCTTTGATAGCGCAGGCAGACTTGCCAAGCCAGATCAAGGTGAACTTGATTGCTAACTTATCTCTTGCTTCTGGAAGCATGGGAATGGTAGCAGGCCAGGTTCTGGACATGGAGGGTGAACATCAGCACTTATCTTTGGAAGAACTCCGGACCATTCATGCTAATAAAACAGGTAAATTACTAGCTTATCCCTTTCAAGCAGCTGCTATCATAGCGGAATTATCTCCTAAAATGCAGACAAAGCTGAAAACTGTTGGTGAATTAATCGGGCTGGCCTTTCAAGTTCGAGATGATGTGCTGGATGTGACCGCTAGTTTTGAGGAAATCGGCAAGACTCCACAAAAGGATTTGCAGGCTGAAAAATCAACCTATCCAGCCTTGCTGGGTTTGGAGGGGGCGATTGCCTTTTGTAACCAAACTCTGGATCAAGCTAATGAAAAATTAGAGGAAATTGCCCAACAAGTCAGCTTTGAAACAGAACCAATTGTGAAAGTAGTAGAAAGTTTGAGAATCAATGGCTAAGGAAAGAGTGGATGTACTAGCTTATAAACAAGGTTTGTTTGAGACACGAGAACAAGCCAAGCGAGGTGTGATGGCTGGGCTAGTCGTAGCTGTTCTTAATGGAGAGCGGTTTGACAAACCAGGAGAGAAAATCCCGGATGATACTGAGCTAAAACTCAAAGGCGAAAAACTCAAGTATGTCAGCCGAGGTGGTCTCAAATTGGAAAAGGCTTTGCAGGTTTTTGATTTGTCAGTGGAAGGGGCAACAACTATTGATATTGGAGCCTCTACTGGTGGCTTTACCGATGTTATGCTACAGAACGGTGCCGAGCTTGTTTACGCAGTGGATGTTGGGACCAATCAATTGGCTTGGAAATTGCGCCAAGATCCTCGGGTTGTCAGTATGGAGCAGTTTAATTTCCGTTATGCTGAAAGGACTGACTTTGAGCAGGAACCAAGTTTTGCCAGTATTGATGTGAGTTTCATTTCCCTCAGTCTGATTTTGCCTGCCTTGCACTGCGTCTTAGCTGATCAAGGTCAGGTTGTGGCTCTGGTTAAGCCCCAGTTTGAAGCAGGTCGTGAGCAGATTGGGAAGAATGGAATCATTCGTGATGCCAAGGTTCATCAACATGTCCTTGAATCAGTCACTGCTATGGCAGTTGAAGAAGGATTTTCAGTGCTTGGATTAGACTATTCACCAATCCAAGGAGGACATGGAAACATTGAATTTCTGGCATATTTGAAAAAGGAAGAGGGAGCAAGTAATCAAGTTGCCCCCGAAATAGAAAAAGTTGTAGAGAGAGC
>NZ_KQ970181.1:531166-535907 GCF_001579015.1 Streptococcus oralis
GAGAGCACATAGAGAATTTAAAGATGAATAAAAAAGAGAGACTTGAAAAAATTAGAAGATTTGTTACGGATTATCAAATCGGGACTCAGGAAGAAATCGTTGAGTATTTGAAGGAAGCAGGTATTTCTGCTACTCAAGCCACTGTCTCAAGGGACATCAAGGAGCTTGGTATTGTTAAAATTCCTTTGAAGAACAACACCTATATCTATGAATTGCCAAAATCAATCGTCAAAAGTTTGCAGTTGGCTGAGGACAATATTGTGAGTTCTGAGCTAATGGGAAATATGATCAACCTTACTGTCATTCCTGGAAATACCATTTTTGTGAAAAGTCAGTTGATTGAAGCATTCTCTGAACAGATTTTTAGCTGCCTAGCTGATGATGATTCTATCTTAATTGTAGCTAGAACAGCTGAGGCTGCTAAGGAAATTGTTGAACAAGTAAAAAAATGGTAGGTCAGTATGTTACTTGAAATTTCGATAAAAAACTTTGCTATTATTGAGGCCATTTCTCTCAATTTTGAAAAGGGTATGACTGTTTTGACCGGGGAAACGGGTGCCGGAAAATCTATCATTATCGATGCTATGAATCTCATGTTGGGGGCTCGAGCAACGACTGATGTTATTCGTCACGGTGCTCCTAAGGCAGAGATTGAGGGACTTTTCTCGGTTGAAAACAGTCGCCTTTTGCAGGAACTTTTTGATGAGCAAGGTTTGGAATTGGGCGATGAAATCATCATTCGCCGTGAGATTCTCCAAAATGGACGAAGTGTTAGTCGCGTGAATGGCCAGATGGTCAATCTGTCTGTCTTGCGTGCCATTGGGCAACACCTTGTGGATATTCATGGGCAGCATGACCAAGAAGAGTTAATGCGTCCACAACTTCATATCCAAATGTTGGATGAATTTGGTGATGCAGCATTTTTGGAGCTTAAACAAGTCTATCAGACAAGCTTTGATGCCTATCGCAAAATGCGGAAACAAGTTCTTGAAGTCAAGAAAAACCAGCAGGAACACAAGTCTCGCATTGAGATGTTGGAATTTCAAATGGCAGAGATTGAAGCAGCAAACTTGCAGGCTGGAGAAGACTTGACTCTCAACCAAGAGCGAGATAAACTCCTCAATCATAAAAATATTGCGGATACGCTAACCAATGCCTACAGTATGTTGGACAATGAGGAATTCTCCAGTCTTGCCAATGTCCGTTCGGCCATGAATGACATGGAAAGTGTCGAAGAATACGACCCTGAATACCGTGAAATTTCAAGTTCTCTATCAGAGACTTACTATGTTTTAGAAGATATTACCAAGCGTTTGGAAGATATCATTGAAGATCTAGATTTTGATGGTAATCGCCTCATGCAGGTTGAAAATCGCTTAGATCTTCTAAATACTATTACCCGCAAGTACGGTGGGACTGTGGACGATGTTTTGCTTTATTTTGCTAAGATTACGGATGAGTACAATCTCTCGACTGGAAATAACCTTTCTTCCGAAGACATGGAAGCAGAGCTCAAGAAATTGGAAGTTAATCTTGTTGATTTGGCAGGTCAGCTTGCATCTGCTCGTCATGATTTGGCTCAGCAGCTCGAAGCTGAGATTAAGCAAGAATTGCAAGACCTCTATATGGAGAAAGCACAGTTCCAGGTTCGCTTTAGTAAGGGTAAATTCAGTCGAGAAGGTAATGAAATGGTCGAGTTTTACATTTCGACCAACCCAGGTGAGGACTTTAAACCCTTGGTCAAAGTTGCGTCCGGTGGGGAATTATCCCGCCTCATGCTAGCTATTAAATCCGCCTTTTCTCGTAAAGAAGGCAAGACTAGTATTGTCTTTGATGAGGTGGATACGGGAGTTTCAGGTCGTGTAGCCCAAGCCATTGCTCAAAAGATTCATAAGATTGGCCAGCATGGTCAGGTTCTTGCTATTTCTCACCTTCCACAAGTAATTGCCATCGCGGATTATCAATTCTTTATTGAAAAGATTAGTGACGAACATTCAACTGTTTCGACAGTTCGTCTCTTGACTTTAGAAGAGCGAGTAGAGGAAGTTGCTAAGATGTTAGCAGGAGAGAATGTAACAGAAGCAGCCCTTACCCAAGCGAGAGAATTATTGCAAACGAGGGAGAAATAAATGACAGACTATTATGTAATTGGAGATGTCCATGGAAAAGCAGGTATGTTGGAAGACCTTCTCAAAACATGGGATGGCCACACCCAGTTGCTTTTTCTAGGGGATTTGATTGACCGTGGTGAAGACAGTCGCCGTGTTCTAGAAATGGTCAAGAACTTGGTGGATAATCAAGGGGCTATCTGTCTATCAGGAAACCACGAGTATATGTTTCTGACTTGGCTCGATGATCCAGAAGAAAGCTATGACCATTATCGTCGTAATGGTGGTGATACAACTATTAACTCTATTCTAGGTCGTCCCTTGGATGCACCAGTTGATGGCGTAGAAGATGCCAAGCGTGTTGCGACAGAAGCAGCAGATTTGGTGGAATTTATTCGTCAAATGCCATTTGTAGTAGAGACAGACAAGTATATCTTTGTTCATGCGGGTATTGATTTGACCTTGGATGACTGGCATGAAACGACTGATTACAAGAAAGTCTGGCTCAGAAAGCCATTCCACGAAGCGGCCAATCATACAGGAAAAACCATTGTCTTTGGGCATACACCGGTTTATGGTTTGCTCAAGCAAGACCGAGGTACAGCTGAGCTTTGGATAACAGATGATGGCAAGATTGGCATGGATGGAGGAGCTGTCTATGGTGGTGTCCTTCATGGGATTGTCTTTACTGACCAAGGCATGACTGAGCACTATTTCATTGAAAATGACGGCTTTGTCGCCGAAGATTAGTACTCCTAGCAGGGTATGGTCTTGTCAAAATGTTAAAAACAATTTATAATTAATAGATACCCTGAAAGGAAGAGCATCATGAATTTAGAAGAATTGAAAAAACGACAGGAGAAGATCCGTAACTTCTCTATTATCGCCCATATTGACCACGGGAAGTCAACGCTGGCGGACCGCATTTTGGAAAAGACTGAGACGGTTTCTAGTCGTGAAATGCAAGCCCAGCTTCTGGATAGTATGGACCTAGAACGGGAACGTGGGATTACCATTAAGCTTAATGCCATCGAGCTGAATTACACTGCTAAAGATGGGGAAACCTATATTTTCCACTTGATTGACACGCCTGGACACGTGGACTTTACCTATGAAGTGTCGCGTTCTCTAGCTGCCTGTGAGGGAGCTATTTTGGTAGTCGATGCCGCACAAGGGATTGAGGCTCAAACTCTTGCCAATGTTTATCTGGCCTTGGACAATGATTTGGAAATTCTTCCTGTTATTAACAAGATTGACTTACCAGCAGCCGATCCTGAGCGTGTGCGTACGGAGATTGAGGATGTCATTGGACTGGATGCCAGTGAAGCAGTCTTAGCTTCTGCCAAAGCTGGTATTGGTATCGAAGAGATTCTTGAGCAAATCGTAGAAAAAGTGCCAGCACCAACGGGTGATGTGACGGCGCCCCTCAAGGCCTTGATTTTCGACTCAGTTTATGATGCCTATCGTGGGGTTATCCTCCAAGTTCGTGTCATGGACGGAGTTGTCAAACCTGGCGATAAGATTCAGCTCATGAGCAATGGCAAGACCTTTGATGTGACTGAGGTCGGAATTTTCACACCCAAAGCAGTAGGGCGTGATTTTCTAGCGACTGGTGATGTTGGTTATATTGCGGCTTCTATCAAAACGGTTCAAGATACGCGTGTCGGAGATACAGTGACTCTAGCAAACAATCCTGCAACTGAACCGCTGGATGGCTACAAGCAGATGAACCCTATGGTCTTTGCGGGTCTTTATCCAATCGAATCGAACAAGTACAATGACCTTCGCGAAGCCCTTGAAAAATTGCAGCTCAACGATGCGAGTCTTCAATTTGAACCAGAAACATCTCAGGCGCTGGGATTTGGTTTCCGTTGTGGTTTCCTTGGACTTCTCCATATGGATGTTATCCAAGAGCGTTTAGAGCGTGAGTTTAACATCGACCTCATCATGACAGCTCCGTCTGTTATCTATAAGGTTAACCAAACTGACGGTGAGTCTATGGATGTGTCAAATCCATCAGAATTCCCAGACCCAACTAAGATTGCGACTATTGAAGAACCGTATGTCAAGGCGCAAATCATGGTACCGCAGGAGTTCGTAGGAGCAGTGATGGAACTGGCTCAACGCAAACGTGGGGACTTTGTAACCATGGACTATATTGATGACAATCGTGTCAATGTCATCTATCAAATTCCACTTGCCGAAATTGTCTTTGACTTTTTTGATAAACTCAAGTCTTCGACACGTGGTTATGCAAGCTTTGACTATGAATTGTCAGAGTATCGCCCATCTAAGCTGGTCAAAATGGATATCCTTCTCAATGGTGATAAGGTGGATGCCCTTAGCTTTATAGTTCACAAGGACTTTGCCTATGAACGTGGAAAACTCATCGTTGATAAGCTCAAGAAAATCATCCCTCGTCAACAATTTGAAGTGCCGATTCAAGCAGCTATTGGACACAAGATTGTGGCTCGTACGGATATCAAGGCCCTTCGTAAGAACGTACTTGCCAAATGTTACGGTGGTGACGTTTCTCGTAAACGCAAACTCCTTGAAAAACAAAAAGCTGGTAAGAAACGCATGAAAGCTATCGGATCAGTAGAAGTCCCACAAGAAGCCTTCCTTAGCGTCTT
>NZ_KQ970181.1:536113-537499 GCF_001579015.1 Streptococcus oralis
ATGAAGAATAGAAATATAAAATAAAACTCTTGAGAAATATTCAAGAGTTTTTGCTTTAAATGTGAGCTATTAAATCGTAAACTAACAGAATAGGTTAGGTTAGAATTTGACAGAAGTCCTTATTTTTCTTATAATGCAGATGGAAAGGTGGTAGGATGAAAAAATTATTAATTTTAGGAACTGTTGTTACTGCTAGTGTTTTTTTAGCTTCATGCTCTAATAAATCACAAACAGCAACCGGAGAAAGTTCGACTACGGTAGTTAGTTCTTCTAGCAGTTTGGAAACGAGTAGTTCTAGTTCTGCTGTTTCTGAAGCGAAAAAGGAAGAGACGCAAATCATTGGTTCGAATGAATATGGTTTTGTCAAGGTACCCAAATCATGGGTTCGATTCCATGAAGTAGAAGGTGGAAATGATATACAGTATTGCGATGGAACAGATATCAACATTGTTACGCTGAATACCTTCAAGGCTGAGCAGTTTAATATTAGCGAAGAAGAGTATGCCAAACTGGATGTTGTGACTGTCTCTGCTAGTATTTTATCTTCCAAAGAACAAAGCTCTGATTTCAGTAAGGTTTGGGGCTCCAAATCGACCATTGGAGGTTATGAAGCCTATGTTGTCAATGCAATTGCTAAGTCAGGGAAATACCTCGTTACTTGGGTTTTTCGATCGAATGATGGTAAAATCCGCTATGTTTCACTTGAAGGGGATGGGGAAACTTTAAAAACAATCTTACCGATGATTGAAAGTAGCTGGTCAACTACTAAAGCTGAATAAATGAAAAAAAGAAGATCAACTGATCTTCTTTTTATTTTTTTACGAATAGATAAGAGAGTAGTAAAAGAAATGGAGTTTCTTATGAAAATTGATAACTATGAAATCTATAAATTTCGCAAAGCTGGGCTAACCAATCAACAGATCTTAACTGTTCTTGAATATGACGAGACCGTAGATCAGGAGCTCTTGCTAGGTGATATTGCTGAAATCTCTGGTTGCCGCAATCCTGCTGTCTTTATGGAACGCTATTTCCAGATAGATGATGCACAGTTGGAGAAGGAGTTTCAAAAATTTCCATCCTTTTCTATTCTTGATGACTGTTATCCTTGGGATCTGAGTGAGATTTATGACCCTCCAGCTCTCTTATTTTATAAAGGAAATCTGGACTTGTTGAAATTTCCAAAGGTTGCTCTTGTAGGGAGTCGTTCATGTTCGAGTCAGGGAGCAAAGTCGGTTCAGAAAATTATCCAAGGCTTGGAAAACGAGTTAATCGTGGTCAGCGGCTTGGCCAAAGGAATTGATACCGCTGCCCATATGGCTGCGCTCCAGAATGGAGGGAGAACGATTGCTGTGATTGGAACAGGATTAGATGTTTTTTATCCACGTG
>NZ_KQ970181.1:537706-539410 GCF_001579015.1 Streptococcus oralis
AATCATCATCTAGTGCTAAGTGAATACGGACCAGGTGAAGAACCCTTGAAATTTCACTTTCCAGCTCGTAATCGCATCATTGCTGGTCTTTGCCGTGGTGTGATCGTTGCAGAGGCAAGGATGCGTTCTGGTAGTCTTATTACCTGTGAGCGAGCTATGGAAGAAGGACGCGATGTTTTTGCCATTCCAGGAAACATTTTAGATGGCCATTCAGATGGCTGTCACCACCTGATCCAAGAGGGAGCAAAACTGATTTCCAGCGGTCAAGATGTGCTAGCTGAGTTTGAATTTTAAGGAGAAATTGTTCACTCAGATAAACTTTTCTTCTATACTATAGGAGTTAAGTCTTGACAGGTCTTTAAAAATGGTTTACACTTTATAAAGTTTATTACTTTGAAAAGGTGTGATAGTGTGGCTACGGCAACAAAGAAGAAAAAATCAACAGTTAAAAAAAATCTAGTCATCGTGGAGTCGCCTGCCAAGGCGAAAACGATTGAGAAATATCTAGGACGCAATTACAAGGTTCTAGCCAGTGTCGGACATATCCGAGATTTGAAAAAATCCAGTATGTCAGTTGACATCGAAAACAACTATGAACCGCAATATATCAATATCCGAGGAAAAGGTCCTCTCATCAATGACCTGAAAAAGGAAGCCAAAAAGGCCAATAAAGTCTTTCTGGCAAGTGACCCGGACCGTGAAGGAGAAGCGATTTCCTGGCATTTGGCTCATATTCTCGATTTGGATGAAAATGATGCCAACCGTGTGGTCTTTAATGAGATCACCAAGGACGCAGTGAAAAATGCTTTTAAAGAACCTCGCAAGATTGATATGGACTTGGTCGATGCCCAACAAGCACGTCGTGTTTTGGACCGCTTGGTAGGCTATTCGATTTCACCAATTCTCTGGAAGAAGGTCAAGAAGGGCTTATCAGCTGGACGCGTACAGTCTGTTGCACTCAAGTTAATCATTGACCGTGAAAATGAGATTAATGCCTTCCAACCCGAAGAATATTGGACGATTGATGGAGTCTTCAAAAAGGGAACCAAGCAGTTCCAAGCTTCTTTCTATGGTATGAATGGGAAGAAGATGAAGCTCGCTACGAATGAAAAGGTAAAAGAAGTTTTATCTCATCTTACTAGTAAAGACTTCACAGTGGAACAGGTAGATAAAAAAGAACGTAAGCGTAACGCTCCGCTACCTTATACAACATCAACCATGCAGATGGATGCGGCAAATAAGATCAACTTCCGTACTCGGAAGACTATGATGGTTGCCCAACAGCTCTATGAAGGAATCAATATCGGTACAGGCGTACAAGGTTTGATTACATACATGCGTACAGACTCGACTCGTATTAGTCCAGTGGCGCAAAACGAAGCGGCAAGCTTTATCAACGAACGTTTTGGCAGTAAGTACTCTAAACATGGAAGCAAGGTCAAGAATGCTTCAGGTGCCCAAGATGCCCATGAGGCTATCCGCCCATCAAGTGTTTTCAATACACCTGAAAAAATTGCTAAGTACTTGGATAAAGACCAACTCAAACTCTATACGCTTATCTGGAATCGTTTTGTAGCTAGCCAGATGACGGGAGCTATCTTTGATACCATGGCTGTCAAGCTCTCTCAAAATGGAGTCCAGTTTGCAGCAAATGGTAGCCAAGTTAAGTTTGATGGGTATCTTGCCATCTACAATGACTCTGAC
>NZ_KQ970181.1:539430-541129 GCF_001579015.1 Streptococcus oralis
CGACCCTTATCAAGACTTTGGAAGAAAATGGAGTTGGTCGTCCATCAACCTACGCACCAACTATTGAAACCATTCAGAAACGCTATTATGTTCGTCTGGCAGCCAAACGCTTTGAACCAACTGAGTTGGGAGAAATTGTCAATAAACTCATTGTTGAATACTTCCCAGACATCGTAAACGTGACTTTCACAGCTGAAATGGAAGGAAAACTGGATGATGTCGAAGTTGGAAAAGAACAGTGGCAACGTGTTATTGATGAATTTTATAAACCATTCTCCAAAGAAGTAGCCAAGGCTGAAGCTGAAATGGAAAAAATTCAGATTAAGGATGAGCCAGCTGGGTTTGACTGTGAGGTCTGTGGTAGTCCAATGGTGATTAAATTAGGACGTTTTGGTAAATTCTATGCTTGTAGCAATTTCCCAGACTGTCGCCATACGCAAGCGATTGTTAAGGAGATTGGTGTTGAGTGCCCAAGCTGCCATCAAGGACAAATCATTGAGCGCAAAACCAAACGCAATCGTATCTTCTATGGTTGCAATCGCTATCCAGAATGTGAATTTACTTCGTGGGACAAACCAATTGGACGGGATTGTCCAAAATGTGGTCACTTCCTTGTGGAGAAGAAAGTCCGTGGTGGTGGCAAACAGATTGTGTGTAGTAATGGCGACTACGAAGAGGAAAAAATCAAATAAAATACAGAGTCCTGAAAATAAATTTCAGGCTCTTTTTTTGTTGAGGCTTGACAAATTTCCCCCTTGTATGCGAAACTAGAGGAAGAGGTAATTTATCTAGGAGAAATCATGCGTATCATTTACCTAAGCATTGGCTTTATTTCACTGGCCTTAGCTGTCATTGGAGTTGTCTTGCCACTTTTACCAACAACTCCCTTTCTTTTGTTAGCCATCGCTTGCTTTTCCAAGTCTTCAAAGAGATTTGAAGACTGGCTTTATCACACCAAGCTCTATCAGACCTATGTAGCTGACTTTCGCGAGACCAAATCTATCGCCAGAGAACGCAAGAAAAAGATCATCGTATCTATCTATATCTTGATGGGAATTTCCATTTATTTTGCACCTCTCTTACCAGTCAAAATCGGCCTGGGAGCCCTGACAATCTTTATCACCTACTATCTCTTTAAAGTAATTCCTGATAAGGATTAGTTTTTGAAATTTGATATTTCCTTGATAAAAATGAAAACATATTTAAATAATATGATATAATAAATTAAAAGTAATTTTCAAGGAGAATCAAATGATTTACGAATTTTGTGCTGAAAATGTGACCTTGCTTGAAAAAGCTATGCAGGCTGGAGCTCGTCGAATCGAACTTTGTGATAATCTAGCAGTTGGGGGAACAACACCTAGCTATGGAGTAACAAAGGCAGCGGTTGAACTGGCAGCTAACTATGATAGCACCATTATGACCATGATTCGTCCACGTGGTGGCGACTTTGTCTATCATGATCTGGAAATTGCCATCATGCTAGAAGATATTCGTTTGACTGCTCAAGCTGGAAGTCAAGGAGTCGTCTTTGGTGCCTTAACTGCTGATAGGAAGTTGGATAAGGCTAATCTTGAGAAGTTGATTGCCGCTTCAAAAGGGATGGAAATTGTCTTTCACATGGCCTTTGATGAATTGAGTGATGAAGATCAGTTGGAAGCTATTGACTGGCTCAGCCAAGCTGGTGTCACTCGTATCT
>NZ_KQ970181.1:541726-544365 GCF_001579015.1 Streptococcus oralis
CTAGAAAAACGTTTTGCCCACTATCATAGAATTTTGGAACATGCTGCTAGTAAAATTGAAATTCTGCCAGGTGGGGGGATTGACTTAGACAACCGTCAAACCTTTATTGACCAGCTAGGTGTGACACAATTGCATGGAACCAAGGTTGTCTTTTAAAAAAATAGAAAGGAACTGCTAGCTTTTGGTAGCAGTTTTCGCTTATGTTTGAAATTTTTAAATCCTATCAGTTTAATCAAGAAAAAGCTCGTGCCTATGGTTTTGTAGAAAATGAGGGAGTCTGGACCTACAGTTTTCAAATTTTGGATGGAGACTTTGCCATGACTGTGTCCATCACGACGGATAATGTAAGCTTTCAAGTTTTTGATTGGGAGACTGGTGACCTCTATCCTCAAGTCCATATGGAAAGCATGAGAGGGACTTTTGTTGGAAGTGTCCGTGAGGCTTGTCTGGAGATTCTCTACCAGATTCGGAAGGCTTGTTTTGATGTGCAGGATTTTATCTGTCCTCAGACTAAGCGTATCATGGCTCAGGTTCAGAAAAAGTATGGAAATCAGTTAGAATATCTGTGGGAGAAATCTCCTGATACGGCAGTATTACGTCATGAAGGCAGTAAAAAGTGGTATGCTGTTTTAATGAGAATACCTTGGGATAAGCTAGATAAGGACAGAGAAGGGCTAGTGGAAGCTGTCAACCTCAAACACGATCAAGTAGCGGACTTGCTTTCACATAAGGGCATTTATCCAGCTTTTCATATGAACAAACGCTACTGGATTAGTCTGGCTCTTGATGATAGTTTGCTTGATGAAGAGGTGTTAGAACTAATCGAAAGAAGTTGGAACTTGACTGTGAAAAAGTAAGGAAATTCCCTTGCCTTTTTAAATACTTTCAATTAGCGAAATATTCTTTACTGAAGAAATTTTCAGAAAATATTGGATTTTTTCTTGACAAGTACTTTTAGCTATGCTAAAATACTAAACAAGATATCAAACGAAGGAGAAAGTCAAACATGAAAACAGCTAAGTTTAATCAATTTGCTTTGTTGTTGAGGTACTCGGGCTAGTGCAAAAGCATTAGTCCTGTTTGGCTTACCAAGCGGGAGTAAATCAACATCTCGCTTGGGTTTCTGAGCGAGATGTTTTTTTAAAACCATATTTGGAAAAGGGGAATTCTTATGCGTAAAGTTGAATTTTTTGATACAAGTCTTCGTGATGGGGAACAAACACCTGGTGTTAACTTCTCAATCAAGGAAAAAGTCTCCATTGCAAGACAGCTGGAGAAATGGGGAATTTCTGTAATTGAAGCTGGTTTTCCGGCTGCTAGTCCAGATTCATTTATAGCCGTTCAAGAAATTGCTAAAGCTATGAAAAAAACAGCAGTGACAGGATTAGCTCGTTCTGTAAAATCTGATATTGATGCTTGTTATGAGGCGCTAAAGGATGCCAAGTATCCACAGATTCATGTCTTTATCGCTACCAGTCCGATTCACCGCAAGTATAAACTCAATAAGAGCAAGGAAGAGATTTTAGAAGCTATTAAGGAGCATGTTTCTTATGCCCGTTCTAAGTTTGAGGTTGTCGAGTTCTCTCCTGAAGATGCGACTAGAACAGAGTTGGATTTCCTCTTGCAAGTTGTTCAAACAGCGGTCGATGCAGGTGCATCTTATATAAATATCCCTGACACAGTTGGCTTTACGACTCCAGAAGAGTTTGCACACATCTTTGATCACTTGACTGAGAATATTAAATCAGATCATAAAGTTGTCTTTGGTGTCCACTGTCACGATGATCTCGGTATGGCAACTGCAAATACTTTGACAGCAATTAAACACGGTGCTGGACGTGTCCAGGGAACTATTAATGGTATCGGTGAACGCGCAGGTAATGTTGCTCTTGAAGAAGTAGCAGTTGCTTTAAAGATTCGTGAGGATTTCTTCCAAGCAACTAGTGATATTGTTTTGGATGAAACAATGAATACGTCAGAAATGGTTTCTCGCTTCTCTGGTATTCCAGTTCCTAAAAACAAGGCCGTTGTTGGTGGTAATGCCTTCTCTCACGAGTCCGGTATCCATCAGGATGGTGTCCTTAAAAATCCTCTCACTTACGAAATCATCACACCTGAGCTGGTTGGCGTTAAGAGCAATTCACTACCGCTTGGCAAACTGTCTGGCCGCCATGCCTTTGTCGAAAAACTGAGAGAACTGGCCCTTGACTTTACAGAAGAGGATATCAAACCACTCTTTGCTAAGTTCAAGGCGCTGGCTGATAAGAAACAAGAAATCACAGATGCAGATATTCGTGCTCTGCTAGCTGGAACCATGGTTGAAAATCCAGAAGGCTTCCACTTTGATGATTTACAACTGCAAACTCATGCAGATAATGACATAGAAGCACTCATTAGCCTAGCCAATATGGATGGTGAGAAAGTCGAATTCAATGCGACAGGACAAGGCTCTGTAGAAGCGATCTTTAACGCTATCGATAAGTTCTTTAACCAATCTGTCCGCTTGGTGTCCTATACTATTGACGCTGTGACGGATGGAATAGATGCTCAGGCTCGGGTATTGGTCACTGTTGAAAACAGAGATACAGAGACCATCTTTAATGCAGCAGGGATTGATTTCGATGTCCTGAAGGCTTCAG
>NZ_KQ970181.1:544491-547661 GCF_001579015.1 Streptococcus oralis
TTGAGAGTCTCAAGCACTTATCACCTCTCAAACCTGAACGAATTGCTGGGGTAGACTTTGTCGTGGTGCGTGAGTTGACAGGCGGTATTTACTTTGGAGATCATGTTCTTGAAGAGCGAAAAGCGCGTGATATCAACGACTACAGCTATGAGGAAGTGGAGCGAATTCTTCGCAAGGCCTTTGAAATCGCAAGAAGTCGCAGAAAAATCATTACCAGCATTGATAAGCAAAATGTTTTGGCAACCTCAAAACTCTGGCGCAGAGTAGCTGAGGAGGTTGCGCAGGATTTTCCAGATGTGACCTTGGAACACCAGTTGGTAGACTCAGCTGCTATGCTCATGATTACCAATCCTGCTAAGTTTGACGTTGTGGTAACGGAAAATCTTTTTGGGGATATTCTTTCAGACGAGTCCAGTGTCCTGTCAGGCACACTTGGAGTCATGCCATCAGCCAGTCATTCTGAAAATGGACCGAGTCTCTATGAACCTATTCACGGTTCAGCGCCTGATATTGCAGGTCAAGGAATTGCCAATCCTATTTCCATGATTTTGTCAGTTGCCATGATGTTGAGAGATAGCTTTGATCGTTATGAGGATGCAGAGCGTATCGAACATGCTGTTGAAGCTAGTTTGGCAGCAGAAATTTTAACGAGAGATATAGGAGGACAGGCTTCTACCAAGGGAATGACGGAAGCCATCATTGAAAGACTATGAAGATAAACGAAGGAATCACTCTTACCCTCTTGATTTGGAATTTGCTGATTTTCTTGATTTATGGCATTGACAAATCCAAGGCAAGGAGAGGTGCTTGGCGCATCCCAGAGAAAATTCTCTTGACTATAGCACTTGTCTGTGGTGGTTTTGGTGCTTGGCTAGCAGGAATGACCTTTCACCACAAGACTCGAAAATGTTATTTTAAAACGGTTTGGTTCCTTGGGATGGTAACCACACTAGTAGCCCTATATTTCATTTGGAGGTAATGGATGGCAGGAAAATCGATTTTTGATAAACTATGGGACCGCCATGTCATCACAGGAGAAGAGGGGCAGCCCCAACTCATGTATGTGGATCAACACTATATCCACGAGGTGACCAGTCCCCAAGCCTTTCAAGGATTACGAGACGCAGGTCGCAGATTGAGACGACCAGATTTGACATTTGGAACTTTTGACCACAATGTTCCGACGGTCAATATCTATGATATTCGAGATGTCATTTCGAAAGCGCAAATTGATAAGTTAGCTGAAAATGTTGAGGAGTTTGGGATCGAACATGCGGCCCACGGTTCTGAGAAGCAAGGGATTGTTCACATGGTTGGTCCAGAAACAGGACGAACCCAACCAGGGAAGTTCATCGTCTGTGGAGACAGCCATACAGCAACTCACGGAGCCTTCGGAGCAATTGCCTTTGGGATTGGGACTAGTGAGGTGGAGCATGTCTTTGCTACTCAGACCCTCTGGCAAGTTAAACCCAAGAAAATGTTGGTGGAATTCACTGGTGTTCCCCAAAAAGGAGTTTATTCCAAGGATTATATTCTCGCCTTGATTGCCAAGTACGGCGTTGCCTGTGGTGTTGGCTATGTGGTAGAATATCGTGGGGAAGCGATTGATGCTTTGACCATGGAAGAGCGAATGACCATCTGCAATATGTCCATCGAGTTTGGCTCTAAGATGGGAATTATGAATCCGGATCAGACCACCTATGACTATCTCAAGGGACGGGAATGTGTTCCAGAAGCTTTCGAGGAGGCTGTGGCAGACTGGAAAACGCTAGTCAGTGATGAAGATGCTGTCTATGATAAGGTTATCCAGATGGATGTCTCAGACTTGGCTCCTATGGTGACTTGGGGTACTAATCCTGCTATGGGAGTTGACTTTGACAGTAGCTTTCCAGAAATTAAGGATATGAATGATGAGCGAGCCTACAATTACATGAACTTGGAGCCTGGTCAAAAGCCAGCGGATATTGAACTAGGTTATATCTTTATCGGTTCATGTACCAATGCTCGTCTCAGCGATTTACAACTGGCTGCGCGATTTGTCAAAGGAAAGAAAATAGCTCCCAATCTAACAGCAATCGTAGTCCCGGGCTCTCGTCCTGTGAAACGAGCTGCTGAGAAGTTGGGCTTGGACAAGATTTTTCTGGATGCTGGTTTTGAGTGGAGAGATCCAGGTTGTTCTATGTGTCTAGGGATGAATCCTGACAAGGTTCCAGATGGTGTCCACTGCGCTTCAACTAGCAATCGTAACTTTGAGGACAGACAAGGTTTTGGCGCTAAGACCCATCTCTGCAGTCCAGCCATGGCAGCTGCGGCAGCTATCGCAGGGCGCTTCGTAGATGTTCGACAGATGCCAGAAGCCCAGTAAGGAGAGGATATGGAGAAATTTACAGTTTATACGGGAACTACCGTTCCTCTTATGAATGATAACATTGATACTGACCAAATCCTTCCCAAGCAGTTTCTCAAGTTAATTGATAAGAAAGGTTTTGGTAAGTACCTCATGTATGCTTGGCGATATCTGGACGATAAGTATACTGAGGATCCAGACTTTGTCTTTAACCGACCAGAATACCGTAAAGCCAGTATTCTCATCTCAGGGGATAACTTTGGCGCAGGATCGTCCAGGGAACACGCAGCTTGGGCTTTGGCAGACTATGGTTTTAAAGTCGTGATTGCAGGGTCTTTTGGTGATATTCATTACAATAATGAACTCAATAATGGTATGTTGCCTATTGTTCAGCCTAGGGAGGTTAGAGAGAAACTAGCCCAGTTACAACCAAGCGATCAGGTAACTGTGGACTTGGAACAACAAAAAATCATCTCACCAGTCGGTGAATTCACTTTTGAAATCGATAGCGAATGGAAACACAAGCTCTTAAATGGTTTGGATGATATCGGTATTACTTTGCAGTATGAAGATTTGATTGCTGCTTATGAAAAACAACGTCCAGCCTACTGGCAGGATTAGAAAAAATAGAAAAGGAAATAGAACTATGACAAAACACATTCAATGGAAGGGAACACTTTCACAAGAAGGCTATGACATTTTAAAAGGTGAGGGCGGTTGTATCGTTTGTCCAACCAAAGTTGGTTACATCATCATGACTAGCGATAAGGCAGGACTTGAACGCAAGTTTGAAGCCAAAGAGCGTAACCGTAACAAACCAGGA
>NZ_KQ970181.1:547697-548510 GCF_001579015.1 Streptococcus oralis
TCTCGGTTGTATCCTTCCATGGAAACCAGAGGCCTTTGAAAAACTCAAAGCTTACGGTGATGGCCGTGAAGAACTCATGACAGATGTGCGTGGTACTAGCTGTTTTGTCATCAAGTTTGGAAAAGCAGGAGAACAGTTGGCTGCTAAGCTTTGGGAAGAAGGCAAAATGGTCTATGCCTCATCTGCAAACCCATCTGGAAAAGGAAACCGCGGTAAGGTGGAAGGAATCGGAGAACGTATCGAAGGCGCAGTGGACCTTGTCATCGAAGCAGACGATTATGTGGCATCCATCCAACCTGACAAAACGATTGAAACTCGCTACGAACAAGGGGTGATGGTTTCTATGGTTGATAAGGACGGCAAACTCATCCCAGAACAAGGAGGAGCTCGTTCAATCTCACCAGCTCCAGTTGTAATCCGTAAAGGACTTGACATTGATAAAATCATGATGCACTTGTCAGATACCTTTAATTCATGGGACTACCGTCAGGGAGAGTATTATTAATATTGAAAAGAAGTCTAGTGTTATGAGGGAATAAAGCTCTCTACACTAGGCCTTTTCTTTAGAAATTCTTTTCTTTTTTTTATAGGATATGATATTCTATATATGAAATAGTATTTTGAAATATTAAATACTGACTAGTCTATATATGAAAATGGAGCTACAAAATGGAAGAAAAATTAAATTATTGGATGATAGTTGCAGGAGGAGGTGGAAAAGTTTGGTCCCTATTTAAAGAAGAGAATATAGCTTGTATAGATTTTGATTCTAATTTGTCTAGTATTCTAGATTATAAAAATCCTCAAGAATTG
>NZ_KQ970181.1:548545-557212 GCF_001579015.1 Streptococcus oralis
TCAAAAATTGAAACAGGGAAAACAGAGAGATAAATTTATTTGGAAATTTGCTCATGACATAAAAAAAGATGATTACATAATAGCTACCACAGGGTTTAAGAAAATTTTAGGAATTGGTCAATGTGTGAAACCTTATTATTTTGACGAATCTAAAAAAACATTTAAACATTGTATTGGTGTTAAATGGTTGAAAGTAGATGGTGGATGGGAATACCAAGGTAAAAAAGGTGTAAGACAAACCATCAACTGGGACAGAAACAAGGAACGTATCAATTTATATAAATCCATTCTAAATGGCACATACAGAAAAAATATAGAGAAAGTTGTTATGAATAAAAATATTAACGATTATTTAGATATATTAAGAAAATCCAAAAACCTTATCCTTCGAGGTGCACCTGGTACAGGAAAAACACACCTTGCTATTGATATTGCAAACGAATTAACAGATGGCAACAAAGATCAAATCGGCTTTGTACAGTTTCACCCATCTTATGATTATACGGATTTTGTAGAGGGGTTGAGACCGGCATCAAATGGGGATGGATCTATTGGATTTAAATTACAAAACGGTATTTTTAAAGATTTTTGTTTGAAAGCAAAGATAAATTGGGTTAATTCACATAAAAACAAGGATGATTTAGAAAAGGAAAAAAATCAATAGCAAAGATATCAAAATATTTTGCTAATATGGAGTTTCCGTCTGACAAATTATATACAAAACGTCAATCGTCCTTTATCATTACAGAAATTGATGAAAATTACATTTATATATCTATTCCTGAAAATGAGGTATCCAAAAATGCAAAATTGAAAATTAAAGATATCGAAGCAATGTTGACTTCGGAATCTCAATTTAAACAAGTTAAAGATATAACTCGGTTTTTTAACAAAAATAATGCTACCCAAGAGTATTCATATTATTTGACACTTTACAAAATGATAAAAAATGAAAGTATTCAGGATGAAATAATAGAAATAGATAATGAATTGAAAAACTTCGTTTTCATCATTGATGAGATCAATCGTGGGGAGATTTCTAAGGTTTTTGGTGAGCTCTTTTTCTCGATAGATCCTGGCTATCGTGGCGAAAGGGGGAGTGTTTCTACCCAGTATGCTAATTTACATGAGACGGATGACAAGTTTTATATTCCTGAGAATGTTTACATCATCGGAACAATGAATGATATTGACCGCTCAGTGGATACCTTTGATTTTGCTATGCGTCGTCGTTTCCGCTTTGTTGAAGTTACGGCTGAAAGTCAACTATACATCCTAGATCAAGAACTAGGTGAGGATGCTGAGGAAGCTAAAACCCGACTAAGGAACTTGAATACTGCTATTGAAAACGTTCAGGAATTAAACAGTCATTACCATATCGGACCAAGTTATTTCTGTAATTTAAAAGAATTGGATTATGATTATGAACTGCTCTGGTCTGATTATCTCAAACCGCTTTTGGAAGATTACTTACGTGGTTCCTATGAGGAATTTGAAACTCTGGAAACATTGAAAAAAGCATTTGAGCTGACAAATAAAGAGCAAACAGTTCAGCAAGATACTGGTGATGATAATGCGGATAACTGATAATCAGCATAGAATTGCTAAAGAAGATTTTGTCGCAGAATATCCCAAACTAAGTCAAGCCCTTCTTGATAGAACACTCTATAACCTTTCTCAAGAGGACAGTATCTTTATTTTTCCAAATGATTTGACTCATACTCCTGATTTAGAGAAGGACCAAAAGATTTTTGAAACTGTCAATCAGGAAATTAAGACTGGAAATGTGATTGGTTTTCTGGGCTGTGGTCAGGAAAGATTAACGATTTCCTCTCGTTTTTCTGATGAAAGTAATGACCATTTTTTGCATTATCTTTTACAAAAGGTTCTCAATATCAATCTGACTAGTTTAGATGTCGGTCTATCTCCTGAAGATAAGCTTTATCAACTCTTGGTTTACCTCTTTCCAAAGTATCTGCAAGCTGCTCTCCGAAAAGGTCTTTATAAGGAATACCAGCGATTTTTCCATAACGATAGTCATGTAAAGGGTGTACTAGATGTTGGAAATCATCTGAAAAAAAATCTCCCTTTTACGGGAAATATTGCCTATACCACTAGAGAGTTCACCTATGATAATCCACTCATGCAGTTGATTCGGCATACGATTGAGTACATAAAGACTCAAAAAAGTTTTGGAGCACTACTCGATAGTAATCGTGAAAATATGGCAGAAATCGTGCGAGTAACTCCAGCTTATAAACTCGCTGATCGTGCTAAGATTATCAGAATGAATAAACCGAAACCCATCCGACACGCCTACTTCAGAGAGTACAGAAAGTTACAGGAACTCTGCTTGATGATTCTGAGTAGAGAAAAGCATGGTCTTGGACCTCAATCCCAAAGGGTACATGGCATTCTCTTTGATGTTGCTTGGCTTTGGGAAGAGTATATATACACCCTGTTGCCAAAAGGATTTTTACATCCTCGGAATAAAGAAAAGAAAGGAGGTATCTTAGTATTTTCTGGTGGGAAACGAAAAGTATATCCAGATTTTTTATGATAGAGAACGAAAGATTGTTCTAGATGCCAAATATAAAAAACTTGAAGATACTGAAAAAAGAATAAACCGTGAGGACTTATTCCAGCTGATTTCCATTCTTATATTTTAGAAGCTGAGAAAGCTGGATTGATTTTTCCCAGTATAGAGTGGTCAGTAAATAGTGAGATAGGAGAAGTAGCGGGGTACGGAGTCTTGCTTAAAAAGTGGTCTATCCAAATCCCTCAAAAGGCTTCATCTTATAATGAATTTTGTGAAATGATGGAAAGCTCCGAAGAAATTTTTAAAAGGAATATTACTAAGGAAGTGGGGAGAAACTAATCTCCTCACTTTTTATATTTAAACAAGAAACCGAACATTATTGTTTTATAATTGAAATTATTTGACAAAAACTGTACTTTAGTTTATAATAAATTAAGGAAACGTCGGAAAAAGACGTAGGGATGCGCAAGCATAGGTAGGTCATTACAAAAGAAACGAGACATCGATATGTTAAATGAATTTCCAATTTTTGATTACGAAGATATTCAGTTGATCCCGAATAAATGTGTCATTAAAAGCCGTGCGGAAGCAGATACGAGTGTCACACTTGGAAATCACACTTTCAAACTACCTGTTGTACCAGCCAACATGCAGACGATTTTGGATGAGAATGTTGCAGAGCAATTGGCTAAAGGCGGATACTTCTACATTATGCACCGTTTTGATGAAGCGGGGCGCATTCCTTTTATCAAGCGCATGCATGATCAAGGGCTCATTGCTTCCATTTCTGTAGGTGTCAAGGACTACGAGTATGACTTTGTTAGCCAACTCAAGGCTGATGCTCCAGAGTATATCACGATTGATATTGCTCATGGTCATGCAGATAGTGTGATTTCAATGATTCAACACATCAAGAAAGAATTGCCAGATACTTTTGTCATTGCTGGGAATGTAGGAACACCAGAAGCTGTACGTGAATTGGAAAATGCTGGTGCGGATGCTACCAAGGTTGGAATCGGTCCTGGTAAGGTTTGTATCACCAAGGTCAAGACTGGTTTTGGTACAGGTGGTTGGCAGTTGGCAGCACTTCGCTGGTGTGCTAAAGCAGCTCGCAAACCGATTATTGCTGATGGTGGGATTCGTACTCATGGTGATATTGCTAAGTCTATCCGTTTCGGTGCTAGCATGGTCATGATTGGTTCCCTATTTGCAGGACACATCGAAAGCCCAGGAAAGACGATTGAAGTTGAAGGTGAACAGTTCAAAGAATACTATGGTTCAGCTTCACAGTATCAAAAGGGTGCTTATAAAAACGTGGAAGGAAAACGCATCTTACTTCCTGCAAAAGGGCATTTGCAAGATACCCTTACCGAGATGGAGCAAGATCTGCAGAGTGCCATTTCCTACGCAGGTGGACGAAAGGTTGCCGACCTCAAGCACGTTGATTATGTGATCGTGAAAAACTCTATCTGGAACGGAGATGCTTCCCACTAATGGACGCATACTCCATCCATAAAAAACTTGTTATTAGAGCAAATTTCTGTTATAATAAGACAAGTTTCCACCCTTAGTGTAATGGATATCACGTAAGATTCCGGTTCTTGAGATGGGGGGTTCGATTCCCTCAGGGTGGATGTAGATAGCTTAAGAAAGCCTTTAAATAAGGCTTTTTTCTTTAAGTTTGTCCTAAAATTGAAAAATTTTTTCAAAAATTATCCAAATCTTTCCTAGTCCCGTTTTAAAGTGACTCAGGGGGCTTTTTTTGTTATAATAGAAAGGATCGTAATTATTAGAAAGAGGTTGGTATGAAAGAATTACAAACTGTACTGAAAGACCGTTTTGCAATCGAATTTGCAGACAAAAACTTACTGGAAACGGCCTTTACTCATACGAGTTATGCCAATGAGCATCGCCTCTTAAAAATTTCACACAATGAGCGCTTGGAATTTTTAGGAGACGCTGTTCTGCAATTATTGATTTCAGAATATCTTTATAAAAAATATCCTAAGAAACCAGAGGGCGATTTGTCTAAACTTCGTGCCATGATTGTCCGTGAGGAGAGTTTGGCTGGTTTTGCGCGTGATTGCCAGTTTGATCAGTTTATCAAGCTAGGAAAAGGGGAAGAAAAGTCTGGTGGGCGCAATCGTGACACCATTCTTGGTGATGCTTTTGAAGCCTTTCTGGGTGCTTTGCTTTTAGACAAAGATGTGGCTAAGGTAAAAGAGTTTATCTATCAGGTCATGATTCCTAAGGTTGAAGCAGGTGACTTTGAAATGATTAAGGATTATAAGACACACCTGCAAGAGTTGCTTCAGGTCAATGGGGATGTGGACATTCGCTATCAGGTTACCTCTGAGGCGGGACCTGCCCATGACAAGGTTTTTAATGTAGAAGTTCTGGTTGAGGGCAAGGGCATCGGAAAAGGCCAAGGACGTTCTAAAAAATTAGCAGAGCAAGAGGCTGCCAAAAATGCCGTTGAGAAGGGGCTGGATTCATGTATTTAAAGGAAATTGAGATTCAGGGATTCAAGTCCTTTGCTGACAAGACCAAAGTCGTCTTTGACCAAGGAGTGACAGCCGTCGTTGGGCCCAATGGTTCTGGGAAGTCAAATATTACAGAAAGTTTGCGTTGGGCCTTGGGAGAGTCTAGTGTCAAAAGCCTTCGTGGGGGCAAGATGCCGGATGTCATTTTTGCTGGGACAGAAAGTCGCAAACCACTCAATTATGCTTCGGTTGTCGTGACTTTGGATAATGAAGATGGTTTTATCAAGGATGCGGGGCAAGTCATTAAGGTAGAACGTCATATCTACCGTAGTGGAGATAGTGAGTATCGAATTGATGGCAAGAAAGTTCGTCTACGTGATGTACATGACCTTTTCTTAGATACAGGTCTGGGACGTGATTCCTTCTCTATTATTTCCCAAGGGAAGGTGGAGGAGATTTTTAATTCCAAGCCTGAAGAACGCCGTGCTATTTTTGAAGAAGCTGCGGGTGTTTTAAAATACAAGACTCGTCGAAAAGAAACAGAGAGCAAACTGCAACAAACTCAGGACAATCTCGACCGCTTAGAGGATATTATCTATGAGTTGGACAATCAAATCAAGCCTCTTGCAAAACAAGCCGAGAATGCTCGTAAGTTTCTCGACTTGGATGGTCAACGTAAGGCTATTTACTTGGATGTTTTGGTCGCTCAGATCAAGGAAAACAAGGCAGAACTAGAGCTAACAGAAGAAGAACTAACTCAGGTTCAAGAACTTTTGACGAGCTACTACCAAAAGCGTGAAGAGTTAGAAGAAGAAAATCAAACTCTTAAAAAGAAACGCCAAGATCTCCAAGCTCAAATATCCAAAGACCAAGGGAGCTTGATGGATCTGACGAATCTGATAAGTGATTTAGAGCGAAAATTAGCCCTATCAAAACTGGAATCCGAGCAGGTGGCCCTCAATCAACAAGAAGCACAAGCCCGTTTGGCATCTTTAGAAGATAAGAGAAAGACTCTAAGTAAAGAGAAGGCAGAAAAAGAAGCGAATTTGGCACAGTTAGAGGAAAGTCTAACTGAAAACAACAAGGAACTCAATCGTTTAGAGGCAGAATTGCTAGCTTTTTCAGATGATCCAGACCAGATGATCGAACTCTTGCGCGAACGCTTTGTCGCTCTTTTACAAGAAGAAGCGGATGTCTCAAACCAACTGACCCGCATCGAGAATGAATTAGAGAATAACCGTCAGCTATCTCAAAAACAAGCAGATCAAGTTGAGAAACTGAAAGAACAACTGGTTACAGCTAAAGAGAAGGCTAGTCAACAAGAGGCTGAGCTTGAAACTGCCAAGGAGCAGGTTCAGAAATTATTGGCTGACTACCAAGCTAGTGCTAAGGAGCAAGAGGAAAAGAAGGTTTCTTACCAAGTTCAGCAGAGCCAACTCTTTGACCGTCTGGATAGTCTCAAAAATAAGCAGGCTAGAGCCCAAAGTTTAGAGAATATCCTTAGAAATCATAGCAACTTTTACGCGGGTGTTAAGAGTGTTCTCCAAGAAAAAGACCGTCTAGGTGGGATTATTGGCGCAGTCAGTGAGCATTTGACTTTTGATGTGCATTACCAAACTGCCCTAGAAATTGCGCTTGGAGCAAGCAGTCAGCACATCATCGTAGAAGATGAGAACGCAGCGACTAAGGCTATTGATTTCCTTAAGCGCAACAGAGCCGGTCGTGCAACATTTCTTCCGTTGACGACTATCAAGGCTCGTGCGATTTCTAGTCAGAATCAAGATGCTATCGCAGCAAGTCCAGGCTTCCTTGGCATGGCAGATGAGTTGGTGTCGTTTGACAAGAGACTAGAAGCTATTTTCAAAAACTTGTTAGCAACGACAGCAATTTTTGATACTGTAGAACATGCGCGTGCAGCCGCTCGTCAAGTTCGTTACCAGGTTCGTATGGTGACACTGGATGGGACAGAGTTGCGCACAGGTGGTTCCTATGCGGGTGGTGCCAATCGCCAGAATAACAGTATCTTCATCAAGCCAGAACTGGAACAATTACAAAAAGAAATTGCTGAAGAAGAAGCTAGTCTGCGTTCAGAAGAAGCGACTTTGAAGACCTTGCAAGATGAGATGGCAGTATTAACAGAAAGATTAGAGGCCATCAAATCTCAGGGTGAGCAAGCTCGTATCCAGGAGCAAGGCTTGTCTCTCGCTTATCAGCAAACTAGTCAGCAGGTCGAAGAACTAGAAACTCTTTGGAAACTTCAAGAAGAGGAATTGAATCGTCTTTCTGAAGGAGATTGGCAAGCGGATAAGGAAAAATGCCAAGAGTGCCTTGCTACTATCGCAAGTGAAAAGCAAAATCTAGAAGCTGAGATTGAAGAAATTAAGTCTAACAAAAACGCAATTCAAGAACGTTATCAAAACTTGCAAGAACAGGTTTCTCAAGCACGCTTGCTTAAGTCCGAACTGCAAGGACAAAAGCGGTACGAAGTTACTGATATTGAACGCCTAGGTAAGGAACTGGATAATCTGGATATCGAACAAGAGGAAATTCAACGTCTCCTCCAAGAAAAGGTTGATAATCTTGAGAAGGTTGATACGGATTTGCTAAGTCAGCAGGCGGAAGAGGCCAAAACTCAGAAAACAAACCTCCAACAAGGTTTGATTCGCAAGCAGTTTGAGTTGGATGATATCGAAGGTCAGCTGGATGATATTGCCAGCCATTTGGACCAGGCTCGTCAGCAGAATGAGGAGTGGATTCGCAAACAAACACGTGCTGAAGCCAAGAAAGAAAAGGTCAGCGAACGCTTGCGCTATCTACAAGCTCAATTAACTGACCAGTACCAGATCAGCTATACTGAGGCTCTAGAAAAAGCGCATGAGTTGGAAAATCTCAATCTGGCAGAGCAAGAGGTTAAAGATCTTGAGAAGGCTATTCGCTCACTGGGTCCAGTCAATTTGGAAGCTATTGACCAGTACGAAGAAGTCCACAATCGTTTGGATTTCTTAAATAGCCAACGAGATGATATTTTATCTGCTAAAAACCTACTCCTTGAGACCATCACGGAGATGAATGATGAGGTTAAGGAACGCTTTAAATCAACCTTTGAGGCTATTCGTGAGTCCTTTAAAGTGACCTTTAGACAGATGTTTGGTGGAGGTCAGGCAGACTTGATATTAACTGAGGGCGATCTTTTAACAGCTGGTGTGGAGATTTCTGTTCAACCACCAGGTAAGAAAATCCAGTCGCTTAACCTCATGAGTGGTGGTGAAAAAGCCCTATCGGCTCTTGCCTTGTTGTTCTCTATTATTCGAGTCAAGACTATTCCATTTGTTATCTTGGATGAGGTAGAGGCGGCACTTGATGAAGCCAATGTCAAACGTTTTGGGGATTATCTCAACCGCTTTGACAAGGATAGTCAGTTTATCGTCGTGACCCACCGTAAAGGGACGATGGCTGCAGCGGATTCTATCTATGGTGTTACCATGCAAGAATCAGGTGTGTCTAAGATTGTTTCGGTTAAGTTAAAAGATTTAGAAGAAACAGTAGACTAGTTACCAAACGATAGCATCTCTTAGGAGGTGCTATTTTTTAAAACTCATACCTTGAATTGTCTATCAAGGTCAGTTCAGGCGCAAAAAACGACAT
>NZ_KQ970181.1:557232-560166 GCF_001579015.1 Streptococcus oralis
CGAAAAGGCTTTCTCTATGATATAATAGTCTCATGATTACAACAGTACCTATTAAGAACGAAAAAGACATTGCAGTACCGGGTAAAACAGTCCTTGTACTAGGTTATTTTGATGGCATCCATAAGGGGCATCAGAAACTTTTTGAAGTGGCCAGCAAGGCTTCGATGAAGGATTATCTGCCAGTTGTCGTGATGACCTTTACAGAGTCGCCAAAACTTGCCTTACAACCTTACCAACCCGAGCTCATGCTTCACATCGTCAATCACGAGGAACGGGAGCACAAGATGAAGTGGCACGGTGTAGAGGCTCTTTTCTTACTTGACTTTAGTAGCAAATTTGCTAGTTTAACGGGTCAAGAATTCTTTGATACCTATGTTAGAGCTTTAAAACCAGCCATTATCGTAGCAGGATTTGATTATACGTTTGGTTCAGATAAGAAAACTGCGGATGATTTGAAGGATTATTTTGATGGAGAGATTATCATTGTTCCCCCGGTCGAGGACGAAAAGGGAAAGATCAGTTCCACACGGATTCGCCAAGCTATTCTTGATGGAGATGTCAAGGAAGTCAATCATCTACTCGGCACACCGCTCCCAACCCGTGGGATGGTCGTTCACGGAAATGCTCGTGGGCGTACTATCGGTTATCCAACAGCCAATCTAGTCCTGAGAGATCGAACTTATATGCCAGCAGACGGTGTTTACGTAGTCGATGTAGAAGTACAACGTCAGAGATATCGTGGGATGGCAAGCGTTGGGAAAAATGTTACTTTCGATGGAGAAGAGCCACGTTTTGAAGTCAATATTTTTGACTTTTCAGATGATATTTATGGTGAGACAGTCATGGTCTACTGGTTAGACCGTGTCCGCGATATGGTCAAATTTGACACCGTCGAAGAGCTCGTAGACCAACTCCAGAAAGACGAAGAGATTGCTCGGAACTGGAAGGATGGAGATTATGTCATTCAAGAGTCTCAGGTATAGAAAACGTCTAAAAAAGCTACTAGAAGGATTAGTTCTTTTGGTAGTAGTTTTGAAAGTTTGATATAATGCACTTTCAGTCCCCCTAGTTTCCTATTTTAGCAACTATTTATGTTCAAATTATAGACGAGGCTTTATTATGCAAACGCAAGAAGAAATGAATGTTTTGGTGCCGGAAAAATTAGCAGAAATTGAGCGTGATTTCGATGTCAAAGTTTTGTGGGCTATTGAGTCTGGTAGTCGTGCTTGGGGATTTGAGTCTCCTGATAGTGACTTTGATGTGCGATTTATCTACAAACATAAGCAAGATTTTTATCTCCGTTTGAATGAACAGCGTGACGTTATCGAGCTACCGATTGACGATACTTGGGATGTGAGTGGCTGGGATTTAGACAAGACTTTAAAACTCCTTTATAAGTCTAATCCTACACTATTTGAATGGTTACAGTCACCAATTGTTTATCAACAAACGGATTTTATTGAGCGCATACGTCCACTTGCCAACCAGTATTTTTCTGAGAAAAAAATGCTCCACCATTACTTGAACACTGCAAGAACTCAAATGAATAAGTATCTTTCAGGAGACAAGGTCAAACCTAAAAAGTATTTCTACGCGCTGCGTCCTATTTTGGCTTGTCGTTGGATTGAAAAATACCATTCTATTCCGCCGATTTTATTTGATGATTTGGTCAAAGAATTGCTGCCGTCTCAAATGAAGGAGCATGTTTCAAAATTGCTAGACATTAAGATAAACGGACCTGAAGACATGGAAATTGAGCCTATAAAGCCAATTCAAGATTATATTTTAGATAATATCCAAGAGCTTGATGCCTACATCCAAAACGTTACTGAGGAAAAGAAAGACTGGAAATCTCTAAATCAATTTTTCCTTGAAGAATTGAGAAAATGATGCATTGCTATGATCAAGTAATAAATATCGAACCATTATTAATCGAATAAAAACTTTAGAAGTATTAGCATTTTAACCTAATTGAAAAGAGGCTAAAGATTCTGATTTTTAAAAATAATTTTCAATGTAAAGAAAATAGTGAATACTATATACCTTTTGAAAATATTACTAAAGACCACTATCAGGCTGAAGCAAAATTTAGTAAAAATACTGATTTTGAACTAGCTACAATTGTATTGACGGGGGAGAAGCGCAGAGTACGGATAGGGTTTCCTTTTAGTCATTGTTATCAAATTATAGATAGAAATTTAGCTTCGGTACTTTGGGATATTCCAGCCAATCTAAGCAAAGACGTTGAACATCCTCTCTATAGAATTGAAAATAGTTTTTTTATTGAGCAAATTGTTCATAGAGCAGGGGGAGTATTAGCTAAAGAAGAACTTGAGCACTATAGGGTTCTTACTAAAAATTTACTTATTGACATCATTCTCTGTGAAGGTCAAGGTCGTGATATCCAGATAGAAGAGGTAGTAAAAAATGAAGTGGGACAAGATTGATAGTGAGATTGAATATGATTGGTATGAACTGCGATGCCAACTATCTATAGACAATCACCTCAAGGTTTCTTTATATGGTTTGAAAAATCAAAAGAATATTTATTATCTCGATTTTGGAAAAATATTATTTTGCAGAGCAATAGATGAGGGATGGAATTTGAATCCTGATGAAGAAAAGTTTGAAAGTGATGAAAAACAGCCTCATATATCTGATGGAGTTTTGTTGGAAGTCTCTAATAGCAATCTTAAGAGGCACATTAAAAGGCACTGTCCTCAATTGATTCATCATTTTCAAATTATTGGTATTAATTTTGGGTTGGATGTAATTTCAGAAAAACTTCCACTTGTTATAAAAGAATGACTGTAAGTATTTTGTGATTCTTACAGTCTTTTTCTTGCTAATATAGTATAATATAGTTAATAGGTTTAGATCCTTATTCTACAAATTACTCATATTTCTAGTAGAGAATGAATTATTCTTCTTAGC
>NZ_KQ970181.1:560186-563027 GCF_001579015.1 Streptococcus oralis
CCTGTCACCAAAATAATACGAGAACTGAAGCTACAAATCAGTCACAGACCAGTTCAGATAAAGTTCCTTGGACGGCTTCATATACCAATCTTAACAATCAGGTCAGTACTGAAGAGGTCAAAGCACTCTTATCAGCCCACTTGGATCCAAATAGTGTTGACGCATTTTTCAATCTTGTTACAGACTATAATGCGACTGTCGGCTCCACTGGCTTAAGTGGTGATTTTACTTCCTTTACAAAGACAGAGTACGATGTAGAGAAAATCAGCAATCTCTGGAATCAAAAAAAGGGTGACTTTGTCGGAACCAACTGCCGTATCAATAGCTATGCCCTCTTAAAAAATTCAGTCACAATCCCAAAACTTGAAAAGAATGATCAGCTTCTTTTCGTTGATAACGATGCTATCGATAAGGGAAAGGTTTTTGATGCGAAAGATAAGGAAGAGTTTGATATTCTATTTTCTAGGGTGAAGACGGAAGCAACGACGGATGTAAAAATTCACGCGCAGAAGATGGAGAAATTCTTCTCCCAGTTTCAATTTAATGACAAGGCTCGAATGCTGTCAGTTGTGTTGCATGATAATTTGGACGGAGAGTATCTTTTTGTCGGACACGTTGGTGTTTTAGTGCCAGCTGATGAAGGTTTCTTATTTGTAGAGAAACTGACTTTTGAAGAGCCATATCAAGCTATTAAGTTTGCGAGCAAGGAAGATTGTTACAAATATCTATCCACCAAATATGCGGATTACACAGGTGACGGCCTAGCTAAGCCTTTCATCATGGATAATGAAAAGTGGGTTGAAGGTTATTAAGCTAGGACAAATTGGAAACAGTAATAGCGCTTTTAGTTGTCATTCTTATCGGATTCTGGGCTGTAAACATTAGTCTGTGAAGCGACAGAAGAAGAGAAGTAGAATTTTTTGTGACATATCTACAACAATTGCTTTTTAGAACCTCAATATTAAATGTCATTAACATAATATAAATTGAGTGTTATTCGTAATTTAGCATATTCTATATAAAATATTTTGAAAGGAAATTATATGTACAATACATTTTCTGATATTCCAACTGTAAAAGACGAATTTATGATTGACGAGTATATTCTTGGATTATCAAACTTTATTACTGGATGCGAGACTCCTTTAACACTAGCTATTCAAGGAGATTGGGGGACCGGAAAAACCAGTATTATGTATCAAGTTGAGGAAAAACTTAAAGAAAAATCGTCAAGTAATTCAAAAAGAAAAATTAAAACAATATTTTTTAATACTTGGCAATATTCACAATTTGATATGGATAAGAATTTAGCAGTCACGTTAATTACAGATTTAATTGATGAATTAGAAGTAACGGATGTAAATAAAAGAGAGAACTTTAAAAAATCTTTAGCAGTTATTACAAAAAGTATGGAATATCTTAAACTAGATTTTGGTCTCTTAAACATTGAAAAAATTAATGATCAACTTCTAAAATTAATAAGCAATGAAGAAAAAGCTAATAATTTAAAAAATCTGAAACAAAATCTACAAAGTATCATTGATGACTCTATCAAAGAAAATAATTATGAAAAGATAGTAATTTTCATTGATGACCTTGACCGATTAGTCCCCAAAAAAGCGATTGAATTCTTAGAAATTTTAAAACTTTTCTTAGATTGTAGAAATTGTGTCTTTGTTTTAGCTATTGATTATAATGTTGTTTTAAGAGGAACAAAAAGTAAGTATGGTGATGATTTGGACAACGAAAAGGGAAAAGCTTTTTTTGAGAAAATAATTCAAGTACCTTTTACTGTACCTGTTGCAAATTATCATATGGAGAACTTTGTTAATATCTCTTTGGAAAAACTTAATTTTATTTTAATGATGACGTTACAAAGAATGTAACTCAATTAATTAGAGACTCAATCGGAAATAATCCTCGCAGTGTTAACAGATTATTCAATTCTGTCAGTCTTTTAATGCATATTATAAACCCAAATAATGAGTTAGAAAATGATGATAAATTACTAATCATAGCTACAGTATGTTTTCAATTACGATTTGATGAAGCTTATGACTATTTATTAACTTCATATAATAACAGTCCCGAAGATTCTGAAGAAACTAAATATTTTCTCATTGATTTACTTGAAAATTCTTTTGAAATACCTGACGATGCTGATTATAATTCCCTCGTGTCTCGCTATGGTATCTTTAGTTTTAAAAACCAAAAGGAATTAGAATCTTTCAGAAAATTTTTTAATACTTTGAAATTATTGCTTAAATATAATGTTGATAAACTAGAAGTTGAAGAATTCGAAAATTTGATGAAAAGAATGATCTCTTCAAACACAATTTCAACCGGAAACTTTGATATAGATATAAATAAAACCTCAACTCAAAATCATTCACCGAATGAAGATGTTCAATTCGTTATTCGCAAATTATTTAATACACTGGTTAATACTAATCATTTCGATCTTTCGAAACCAGAGTATTTTGGAAAAGAGAAGAAGGAAGAACGCGAAATGCCAATTTCATTAGATTTTATAAAGATAGCTAATGAATATAATATAGTTCGATTAACACAAGGAAAAGGACAAGGATTAAATATTTACTCTCAAAATAATAAATCGAACTCAATTTATATATCGGGTGATACTTATGGAAATATAAATAATGATGGTATACAAATCTATGTTAATAAGAAACTAATAGGAAAGATTAATAGAAACACATATAAACATTTTAAAGCTAAAATGTTACGACAGAATCTCCAAAAATATGACGAATTTGAAAAAATTTTTTTAAGTGATTTTTCAAGGCTCTTAGAGGATGCCAAAAAATATTTTTAGCTTTT
>NZ_KQ970181.1:563685-565564 GCF_001579015.1 Streptococcus oralis
GATCAAGCGCATCCCCTTTTTCGTGCGAAAACACGCTACAACTCGGACAATAAAGCGTATTTCTGTCGAACATCCAGAGCTCTACGCAGTAGCCAAAAGAAGTAGTGAGATTCCTGAGAAGGAACGAGAAGAATTGCGCAAAATCATTACAGACATTTTTCAGGAAAAAATGAATAAGCATAAGATTAAATAATCTTGAAATGAACTAAAAAAATTAGTTCATTTTATAATCGTTTTCAGTTTGTTAAACATGAACTTTTTGGTAGCGATTTAACTATTCACGAACAAAATTTAAGAAAATTCAAAAAAGGTACTTTACAAGTTCTTGTAAACATGATATAGTTATAAGGCTTAGAAAATGAGAAGATGTTTTCTAGTAAATATAAACCCGAGTAAAAAATGCCTACGGACAGGCAGGGTTGAATGCCGAAGCGTGGTTGAAAAGCCACATTATTGATAGGGTTAAAAGCCTACTTTTATAAGTTGATGTTAGGACACTTGTCCTAATTCATAAATTTTAGTGTGGTGAAAGCACACGTCATCTTGTGAAACGATCAATAAAGTACGTAATATTTGCTACTAGAGAGTTAGGAAACATCGGGAACAGACATACTCAACAGAAACCAAAATAAACACGTCAGAAGATTGCAGAGCAGGTGAAAACTTGCTCTTTTTTCATAAGTCAACCTTTGGTCGCACTCATTTTTGAGACGCTACAAATACGGTAAAGGAGTATGTTTTGAAAGAGTTAGATCAGAATCAAGCCCCTATTTATGAAGGTCTGATTAAGCTACGAAAAAAACGGATTGTTCCCTTTGATGTGCCAGGTCACAAGCGCGGACGGGGAAATCCAGAACTTGTTGAATTATTGGGAGAAAAATGTGTTGGCATTGATGTCAATTCGATGAAATCCTTGGATAATCTAGGTCATCCTATTTCGATTATCAGAGATGCAGAGGAACTAGCGGCAGAAGCATTTGGTGCTGCTCATGCCTTTTTAATGATTGGCGGGACAACCTCATCTGTGCAAACCATGATTCTTTCCACCTGTAAATCAGGTGATAAAATCATCCTTCCTCGAAATGTCCATAAATCAGCTATTAATGCTCTTGTTTTATGCGGAGCCATTCCCATCTATATCGAGATGAGTGTGGATCCTAAAATCGGCATCGCATTAGGTCTTGAAAATGACCGAGTAGCACAGGCCATAAAGGAGCATCCAGATGCCAAGGCCATCCTAATTAACAATCCTACTTACTACGGAATCTGTTCAGACCTAAAGGGGTTGACAGAAATGGCTCATGAAGCTGGCATGCTTGTTTTAGTGGACGAAGCCCATGGGGCTCATCTGCATTTCACTGATAAACTTCCAATTTCTGCTATGGACGCAGGAGCTGATATGGCAGCAGTTTCCATGCATAAGTCTGGAGGGAGTTTGACCCAAAGCTCAGTTCTTTTAATCGGAGAGCAGATGAATCCTGAGTACGTTCGTCAAATCATCAACCTGACCCAGTCAACATCCGCCTCATACTTGTTGATCGCTAGTTTGGATATTTCACGTCGCAATCTAGCCCTTCGTGGTAAAGAGTCTTTTGAGAAGGTCATTGAGCTATCTGAGTATGCTCGTCGTGAAATCAACGCTATCGGTGGTTACTATGCCTACTCAAAAGAGTTAATAGACGGAGTGTCCGTTTGTGATTTTGACGTGACAAAGCTGTCAGTTTACACTCAGGGTATTGGTTTAACAGGTATCGAGGTTTATGACCTCTTACGAGACGAATACGACATTCAGATCGAGTTTGGTGATATTGGCAATATCTTGGCCTATATTTCAATCGGTGACCGCATCCAAGATATCGAGCGTTTGGTTGGTGCTTTG
>NZ_KQ970181.1:565660-574632 GCF_001579015.1 Streptococcus oralis
TAGTGCTGTCTCCACAAGAAGCATTCTATTCAGAGAGAAGAAGTTTGACCCTGGACCAGTCTGTTGGACAAGTCTGTGGGGAATTTGTCATGTGTTACCCTCCAGGCATTCCTATCTTGGCTCCTGGTGAACGCATTACACGTGAAATTGTAGACTATATCCAATTTGCCAAGGAACGTGGTTGCTCCCTCCAAGGGACGGAAGATCCAGAGGTCAATCACATCAACGTCATTAAGAGAAAGGAGAACTAGATGGATTTATGGTTTTCTGAAGTTCATACTCCAGATGTGAAATTATCCCTGAGAACAGCCAAGCAACTTTACACTGGTAAAAGTGAATGGCAGGATATCGAAGTCTTGGATACGCCAGCTTTTGGAAAGATTTTGATTTTAAATGGGCATGTATTGTTTTCAGATGCGGACGATTTCGTCTACAACGAAATGACGGTTCACGTTCCCATGGCTGTCCATCCCAATCCCAAGAAAGTCTTGGTTATTGGGGGTGGTGACGGTGGTGTTGCCCAAGTATTAACCCTCTATCCAGAATTGGAACAAATCGATATTGTGGAACCGGATGAGATGCTGGTTGAGGTTTGTCGAGAGTATTTCCCAGACTTTGCTGCAGGGCTAGATGATCCTCGTGTCACCATTTACTACCAAAACGGGCTACGCTTTTTGCGAAACTGTGAAGATGACTACGATATTATCATCAACGATGCGACAGATCCATTCGGACATACGGAAGGGCTCTTTACCAAGGAATTTTACGGAAACAGTTATAGAGCCTTGAAAGAAGACGGTATCATGATTTACCAGCATGGGAGTCCCTTCTTTGACGAGGATGAGTCAGCTTGCCGAAGCATGCACCGCAAGGTAAATCAAGCCTTTCCAATCAGTCGGGTTTATCAGGCCCATATCCCAACCAGTCCAGCTGGCTATTGGTTGTTTGGATTTGCATCGAAAAAATACCACCCTGTCAAAGATTTTGACAAGGAAGGCTGGAAAAAACGTCAGCTTTTCACAGAATACTACACTGCAAACTTACACGTAGGAGCCTTTATGTTGCCCAAGTATGTTGAGGACATTTTAGAAGAAGAGGAAGGAAAAAAATGAGTCGTTTATTAGTTATTGGATGTGGGGGCGTTGCCCAAGTTGCTATTTCAAAGATTTGCCAAGATAGTGAAACCTTTACAGAGATTATGATTGCTAGCCGTACCAAGTCAAAATGTGATGACTTAAAGGCTAAATTAGAAGGCAAAACAAGTACAAAGATTGAGACTGCTGCACTTGACGCTGACAAGGTAGAAGAAGTGATTGCCCTGATCGAAAGCTACAAACCAGAAGCTGTTTTGAACGTAGCTTTACCATATCAAGATTTAACAATTATGGACGCTTGTTTGGCAACTGGAGTCCACTATATCGACACAGCTAACTATGAGGCTGAGGATACGGAAGACCCTGAATGGCGAGCTATTTATGAAAAACGTTGCAAGGAACTTGGTTTTACAGCCTACTTTGACTACTCATGGCAGTGGGCTTATCAGGAGAAATTCAAAGAAGCTGGCTTGACTGCTCTTCTTGGTTCTGGATTTGACCCAGGTGTGACCAGTGTCTTTTCAGCTTATGCCCTCAAACACTATTTTGATGAAATCCATTATATCGACATTTTAGACTGTAATGGTGGTGACCACGGTTATCCGTTTGCGACAAACTTTAACCCAGAAATCAATCTCCGCGAGGTTTCTGCACCAGGTTCTTACTGGGAAGATGGGAAATGGGTCGAAGTCGAAGCTATGTCTATCAAGCGTGAGTACGATTTCCCTCAGGTTGGACAAAAAGATATGTATCTCCTTCACCATGAAGAAATTGAATCATTGGCCAAAAACATTCCTGGAGTAAAACGGATTCGTTTCTTTATGACTTTTGGGCAATCCTATCTAACGCACATGAAATGCTTGGAAAATGTCGGACTCCTTCGTACAGATACCATTAACTTTAACGGTCAAGAAATTGTGCCAATCCAATTTTTGAAAGCCTTGCTCCCAGATCCAGCCAGCCTTGGCCCACGAACAGTTGGTAAAACCAATATCGGCTGTATCTTTACAGGTGTCAAAGACGGTGTTGAAAAGACCATCTATATCTACAATGTTTGCGACCATCAGGAATGTTACGCAGAAGTTGGTTCACAAGCTATTTCTTACACAACAGGAGTTCCAGCTATGATTGGGACAAAATTAGTTATGAACGGTACTTGGAAACAACCTGGAGTTTACAACCTTGAAGAATTGGATCCAGATCCATTCATGGAAGCTTTGAATGAGTATGGCTTGCCTTGGGTTGTGGTTGAAAATCCACAAATGGTGGACTAATGAAGCTAGAACAAGTACCAACACCAGCTTATGTCATTGACTTGGCAAAGTTAGAAGCCAACTGCCGCATTCTACAATATGTGCAAGAAGAAGCCGGTTGCAAGGTTTTGCTTGCCCAGAAGGCATATTCTCTTTACAAAACCTATCCCTTGATTAGCCAGTATCTGTCAGGTACGACGGCTAGTGGACTCTATGAGGCCAAGCTAGCTAGAGAAGAGTTTCCTGGTGAAGTCCATGTATTCGCGCCAGCCTTCAAGGATGCGGACCTGGAGGAATTGCTTGAGATAACAGACCATATCGTCTTTAACTCGGAGAGACAGTTGCGTAAACATGGGGCTCGTTGTCGAGAGGCTGGTATCAGTGTCGGTTTGCGTATCAATCCTCAGTGTTCAACCCAAGGAGATCACGCGCTCTATGACCCTTGTGCACCAGGTTCTCGTTTTGGAGTGACAGTAGATAAAATTCCTAGTGATTTGTTGGATTTAGTGGACGGTCTTCATTTTCATACCCTTTGCGAGCAAGGTTCAGAGGATTTAGAGACAACTTTGAAAGCTGTAGAAGCGCAGTTCGGTTCGTACTTACATCAAGTCAAATGGCTCAATCTGGGTGGAGGACACCACATCACAAGAGAAGACTACGATGTGGATTTACTGATTTCTGAAATCAAGCGTATCCGAGAAACTTACAATCTTGAAGTTTATATCGAGCCGGGTGAAGCCATTGCGCTCAATGCAGGTTATCTAGCCACTGAGGTATTGGACATTGTAGAAAACGGTATGGAGATCTTGGTTTTAGATGCCTCTGCGACCTGTCATATGCCTGACGTACTGGAGATGCCCTATCGTCCACCTTTGAGAAATGGCTTTGAAGCGCATGAAAAATCCTATACCTACAGACTTTCTTCCAATACCTGTCTGACGGGTGATGTGATTGGTGATTATAGTTTTGAAAATCCTGTCCAAATCGGTGATAGACTTTATTTCGAAGACATGGCTATTTACTCCTTTGTTAAAAATAATACCTTTAACGGTATTGGGTTGCCAAGTCTCTATCTTATGGACGAGCAGGGAGACTGCAGCTTAGTCAAAGCCTTCGGCTATCAAGACTTTAAAGGGAGATTATCATGATGGACAGTCCAAAAAAATTAAGGCTATCGTATGCCAGCAGAGTATGAACCCCACCATGGTACCCTCATGATATGGCCGACTCGACCAGGATCGTGGCCTTTTCAAGGAAAGGCTGCTAAAAGAGCATTTACTCAGATTATCAAAACCATAGCAGAAGGAGAAAGGGTTTACCTTTTGGTGGAGCGGGACCATCTATCTGAAGCCCAATCCTATCTAGGAGACAAGGTTGTTTATTTAGATATTCCGACAAATGATGCCTGGGCGCGTGATACTGGGCCGACTATTCTCGTCAATGATAAAAGAGACAAGTTGGCAGTCGATTGGTCTTTCAATGCCTGGGGTGGTGTTGTTGATGGTCTTTATCAAGATTATGAAGATGATGACCAAGTAGCCAGTCGGTTTGCTGAGGTCTTGGAAATGCCTGTTTACGATGCTAAACCTTTTGTACTGGAAGGCGGAGCGATACATAGCGATGGTCAAGGAACGATTCTTGTTACAGAAAGCTGCTTGCTCAGTCCGGGTCGTAATCCTCACCTGACTAAAGAGGAGATTGAAGAGACCTTACTAGAGAGTCTTGGTGCTGAAAAAGTTATCTGGTTGCCTTATGGTATTTATCAAGATGAGACAAATGAACACGTAGATAATGTTGCAGCCTTTGTTGGTCCTGCTGAGCTTGTTTTAGCTTGGACGGACGACCAAGAAGATCCTCAGTATGCCATGTCTGCAGCTGACCTTGCCCTTTTAGAGAAGGAAACTGATGCGAAAGGTCGCCCTTTCACTATTCATAAGCTCCCTATCCCAGCTATTCGTCAGGTTGTCTCTAAGGAGGATTTACCAGGCTATATCTATGAAGAAGGAGAAGAGGAGCGTTATGAGGGCGAACGTCTGGCGGCCTCCTATGTAAACTTTTATATTGCCAACAAGGCTGTCCTAGTTCCTCAGTTTAAGGATGTAAACGACCAAGTGGCTTTAGATATTCTCAGCAAGTGTTTCCCAGACCGCCAAGTTGTCGGAATACCAGCTAGAGATATTCTTTTAGGTGGTGGCAATATCCACTGTATCACCCAACAAATCCCAGAATAGGAGAAGAAGATGAGAAATGTAAAAGTTGCAGCGATCCAGATGCAATGCGCTAAGGATGTTGAAACGAATATTCAAACAGCTGAACGTTTAGTTCGACAAGCAGCTGAGCAAGGATCCCAAATCATTCTCTTGCCCGAATTGTTTGAACGTCCCTATTTCTGTCAGGAACGCCAGTATGACTACTACCAGTATGCCCAGTCGGTGACAGAAAATACAGCTATTCAGCATTTTAAGGTGATTGCTAAGGAACTAGAAGTTGTTTTACCGATCAGTTTCTATGAAAAAGATGGTAATGTCTTATATAACTCTATTGCTGTCATTGATGCTGATGGGGAAGTGCTGGGCGTTTATCGAAAGACCCACATACCAGATGACCATTATTATCAAGAAAAGTTTTACTTTACGCCTGGTAACACTGGTTTCAAGGTCTGGGATACTCGCTACGCTAAGATTGGGATTGGCATCTGTTGGGATCAATGGTTCCCTGAAACAGCGCGCTGTCTTGCTCTGAATGGTGCTGAATTACTCTTTTATCCAACAGCCATCGGTTCAGAGCCAATTTTGGATACGGATAGTTGTGGACATTGGCAACGTACCATGCAAGGCCACGCAGCAGCAAATATTGTTCCAGTCATTGCAGCCAATCGTTATGGATTAGAGGAAGTCACTCCAAGTGAGGAAAATGGTGGACAGAGTTCCAGTCTTGACTTCTACGGTTCATCCTTTATGACGGATGAAACAGGAGCTATTCTAGAGCGAGCTGAAAGACAAGGAGAAGCTGTTCTGTTAGCAACCTATGATCTTGACAAGGGAGGAAACGAGCGTCTAAACTGGGGCTTGTTTCGAGATAGAAGACCCGAAATGTACCAGCGAATTACGGACTAGAAGGTAAATTTCATAATAAATTTTTGATATTCACGCCTGTCTTACAAAAATGTAAGATAGGCTTTTTAAATGTAAGATGGGTGTACGATTATACGTAGAGATGTATGCTATACTCTATGTAGATCAAAAAGAAAGAGGTTTATTATGAAAAAATGGAATGCGACGCAGTTGAAGTATCTGATGGTGGCAGTAATGGTTCTAGACCATATCCCTCATATCACAGGAATCGTTTCTCCTCTGTGGGAAGGTATTTTCCACGCCTTGACCCGTTGTGTGGGAGTTTGGTTTGCCTATATGGCTATGGAAGGATTCATCCATACTCGAAATCTGAAAGACTATCTCATCCGCCTTTGGAGTTGGGCGCTTATCATGTTTGCTGGAAATAGCCTACTCAATGCCCTATTTTCCTCTAAGGGAGTAATGGTCACTAATAATATTTTCTTAACTTTGGCCATCGGTGTTACCATGCTTTGGCTTGGATTTCCCAGAAAAGAGTTGGATCAAAAAGAGAAGTTATGTCGTCGAATTGGAGTTGCTGGTCTCTTGATTTTCGGTTGTCTTTTTACTGAGGGTGGCATCACTATGCTACCATTTCTCTTAATTAGTTACTCTTGTCGAAATCGCAAGGGATTGCGAAATCTTCTCTATACTCTCCTTTGGGCCTTCCTGTTAGTGACTTCTATCCATACCTATGATACTTGGTACCAAACCTTGGAAATGATGCTTTACAATTCCGACTGGCTCTTTATCACTGTCTTTCCTTTTATGGCCTTGTATAATGGACAGCGAGGAAAGGAAACTAGTTGGAGTAAATATTTCTTTTATATTTTCTACCCAGCTCATTTATGGATCATAACCTTGATTGCTTATTTAGTTAAGTAGATTCAATATCCATTAGCTCCTTCTTACTTACAATGTGAGAGGAGCTTTTCTGTGTCTGGAAATCCTAACAAAACATGTTATAATAGTTTTAGAAAGGACGGTGTTTATGGCGAGCATACTTGTAATTGAAGATAATAGTGAAATTCAGGAAATTTTAAAAACCCTTCTTATTGAAGAACACGAGGTGATACAAGCCTTTTCTGGCACAGAAGGTATCATGCAATTTGACAAAGGTGGCATTGATCTCGTTCTGCTAGATATCATGCTCCCTGGGAAAAATGGTGACCAAGTCTTGCAAGCTATTCGACAAACTAGTCAGACTCCGGTCATCATGCTCACTGCTTTGGGTGATAAAAAGCTCATCAGCCAATATCTCCTAGATGGTGCCAATGATTATGTAGTAAAACCTTTTGATTTGGACGAAGTCTTTGCCAGAGTCACTGTTCAATTACGCCAAAGTGGTGAACATCAGTCAGAAGATCGAAGAGAAATTGATAACCTCGTGCAAAACTTTAAAAATATCCAGTTCGATGCGGATAGTTTTGAAATAAGCAATTCTACTGAAACCATTCGCCTTGCAAAGAAAGAGTGCCAGATTCTCCAAATCTTGCTCCAGTATCCTAAAAAGATCTTCACCAAAGAAGAACTCTATGAATTGATTTGGGAAGAAAGTTACCTGCCTGGAGACAATACGCTCAACACCCATCTAAGCAATCTCCGTAAAAAACTGCATCAACTGGATCCAAGTCACGAATACATCGAAACCATTTGGGGAGTTGGTGTACGATTAAAAGGAGACAAATAATGAATTACATTTTGATATCAATATTACTCCTCGTTAACATCATTTTATCAGTCTCTTTGATTCGCTATTATATAGCAATTAGAGATTTAAGCAGACAAATTGAAGAAAAGATTCGCTCTGGTAGCATGAAGAGGATCGGGATAAATTTCTTTTCAAAGACCATTTTGCGTCTACATAACCAAATTGAGAATCTATTTCAAGAGGTGGAGCAAAATCAGCTCATCATGAAGCATGAAAAACGCACCCTAGATATGGCAATCAGTAACATCGCTCATGATATTCGGACACCTTTGACAATCGCATCAGGATATACTCAGCAACTAATAAAACACCCCGATAATAGTCAGGAAACTTTAAGCAAAATAGCCCATCATCAGGATTTGGTTTCCAAACGTTTGGAGGCTCTTCTTGAATACCGTCATTTGATGGAAGGAGCAGTCAAACCGAAACTGGAGGAACTTGATTTATCAACTTTTATAACGAAAAAGACTTTAGCCTATTACGATGTTTTTCAAACTTCACATATTGTTCTTGATTTTAACGTTGAACCTGGATTGAAAACGACGACTGATGAGGACTTGCTTGATCGAATTATACAAAACCTTCTTGGAAATGTTCTCAAGCACGGTAAGGAGAAAGCTCGACTTTCTTTGAAAAAGGAAGAAAATAGGCTTGTTTTGGAAATTGATAATCTTGTAAAAAAACCTATCAAGAATATAGACAATCTCAGCAATCGTTTTTATTCTGAAAATATGTCAGATACCGAAGAATCCTCTGGTTTAGGTCTCTATATTACTGAGGAATTAGTTCATCTTCTTGGAGCGGAAATGAAGCTAGCCACTGATGGAGAATGGTTTTCGGTCTTTATTTACTTTTAACAGAAGAAATCTCCTCTATATCCTAGAGGAGGTTCTTTTTATAAACTTTTCTTCTTGAAAACAGTCAGTCCACTGAGAGAGAAGAAAAGTATGATAGCGATGCAAACCGTTATGGTATAGAGAACTGATTGACTATCAGCAGTCATAGCATAGGCAAAATCTAGAATTAAATATCGTAGAATTTCAATGTCTGGGAAAACAAGCATTGGCGTAGAAAGGATAATAGAGGTAACTAGATAGCCAATAAATGCGGCAAGATAAGAATGAGTCACATAGAGAATGAAGGAAACAATCGAAAGCCAAGCAAGGAGGCAGAGAAATTGAAGGAAAATCGTTAAGAGGAGGTTTGTAACAAAACCATCAGGCATCGTACCAAGTCCGTTTAGTAGAGTTGAGGGGACAAAAGCAATCACAAGGCTGGCGATGAGCTGTAAGAGAGCGATACTTGCTAGTACAAAGGATTTAGCAAGGAAAAACTCTGTACGAGAAACGCCAACAGTCAAACTATTTTTATAAAGCTTGCCGATTAGATCAACTCCTAGAACTAGACATGCTAGAACAATGCAGAGAAAAACGAGGTTTGAACCATTGCTAGACGCGTTGATTAGAGCCTCTATCCCATTCCAACCATGGGTAGGAGTCTCAGGTGGTGCTGTTTGAACGGACATTAGATGTCCTGTAGCGCCAATAGTAGCACCCAGTAACATAAGTACAAAGAGAATGAATTCTGTAATCCAGAATCCTTTGGAGCGGAAAAGACGGTAAAAATCTGCTTGAATGGTATGTATCATGATTTTTCTCCTATTCTACCAATTGTGTGAAGTATTCTTCTAGGTTTTGACGGGCAAAGTATATCTCATCAATAGCAACATCGGCCAAAGTTAGTTGCTTAAGAATCTGTTTGACATCTTGTTCATTTCCAAAGATATGGATTTCATTTTCAG
>NZ_KQ970181.1:574652-594281 GCF_001579015.1 Streptococcus oralis
TTTAAGCACAATATAATCCTCACTCAGTGTTTCAAATTCAGTTTTACTGATTTCACGGATAATCTTACCTTGATCCAGAATACCAAAGCGATTAGCTAAGAGATAGAGTTCTGACAAGATATGACTAGAGATGAGGATAGTTATTCCTTTTTCTTGATTGAGCCGCTGGATCATGAGACGAAATTCTTTGATCCCAATTGGGTCGAGACCGTTAATGGGTTCATCAAGAATCAGGAAATCAGGTTTGGATAGGAGGGCAATGGCGATACCAAGTCTTTGTTTCATTCCTAGCGAGAAATCACGGAAGACTTTTTTACCTGTATCTGACAAACCTACATAATCCAGTGTTTCTCGAATGACTATATCAGCATTTGGAATATGGCGAATCATACAATAATATTTCAGATTTTGATAGGCTGTTAAGTGATTATGAGCTACAGGTGATTCGATAACCGAACCCACTCGAGATAGGGACTTGATCCACTCCTTTTCCGATTGACTAGAAAAGAGGGAAATAGTTCCTTTATCCGCAAACAATAATTGTGTAATGATTTTGATAAGAGTAGTTTTACCTGCTCCATTTTTTCCAATTAGACCATAAATATCTCCCTCTTTTATGGTTAGGCTAAGATCTTGAAGAATAGCTTGTTGGCCGAATTCTTTGGTCAATCCATGAATTTCGAGTACTGTTTTCATAATTTTCTCCTTTAGATTTATTTTTCTAACTTTAGTATAAGCTATAGAAATCAAAGAAAGCTCAAGTATTTCTAAAGAGTTTCTAAAGTTTTGTGATTCTTAAAAAAAAACAAAACCCAGTTGACATGAACTGGGCTTCTCAATTATAAAATATACTTCTCAATGGCACGCGCGACGCCGTCTTCTTCATTGCTGGATGTAACGTCATTGGCAAGGGATTTGACATGCTCACTAGCATTTCCCATAGCAATGCCAAGGCCTGCAAACTGGAGCATTTCGATATCATTATTAGCATCACCCATGGCCATAATTTCTGATGGCTCAATCTGCAAAATATCAGCTAGTCGTGAAAGAGCAGTAGCTTTTGTGGTTCCAAGTGGCATGGCTTCATAAATGACAGGCTGCGAACGAACGCCACTAAATCGTTGGCAGAGTTCTGTAGCAAAACGCTCTTCAAAATCATCTGTTTGTTCTTTAGTGCCTAAAAACATGCCTTGGAACATACGATACTTACCACTAGTGGCTTCCTCAAGGGAAATTTCAGTTAGGTCTGAAAAAACAAGTTTGGCATCATTTTGAATGATTTGATTTGGCTTGCCACCAAGAACAAAATAATGTTCTTCATCAAAAAGAGTCAACTGAACATCACTCTTTTCAGCTAGGTCATAGAGGTATTCAATGTCAGCTGGGCTGAGGTCTTGCCAGTCAACTAGACTCCAGTCACTGGTCTGGTGGGTTGAGCAACCGTTATTGACAATGACATACTCATTCTGGAGGTCCAGTCCCAGTTTTTTGTAATAAGGAAGAACACCGAAAAGCGGGCGACCCGTACAGAGAACCAGTTTGACACCTTTTTCAATGGCTTGGTGAATAGCAGTAATGTGGGCTTGTGGGATTTCCTTGGCTTCATTGAGGAGGGTTCCGTCCATATCCAAGGCTAGTAGTTTAATCATAAGACTTCCTTTTCTCGTGTTTTGCTTTTATTATAGCATATAGACTATAAAATGTCTGACAGAATTGTAACATTTCACTTTCCTTTTCTTGAAAAACAAAATAAATTCTTATATAATATGTATACTTAATATTTAAGGAGAAATAATGTCAAAGTATCACTTTAATTCAATTTACAAAAATGATGAAACAGAGTCTACAGGTCTTCTTTTCATTAAAGTTTACAACAAGTGGGAAAGCAACTTAAAAAGAGTTTTGAAATCGGTTGACCTCACTTTGCCCCAATTTATCGTTTTAACCTCGCTTTTGTTTCTGTCTAATAGAGAGGAATATGTAACACAAGTTGATATTGCTCGTTTCACCGGTATGGATGTTATGACGGTTTCCCAGATTGTTCGGTTACTAGAGAAGAAAGACTACATTAGACGTGATCAACATCCAAAGGATAGTCGGGCAAAACTGGTCTCAGTGACGAAGTTTGGTGCGGAGAAGGTCAATCATGCTTTACCCTTAGTAGAAGGGGTTGATGAAGAATTTTTTGAAAAACTATCTAACGATAGAGAAGTTTTTAATCGCTTTTTAGTAGAGTTGGAGGATAAAAATGCCTAGATATTGGGTCGGAGTTGTTTCGAAGAACCATGTTTTAAGAGGAGTTGAAGGGAATTTTTGCCAAGTCTGTCATGGAAAGGGCGGCCCCTTAAATCGTATGAAAAAAGGTGACTATCTTTTATACTATAGTCCAAAATACGATATGAATGGTCAAGATAAGTTACAGGCTTTTGTGGCCGTAGGTAAAATTATAGACGACAAGGCCTATCAAGTAGAGCAATTTGAAGGATTCTTTCCCTTTAGACGAAATGTCGAGTATTATCAGCCAGTCAAAGATTGTTCCATAGAAGTAGCCAGACAACATCCTGAATGGAAAGACTATACTTCTCGCCTCCGCTATGGGCATTTTGAAGTTTCCAAAGACTTTTTCCTCTATATCTTTCAGCATATGAAAGTGGATGATGGAGTATGATTGATTTCCTAGTTAAATGATTGTCAACTAGAATTTTGGATTTGGACTGTGAAGCGAACTTTGCTATAATAGAGTAAGAAACTTTGATAAACCAAACGAGGCTGAGATGAAATTACTTTATACTGATATTCGGACTTCTTTGACAGAAATCCTGACTAGAGAGGCGGAGGAGTTAGTTGCTGTGGGCAAGCGGGTTTTCTACATTGCCCCAAACTCTCTTTCATTTGAAAAGGAACGTGCCGTGCTGGAATGCTTGTCCCAGCAGGCTTCTTTTGCTATTACCGTCACGCGCTTTGCTCAAATGGCTCGTTACCTGGTTTTAAATGACTTGCCTACAAAGACCGGTCTTGATGACATCGGGCTTGGGATGGCTTTTTATAAATGTCTTGCTGAACTTGATCCCAAAGAATTGCGAGTTTATGGTGCTATTAAGCAAGACTCTCAATTTATCCAGCAGTTGATTGAACTTTATCATGAGATGACAACTGCTCAGATGAGCTTTTTGGACTTAGAAAGTTTGAGTGATGAGGACAAGCGGGCAGATTTACTCTTGATTTTTGAGAAAGTGACAGCCTATCTCAATCAAGCTCAGTTGGCTCAGGGAAGTCAGTTGTCCCATTTGATTGAGGCTATTGAGAATGATAAGGTAAGTAGTGATTTCAGTCAACTTGCCTTGGTAATTGACGGTTTTACCCGTTTTTCCGCCGAGGAGGAGCATGTGGTGGATCTGCTCCATCGTAAAGGTGTTGAGATTGTTATTGGTGCTTATGCAAGTAAGAAAGCTTATACTAGTCCCTTCGCCGAAGGCAATCTCTACCAAGCCAGTGTAGAATTTCTTCATCATTTAGGTGCCAAATACCAGACGCCTGCCCAAGACCGCTCTCAGACTCATGACAAAATGGATAGCTTTGACAAGGCATCTCGTTTGCTGGAGTCTTCTTATGACTTTTCAGAACTCACTTTGGATGTCGAGGAGAAGGACCGTGATAATCTGCAAATCTGGTCTTGCTTGACGCAGAAGGAAGAGTTGGAGTTGGTAGCCCGTAGCATCCGTCAGAAATTACATGACAATCCAGACCTCAGTTACAAGCATTTTCGTATTCTGTTAGGAGATGTAGCTTCTTATCAGTTGTCCTTAAAGACCATTTTTGACCAGTACCAGATTCCTTTCTATCTTGGTAGAAGCGAATCTATGGCTCATCATCCCTTGACCCAGTATGTGGAGTCTATTTTACGTTTAAAACGCTACCGTTTCCGTCAGGAGGATTTGATTAACCTCCTCAAAACAGGTTTGTATACTGACCTTAGTCAGGCTGAGATTGATGCTTTTGAGCAATATCTCCGCTATCTTGGTATCAACGGCTTGCCAGCCTTTCAGCAAACCTTCACCAAATCCCACCATGGAAAGTTTGATTTGGAACGCTTGAATGCCATTCGTTTGCGGGTTTTGTCTCCTCTTGAAACCTTATTTGCCAGCCGAAAACAGAAGGCAGAAAATCTCTTGCAAAAGTGGAGTGCTTTTCTAAAAAATGCTGCTTTAAGCAAGCAGATGCAAGGTTTAACATCCACTATGGAAGTCCTAGAGCAGGAAAGACAGGAAGAAGTTTGGAAAGCTTTCTGTCACGTTTTAGAACAATTTGCGACCGTTTTTGATGGTTCACAAGTTAGTCTGGAGGACTTCCTAGCCTTGCTCCACTCAGGGATGACTTTATCTCAGTATCGCACCATTCCAGCGACAGTAGACACTGTTCTGGTGCAGAGTTACGATTTGATTGCACCGCTGACTGCTGACTTTGTCTATGCCATTGGACTAACTCAGGATCATTTACCAAAAATTGCGCAAAATACTAGCCTTTTGACAGATGAAGAGAGAGAGACCTTAAACCAAGCAACAGAAGAGGGGGCTCAACTGCTGATTGCAAGCAGTGAAAACCTCAAGAAAAATCGCTATACCATGCTTTCTTTAGTCAATGCTGCCCGTAAGCAGTTGATTTTATCAGCACCAAGTCTTCTCAATGAAAACGAGAGCAAGGAATCTGCCTATCTTCATGAATTGGTAAGTTTTGGATTTAGCAGAAGAGAAAAGAGAATGAACCATAAAAATCTTAGCAAAGAAGATATGGGTTCTTATCACAGTCTCTTGTCTAGTCTCGTTGCCTATCATCAGCAAGCTGCTTCTAGTGAAAATGAACAAAATTTAACTTTCGTCACGGTCTTAGCGCGTGTCATGGGGAAAAAACTTGATCAAAAAGGCCTTGCGAATCCTGCCCTTCCAACTAGTCCAAGTAGCAAGCCATTAGCAAAGGATACCTTGCAGGCTCTCTATCCTGCTGACAAAGAGTTTTACCTGTCTACCTCTGGTTTGACGGAGTTTTACCGCAATGAATATAGTTATTACCTCCGTTATGTTCTATGCTTGCAGGAAGAATTGCGCCTGCGCCCAGATGCTCGCAGTCACGGGAATTTCTTGCACCGTATTTTTGAACGTGCCTTGAAGCTGCCTGCTGAAAATCCATTCGACCAACGTCTGGAGCAAGCTATTAAGGAAACCAGCCAAGAACGGGAATTTGAAGCCATTTATCAAGAAAGTTTGGAAGCCCAGTTTACCAAGGAAGTTCTGCTCGATGTCGCGCGGACTACTGGGCACATCCTTCGTCATAATCCAGCCATCGAAACCATCCAAGAGGAAGCAACGTTTGGCGATAAAGATCAGGCCTTTATTCAATTGGATAATGGTCGGAGTGTCCATGTGCGAGGCAAGGTTGACCGTATTGACCGCCTGAAAGCTGATGGAGCGATAGGAGTGGTAGACTACAAGTCTAGTCTGACCCAGTTCCAGTTTCCTCATTTCTTCAATGGGCTTAATTCCCAGTTGCCAACCTATCTTGCTGCCTTAAAAAGAGAAGGGGAGCAGAACTTTTTTGGCGCTATGTACTTGGAAATGGCTGAACCCGTCCAATCTCTGTTGACCGTTAAGAGTTTTGCTGGAGCAGTAGCAGAAGCCAGCAAGTCTATGAAATACCAGGGACTCTTTTTAGAGAAAGAAAGCAGTCATTTGGGCGAATTATATAACAAAAACAAGGCCAATCAGCTGACAGATGAGGAGTTTCAGCTCTTGATAGACTACAATGCACATCTTTATAAGAAGGCAGCTGAGAAGATTTTAGAAGGCCAGTTCGCCATCAATCCATACACAGAGAATGGCAGAAGTATTGCCCCGTACGTTCAGCAACACCAAGCCATTACAGGATTTGAAGCCAATTACCACTTGGGTCAAGCTCGTTTTCTAGAGAAGTTAGACTTAGCTGATGGCAAGCGCCTAGTAGGAGAAAAGCTCAAGCAAGCTTGGTTTGAAAAAATGAGAGAGGAGTTGAATTGATGAAGCCCATTTCCTTTTTAACCGAGGAAGAAATTAAAAAATTGCAAGAAGCAGAAGCGAGTTCGAGCAAGGAACAAAAGAAAACTGCCGAGCAAATCGAAGCCATCTACACTTCTGGTCAAAATATCCTGGTTTCAGCATCTGCTGGTTCAGGGAAAACCTTTGTTATGGCCGAGCGCATTCTGGACCAATTAGCACGTGGCGTGGAAATCAGCCAACTCTTTATCTCAACCTTTACCGTTAAGGCTGCGACCGAACTCAAAGAACGTTTGGAGAAAAAAATCAGCCATCAAATCCAAGAAAGTAGCGACGTTGATCTCAAACAACACTTGGGACGTCAATTGGCAGATCTACCAAACGCTGCCATTGGAACCATGGACTCCTTCACACAAAAATTCCTTGGCAAACATGGTTATCTGATTGATATCGCACCGAACTTCCGTATTTTGCAAAATGAAAGTGAACAGTTAATCCTCAAAAATGAAGTTTTTCATCAGGTTTTTGAAGATCATTACCAAGGTGAAAAGAAAGAGAGCTTTAGTCGATTGGTGAAGAACTTTGCTGGGCGTGGCAAGGATGAACGAGGCCTGCGCCAGCAAGTCTACAAAATATATGATTTTCTTCAATCCACCAGCAGTCCACAAAAATGGCTGAGCGAGTCTTTTCTCAAAGGATTTGAAACAGCTGACTTTGCAAATGAAAAAGAGAAACTAACTGAGCAAATCAAGCAGGCGCTTTGGGACTTGGAAAGTTTCTTCCGTTATCATCTGGATAGTGATGCCAAGGAGTTTCCCAAAGCTGCCTATTTAGAAGCTGTTCAACAGGTTCTGGATGAAATTAGCTCCTTAAATCAAGAGTCCGATAACCAGGCTTATAAAGCAGTGCTTGCGCGTATTGTCGCCATCTCTAAGGAGAAAAATGGTCGAGCTCTAGCTAATTCCAGTCGTAAGACCGATTTGAAACCACTGGCTGATGCCTATAATGACGAGAGAAAGGCTCAGTTTGCTAAACTAGGAAAACTAGCAGACCAGATAACAATTCTCGACTACCAAGAATATTATCATGAAGACACCTGGGATCTAGCTAAAACATTCCAAACATTTATGAGTGATTTTGTGGAGGCTTATCGTGAACGTAAACGCCAGGAAAACGCCTTTGAATTCGCTGATATCAGCCATTACACCATTGAGATTTTAGAGAATTTCCCACAAGTCCGCGAGACTTATCAAGAGAGATTTCATGAAGTCATGGTCGATGAGTATCAGGATACCAACCACATTCAAGAACGGATGCTGGAATTGCTGTCGAATGGTCACAATCGCTTTATGGTGGGAGATATCAAGCAATCTATCTACCGTTTCCGTCAGGCAGACCCGCAGATCTTCAATGAAAAATTCCAACGCTATGCGCAAAATCCTCAAGAAGGCAAGCTGATTCTGCTCAAGGAAAATTTCCGTAGCAGTTCAGAAGTGCTGTCAGCAACCAATGATGTTTTTGGACGCCTTATGGACCAAGAGATCGGCGAAATCAACTATGATAGCATGCACCAGCTTGTTTTTGCTAATACCAAACTGACTCCTAATCCAGACAACAAGGCAGAATTTCTCCTCTACGACAAGGACGATAGTGGGCAAGAGGAAGAAGAAAGTGATGCAGACACGAAACTAACTGGTGAAATGCGTCTGGTCATCAAGGAAATCTTGAAGCTCCACCAAGAGAAAGGTGTAGCCTTTAAGGAAATTGCCTTTTTGACTTCCAGTCGCAGTCGTAATGACCAGATTCTACTTGCCCTGTCTGAGTATGGGATTCCTGTTAAAACCGACGGTGAGCAAAACAATTATCTCCAATCCCTAGAAGTACAAGTCATGCTGGACACCCTTCGTGTCATTCACAATCCCCTGCAAGACTATGCCTTGGTAGCCCTTATGAAGTCTCCTATGTTTAGCTTTGATGAGGACGAGTTGGCACGCTTGTCCCTTCAGAAAGTAGAAGATAAGGTCCAAGAAAATCTCTATGAGAAACTGGTCAATGCTCAAAAACTGGCAACAAGCCAGAAAGTTTTAATTCACAAGGAACTAGCTGAAAAACTAAATCAGTTCATGGATATTTTGGATTCTTGGCGCTTATATGCCAAAAACCACTCTCTCTATGACTTGATTTGGAAGATTTACAACGACCGTTTTTATTATGACTATGTTGGAGCCTTGCCCAATGGTCCAGCCAGACAGGCCAATCTCTATGCCCTAGCTCTACGAGCTGACCAGTTTGAAAAGAGCAATTTCAAGGGTTTGTCGCGTTTTATACGTATGATTGACCAAGTTTTAGAGGCTCAGCATGACCTTGCAAGCGTGGCTGTCGCACCACCCAAGGATGCTGTTGAACTCATGACCATTCACAAGAGCAAAGGATTGGAGTTTCCTTATGTCTTTATCCTCAATATGGATCAGGACTTCAACAAACAAGACTCGATGTCAGACGTCATTCTCAGCCGTCAGAATGGGCTTGGTGTCAAATACATTGCCAAGGTAGAAACAGGAGCAGTGGAAGCACACTATCCTAAAACCATCAAACTCTCCATTCCCAGCCTAACTTATACGCAGAATGAGAAAGAACTGCAACTGGCTAGCTATTCAGAGCAGATGCGTCTGCTGTATGTTGCTATGACGAGAGCTGAGAAAAAGCTCTATCTTGTCGGCAAGGGTTCTCGTGAAAAGCTAGAAGCCAAGGAATACCCAGCTGCTGAAAACGAAAAACTTGATAGCAATACTAGACTGCAAGCAAGAAATTTCCAAGATTGGATTTGGGCTATCATCAAAGTGTTTGCCAAGGACAATCTCAACTTTAGCTATCGCTTTGTTGGTGAAGATCAGCTTACCAGAGAAGCTATTGGTGAATTGGAAAACAAGAGTCCTTTACAAGATAGTTCCCAAGCAGACAACCGTCAGTCAGAGACCATCAAAGAAGCCCTTGAAATGCTAAAAGAAGTAGAAATCTATAATACTCTGCGCCATGCGGCTATTGAACTCCCTAGTGTCCAAACTCCAAGCCAAATCAAGAAATTCTATGAACCGGTTATGGATATGGAAGGTGTTCAAATTGCTAACCAAACCAAATCACCAGAGAAACATATCAGCTTCGATTTACCAGATTTTTCAACTAAAGAAAAGGTAACGGGAGCGGAGATTGGTAGTGCAACCCACGAACTCATGCAGCGAATTGACCTCAGTCAGCGACCAACACTTGCTAGCCTGACAGAAACTCTCAAACAAGTTCAAACGAGTCCAGCGGTCAGAGACAAGATCAATCTTTCCAAAATCCTAGCTTTCTTTGATAAGCCACTCGGTCAAGAAATTCTCGCTAATACCAACCACCTCTATCGCGAGCAACCCTTCTCCATGCTCAAACGAGACCAAAAGAGTCAGGAAGACTTTGTTGTCCGTGGAATCTTGGACGGATATCTGATTTTCGGAGATCGTATCGTTCTTTTTGACTATAAGACTGACCGTTATGATGAAGCAAGTCAACTCATAGACCGCTATCGTAGTCAGTTATCCCTCTACGGAGAAGCTTTATCACGAGCCTATTCGATTGAAAATATAGAAAAATACTTGATCTTACTCGGTAAAGACGAGGTTCAAGTTGTAAAAGTATAATCTAGAAAGGAGACCTCATGCCACTTCCAGTTAGAAAATCCCTGCATGACGCAGTTTTACAAGCTTCGCAAGCAAATACTTGGGATCAAGCTACCAAGGAATGGAATGAAGTTTCCTTGATTTTTAATGGCATTGGGCGCAGCAACTGTATCTGCGGAAATGCCATTAAGTACGCTTACGAACTCTTTAACAATGTCACAGGACAACGTCTCTTTCCTATCGGCAGTGACTGTGTTCGCCATTTTCAGCTTATTAGCCTCGATCAGCAACTAGAAGAGGAAGAAAAACTTCTCAGAAAGCTTGAAAATCTGACTAGAAAAGCCAAGAAAAAGGAAAAATTAAGGTCAATAAAAGCGATTTTGATGAACGACTTCTAAAATGGTTTTGGGAAAAAGGTGTCTTCAAAGCCAATCGTGGCAATCAATTTGCACCTGAGAAAGATTACCAGCTTTTCCTAGAAGTCTTTCAAGGAGGAAGTTGGACCAAGGCAGAACCAAAAAAGAAGGCACGTCTGGAAGAAGTCCTTGAAAAGTGCATCAAACCCTTTCTACTTGGAAAGTCTGATGACCAACTGTACCTTGTCAAACTAGGCAAGGAGAAAATCGACTACGAGCAGCATTTACGGATTCAGGCAGAGAAAGAACGCAGAAAGAGAGATAAAATCGCTAAGCAATACGCTGACAATCTCATTCTTGCTATGGGCCCTGCAGAACGAGCTTATCAAGATTACTTCGGCTTTACAGAAACTCTCACACAAGAAGAACGAAAGTGGGAAAAAATTCTTTTTGGAAAGAATAGAGAAGAACGTACTCTCAAGGCAAAGCAAGATCAGAAAGAGTTGGAAAAAGACCAACGAATTGCAACTCAGGATCCAATTGAAAGAAAGCAGAAGCAGATCTGGATCCTCAATTCCTATTTTCGTGAGCTTCCTGAAGAAAAATCCCGCTTTGATCGGCTCTTATTAGAATATCGAAAAAGTGGAGAAGTACGCTTTTCAGATGAATACTTATCTGAGCATCTCATCGACTTTTTCTACAAGATGAAAGCCTTTGAGTTTGAAATTGCACCAGAACAAGTCCGCGATTTTCTAAAAGAATGCCTTCAGGTAGAACATCTATCATCTGCACAAGAAAGCTGGATTAGAGGAATTCTTCTCAATTGCCTTCACCCGTTCTTAAATAGGTTACTTATATAGAAAAAATCCTACCTTGTCTATGCATGGTAGGATTTAATTATCTCCGAAGATGTACTGGTAAAGTTGGACGACTTTCTGAAAACACTGCGTGTCCATCCTTGTTATTTTTTGAGCATTGCGCATCCGAAAATCAAAGGTATACAGTTGAAATGGATTGACAGCGCCATCTACCTTGTCCGACGAGACAGGAACGAGTAAGCCTTTTTCTGTCAAACGTTGTTGGCCATGAGTGATGGGACAGACAGCCACAAAACCAGTTTGCAAAGCATATTCTCTCCTAGACACAACCAAGGCAGGGCGCCGTTTCTGAATCTCCCGACCAATTGATGGATCAAAGTCCAGCCAAATGATATCCTGCTTTTCAGGAATATAGTCAGATTTCGCTACCAAGTGACCTTACCCCTTCAAAATCGTTTGTCATTCTCAAATCAGTAATCCCATCAAAAGGATCTTTCAGTTTTGGAGCTAAGACAATGACTCCGTCAATCCCTTTGTAGACAACCATTTCTTGACCTTCTGTCATACCTAAATTTTTAGGAATAGTCACAGTGAGCGAATTCCCCACCTTTCGAGTCTTTACTATATTCATTGCTCTACCTCCACGAAACCGTATATACAAAGTATATACCAAACAGCAAATTAAGTCAAGCACACACTTAGTTACATAAATTAAGTTATGTATTATAATGTAATTTTATTTTAGTCAAAGCCTGTGCAAAAGTACCTAATTTATGATAGAATAGATGATGAGAAAGAAAACGTTTTATTACGTTTTTTTAGTCGGAAGGGGAAATGTTTATGGCTACTATTCAATGGTTTCCGGGCCACATGTCAAAGGCTCGGCGACAAGTTCAGGAGAATTTAAAATTTGTTGATTTTGTGACGATTTTGGTGGATGCTCGCCTGCCTTTATCTAGTCAAAACCCTATGTTGAACAAGATTGTGGGTGATAAACCCAAACTATTGATTTTAAACAAGGCAGACCTAGCTGATCCAGCAATGACAAAAGAATGGCGTCAGTATTTTGAATCACAGGGAATTCAAACACTGGCCATCAATTCCAAAGAGCAAGTTACTGTGAAAGTTGTGACTGATGCAACCAAAAAACTCATGGCGGATAAGATTGCGCGCCAGAAAGAACGCGGTATCAAGATTGAAACCTTGCGGACCATGATTATCGGAATTCCAAATGCCGGCAAATCAACTCTCATGAATCGTTTGGCTGGTAAAAAGATTGCAGTTGTTGGCAATAAACCAGGTGTTACCAAGGGGCAACAATGGCTCAAAACCAATAAAGACCTTGAAATCTTAGACACACCAGGTATTCTTTGGCCTAAGTTTGAAGATGATACTGTCGCACTTAAACTAGCCTTAACTGGAGCTATTAAGGACCAGTTACTTCCAATGGATGAAGTGACCATTTTTGGTCTCAATTATTTCAAAGAACATTATCCAGATAAGCTAGCTGAACGCTTTAAACAAATGAAAATTGAAGAAGAAGCTCCTGTAATCATCATGGATATGACACGTGCTCTTGGTTTCCGAGACGACTACGACCGCTTTTACAGTCTCTTCGTGAAAGAAGTCCGTGATGGAAAACTCGGTACCTACACCTTAGATACATTGGACGACATCGATGACGACGATTAAAGAAATCAGAGAACTTCTTGCTACTGTCAAAGACTTAGACAATCCCCTTTTTCTTGAGCTGGAAAAAGATAGCCGAACTGGAGTTCAAAAGGAAAGCAGCAAGCGGAAAAAAGCTATTCAGGCAGAACTGGATGAAAACCTTCGCTTGGAATCTATGCTTTCCTATGAAAAAGAGCTTTATAAACGAGGATTAAGCTTAATAGCAGGTGTTGATGAGGTTGGTCGTGGTCCTCTTGCTGGACCTGTAGTCGCTGCAGCGGTAATCTTACCTAAAAATTGTAAGATTAGAGGCCTCAACGATAGCAAGAAGATCCCCAAAAAGAAACATTTGGAAATTTATCAAGCCGTTCAGGACCAAGCTTTATCAATCGGCATTGGAATCATGGATAATCAAGTCATTGACCAAGTCAATATCTATGAAGCAACTAAACTTGCCATGAAAGAAGCAATCTCTCAGCTCGACCCACAACCTGAGTACCTCTTGATAGATGCCATGAAACTGGATTTACCAATTTCACAAACAGCAATCATCAAGGGAGATGCTAACTCGCTCTCTATCGCGGCTGCATCTATAGTTGCCAAGGTGACTCGGGATAATTTAATGAAGGATTACGACAACCAGTATCCTGGATATGATTTCGCTGCCAATGCTGGATATGGAACAGCAAAACACTTAGAAGGTCTTGATAAACTAGGAGTTACTCCCATTCATCGGACCAGTTTTGAACCGATAAAATCACTGGTTTCAGCAAATAAAGAAAGTTAAGTTGGAGGAAATGATTATGGAGGAACAGTCAGAAATACTCCGGTCCAAGAAAGAATTTGACTTTGCCTCAAGTACCATATTATCCCAAGTTGGGCGAGGAATTATCGTCGGGCTAGTTGTCGGGCTCATTGTCGGATCTTTTCGTTTCTTAATCGAAAAGGGATTCCACCTGATACAAGGACTCTATCAAGATCAAGCGCACCTAGTGCGCAATCTTTTTATCATTGGTCTATTCTATTTAATAGTTTGCTGGCTCAGTGCGAAATTGACTCGATCGGAAAAAGATATCAAGGGTTCAGGAATTCCTCAAGTCGAAGCCGAATTAAAAGGACTCATGACCCTCAACTGGTGGAGTGTCCTCTGGAAGAAATATGTATTAGGGATTCTTGCTATTGCCAGTGGCCTTATGCTAGGTAGAGAAGGGCCAAGTATTCAACTTGGAGCAGTTGGTGGTAAGGGAATTGCTAAATGGCTCAAATCCAGTCCAGTAGAGGAACGCTCCTTGATTGCTAGTGGTGCTGCAGCAGGATTAGCAGCTGCCTTTAATGCACCAATTGCAGGCCTCCTCTTTGTTATAGAAGAAGTCTATCATCACTTTTCACGATTTTTCTGGGTTTCCACTCTAGCAGCCAGCATTGTAGCAAACTTTGTCTCTCTACTCATATTTGGCCTAACTCCCGTACTGGATATGCCTGACAATATCCCTCTCATGACTCTAGATCAGTATTGGATATATCTTTTCATGGGTATTTTTCTCGGATTATCAGGTTTTCTTTATGAGAAAGCTGTGCTAAATGTCAGCAAAGTTTATGACTGGCTTGGTCAAAAAATCCATTTAGATAGAGCTTATTATCCAATCTTAGCTTTTATCCTTATCATACCAGTAGGAATTTTTCTGCCACAAATTCTCGGTGGTGGGAATCAGCTGGTTCTTTCCCTAACTGAGCAAGATTTTAGTTTCCAAGTCTTACTTGCCTACTTCCTTATTCGCTTTGTTTGGAGCATGATAAGTTACGGAAGTGGATTACCTGGTGGAATTTTCCTACCTATTCTGGCTCTTGGTTCCTTACTTGGTGCCCTAGTTGGCGTCATTTGTGTGAATCTTGGTCTGGTCAGTCAAGAACAATTTCCAATATTTATCATTTTAGGAATGAGTGGCTACTTTGGAGCAATCTCTAAGGCTCCCCTAACAGCTATGATCCTTGTAACCGAAATGGTAGGAGACATCCGAAATCTCATGCCCCTCGGACTTGTGACCCTAGTAGCTTACATTATCATGGATTTACTAAAGGGTGCCCCGGTATACGAAGCCATGCTGGAGAAAATGTTACCAGAAGAAGCTACAGACGAAGGAGAGGTAACTCTTATCGAAATCCCTGTTTCAGACAAAATTGCAGGAAAACAAGTCCATGAACTCAACTTACCACACAACGTCCTCATCACAACCCAAGTCCATAATGGGAAAAGCCAAACAGTTAATGGCTCAACCAGAATGTATTTGGGCGATATGATTCATTTAGTCATTCCAAAAAGTGAAATTGGAAAAATAAAAGATTTGTTGTTGTAGATAAAATTTACATAATTTATATTATGTCTCTTACGTTCTCAATTCCTTAATAAATTACATTAAAAAACCGATTCTCGCGCAGAGATCGGTTTTTGCTTCTTATATCGTTAAAATTAATTAAAATATTGTATAATAAGAAAAAGGAGGAAAGCTTAAATGAGTAATTCTGGCATCAAAAAAAGTCATAAAAGGTTATTAATCGTTTTGTCAATCGCAATTATCACAGCAGTTGGTATTTTTATGTTTAGTATGTTAGAGAAATCCCAAGAAGAATGTCGGAATAGAGAGTATGAAGTTAGTTTGGTGAATTCCTTAAAGAATTCTTATGAAGGGATTGAAGAGATTGAAATTTCCAATCCAACATATACGAACCCTCCTGGTGACTGGTCTTGTAAGGTTGATATTTTGTTTGAAGATGGGAAAAAAATTTTCTATGGAATTCTACATAACTTAGATGAGATAGAAAATTACAATGGTCGTATGACTTATGGACAGCGAGATTTTCTTAACCGAAGAAAAGGAATAACAACTAATACAGTTACGGTTACATACTCTAACAAAGAAAGAGGGGAACAGTAATGGTATTTAATTATACTGATATTCAATTGAATAATTTAAACCAAGATTTTGCTATTTATATTGTAAATGGAGAGTTTTCAAGTAGAAAAAGGAGAAAAGCTTAAATGAACAATTCCAGCAATAAAAAAGATATACAAGACTATTAATCGTTTTGTCAATCGCAATCATCACAGTAGGAGGTGTCTTTATGTTTAGCATGTTAGGAAAATCCCAAGAAGAGCGTCGAAATAGAGAGTATGAAGTTAGTCTGGTTAATGCATTAAAGAATTCTTATGAAGGGATTGAGGAGATAACGATTACGAATCCTTCGTACAGTACAATTCCTTCAGAAGCTTGGGGGGCTGATGTGAAACTAAAATTTTTTGATGGAACATCTAAGGAACATGTTTTAGCTTTTGATATAAAATCGAATAAAATTAGGATTGGTGTATATAATAACGATGATGAAGAATTTCAGCATTTTTTAAATTCTAGACGAGGTTCTACTAAGTCAAAAGTTAAAGTTAAATATTCGAATGGTTCAAAAGGGGAGCTATGATGAATAAATACATGTATACAGACAAACAACTTAATGAATTGAATCAAGGCCCAAATGTTTACAGTGTTAATACTGAGTTTGCACAGCGTAAAGAAAATCGAACAAATATTGTTACTGCTAAATCAGATGACGAGTTAAAAAAAGGTGAAACCAACACTATAACCACCTCCGATGGTCAAGAATTCCGTGTTGTTGCGACCAAGTCTCACCAAGGAACAGGTTTTGATGGCTTGGCGGTAGCTCCTATAGTGAACGGAGAACCGGATTATAAAAGTATAGCTGTGATTGCTGCAGGAACGGATCCAGAGAGTTCTACTAAGACTGACAGATGTAAAACAACTTTTTCTTATTATAGTGTAATATAGACTGATCTTATAGTATAATAAGAAAAAGGAGAACAACTTAAATGAATAATTCCAGCATTAAAAAAAGTCATAAAAAGCTACTAATCACTTTGTCACTCGCAATTATCACAGCAGGAGGTATATTTATGTTTAGCATGTTAGGGAAATCTCAAGAAGAACGTCGAAATAGAGAATATGAAGTTAGTCTGGTCAATGCTTTAAAAAATTCTTACCAAGGAATTGAGGAAGTGCATATAACCGACCCTTCGTATGCATCAATTCCGTCAGATGCTTGGGGAGCAAAAGTTAAAATAATTTTCTCCGACAACAAACAACTAAGTTATATAATCGCATTTAATAAACAAAATAACGAAATAAGAAGTAGAGATTTTCAAAATAGTTCTCGAAAAGATGATAATCAATATTTAACAAGCCATCATGGAATTACAGAAAACAATGTAAAAGTGATTTATTCAAATGGTGAAACAGGAGAACAGTAATGGTATTTAATTATACTGATAAACAACTTAATGAATTAAATCACGGGAAGAATGTATACAGTGTCAATGATGAATATGCAAATCGTGATGAAAACCAAACATATACTATTGTCAACAAAGAAGACGATAATCTATTGGAAAATGAAAAAAATATGATTACCACCTCAGATGGTCAAGAGTTTCGTGTTGTTGCGACTAAGTCTCACCGAGGAACAGGTTTTGATGGTTTGGCGGTAGCTCCTATAGTGAACGGTGAACCGGATTATAAAAGTATAGCTGTGATTGCGGCAGGAACGGATCCTGATAGTCCTACTAAGATTGATGTTGGAACTGCAATTGCAGAAAGGGAGACATCTACATCACCTCAGTATTATGTAGCGGACCGATTTGTAAAAGAAATTATGGATGACCCTAGATATGAAGTTAGTCAACTTTCTGGTTATTCACAAGGGGCTTATATGCTAAAGGTAGGAGCTAAATACCACATCCCTACAACCACCTTTAATGCTTGGTTCTTTTATCTTTCACTTTCTAATGAAGAAAAAGCATTTATTGATAAAAATCCAGCTATGTTTATAGATTATCGTAAAAAGTCTGATAATGTTGTGGTTATCAATGATTTCAATCACCCCGAATGGTTTAATAAATCCTTCTTAAAAATGCCTGATACAATATACTGGCTTGATGGTACTAGCCATAAAATTGAGGACTGGGAGTTTGATCCTGTAACTGGTCAACTTGTAGATGGTAAAGGAGGGAAACCCTTAATCAGTGGTGTTTATCGAGCATATGCCAACAGTCTCCGAGGAATGGCTCATTACAAGGACTTGAAATCAAAATGGTCAAAAAATGGCATTAGTAGCTCTGAGGAAATATACTTAGATGCAGCTCAGGGTTCTATCTTATCATCATCTATGGCTACAGCAGCCAGAACTGGAGCTGATGAAGTAAGTGCCTTAGCAAAAAAAGCTAATCAAGAATTACAAGAAATTTGGTCCAAAATCGATTTTACGAGTTACACAGCATTAGCTCCCTATGAGGTTGAGGCCCTTTTTGCTAGTCAAGGTATCACTCAAGCACAGTTTATTGATACGTTTCAGACAGAGACAAATCAAACAGCCACTAAGATGAATGCTTCTGCCCAAGCATTTGAAAATTTGGATCAACAATTACAGGAAGTCATCGAAAAAACAGTAGCAACAGACAAACAATTGGCCAAGGAGTTTCGACAATGGAAAGAAAAGATGTAAAATGGGAGGAAATTAGAGAGAAAGAGAGAGAACTGTTTAATCTAGAAGAACAATATTATCAACAAAAGAAAGAACTCGATAACAAAGCATTCGACTTAAACGAACGAAATGCAAACTTAGAAAAACTAATTTCCGAAGAAGTTGATAAAATGTATCAAATTTTAAGAAAATTTTCGTCAACTGCCGATGACGTTAAAGATTACTTTACAGAAATAGAAAATCTGAGACACTTTTCAGATCAAGTATACCGAGAAAATAGAATTAAACTCGAAGATGAGATAGAAAAAAACGATAAGGAATTTCGCAAAAAAAGAAATGAATTAGACGAAGAATTTCACAAACTAAGGAGAGATTATGCAAGCACCAATGAATGAATACTACACAGATGAAGAATATCAATATGCCCTAAAACAAATGTATCGAATGATGGAACGAAACCGAATTATTACGGAAGCAAAGTTAGCAATAACAGCAAAAAATAAATTAAAAGAAAACTTTAATAAGGCAGCTAAAAAAATTGCTACAGAAACCAAATCAACCATCACAAGCATAAACAGCCAAATGGACACTGCAATTCAAGGTAAAGTTCGCAAGAGTCTTGAAGAAAAGATTCCTAATATGTTGCTCAAGTATGATGAAATTTAATAAAGGGTTCAGGATAACTGGGGGAAAGTTAGACTTTAGTTTTAAGTTTCTTGTTTCATCTTTCCGAAAAACTATAATTTTCTTGAAAAATATATAAGTCTATGCTATACTACTAGTAGACTTATTTATGGAGAAAATCATGAAACGTGAGATTTTACTAGAACGAATCGATAAACTAAAACAAATCATGCCCTGGTATGTTCTGGAATACTACCAATCTAAGCTTGCTGTCCCTTATAGTTTTACAACCTTGTACGAATACCTCAAGGAATACGATCGATTTTTTAACTGGGTTTTAGAGTCTGGAATTTCAAACGCTGATAAAATAGCTGATATTCCTTTATCGGTCTTGGAAAACATGTCAAAGAAAGATATGGAATCCTTTATCCTTTATCTACGAGAACGGCCTTTGCTAAACGCTAATACAACCAAGCAAGGTGTTTCTCAGACAACCATCAATCGGACCTTGTCAGCATTGTCCAGTCTTTACAAGTATCTAACTGAGGAAGTTGAAAACGACCAAGGAGAGCCCTATTTCTATCGTAATGTAATGAAGAAAGTTTCAACTAAGAAAAAGAAAGAAACCCTTGCTGCCAGAGCTGAAAACATCAAGCAAAAACTCTTTTTAGGTGATGAAACAGAAGGTTTTCTAACCTATATCGACCAGGAGTACCCACAACAGCTCTCAAATCGCGCTCTCTCATCATTTAATAAGAATAAAGAACGTGATTTGGCTATTATTGCCCTTCTCTTGGCGTCTGGTGTTCGCTTATCTGAAGCGGTTAATCTGGATCTAAGAGACCTTAATCTCAGAATGATGGTTATTGATGTCACTCGGAAAGGGGGTAAACGAGACTCAGTTAATGTCGCTGCCTTTGCCAAGCCTTACCTAGAG
>NZ_KQ970181.1:594550-595267 GCF_001579015.1 Streptococcus oralis
AACTCAATCCAGTAGTTACGGTGTGGCTCTATAATTACTGGTTTACCCCAAAAGGCTTGCAGATAGGCTAGATTTGCTGAGCTTACAGGTTTTTTTGAATCATTGTACTGCTCAGCACTCTCTTTAGTTAGAAAACATTTTACTGCTTCATAAGGAGTTCCATCAGCTGATTCTCTTTCGATTCCCATATACGAAATTTCGTCACCACTTTTAAGTTTTTCAGTTAACAGTTTACCAATAAAGAACACTGTCTTATCTTTCATAAGTTCATAAGCCTTACTATTTTCAAGTCGGTTGTTTGCTGCAGCATACATAATACAAAAACTATCAACAATATCTTTCAAAGGCATTAAATCTTCTTTGTTTACTTTGATTTCATCGGGCAGAAGACCGCCAATTATAAGATTTTGGAAATAGGCTTGTTGGATTACATTATCTAAAGCCATTCCTAAAGGTATTTGAACAGCCTGGTATCCTAAAGGCTGAAGCTCTTTGTATTTCATATCATAATGTTCTTGTGTGATGCTTATATTTAAACTTTCAGTTTGATAAATTTCTTCATTTCTATAGAAAGCAACAACATTGCGGTCTAACTGTTCAAATAGATTAAGACTTTCTACTGGAATTTCTAACATTAATGAATAACTCCTTTTCATTTTTCCTCTCTATTATAATCTAATCAGCATGATTATTAAGTTTAACCCTAATAAAAGAATC
>NZ_KQ970181.1:595527-598812 GCF_001579015.1 Streptococcus oralis
AAAGAATCCATCATAAATGGATTCTTTTTCCTTATCCCACCACTGCTTCAGCGATTTCCTCACGGCTGATACCGGCAAAGTAGCGGGTAATATCTATTGTTTCCAGTGCTTTGAGGACATCTTCGCGTTCGTATTTAACACCGCGGAGGACATCTTCTACTGCAGCAACGTCTTCGATACCAAAGAAGTCACCATAAATCTTGATATCTTGGATTTTTGATTCAATGACGTTGGCAAAAACTTCAACCTTACCACTGGTGAATTTTGTTCCACGACGGACGTTAAATTCAGGTGATTTACCGTAGTTCCAGTCCCAAGTTCCAAACTTGGTATCCTTGATGCGGTTGATTTCAGCCAATTCTTCCTCAGAAAAAACGTATTCGGTCATTTCTGGGTACTCTTTTTTCATGTATTCCAATAGCAAATCACGGAATTCTTCAACTGTAATTTTTTCTGGTAATTCATCAATAATATTGGTCACACGGGCACGGACGGATTTCACACCTTTTGACTCAAATTTGTCCTTTGAAACCTTGAGGGCGTTAGCGAGGACTGACAAATCAACGTCAAATAGTAAACAACCGTGGTGCATGATACGACCATTGATATAGGCTTGGGCATTTCCACAGAATTTCTTACCGTCAATCTCAAGGTCATTACGGCCTGTGAACTCAGCTTTAACACCAAGTTGAGCTAGTGTATTGATAACTGGAGTTGAGAAGCTCTTAAAGTCAAATGCTTTGTTTTCATCTTCTTTTGAGATAATTGTGTAGTTGAGGTTGTTTAGATCGTGATAAACAGCTCCACCACCACTGATACGGCGGACTACCTCAATACCATTTTCTCGAACATAATCACGGTTGATTTCTTCGATAGTGTTTTGGTGACGCCCAACAATGATAGATGGCTTGTTAATCCAGAGTAGGAAGATTTGATCCTCATCCAAAAGATGTTTAAAGGCATATTCTTCCAAGGCGATATTAAAGGCAGTGTCGTTTGAATGATTGATAATGTATTTCATGATATCCCTTTATACGATAGAGACTGGAAATTACCTTTCCAGTCTATTCTATCTTCAATTTATTTTTTCTTAGGTGAATGGATGGCCATTCCTAGAACATCTGCAAATGCTTCGTACATAACTTCAGAGTATGTTGGGTGTCCGTGGATAGTCTTAAGCATTTCTTCAACAGTGATTTCCATTTCAATAATGCTTGACGCTTCGTTGATCAATTCTGCGGCTGCAGGACCGATGATATGGACACCAAGGATTTCTCCGTATTTCTTATCTGCAATGACTTTAACGAAACCTTGAGCCGCATCAGAAGCAATAGCACGTCCATTAGCCGCAAAGTTGAATTTACCGATGGCAACATCGTATTTCTCCCGAGCTTGCTCTTCTGTTAACCCTACTGCTGCTACTTCTGGAAGAGTGTAAATGGCTGCAGGAGTTAAGTTAAGTTTCGCTACAACATGGTTTCCTTTAAGAGCATTCTCAGCTGCAACTTCACCCATACGGAAGGCTGCGTGGGCCAACATCTTGGTACCATTGATGTCACCTGGTGCATAGATACCTGGAACAGAAGTTTCCATGTATTCGTTGACCTTGATACGACCACGATCCAATTCAAACTCAACATCGCCAATACCTTCAAGATCTGGCACACGACCGATTGAAAGAAGAGCTTTGCTTGCGATGATATCGTCTTTTCCTTCAACTTTGATACGAAGTTGACCATTTTCCTCGATGATTTCTTGCAGTTTTGTACCTGTTAAGATGGTCATTCCTTTACGCTCAAGGATCAAGCGAAGATTCTTAGAAACTTCAGCATCCATAGCTGGAACGATACGGTCCATCATTTCGATAACAGTTACTTTTGAGCCAAATGTCATGAAGGCCTGACCGAGTTCGATACCGACAACACCACCACCGATGATAACAAGGCTTTCTGGAACTTCGTTCATTTCAAGGATGTCGTCACTTGTCATCACGAGTGATGATTCCATACCAGGAACATTGATCTTGCTGACTTTTGAACCACCAGCAAGGATGATTTTCTTGGTTTCAAGCAATTCCGAACCATTTACCAAGACATTCTTGTCTTTAGTGATGGTACCAATTCCCTTATGAACAGTAACTCCGTAGCTACGAAGAAGACCTGCAACTCCGCCGACCAAAGTATTGACGACCTTAGACTTGGTTTCAAGGAGTTTATCCATATCTACAGTGAAGTTTGGATTTTCAATCACGATACCACGGTTTGCTGCATGACCGATGTTTTCGATGATTTCAGCGTTGTGAAGGTAGGTCTTAGTTGGGATACATCCACGATTCAAGCAGGTTCCACCGAGTTCAGATTTCTCAACAAGGGCAACCTTCCCACCGAGTTGGGCAGCTTTAATCGCTGCAACATAACCAGCAGGACCTCCACCAATCACAACGATATCAAAGGCATCATCGCTCTTACCATCGTCGTTTGAGGCACTAGCTGCAGGTGCAGATTTTGATTCTGGCGCAGCCGCTCCAGCTGTTGGGATATTTTCTCCTTCTTCGCCAAGATAACCGATAACTTCAGTTACTGGAACGGTTTCACCATCTCCTTTAAGGATGGCAATCAAATATCCATCTTCTTCGGCTTCCAATTCCATGCTGACTTTGTCAGTCATGATTTCCAAAAGGATTTCTCCTTCTTTTACAAATTCACCGACTTTTTTATTCCATTGGACGATTTGTCCTTCTGTCATATCCACGCCGGCTTTTGGCATAATTACTTCTAAGGCCATGTCTTACTTCCTTCTAAATCTCTAAAATAACAATAGCTAAGCTAAACCAACATTGAGATCGGATTCTCAATCAAGGCTTTCAAGTCTTTCATAAACTTAGCACCAGCCATACCATCTACGACACGGTGGTCAATGGTCAATCCTAGACTCATGATTGGACGGATAACAATCTCACCATTGACAACAACTGGTTTCTCGATTGTCGAACTTACACCCAGAATAGCTGAGTTGGGTTGGTTGATGATTGGACCAAAGGACTGAACACCAAACATTCCCAAGTTACTGATTGTGAAAGTTGAATTTTGAAGTTCACTAGGAGCTAATTTACCATCCAAGGTACGACCAATAACGTCTTTAAATGCAACTACCAACTCTGACAGACTTAGTTTCTCAGCATTGTAAACAACAGGTGTCATCAATCCATTATCCATTCCAACTGCCATAGCAAGGTTGACATAATTATGAGTAATAATAGTCTTGCCGTCTTCAGTCAATGAAGCG
>NZ_KQ970181.1:599002-605015 GCF_001579015.1 Streptococcus oralis
CTGTTACTTTCTTACCAGTTGCTTCCATGATTGGTTCAAGAATCTTCTTACGAAGAGCCAGCATTTCAGACATATCAACATCGTAGTTGAGCGTGAAGGTTGGCGCAGTTAGGTAGGATTCGACCATACGTTGGGCGATAACCTTACGCATTGGTGTCATCGGAATCCGTTCAATCTCACCATAAGGAGTGATATTGTCTGGAACTTCTTCCACTTTTTCGATTTGTGCAGGAGACTTGATGGTGTCGTTTTCGATATTTTCAGGAAGGAAGGCCAAAACGTCCTTCTTCATAATCTTACCACGATGACCCGTTCCTTGGATTTCCTGCCAAGCGATATTATGTTCAAGGGCAATTCGTTTTGCAAGTGGCGAAATGCGAACCACGTTTGTATCTTTATAAGTTTCCACGTCTTCTTTGTGGACACGACCGTTTGCACCTGAGCCAGAAACGTCGTAGAGGTTGATACCTAGATCATCCGCTAATTTTCTAGCCGCAGGAGTCGCTCTTAGCTTGTCATCAGCCATGACCTCTCCAATTCTAATTATGATATTAAGGGCGTTTAAAAGCGACAGAAAAATAGGAAATCTACGCAGACTTCGATGAAGTCAAGGAGATTTATCATTTTCCGAGCTTTTAGCCCGGGCTCTAATCTAAGATATTAAGGACGAAGAGGGCAATGAAAAAATAGGAGATTGACGATGTGTTCGATAAACACAAGGAAATCTATCTTTTTTTCGCAGACCTCCGTCCGAATTCAATTACATGATACTAAGTTGTTCGTCGAATAAAATCGATTCGACTCCCTCCTGTCGCAACTTTGCAAATAACTTGGGTACAATACATATCTCAAGTTACTAAAGTTAAAACTACATTATTTACATAATTTATCTTATGTAGTTCTATTCTTTGTTATAAGTTTTACGGATGGCATCTTTGATGCTTTCAACTGTTGGAATCATTGCATTTTCTAGGTTTTGTGCGTAAGGCATCGGTACATCTTCTCCGGCACAACGGCGGATTGGTGCATCTAGATAGTCAAATGCTTCTGATTCTGAAATGATAGCTGAAATTTCACCGATATAGCCACTTGTTTTGTGGGCGTCGTTGACCAGAACAACCTTACCAGTCTTCTTAACTGAGTTAATGATGATATCTTTATCAAGCGGTACAAGGGTACGTGGGTCAACAATTTCAACTGAAATTCCCTCTTCTGCCAATTCTTCAGCAGCTTGAACCACACGACGAAGCATTTTACCATAAGTAACAACTGTTACATCTGTACCTTGGCGTTTAATTTCGCCAACTCCAAGTGGGATTGTGTAGTCTGGATCAACTGGCACTTCCCCTTTTTGGTTAAATTCTGACTTGTACTCAAGAATGATAACAGGGTTGTTATCACGGATAGAAGACTTGAGTAGTCCTTTCATGTCCGCAGGCGTACCTGGAGCTACAACTTTAAGTCCTGGAATGTGAGTGAACCAAGACTCTAGAGATTGCGAGTGCTGGGCCGCAGAACCAACTCCGTTACCAGCAGCGCATCGTACAGTCATTGGAACCTGACCTTTACCACCAAACATATAACGAGTTTTAGCAGCTTGGTTGACGATATTGTCCATGGCAATAACAGAGAAGTCCATGAAGGTCATATCGACGATTGGACGAAGTCCCGTCATAGCTGCTCCTGCTGCTGCTCCAGAGATAGCAGCTTCAGAAATCGGACAGTCACGGACACGTTCTGGACCAAATTCTTCAAGCATTCCAACAGAAGTTCCGAAGTCTCCTCCGAAGACACCGACGTCTTCTCCCATCAAGAACACATTTTCATCGCGACGCATTTCCTCAGACATAGCAAGGATAATGGTGTCACGGAAGGACATTGTTTTTGTTTCCATTTTTATCTCTTTCTCCTTAGTCTGCGTAAATATCTTCAAATGCTGATTCAAGCGGCGGGAATGGACTTTCCTCTGCAAACTTAACAGAAGCTTCTACTTCTTCCTTAACTTGTGCTTGGATTTCTTCCAATTCTTCAGCGCTTGCAATGTTATTTTCAATAAGGTGCTTGCGGAGGTTTTCAATTGGGTCTTTTTGTTTCCACAACTCCACTTCTTCACGGGTACGATATTTACCAGGGTCAGATGATGAGTGACCAAGCCAGCGATAAGTTACACTTTCAATCAAGACGGGGCCATTGCCAACACGAACATGGTCAACAGCCTTTTTAAATCCTTCATAGACATCGATGACATTGTTTCCATCTTCGATAAACATTCCAGGAATTCCGTATGCAGCGCTACGTTGATGGATATGCTCTACATTGGTCATTTTCTTGATATCCGCAGAGATACCATAACCGTTGTTAATGCAGTAGAAAATAACAGGAAGTTTCCAAATAGAAGCCATGTTCACTGCTTCGTGGAAAACACCTTCGTTGGTCGCACCATCTCCAAAGAAGCAGACTACGATTTTACCAGTGTTTTGCATTTGTTGACTGAGGGCTGCACCAACAGCGATTCCCATACCCCCACCTACGATACCATTGGCACCGAGGTTACCAGCATCAAGGTCAGCAATATGCATGGAACCACCTTTTCCTTTACAAGTACCAGTGTACTTACCAAGGATTTCAGCCATCATACCATTGAGATCAATCCCTTTGGCAATAGCCTGTCCATGACCACGGTGGTTGGAGGTGATCAGATCATCTGGATTGAGGGCCAACATCGCTCCAACGTTAGCAGCTTCCTCTCCAACAGAAAAGTGAGTCATACCGGGAACTTTACCCTTTTTCACTAACTGAGCAATTTTTAAGTCCATGCGACGGATTTCTTCCATCTTACGGAACATCTCTAGCAAAAGATTTTTATCTAAAGTTGACATAATCTTGCCTTTCTAACTTTGTACTTACCCTACTATTTTACCTCTTTTTGAAAACACTGTCAAAGTATATGACCAATAAAATTTCACAATATAAAAAAATAAATCCCTGTTAAAACAGGGATTTTCTCAAGTTAGAATATTTTTTCACAAAGTATTTTTTCAAGTAATTTTCCAAAAATTAGTTGATTTTTTTCATGATTGTTTGCAAACGCCATTGATACAAACAACCAGAAACGATTAAGCTAGCAATTAACCCAATCCAGTAGGCAAAGGCACCTAAATCAGTTACCTGATATAGTAGATATCCTAGAGGTATCGATACTCCCCAATATCCGATTAAGCCAAGATAGAAAGGAACGATAGTGTCCTTATAGCCTCTTAAAATTCCTTGGAGCGGAGCCGCAAAGGTATCAGCTAACTGGAAAAAGAGACTGTAGGTCAGGAAAACAGCAGTTGTTTCAATGAACTGAGGGTCATTTCCATATAGACTAGCTACACGATCTCTAAAAATGTAGAGAAAAGATAGGGTAAGACAAGCAAAAATAAGGGCGGTTACTCTTCCCAAACGAGCATAGATTTTTGCATCCTCAAAACGTTTAGCCCCCACCTCGTAAGACACAACAATGGCCATAGCAGAGGAAATACTCATAGGAAAAGCATACATGAGACTCGAAAAATTCATAGCTGACTGGTGGCTTGCGATAATGAGCGATGAAAACTTAGCCATGATTAGCCCCACCACGGAGAAAATAGCCACTTCAGCAAATACGGTTCCCCCGATTGGTAGACCTAACTGAACACCTTCCTTGATTTTATCTATATTGAGTGGAATAGGTTTTTCAAGATGTAACGCTTTTAATCTTTCCTGTTTGAACAAAACAAGAAGGGAAATTCCCAACAAAACCCAATAAGCTAACGAAGTTCCTAGCCCTGCTCCTGCACCACCAAGCTCAGGAAAACCGAAAGCTCCATAAATCAAAAGATAGTTGAAACCACTATTGAGCGGAAGTAACAAAAGCATGAGGTACATAGATAGCTTAGTCAAGCCTAGAGAATCAAGTAGCGATCGGATAACACTGAAAAGCAACAAGGGAATAATGCCAATAGACAAATACCAAAGATAACGAACTGCAACTGCTGCCACTTGTTCTTCTAGTCCAATATGGTTTAAAACTGGGGGCGCTAAAAATAGTACCATCCCAAGCAAAACCAAAGACAGTCCAAAAGCCAAATAGATAAATTGGTAAAAGTCAGATGCTACTTCTTCTTTTTTACCTCGTCCTAGATGATGACCTATGATGGGAACCATAGCCGAAACAATCCCTGTCAAAAAGGTGAAGAAAGGATTCCATAGACTCGTTGCAGTTGAAACACCAGCCAAGTCCATGGTATTGTACTGCCCCGTCATGGTTGTATCGACAAAGGAGGCAGAATAATTGGCAAATTGATAAATCAGGATGGGGAAAAATATCTTAAGAAATAAGACAAACTTATCTTTAAATTGATGGGTTGGGTACATAAGTGCTCTCTATTCTTATCGTTTATAGAGCAGAGTCCCATCTAGTTTTGATAGACGATTTGTCCCTTACAGATAGTATACTTAACCTGCCCTTTTAGGGTTTCACCGATAAATGGTGAATTTGCTGATTTCGAAGCAAAGTCTGGACCAACTGTACGATCAGCCTTGTCATCAAAGATAGTGATGTCCGCTGGACCATTCTCAGCCAAGTAACCGGCTTCAAAATTGTAAAGCTTGGCTGGGTTGTATGTCATCTTTTCAAGTAATTCCATCAAGCTCAATTCACCAGTTTCTACCAAATAGGTCAAGCCAAGAGATAGGGATGTTTCCAAACCTGTCATACCAGATGGCGCTTTGGTAATATCCTCAACATTTTTTTCATCCGCATGGTGAGGCGCGTGGTCTGTCGCGATAACTGTGATGATGCCTGATTTAAGACCTTCGATAACAGCACGACGGTCTGATTCCAAACGAAGTGGCGGATTCATCTTAGCATTGCTTCCTTGTGTCAAAAGGAGCGCTTCGGTCTTGGAGAAATGCTGTGGGGCTACTTCTGCTGTGACTTGCGCACCAAGCCCTTGAGCAAACTCCACTACCTTGACACTTTCTTCCTTAGACAAATGCTGGATATGAACACGGGCCTTGGTTGCATAGGCAATCATGACATCACGCGCCATCATAGCATACTCAGCCACTCCTGTCGCACCGCAAATATGGAAATGTTCTTTAGCAATATTTTCATTAAATCCAAGAATACCGTTCAATCCTGGATCTTCCTCATGAAGACTAATAAAGGTATTGAGCTTTTTAGCTTCCTCCATGGCTTCCTTGACAACTTTACTACTTTCAAGTGGGATACCGTCGTCTGAAAAACCAACCGCACCTGCATCTAAAAGAGCTTTAAAATCTGTTAGGTCTTGGCCATTAAAGTGCTTGGTAATGGTGGCAACCGTTTTGACATGGATTTTTTCCTTGGAAGCAGATTGAAGAACTTCTTGCAAAGTCTCCACGTCTGAAATGGTCGGACTGGTATTAGCCATCATGACAACAGTTGTAAAACCACCTGCAGCGGCTGCTAGGGCTCCGGTATGGATATCTTCCTTGTGAGTTTGACCAGGTTCACGAAAATGAACATGAATATCTACCAGTCCAGGCGCAACCACAAGACCAGTAGCGTCAATCAGTTCTGCTCCTTCTTCCTTGATTTCAGGGGCAATTTTGATAATCTTTCCATCTTCAACCAAAACATCACACACTTGATCCAAACCAGACTTGGGATCCATTACACGACCATTTTTGATTAGTAGCATTTTCTTTCTCCTTTATTCATAGAAATCAACTTGGGTATCCAACAATTTATCCCCATCATAAACAAACTTGGCTGAAAAGAAGGGTTTATCCTCTAAAAGCCACTCAACAAAGGTGTGATCCCCCTCCCAAGTCGGCTTGCTTAAGACATCATCATAGGGAACCCATTCTAAGGTCCCCTCATTGCAGTCAATCAAGTCACCCTCAAACTCTGTCACCTTAAAAACATAGGTGTACCAGTCTAAATCTGGTGTGAATTCTGGAAAAGTGATAACGCCTTTTAGAACTGGCTTGGCTTTCAGACCTG
>NZ_KQ970181.1:605331-612152 GCF_001579015.1 Streptococcus oralis
GACAATTCTTTCAATATATTTTGCAAGGATGGCGGAGCTGGAATAGAGTCAGGTACAGAAAAACTCAAGCCCTGAGCTTGGTCTGGTCCGTGATAGGGGTCTTGCCCTAGAATGACCACCTTAACCTCCTCTAGAGGTGTTGTCAATAGAGCCTGAAAAACCTTTTCTTTGGGCGGATAAACAGTCCCCTGAGCATAGACCTGCTCCATAAACTGATTGATTTTCCCAAAATAACCCTCTGGTAATTGCGCCTTAATCAAAGCGTGCCAAGATGAGTGTTGCATAGCCAACTCCTTCGTTTTTCCTGCCTCTATTATAGCAAAAAGTGGCTATCTAAACCACTTTTTACAGTTTATCTAGGAGATCTAGAAGAGCTTGATAAGACTCAACTTCATAAGTCGGCTGGGCTTGCGTCTTATTTTCCAGATGATGGGGATTGTACCAGATAGTGTCAATCCCCGCATTATTGCCACCTTGAATGTCAGCGGTTAGAGAATCTCCAATCATAACCGTCTTTTCTTTATCAAATCCAGCAATCTGTTGATCGATTTTTTCATAGAATAGTGCATCAGGTTTTTGCGTTTGCAACTGTTCAGAGATAAAGACTTGTTTGAAATAGGGAGCCAGACCTGACTGAGCCAAACGTCCCGTCTGAATGGCAGTAATCCCATTTGTCGCAGCGTACAGTTCATAATCTCGCTCGATGAGACTGTCCAAAAGTTCATGAGCTCCCGAAAGGGTTTGTCCTTGCTGGGCTAGAAAAAACTGGTAACGCTGAGCAAGTAAAGTACCGTCTTTCTCCAGTCCAAAATGAGCAAATAAACGAGAAAAGCGCGTGTTAACCAGTTCTTGTTTACTGATTTTCTTTTGCTCCAAGTCCTTCCAGAGAGCCTTGTTCATAGGAACGTAGTATTCTTTATAGACTTGAATATCCGCAACTCCTTCTTCCTTTAGAAGTTGCGTCAAAGCCACATCCTCAGCAGCATCAAAATCAAGAAGAGTATGGTCAAGATCGAAGAGTAGAAATTTGTAGGGCAATTTGAGAGTTTTCCTTTCTGAAATGAATTGATATTCACGATGATAAAATAGTTGAATTAAGAATATCAGGATGAAAGCAAATTATTCAGACTTCAAAACCACCTTCAAGAATAAATCGCTTGAGTAAATCTGATGTTTTTACATTTACCTTAAACGGTATCAGTGTCTCTCCAGTTATATTTTCAAAATACGACTTAGCCTTCTGTTTATCAACAGAATTTTTTAAAAGATCAAAACGACCAAATTCATTTAATGTTATTTCAGTCAACTTCATAGACATCATTTGTCTTAACAGTTCTTCATCAAGACCAAAGGTATCGCTTAAACGTTTAATTCGATCATAATGAATTTGAACCTGATAGTCATTAATGTAGTCACGAAGTGTCAGTGTACTATCTACCTCTATCTCCCCATTTTGAATATCGTGTAAGATTAAATTTGCAATTTTTTGCTCTTCCTGTGTCAGGGTTGCAAAGGTTTTGTGCAGTTCATTCAAAAGACTTTCAGATTCCTCCGTTCCTAAAGCTTTAATATACTTTTGGAAACGAGAATTCATATAGTCAAAATCAATCATTCCAGTATCTATTTCAATTATAGAGGTTGACAAATCAAATGGTACATCACCTGGACCTTTGCCTCCACCCCCATTACTCATCAGTTCCTTATAGCGAATAACTAAAATGTTATACGTCGTCTCATCGCATACTACATCCACTACTGATTTTTTCTTTCCAGCACCTTTTGAAATTTCGTAGTGTAATTTAGACCATTTAAAGCCTTGAATTCGAGCTGCTTCAAGATAATCGTTAAACGAATTAAATAGTTTAGCAAATTTTGCTTTTTCACTTCTCTCAGCAGGAAGTTTCTCAAAATTTTCTACACCGGAACTTTCAAAAATTTCTCGAATCTGATAAAAAAGAGCATTTAGCATTACTAAATTCTGATCTAACTTATTGACAAAAAGCTCTACAGGACTGTCGCCTGAATAAAGCTGAACTGCATCTTCAATATTACGTTCCATAGTGTGAGGCTTACGATAATAGCGGATGGTACCAAATGGTTTATCCTCTCCAAAAATCCTATTGGTTCGAGAAAATGCTTGGATAATCAGTTCATCCTTCATCAACTGGTCTACATAAAGAGTATTAACCCATTTAGAATCAAAACCTGTTAACATTTGATTTACAACGATAAGTAAGTCTAATTGCTTTTCTGGCTCTCTTTCAATCCATTTATGCTGGTGTTTATGCGCCAAACGATTAGAAACATCCTTTTTGAAACGATCATGAGATGCCAAAGTGTAAAGTTGACCATACTGTTTCTCATAATCCGTTAGAATCTCTACAAGAGCATCTTCTTTAAAATCAAAGTCGTCACTATTATCAACATTTGGATCAAATAACGCTGTTACTCTTAACTCAGGCTTTATTGCTTTCAGCAATCGATAATAAGAAATAGCTTCTTGGATACTGCTAGTCGCAAAAATAGCATGGAATTTTCCGTTACGACTCAAGGTTAGCCAATTATCACAGATGTCCTTCGCAACAGCTTTCTGATAGTCAGGTGTTAGATATTGATTTTTTGGTATGTAGTCTTCAATTCCTTTGATGTACTTCTCTTTTCTATTCATAAAGCCTGCCATCTTGACTTTTGAACCATCCATAAAGTGATAGTAGACTTTACTCTTTTCTGGCTTACTAACTGCTTCTTCTACACTAGAAGCGTTCGCCTGATCTAGGGCTACTTTTTCTCTGATTTCACGATCCTTATAGATTAAGACTTTATAAGGATCAAAACCTAAAACATTTTTATCGCGAATTCCATCCGCGATGGTGTAATGATGTAATTCTTGGCCAAAAATCGAAGTTGTTGTATTCTTTTTTCGCTCATTTTCCTTTTTAATAGGCGTACCAGTAAAACCGAAGAACAGAGCTTGAGGAAAGGTCTCTTTAATGGTAATCATCATCTCACCAAAAGTAGAGCGATGAGCCTCATCGATGATAAATACAATCCTATTCTTTCTCATCTCTTCCAGCTCTGCATTGGTCATCCCGTCCTCCTCTTTGATATTACTCATTTTTTGAATGGAGGTAACAATCAAAGTATTTTCGGGAGACTTACTTTTCAAGCGAGTCTTGAGCATAGTGGTATTTTTTGTTTCTTGAACTGATTCTCTCTCCTCTGCAAAACCTCGATATTCTTTTATAGACTGAGTGCCTAGTTCAATTCTATCCAATAAAAATATTACTTTATCTGCATCTTTTGAGTTAGCAATTAGCTGGGCAGCTTTAAAACTAGTCATGGTCTTGCCAGATCCTGTTGTATGCCAAATAAAACCACCAAGCTGATTGCGATCAGCCCACTTATTTTTAGCTACCCGGTCAGAAATTGCTGCAACTGCATAGTATTGGTAGCTACGTAAAACTTTTAAAATTCCATCCGACTGGTCAGCTATAGTGTAATAACCGATTAGCTGATGCGCCATCGGAATTGACAAAAGATAAACAGCAATATCTTTCCAGTTGTTGATTAACTCATTATTAAAATCTTCCCAATGGAAATAATAATCTGGATTAAAACGTCCATCCGGTCCTGGATTGGCAAAGTAGACAGTTTCATTAGGCTCCATGGCCACAAAGATTTGAACCAAAGAGAAGAGCCCTGTGAAAATGCCCTCTCTGGCATACTTTTCGATTTGTGCTGTGGCCTGACTTACTGGAACACCATTGCGTTTTAGCTCCAAGTGAAATACTGGCATTCCATTAATCAAAAGCATCAAATCGCCTCGTCTATCATGGAGAATGGGAGATTTTGTTGGAAATTGAGGTTGTCTTGCAATCTGATAGCGACTTGAACCTGCAGCAATCTCCTTACGGTTATAGATTTTGAGACTGATCTCTTTTCCGAAATGCTCAGGATCTGCTGGATTGTCTCTTTTGACTGAGACAGAACCTCCGTTAATAAAACCATTCAGTTTTAGTGGTGTTCGGAGATTTTCAATCTGCTCTAAAATCTGAGCCATTTCACCGTCTGTTAAAGGCTGGTCATTGAGACGGTCGCGTTCACGGTTGTTATCAAAGAGAATCTTGGCCCAATTCTCAATCAGATCCTGCTCAGTAGGGTAATAGAGGATTTCTTTTTCCCAACCCTTTGTAAAAAGTACCTCTATCAAGGCCTGTTCAAAATCAGCTTCTTTGCTAAAAACAGTCATCTGTAACTCCTTTACATCATCATTTGTTCAAGTAAAGCTTTTTTCATATTCTGCAGTTTGTCCAGTCTACGCTGTTGAAGGGCAATGAACTTGTCTAGGTCTTGGAAGAGGGATGACAGGATGGAAATCTCTCTAAAATCATTAGGGATAACTAAACTAATCTCTGACATTACATTATTCATTAGTTTCGGGTTGCCAACTTTTGAAACATATTTCCAAGCTTCTTTATTTAATATTTCTGCAATCACTTTATTAGCAAAACCTTCATCAGACAATAAAACGCCGTTCACATTTGTACTATAAAATTTTCCTTCCCTATAATTTACCGTTCCAGCATTTGCTCCATCAGTTGTCCAAGTTATTGCTGTTTCAAATAAATATTTATCATAATATCCTAACAATCCTTCATTTTTGGTTTGAGAAGAATATACGGGATATTTATGAGTATCTGTTTTTTCTTCTGATATCTCCGTTGTTGCTAGTACTTGTCCCCTAGTAACTCTAAAAATATCTGAAACTTTCACTTCCTTCCACTCATCTTCAAACCCTGCGAAGCGAAGGACTGGTTTCTTTTGTCCTTTGGCTGGGGAGAGGAGCTTGAGGTAGGTTTTCTTCTGCTCTTTGAGAACCTCTAACTTACGCTGTTGAAGTGTAATGAGCTTGTCCAGATCTTGGAAGAAGCTGCCAATGGCCCTTTGTTCGGGTGGGGTAGGGAGAGAGATTTTTGTTTCTAAAATATTTTTATTATAGAGTCGCTTAATTGTAGTTCCTTCAATGCCAGACCAAGTTACGATAGAATAAAATTGTTTTAAAAAACTGTTCTCAATTTTACCTGAATGATTTAGCCAAACAATATTAGAATCTTGGTAATATTCTTCTTGTCCACTATACTCTACAACGCGTCCGATGCTACCAGATGCAGATATAAGCAAGTCACCTTTATTAGGATATGGATATTTAGCCTTATACTCTTCAAACTTTTTTCTGGTTATATAAGTATCTGCTTTTCCACCAAAAGTTCCGATTTTGAAAAAAGGAATTTCAAAGTCTTCGGAAGTCTCTTCTTTAAATATTCGCTTGCACATCTCAACGGAACCTAAATCCCCCAACTTCGCTTTTTCCACACATCATCTAAAAATTCTTTGAAACGAATAGCTGGTGCTTTTCTTTCTTCCGTCATCCTATTTTCCATTTAGGAGATTTTGAAACTCCCTCAATCCTTTCATATCAAATTCTGACCCTTCCAACTGGTCAATCATATCAGATAGACTTTGCTCGACAGCTGCTAGCTCTTTGATGACATCTTCAAAAGTTTCCGAGTATTTATCCGCTACTCCTGTGACATGTTTTATTAGCTGAGTAAATAAGACATCTGGTAATTGATTCAGCTGCTCAACGACCGGAACAATCCATTTCTTCTCAAGCAGTTCATTGGCTTCCTCATCTGACAAGCTTTCAATAACTTGCTTCGTTTTCAAATGAAGCTCTTTCTCTGCTTTCTTAACTATAGCAGCTAGTTGCTTTTCTTCGTCTTGAAGTTCAATGACATTCTGTAAAGTAGCCTCAAAGCTTCCTTCTTCAAAAACTGTTTGACGTTGCAACCACAGGATATAGCTTCTCACACTAACTACTCCGTAAGTTTTGTCTTTTAATGTCTCCATTGATGACCAGGATACTTCAGGGTGAGCAGCTATAAAATCCATTTTTTCTGCTTTCTTAGCTTTCCTATCTAACAGATCGAGATAAGTTCTTAAAGTCGAAATCTCCAAGCTATCCACTTCGGCATAAATATCCTCCAGCAATAGATTGACTTCCTTAGTGATAAAACCATCTTGCTCGTCAGTTAAAATCTGAAGTTCTTTTTCTTCTTCAGAAAGATTATCAATCAATTGAACATATGTATCCTTAATCTCTTGCAACCTAGCTTTTTGAGCTTTTATCTGCTCCAATTCTTCTGTAAGGTAGACCTCCTGAACCAACTCAAAAGGTAGTATGCGACCTATCCAGCCTTCCTGTTGTTCTTCTGGTTCTTTTCCCTTCTTTTTCTTTATGACAATATTTGGATCCACGCGCTTAACAGTTTGAAATCCTTCAGTCTGTATCATCTCCAAATCCTGAGAAATTTCCTGCCATCCATCGTCTAAAAGTTGATAGGCAGTGTAAGGATCAACTATGGGATAGTCATATAAATTCTTGAATAGCTGCTGACTAATCACAGACTCTGCCTGGGGTAAAGAAACAGATAAAGCCTGAACTACCAAATAATCATATAGGTATGCAGAAAACGATTCAAAGCTCTGATGATAATCGGATAAGAATTTTTTTATATCCTTATTATTTAAAATCACTTGTTTTAAGTCTGGACTTTTAAACTCGACATAAGGAGATCCATCATCTTCAAAAAGGTCAGAAAATAAACTGGGGAAAGCGCACCAAAAAGGATCTAATTTGGCCAGCTCTGATTTAGGAATTCCCCCATACATAGAAGCATAAATATCCCAAGATTCCTGAGGTTCAGATGAATCAACATAACGTGGGATGTTAAGGTTATAGTCTTGCTGGCGAAGCTCTT
>NZ_KQ970181.1:612380-613909 GCF_001579015.1 Streptococcus oralis
AAATCATGAAGCAAAAATGCATAATCTGCTTTGGTTCGAGGAGCTAAACCAAAACCAAAGTAGCGGGGATCATGTTCTTTATGTTCAGAATCCCATTTCTGCGAATAAGGTGGATTTGAAACAACAGCATCAACGTAGAGTGGATTATAAGTATTAACAGGATCGTTTTCATTAAAATAAGGCCAGTCATCCTCCAAGGTATCCCCGTTTCGAGTGATAATATTGGATGGCAAAATCCCTCGCATAATCAAATTCATACGTGTCAGATTGTAGGTGTTGCTCTTTAATTCTTGGGCATAATATTGGATTTTATTTTCCCCTTGGATAAATTTTGAAGCCGATTGCCCGATGTTGATGAGCAAAGAGCCTGATCCACTAGTTGGATCATAAATTTTAATTTCATCTTTATCATGGAGATGATGGGCCACAATTTCAGAGATTAGTACAGATACTTCGTGAGGGGTATAAAACTCCCCTGCCTTTTTACCAGCATTTGCTGCAAACATACTAATCAGATATTCGTAAATGAAGCCCAAAACATCATAGTCTCTTCTCCCTTCCATAGGAATTGACTTAATTAATGTGAGAAGTCTGCTAATAGCTTTTGTCTGAGAAGCAGATGATTCTCCAAGCTTACTTAGGCCAGTTTGGAGAGTATCAAAGACACCATCAAAAACATGTTTATGCCCTTTACCAATTAATCGATTAAATGCTGACAAGGCATCTCGAACATTCGATACATCGAAATCAGCCCCTTTTTTAATCCAAGTAGAAAAGAGATTATCATAACAGATAAAATAACCAATTTTTTCTTGTATATATTTTACAGTTTCTTCATCAGACTCTGACAAATCAGATAGATCGTCACCGTATCCTTCTTGAGAAAGGAATTGTTCTTCTTTATCTGATAAAAACTTGTAAAACATAAATCCTAGAATATAATCTTTATATTCGTTGGCTTCTATTTTAGAACGCATTTCATTGGCTGATTCCCAAATTTTTGCAGCTAATTGTTGCTTATTCATATTTGTATCCTATTAATCTAAAATATATTTACTTTCTATTATACCACAAGTAGCAAAAAGCAGTTCTTCATTTTACGAAGAACTGCTTTTACGAACTATTTTTTATGCTTATAGTCACTAGTTTACATATAAATCTTTAAAGCGACCATCCACTTCTGCTATCCGATAGAGCAAGTGGGCTAGTTCTTGGTAATCTTCTTTTAAACATGAAAGGTGGGCTTGACCAAATAAAGTAGCCAATTCTTCTTTGAATCTTGCCCCTTCGGGATCATGTTCTTTTAAGAATTTACTGAGATAGAGATTTCGAACAGCAGCAAGTTTAAAGCTGAAATACTGATGCAATTGTTTTTGTTCCGTATTTAAGCCATTTTCAGCAACTGCTTTTGCATAACATTCCAAGACATTACTTTGTCCATCCAGATATCTGGCCCTCATAATGCTTGCTGTTTCTTGATAGATTTGAGTTTGACTAGGGCTCTTTACCTTCTCAAAATTTCCCCACAT
>NZ_KQ970181.1:614318-616753 GCF_001579015.1 Streptococcus oralis
GAGTAAGCTCCACGCTTATAGTCAATAGCCTCCGCCTTCCAAGCTTCTAAAATGTCATTAAAAGCAACCTTCATACAAGCAAAACCAGCTGGATCATGCAGATAGAGATACTGACCATCAACAGCATACACGGTTACAAAGTGATCTACACCATAAAGGATTGTGTGATTGGGATTGTAAGTCAAGTGCCCCATGTCAAGAGGTCCCAGTACGACAGGTCCATTGGACAGAAAGGTTTCCAACTTACCTTTAATCTCTTCCAAATCCACTTCCGTTCCATCTTTTAGATAGAATTCTTCAAAGTCAAATCCAAGTATTTTTAAAGAATGGGAGATGGAAAGATCTGGCATTCCATTATCAAAAAATACTAGAGGGTGTCGTTCATCTTCCTTTACGATACTAGCGCCATTTCCCATTACCATGATTGCTTCTAAAAACTCTTCTTTAAAGTCATAACCATAGGCGTCGAGTGCCATTGCCAATGAATAGCTATAGCAAAGTGACACATCTCCAAAATACATCTGCATATTCATGCCTCCTTATCTTCTATGAGTCTATTATACCGAGATAACTTTACTCATACCCCATAAAATCCAAACAAAAAATAGGGTATGTCTGCTTTTCGGACATGAATTTCCACAATAAAAAACTCTGTAGAGGTTCTTTCTACAGAGTCAGCTTTCCATCCTTATAAAAAATAGAAAATAATCTAGTCCTTGATCACTGGTATCCAGAGTTCCATTTGGTAGTCTGGTGACGACATATCTCCTTCGAAATAAACTTCAAAGTCTGGGGCTCCTGAGTGGCGATAGCCAGTTTCTGGGAAAAAGACTTCCAAGACATATTTCCAAGCATGGTGGATGCTGGTCGGTATAGCGCCTTTGACTGGTACGATAGCATATTCAGCGGCTAGGATATCTTTGATGAACAGACCTAGCTCTTCTGCTTTCGCTTTATCCACGACATCATAGGCAGCCATATAGTTGATGATTTCGCCTTCTTTGACATCCGAGCAGACGCCAAAGGATTGGCCAATGCCCAGACTTTCTAGGCTTTCAAAGCTATGATTTGCATAGAGCTGCTCCCATGCAGACGGGCACTGGCTATTGTCAATATCTTCCAATAGGACACCTGCTACTGTAAAAGCAGGTTTCTTTTGAATCTTGATATCCATGTTCTTTCCTCCTGTGATTTTTAAGGATAATTGAAGTCTAGGAAAAACCCGATAAGGTTTTCCATTTCGAACTTCTGATGGAGTTGCCCCATGGAATTTCTTGAAGGCTGAACTAAAAGCATCCGCAGAGTCGTAGCCGTATTTCAGTGCTATATCAATGACTTTCTCAGTGCTTTCCCGCAAGTCTGTCACTGCTTCTGACAGCCGGCGATTGCGCAAGTATTCTGCTAAGGTCATATCTGCTAGGATGGAAAAGAGTCTGCTAAAGAGAGGGTACGAATAGCCCGATAGTTGCTGAAATCTTTTCATATCCACTTCTCCAGTCAACAGCTGCTCCAAATAATCCATGGTTCGATTGAATTGATGCATCATATTCTTTTTTCCTTACCTCCATAAGATACAAAGGACGTTAAAAGCAAAGTGAAAATAGGAAAATTAACGTTAGTTCTTCTTATTCTAGGTAATTTTTTCTTTTTCACATAATAGCTTTTAGGCCATGTTCAATTCTATCTATATTCTAGCAAGTACAAGATACTTCCGCCCTAGAATATTTGTACAAGATCTAAAGGTGTAAATTTCTATAACTTATCCTTTAGTTTCTCAACAAAGAGATAAGCTGCAGGGCAGGTCAAGGTGTTCTTAATCGTCAAATGGTTGATTTGATGAATCTTCTTACGATCTGTATGGGGAAATTCTCGGCAGGCCTTGGGACGAACATCATAGATGGAGCAGAGATTATCTCCTCCTAAAAAGGGGCAGGGCATGGATTTAAAAACCTTATCCCCATCTTCATCTACCTGCAGAAACTCTGCTTCAAAGGCTGGTAATTTCATCTTGAAATACTTGGCAATACGAGTAATATCTGCCTCTTTGAAGTCGGGTCCCAATGTCTTACAACAGTTGGCACAAGCCGTACAATCAATCTCCGCAAAGACTTCTTCGTGAATCTGCTGGGCTATCTTATCTAAATTTTTAGGAGGTTTTTTCTTTAGATTAGCTAAGACTTTTCGGTGCTCCTTTTGTTTTTGCAAGGCTAACTGGTGGTAATACTCAATATCAATTTCTTTAGACATAGTTACTTTCTAATACAAGTGTTTTTGTCTATTATACCATAAACAAGGCTTCTTTTTTGACCCTTGAATACATAAAAAGCCCTTCGGATAAAATCCGAGGGGCTTAGATCGTTGTTAAATCAACGGCCGAACTTTTAAATTTCAAGGTTCGGGATAAAATAGTTCACTGAACTATTTTATTTTTTCAA
>NZ_KQ970181.1:616773-617847 GCF_001579015.1 Streptococcus oralis
CCAGCAGCTTCGATAGCAGCAAGGATAGTTTCAACACCGTCTTCAGTTCCTTCGAAACGAGGAGCGAATCCACCTTCGTCACCTACGGCTGTTTCAAGACCACGAGATTTAAGGATTTTCTTAAGAGCGTGGAAGATTTCAGCACCCCAACGAAGAGCTTCTTTGAATGTAGGTGCACCAGCAGGTACAATCATGAATTCTTGGAAAGCGATTGGAGCGTCAGAGTGAGAACCACCGTTGATGATGTTCATCATTGGAGTTGGAAGAACTTTAGTGTTGAATCCACCAAGGTAGCTGTAAAGTGGGATTTCAAGGTAGTCAGCAGCAGCACGAGCTACAGCGATAGACACACCAAGAATTGCGTTTGCACCCAATTTACCTTTGTTAGGAGTACCGTCAAGTGCGATCATAGCACGGTCGATAGCTTGTTGGTCACGTACATCGTAGCCGATGATTGCTTCAGCGATGATGTTGTTTACGTTGTCAACAGCTTTTTGTGTACCAAGACCACCGTAACGAGATTTGTCACCGTCGCGAAGTTCAACTGCTTCGTGTTCACCAGTAGAAGCTCCTGATGGAACCATACCACGTCCGAAAGCACCTGATTCAGTATAAACTTCTACTTCAAGTGTTGGGTTACCGCGTGAGTCTAGGACTTCGCGAGCGTAAACATCAGTAATAATTGACATTTTTTACTCTCCTTTGAGTTAAATTTTTTACACCTCTATGATACCTTAAAAATAAACGTTTTTCAAGAAAAAACGTTATCTTTGTGCAAATTTTCCTTAACTTTATAAAGTAATCGCTTTCTTTCGTCTGTTTTCTTTTGTATTTTGTGATATACTAATTTCATGACAGATTTATCAAAACAACTACTAGAAAAGGCTCATGGTGGGCCAAAATTAAACCCGGATGAGCAACGTCGTTTTCTCGGCACTTTCGAGGAAAGAGTTCTGGGCTATGCGGACGTTGAGACAGCAAATAGTCTTCAGCTACAAGAGGGCTTTTTAACGATTTTGGAAAATTTTCAAGAAAAGACAGAGACTCTTTTTGTGAAGATTTCACCAAATATTG
>NZ_KQ970181.1:618066-621705 GCF_001579015.1 Streptococcus oralis
ATTGAGTTTGATAAACAAGTATTCTACTTAAAAGAAGCTAAGAAAACCAATAGTCAAGCAACAATCGTATCAGAGGATCACACTTCTTCTCCTTTAGGCTTAGTTATCCATTCGAACGAACCTGTTCAAGTGGATGAGAAGGATCTTCGGCTGGCTTTTCCAGGCCTCTGGGAGATTAAACAGGATAAACCAGTTAAAAAATCCATCTGGAAAAAATGGTTCGGCTAATCTTTCATCAACTGTAATAAACGACCAATATTTGCTGCTGTATGCTCCAAATAGAGACTTGCTTTTTTCAGACTATCTTCTAAAGGTTCACTTTTCTCTAGGATAGAGAATGCTGCTTGTATATTTTCAAAGGGTAGGGGAGGTAAATCCTCAGAAAGACTACCGCAAATAGCGATAACAGGAACTCCGTTAGGGGTTCTTTTTGCTACACCGATAGGAGCTTTCCCAGCAAAGCTTTGACTGTCCAGTCTACCTTCTCCAACGATAACTAAGTCAGCATCTTCAACTTTCTTGTCAAAGTCTATCAAGTCCAAACAAGTGTCAATTCCTGATACGATGCTGGCTTGTGCAAAGGCGCAGAGCCCGGCTGCAATGCCACCTCCTGCTCCCGCTCCCTTCAGAGGCAGGGTTGAAGGTGAGAATTTTTCATAGAATCCCTGCATAGCCAGATCTACTGTTTCAAACAAAGCAGGGTCTAAGCCCTTTTGCCTACCAAATGTGTAGGTCGCGCCTTGATAACCACATAGAGGACTCTCAACATCTGCTAAAATGCGAATCTTCACATCTTCTGGAATCCTGTATAGGTCATCTTTGGAAACTGACTCAAACTCAAGTAAAGTCTGACCACAAGCTGGTAATTCCTTTCCATTCTTATCATAAAAGCGATAACCCAAAGCAGCTGCAATGCCAATTCCACCATCATTACTTGCCGTACCGCCAACACCGATATAGATTTCTTTCATTCCAAGATCAACGAGATGGCGAATCAGCTCTCCGATACCACGTGTTTGGATGCGGAGGGGATTTCGTTTCTCCTGAGGAATTTTTCCTAACCCAACCAAGTCAGCAACTTCAAAGAGTGCCCTTTGATCTTTCTGAAAGTAGCGCATTTCTTCTTTAAGACCAAAAGGTCCCGTCACTTCTTGCCATTTTTCTTCGAGGTCAAGAGAATGTCGAATCGCTTCCACAGTTCCTTCGCCTCCATCACCAACTGGGCAGAGAGAACAAACTACACCAGGAATTGCTTTCTCGAAACCTCTTTTTATAGCTTTGGCGACCTCTTCTGCTGTCAAACTTTCTTTAAAAGAATCAGGTGCGATTACAATTTTCATAGTTCCCTCTCATTCTAAGAAATCAATCAAAGGAAGAACTTCCAAAAAATCCCTCGTATCTACATGACAAGCTATCTCTGCTTTTACGACCTCTTTGGCACAAAAGGCTATACCGTGGCCTGCTGTCTTTAACATCAAGAGGTCATTGGTACCATCACCGATAGCAATCGTTCTTTCTTTGGGAAGTCCTAACTCCGTTCTCCATTTCTCAAGAGTAGATTCTTTTACTTGACCTGTCACAATTTCACCAACTAACCGTCCTGTTAAAAAGCCGTCTTTTACTTCTAACTGGTTGGCAGAGAAATAGAAAATATCTAGGGATTTTGCTAGTCTCTCAACAATCGGACTAAATCCACCAGACACTAGACCGACGAGGATGCCATTCTTTTGGAGAATAGAGATAAATTCCTGAGCATTTTGGGAAAGATGAATGGATTTGAAAACTGTATCAAAGACTGAAATTGGAAGACCTTTTAACAAAGCTACCCTCTCTCGCAAGCTCCTTTCAAAGTCCATTTCACCTCGCATAGCCTGACTCGTAATCTGTGAAATTTCATCTTCGCAACCTGCTTCTCTTCCTAAAAGGTCAATCACTTCTTCAGCTATTAAGGTTCCATCAACATCCATGACACAAAGGCCTTTTACTTGAGTCATCACTTCTCCTCTTTTCTAAACAGCCCAAAAATCGTATGAAAGAATCATACGATTTTATCTATTAGTTGACTAGACTATGGTACAAGTCAAGGTAAGACTGGCAAGCTGTATCCCATGAAAAATCACATTCCATAGCTTGTTTTTGTAGATTTCTCCAAACATCTGGCTGATGCTTATAAACATCCAAGGCTGTTTGGAAACTCCAGTTAAGCCAATAAGGTGTTAAATTGTCAAAGCTAAATCCGGTGCCAGTTCCTTCGATTGGATTATAGGATTGAACAGTATCACGCAATCCACCCACTTCATGAACCAATGGTAGAGTTCCGTAGCGCATAGCCATCATTTGAGACAAACCACATGGCTCAAAACGACTCGGCATGAGAAAGAGATCGCAAGCTGCGTAGATTTCTTGAGCAAGTTTGACGTCAAAAGTGATATTTGCTGATAGCTTGTCTGGATAGACTTGAGCAAACCATGAGAAAGAATGTTCAAAAGCCGGGTCACCTGTCCCTAAAAGGACTATTTGAACGTCCTCCTGTAAGAAACGATGCAAGCTTTCTACAACGACATCAAAGCCTTTTTGGCGTGTCAATCGAGAGACAATCCCAACTAGAGGAACATCTGCTCGGACAGGTAATCCAACTCTCTCTTGCAATTTTGCTTTGTTTTGTGCTTTTCCTGACAAGTCATCCTTATCAAAATGATAGTCTAAAAGAGCATCTGTCTCTGGATTATAGAGATCAGTATCGATTCCATTAACAATTCCCGAAACCTTACCTGACTCCATGCGAAGAATCTGGTCCAAACCGCAACCAAACTGACTGGTCATAATCTCATGTGAATAGCTAGGAGATACGGTTGAGATACGATCCGCGTATAGGATACCAGCCTTCATCCAGTTGAGGCAATTATTCCAGCGAAGGGTGCCATCAGCATAGCGTTCAAACCCAACACCAAACAAATCCCACAACATTCCTTCAGAAAATTGACCTTGAAATTCCAAATTATGAATAGTTAAAACTGTTCTGATTCCTTGATATGCTTGAATCCAATGGTACTTTTCTTTTAACAAGAAGGGAATCATGGCTGTATGGTAGTCATGAACATGGAGAAGGTCAGGGATAAAGTCGATCCGTTCCATTGCTTCTAGAGCAGCCAGTTGGAAAAAGGCAAAGCGTTCACCATCGTCAAAATCTCCGTACACATGACCACGGAAGAAATAATACTGATTATCAATGAAGTAGAATGTTACCCCGTTTAAGACCGCTTTCTTAATACCACAGTACTGTCTACGCCATCCCACACTAACTTCAAAGTGGAGAACATCTTCTATCTGGTCCCCAAACTTAGTCTCTACCATATCATAGTAGGGTAGGAAAACAGCAACTTCATGCCCTGCCTTTACCAGTGATTTGGGAAGAGCGCCAATAACGTCTCCCAAACCACCTGTTTTTGAAAAGGGCGCACCCTCTGCTGCTACGAATAAAATTTTCATGAATGAATATCCTCTGTTACTTTTTCGCCTTTTTTGACTACAACTGGGTGTTCTACAGTACCGCGAATAACGACACCGTCAGCAACTTCAACCCCTTTGTCCAAGATTGCATACTCAACTTGGGCACCTTGGCCAATCACAACACGTGGG
>NZ_KQ970181.1:622109-625884 GCF_001579015.1 Streptococcus oralis
ACACGTGGGAATAAAATGCTGTTCTTCACCACACTATCTTTGTGAACATGAATATTACGTGATAGGACTGACTGTACGACTTCACCCTCAATGATACTACCAGAGGCAAACTGAGAAGTACTTACTTTTGAAGTATTCGCATAGTAGGTTGGTTCTTCATTCTTAACTTTTGTATAAATCTTTTGATTCGGTGAGAAGAGAGAGTAGAACTTTTTAGATTCAAGCATGTCGATGTTTGCTTGATAATAGGACTGAACAGAATGAATGTTTGCTAAGTATCCTGTGTATTCGTAAGCAAACGCCCCTTCTTTTGCAGCCAAATCACGAAGAACATAGCGCAACTTTTCAGGATATTCTTTCTGAGCCTCTTCTTCAAGTCGTTCAATCAACCAAGAAGTATCCACAACAAAGATATCTGTAGACATGTTGAAGAGCTCATCTGTAGATTTGTTATCAAAGAGTTTGTGCGAACGAACATGGTCAGTTTCATCAATTTCCAAGATAGCATTCACATCTGAAATGTCTTTCTTCGGAAGTTTCTTATATACAACTGTGATCGGCCCTTTCGTTGTATTGTGTAGGTGGAAGACTTGATTCAAGTCAATATTCACCAGCACATCGCAGTTGATCGAAACGGTCTGGTTTGAACCTGAACGTCTCAAGTAGGTAAGAAGTTGTTGGTAATACTCTTTTCCAACTGTACTGCTTTCAACACGAGTATTATAAATTCCTAGGTAGTAGTGACTTAGAAGGGTGGACAAGCCCCACTCACGACCTGAACGGATATGGTCGAATACTGAGCTGATATTATCTTGTTGGAAAATACCAAAGATACTACGAACACCAGCATTAGCAAGACTGGAAAGGGGGAAGTCAATCAAACGGTATTTCCCACCGAAAGGCAAGCTAGCCACCGGACGGTGTTCTGTTAACGTTGACATATCATGAAAACCAACTGTGTTTCCCAAAATGGCTGAATATTTATCAATCTTCATCTGTTGCTACCCCCACTACTTCATTGTATCCTACTACTTGTACTTCGTCAGTCCCATCAATCTCTACACCATCTGCAATAATCGCACCTTCACCAATAATAGCACGAGTGATTTTTGCGCCGTGACCAACAATAGCACCACTCATGATGACAGAATCAACGACTTCTGCCCCTCCACGAACTTGAGCTCCAGTTGAAAGAATAGAGTGTTTGACAGTTCCATCCACAAAACATCCATCTACTACTAGAGAATCCTCGACATGAGCGTTGGCACCAATGTAGTTTGGTGGCGAAATCAAGTTTCGAGAGTAAATCTTCCATTGGCGATTGCGGCTATCCAAGGCATTTTCTGGTGAAATATACTCCATATTAGCTTCCCAGAGTGATTCGATGGTACCAACGTCCTTCCAGTAACCACTAAATTCATAGGCATAGACACTCTCACCAGACTCAAGGTAGTTAGGAATAACATTTTTACCGAAGTCAGACATATCCACATTGCTCTTTTCAGCAGCAACAAGCATATTGCGGAGACGTTTCCAGTCAAAGATATAAATTCCCATAGAAGCCTTGGTAGACTTAGGTTGTGCAGGTTTTTCTTCAAATTCAACGATACGGTTATTGGCATCTGTATTCATGATACCAAAACGACTAGCTTCTTTGAGAGGCACATCTAGAACAGCTACTGTCAAACTGGCATTGTTATCCTTATGAGACTGAAGCATATCGTCATAGTCCATCTTGTAGATATGGTCACCTGAAAGGATTAGAACATACTCCGGATTGACACTGTCGATGTAGTCGATATTTTGATAAATGGCGTGACTCGTTCCTTCAAACCAACGATTTCCCTCGCTTGCAGAGTAGGGTTGAAGAATAGAAACACCTGTGTTAATTCCATCCAGACCCCAGCTCGAACCATTTCCAATATGGTTGTTTAAGGCAAGAGGTTGATACTGCGTAATAACACCGACGTTGTGAATCCCAGAGTTAGCACAGTTGGAAAGCGCAAAGTCAATGATACGGTAGCGCCCACCGAATTGCACTGCTGGTTTGGCAATGCTTTGAGTGAGTTTTCCGAGACGTGTTCCTTGCCCACCAGCAAGAATCAAAGCTAGCATTTCATTCTTCATTTTCTACTCCTTTTTGGGTTTTATTTGTGACAGTTTTAGTTGATTTCAAGCGACGTTTAATCTTCCAGATACTTGCTCCCATAGCTGGCAGGGTAAAGGTCAAGGTCTGCTCATAATCCTTCCATAATCCTTCTTGAGTTTGAACCGTTTGGTTGTATTCTTTCCAGACACCACCCCATTGTTCCAATTCTGTATTCCAAACTTCTTCGTAAATACCTGCAACAGGTAAACCAATCGTAAAGTCCTTACGTTCAACTGGTGCCATATTAAAGACACAGACTAACATTTCGTCCTTTTTGCCCTTACGAATAAAGGAGAGAACACTCTGGTCTCTATTATCAGCATCAATAATCTCAATGCCGTCATAGCTGGTATCAATTTCCCAAAGACAGCGATGGTCTTTGTAAAATTGATTCAGTTGAGAAGTGAAATGCTTCATCTTCGCATTCATTGGATCTTCTAGATTAGACCATTCCAACTGTTCCTCAGACTTCCATTCTAAGAATTGCCCGTACTCACTGCCCATAAAGAGCAATTTCTTACCTGGGTGGCAAATTTGATAGGTGTAAAGATTGCGCAGACCAGCGAACTGATTGTAGCGATCCCCCCACATCTTATGCATCATACTCTTCTTACCATGAACTACTTCATCATGTGAGAAAGGTAAGAGATAGTTTTCATTGAAAACATACATAAAGCTGAAGGTCACAAGATTAAAATCATACTTGCGATAAATTGGATCTTCCTCGTAGAAACGGAGAATATCGTTCATCCAGCCCATATTCCATTTATAGTCGAATCCAAGGCCACCCATTTCTTTCATACCAGTTATCTTTGTTGCTGATGAGCTTTCTTCTGCAATCATCATGATATCTGGATGAGCTAACTTGATAACAGTGTTCAACCGTTGAAGGAAATAGTAGCCTTCGTAGTTGAGATTGCCTCCGTCTTTGTTTGGAGTCCACGGAGCATTATCATAGTCTAGGTAGAGCATATTGCTGACCGCGTCAACTCGAATACCGTCTAAATGATAAAATTCAATCCAGAATTTAATGCTAGAAATCAAGAAAGACTGGACTTCATTCTTCCCAAGGTCAAAGTTAAGAGCTCCCCAACCATAGTTATGAGCCTTGTTGTGGTCTTGGTATTCAAAAGTCGGTGTTCCATCGTAATAAGCAAGAGCGTCATCGTTGATAGTAAAGTGACCTGGAACCCAGTCCACAATTACACCGATATTGTTTAAATGACATTCCTCAACAAAATCTTGGAATTCCTCTGGTCGCCCATAAGAATGCTCCATGGCAAAGTAACCCATAAGTTGGTAGCCCCAGCTCAATCCAAGCGGGTGAGCCATTAAAGGCATAAACTCGATGTGAGTGTAGTTCATCTCAACAAGATAAGGAATCAGCTCCTCCTTAAGTTGTGCAAAACTGTATGGACTGCCATCTGGATTTCTCTTCCAAGATCCAGCGTGGGCTTCATAAATATTGACTGGTCTCTCAAAAAATCCCAGACGCTTGCGACGCGCTAGCCAAAGCCCGTCTTTCCATTTCTTATCTGGTATGTCAGTCAGGATAGCTCCCGTCTCTGGACGAGCCTCAAAACGGACTGCCAATGGGTCAATCTTCATAATCTGATGACCATTTGC
>NZ_KQ970181.1:626104-626693 GCF_001579015.1 Streptococcus oralis
CGCGTGATATGATATTTATAAATCTGACCTTCCTGAGCTTGGCTCGTAAAGACTTCCCAAACACCCGACTCATTCCGTACCATAGGAATTTGGTGCTCTGTCCAGTTAGTGAAATCACCAACTAAGTGCACAGCCTGAGCGTTAGGCGCCCAAACACGGAAAGTAAAACCAATTTCTCCGTCTTTTTCCTCTTTATGTGCTCCTAGATAGTGCTGAAGATGAAAATTTTCTCCAGTAGTAAAGGTTCTCAATGCTTCTTGATTATTCATCCAATCCCCTTTCTCAATGTAAGCGTTTTCTATATGTCTATTATACTATCTTTTAAAAGAACTTTCAAGCAGTTTACGGAATTTCTTAAAAAATATCCTGAAAATTTTGGAAAAATTATCTTAACCTTGTATGAAGCTTTCATTTGTTTTACAAAACAGAATAATTTACATATATTTTTTTATTATGATAACAAAACATTCGGTATTTTTCAATTTCCAACTGATTTTTTGGTGAAAATAAAATCAGGAAAAACTTTTCCTGATTTTGTAGATTATTTATTTTGGCGTTTAAATACAACATTTTTTAGTAAGGTCAGATT
>NZ_KQ970181.1:626713-627588 GCF_001579015.1 Streptococcus oralis
TTCCCGACTATCCACACTTGATAGGTCAATCATCAATTCATCTCCAGAAATTTTGTAGGGAACTTCTGTGCCTCCTGTAGCTGGTTGGAGTGTCTTTTTAGCTTGGTTTACCTTTAAATCATAGTTCTGATTATTTTTAACACCTGCAACATTGCTTTCGAATGTTAAAACACCCTTATCACCATCAATTGTCAATGAAAGAGAAAGTTTAAAATCGTCTCCAAGCAAGGATACAAAATTTTCTTTAGAAAGACCTGATCCTGTAACTAATTTGCTAATTTCTTCTTTTGTTGGTTCATAAAGATAAGTACCATTATCCTTATTAGCAGAACATGCTACTAGGACAACTGATAGAAATGCCAAAAATAAAGGTAGGATTATATTCTTCATCTTTTTCATATGCAATCCCCTTTTTATCAATTTCATATTTTCTTATAAAACAGTTAAAATCGCAACACTAATATCATCAATGACATTTTCTTGTTTCGAACGACTATTTGTCACAAGCATTTCAAGATTTCCTGCATTTTCAAAGTAGAAGGAAGTTCCCTTGGCATTGAATACGACCAATAGATGTTCTGGTCCCCCGTGAATCTCGTAAACGATCCATCCGCTATTTTCTGCAGCAGTATGGACAAAGACATGACGGTAAACTTCTTCGTATGTAGGATAAGAAAAGGCGCTAGTCTGTGTTTTCAGTCGAATAATCTGACGGACAAAGTCAATGCTCTCTTGTCTTTCATTGATCAAATCCCAGTTTATTTGGTTGACACTGTCAGGAGCGTTGTAACTATTCATAGCTCGTTCTCGGTCTGCTGGAGTGAGTTCTCCATGTTCGCCTGTCGGAATTAACTTGGTTCGACCAAATTCTTGGC
>NZ_KQ970181.1:627608-634853 GCF_001579015.1 Streptococcus oralis
CTACTTGCCGCATAATCTTATCTGAACTATGATCTGGATGGAGAGTTGCTAACAAATCATGCAAGTTGTAATTATCATGGGCTTCCACGTAGTTAAGGACTTGATTTGGACTAAGATAGGAACCCAATTCTCGGCTACCAAGAATGGCCTTGGCAATGATTGGTTCGGTGGCTGCGCCACTTACAAATCCTGACTTGATTGCACCATAAACTTCTCCTCCTTTGACCGCATCACGCTGATCATCATTGAAGAATCCAATATTTGGCATCTGGTAGGCATTGTCCTTCTTGGCCTTGTCATAAGGAGCAAGACCTGTTCCCATATCCCAGCCTTCTCCATAGGTGATAATACGGGGATCAATCTCATCTAGCGCCCAGCGAATCGCTTGCATGGTTTTGACATCATGAATACCCATTAAGTCGAAACGGAAACCATCAATATTGTATTCTTTCACCCAGTATAGGAGGGAGTCAATCATGTACTTACGGAACATCTCGTGTTCACTTGCAGTTTCATTTCCTACACCTGTACCATTTTGGAAGGTTCCATCTGGGTTCATTCGATAGTAATAATCGGGAACAGTTGTCTGGAATGGCGCATCAAGCGTTGAGAAGGTATGGTTATAAACCACGTCCATGATGACACCAATTCCTGCATCATGATAGGCCTGAACCATAGTTTTCAGATCACGAATGACCTGCCCTGGATCATCTGGATTACTAGAAAAACTTGGTTCTGGTGCATTGTAGTTTTGAGGGTCATAACCCCAGTTATAGGTTACATTTCCATCCTCATCGTATTCCTTATGGCGATCAAAGATAGGCTGAAGTTGAACATAGTTGCAGCCAAGGTCTTTAATATAGTCAAAGGCGGTTGCTTGGCCGAATTGGTTAGTCGTTCCAGTCTGCGCAGCACCAAGAAAGGTTCCACGGAGATGCTTTGCCACTCCAGATGTTGGAGATTTGGTTAGATCTCGGATATGCATTTCACAGATAACTGCTTTACATGGATTTTCCAAACGCCAAGGAGCTTCTGTTCCATGTTTGACCTCAAATCCTTCTACTTGTCTGTCTTGATGAGAAAGAATTACGGAACGTTTTCCGTCAGGACTTGTGGCAATCGTGTAAGGATCTCTCGTCAAAGTCTGGTGGTGAGGAAAGTCAATCTGATACTGATAAGCCTTGCCAGCAAGATTCTCATCTAAATCTAGACTCCAAACCCCAATAGTATTGTACTTATGGCTATATGAATAGCTATTCCCACGCTCTAGATTAAAGGTTTTCCAAATCGGAGCATCGTTGCTGGTATTTTCATAGACAACCACCTGTACAGCTGTAGCTGTAGGAGCCCAAAGTTTAAAGTTTGTCTGATAATCGGAAAGGCTATAACCTAGTTCTCCTTGGTAGCCCCAGTGGTGATCAAAACTAGCGCTATGGATTGCTTTATCAAAAGCAAATGGATTTTGATCTTTGTAGTAAGGACTAGCAATGGCTGGGTTTTCAGAATAATAAACCGTCTCGTCGCCCTCTAAAATCCAAACTTCAGTCAGAAGCGGATAGTAGTTATAACGCACGGGATATTCCTTAACTTTCCCATCAAACTCGACAGAAAACTTCAGGTTTTCTAACTTTTCTTGACTTGTGACTGTGAAGGAGAATTTTGCTCCAAAAAAGTCACTCTCATAATACAACTTTTCAACATTGTCCGCCTGTTTTCTACTAAATGAACAGGTCGCATAATCCCCATTTTTTCGATGAAAATGGATGACTACAGGGTAATTATACATTTCTTTTCCTAATTTCTAATTTCAATTTTTTATGTGGGGCTAATGGATTTAGCCGACATCTCAGCACAATGGAGAACAGCTTTAATAGATGTAAAAACACACCAAGAGAGCTAGTTTCAGACCATCTAACATCTATTTTTCAACTATTCTTTACAAACTTTCTAGCCAAGCTTCATCTCGAACTTCAATACCAAGTTCCTGTGCTTTTTGGAGCTTGCTTCCTGCATCTGCTCCTGCTACGACAAGATTCGTTTTCTTGGAAACACTACCTGTGACTTTGGCACCCAGACTTTCGAGTTTGCTTTTGGCTTCTGAGCGCGTGAGACGTTCCAATTTTCCTGTTAATACAACTGTCAAACCTGACAAGGCCGCATCTGCTACTACTGTCTGTCCCTTGTAGTCCAGATTGACTCCAGCTTCTTTCAACTCGTCTAAGAGAATCTTCGATCCTTCTGTAGCAAAATAAGTCTGAAGGCTTTGAGCAATCACACTACCCAAGCTTTCAATACTTGCTACTTCCTCTGGATCAGCTTGGGCTAGATTTTCAATAGAGTGGAAATGTTGGAGCAAAAGTTGGCTAGCCTTGCTTCCGACATGGCGAATTCCCAGACCAAACAAGAGCTTTTCAGCAGAGTTTTCCTTAGATGCTTGAATGGCCTGATACAGTTTAGAAGCAGACTTTTCCTTGACACCTTCTAAAAGGAGGAAATCGTCTTCTTTCAAACGGTAAATATCTGCCACATCCTTGACTAGATTGGCAGCAAAAAGCTTTTCAACGATAGATGGACCAAGTCCTGTAATATTCATGGCGTCTCGAGAGGCAAAGTGAATCAAACCTTCCATGATTTGGGCAGGACAGCGAGGATTGATACAACGAAGAGCCACTTCATCTTCAAAATGAAGTAACTGACTGTCACAGCTCGGACAGTTAGTCGGAATATCTAGTTTTTCTTCAGAAACCCGTTTGGATTCTACCACACGCAAAACGGCAGGAATGATATCTCCAGCTTTATAAACAATAACCGTATCGTCTTTTCGGATATCTTTTTCAGCAATATAGTCCACATTATGCAGGGTCGCCCGGCTAACTGTTGTTCCAGCAAGCTGAACGGGAGTCAAATTGGCAGTTGGAGTCACAACACCCGTACGGCCAACTGTCCAGTCAACTGAGAGTAGTTGGGCTTCTTTTTCCTCAGCAGGGAACTTATAGGCTACTGCCCACTTAGGCGCTTTAACTGTAAAACCAAGTTCTTCTTGACCTGCTAAGTCATTGACCTTAATTACCACCCCATCGATATCATAAGGGAGATTCTCCCGTTCCTGCCCTACTTCTTGGATAAAACCCCAGATTTCATCTATGTTTTCAGCCAGAATTCGCTTAGGATTGACCACAAAACCTAGTTGTTCTAGGTGCTTCAAGACATTTTCTTGGCTATCACGAGTAGAAGGGCTTGCCTCTTGATAGAGGAAAGTGGCAAGATTGCGCTTGGCCACTACTGCCGTATCCAGCTGACGCAAAGTTCCAGCCGCCGCATTACGAGGATTGGCAAATTCAGACTCTCCATTTTCTTGGCGAGCTTGGTTGACCAGATCAAATGAAGCGCGTGGCATGTAACACTCCCCACGAACGGTGATATCTAGTTTTTCAGGCAAGGTTAAGGGAATATCCTTGACGCGCTTGAGGTTTTCTGTGATATTTTCACCAACAGAACCATCACCACGAGTCGCCCCAGCGACCAAAATCCCCTTCTCATAGGTAAGAGAGATAGACAAACCATCGATTTTTAGCTCACAGATATAGGTGGGATGAGGTAACTCCTTGCGAACACGCGCATCAAAAGCTTCTAACTCTTCACGTGAAAAAGCATCCTGCAAACTATAAAGAGGATACTGATGACTGTATTTTTCAAAACCATCTAAAACCTTTCCACCAACACGATGGGTTGGACTGTCTGCTAAAACTTGATCTGGATAGGCAGCTTCCAACTCGACCAACTCTCGGTAGAGGCGATCGTACTCGCTATCTGAAACCGAGGGATTGTCACTCGTATAGTACTCGCTCGCATAGCGGTTGAGTAAGGCAACTAACTCATTCATTCTTTTATTCATAAAACCATTTTACCACAAACAAAGCCCTCCTCACAATGGAGAAGGACTGAAAAATAATTAATAGTGAAATATTTTTTTAAGGCAAGGAGATTTATACCTTTTTTTCAAAATGATTTCGAACATAAATGAGAGATATACAAGACAAGAAGACAACTCCACTTCCGATTATCAGGAAAGAAGAGAGATGCACACTTGGCAGCACTGTCATAAAGCCTTTTGCAATTGGCATAAAGAGAATAGCTGAAGTAAAAATAGTACTCAATACCCTGCCCAAATATTCACTTTCAACCTTGGTTTGAACCTGAGTAAAAAAGTGAATATTAAAAATCGTCATAAACAGTTCACAAACTAAATTTCCAGAAAAGGAAAGAAAAGTTGGCAGTGGTAACCCCATCATAAAAACTCCTACTCCAGTCAAAGCTAGTAAAATCAAAAGGCTATGAACACTTGCTTTTATCTTATTAGCAAGAAGAGCTCCAATAATCGAACCAATTGCACCCATAGTCAAAATGCTTGCATAGGCTCCTTCTACCCCATAAAGGCGATTGGAAAAGGGGAGGAGAAATTCAAAAGCGGCAAAAAAGAAATTAACACTAGAAGCTACTAACAAAAGGAAGAAAATCTCTTTCTGATGCCAGATATAGTATAGTCCAGCCTTCATATCAACAAAGATGTCTTTCCAACTAAAACTCTTTTTCTCATGTACTTGGATTTCTTTTTGAGGAAGGAAAGCCACTAGACCAAACGCGATGAAAAAACTAATGGCATCTAAGACAAGTGTCATATGGAGGCTGGCGAATTGTAAAACGATGAAGGAGAGCACAGGAGAACTTACAGCAACAACCTGCAAGACTAACTCTAAACGAGCATTATAGGTCACAATCTCGTCTTTCTCTACAACCTCAGTTATAATGGCTTTATTAGCCGTACGAGAAAATGCAAAGGCAACCGCCTGAACAATATTAGCAAAAATCAAAGCAGCAATCATCAAGCTATCATTTCTGATGAAAGAAATAGCTAAACAGAGAATGCCACAAATCAAGTCTGTCGTCATCAAAATTTTGCGACGCGAAAAGCGGTCTGAAATCACTCCACCAAAGGGATTTACCAGAATCGATGTGACGAGTTCAGAAATCTGATAAATCCCAAGAACAGTCTGTCCTATCGTTCCCATTGATGCCAGCCAAACACTATTTCCATAATCATAGAGCATATTTCCTATTTTATTAACAGCCCCACGACTAATCAACTGAATTGCATGTCGATTCATATAAAAAGCTCCTCTCAAATTTTGAAACTATTGTATCAAAACTGAAAGGAGTCTCTTTATTTTTCCCTTATTTGGGAAATTTAAACATTTACAAATTTTTCATAATGTTCCTGATAGTAAGCCACTTGCTCTGGAAGTCCAAGCACATCAAAAATATGCATGGCTTCCTGCATCTGACTACAACCTTCTTCTTTCAATTCTCTCCGGTAGAGGGCGAAACCTTTGAGATAGTGGAAGATATTGCGCTCATAAAGCTTGATACCATTTCCAATCAACTTCTCCACATAGCCCTCAAAATAGTCCGCATTCGCAAAAGAACGGTTCTCCAAACAATGCTGGTAACAGTTGAGAGCTAAAATCAAAACAAGTTTACGATGCCGACCAATTTCTTTGTAGTAGTCTTCTCGCTCCATGACCTCTCTGCCAATCCGAGCCACATAGTCCACATTGTAGAAAGTATAGAGGTTCCCGAAAAGAATCAACTCATACATAGTCCATTCTTCTGTTTGAAAAAGATAATCTGCTACCTTTTCCAAATCACTCTGCCTCATCGTGTAATGAGCATCTCTTTGACAAATCAAACCCTGTAGCAGAATCCAATTCAGCTCAAAATAGAGGGGATTGGTCGAACTCTTTGCTTTCCCAAGCTGTTCCTTTTGAAGCTTTTGAAAACCTGCAATATCATTTGAGTAGTAAAGCGGAATAATCTGCGCCATCAAGGCAACGTGTTCATGATTTTGAAAATCCCTAGCCTTATCCATAAAATTTTCAATGGTCACGTGAATATTATCCAAAATCTCAAAGAAACGAGAAACTGCTAGATCAGACTCACCAAGCTCGAAGCGAGATAACTGAGAGGTCGAGCAAGACTCCCCCGCCGCTTCCTTTAAAGAATACTTTCCACTAGTTCGAAATTCACGAAATACCTTTCCGAGATGATTCATTTTACACCTGCTCCGATAATTCTTCCCATTCAAGCATAGCCTCTTCCTGACGATGGCTGATTTTGTCCAGTTCAGCCTGCAACTCCATGAGTTTTTCTGCATCGTTGGTTTCCAACATTTGTTCAGAAATGGCTTGGCTTTGGGTTTCTAAGGTTTCAATTTCAGCCTCCAAACTCTCAATTTGACGCATGAGCTTTCGGGCTTCCTTTTGACTTTCTTTCTGAGCTTGATAGTCATTAACTGGACTTGCTTCTTTTGTTTGATTGCTAGTTGAAGTTTCCTCTGTCTGACTCACTTCTACTTCTGCTTTCTTCTCAACATAGTAGTCGTAATCTCCTAGATAGAGGGTCGAACCATTTTCGGACAATTCCAAAACATGAGTTGCCACACGATTGATAAAGTAACGGTCGTGGCTGACAAATAGAAGGGTTCCGTCAAAGTCTATCAAGGCATTTTCTAGCACTTCCTTACTGTCAATATCCAAGTGGTTGGTTGGCTCATCAAGTATCAGGAAGTTGTTGTTTTCCATAGACAGTTTAGCAAGTAACAAACGAGCGCGTTCACCACCAGACAGCATTCCAACTGATTTCTTAACATCATCACCAGAGAAGAGGAAGGCACCAAGGCGGTTACGGATTTCAACCTCTGGTGTCAATTTAAAGTCATTCCAGAGTTCATCCAGAACACTATTACTAGGTGTTAACTTGCTTTGAGTTTGATCGTAGTAACCAACCTCAACATTGGCACCAAAACGCTTCTCTCCTTTGATAAAAGGAATCTGACCCACGATAGATTTGATAAAGGTTGATTTGCCAATACCATTTGGACCCACTATGGCGACAGCATTCATTTTACGAAGGTCTAGATTGATAGGCTCTGACAATATTTCCCCATCATAACCAATGGCCGCATTTTCAACAGTCAGGACAAGATTACCTGACGTTTTTTCAGACTGGAAGGTTATATTGGCTGATTTCTTCCCAGCTTCAGGCTTGTCTAAGCGATCCATTTTTTCCAGTTGTTTGCGTCGAGATTGGGCACGTTTAGTCGTTGAGGCTCGGACTAGATTGCGATTAACAAAGTCTTCCAGAGCAGCGATTTCCTTCTGTTGCTTTTCATAGTTTTTGCCTCAGTAG
>NZ_KQ970181.1:634987-636868 GCF_001579015.1 Streptococcus oralis
TTGTTCTTTCAGCTCAACAAAATGAGAGTAATTCCCCACATAACGATCCAAGGAATGTTTGGTCAAATCGAGCGTGATTGTTGCAACCTTATCCAAGAAATAGCGGTCGTGGCTGACAATAATGAGAGCACCGCTATAGTTTACCAAGTAATTCTCCAACCAGGCTATCGTTTCAATATCCAAATGGTTGGTAGGTTCATCTAAGACCAAGAGATTGGGCTTTTCAAGGAGCATTTTTGCCAGTGCCAGACGAGTGTTTTGACCACCTGAAAGTTCAGCAATTTTCATCTGCCACATAGTCTCATCAAACTTGAAACCATTTAAAATCGCTCGAATGTCTGCTTCGTAGGTAAAGCCACCTGCCTGACGAAAATTCTCAGATAAGCGGTCGTAATCTGACATCAGTTTATCCAAATATTCACCAGATTTTTCACCCATTTCCAATTCCATCTGACGCAATTGTTTCTCTGTCCGACGCAGGTCATCAAAAACATAGAGCATTTCATCATAAATGGTATTCTCAGACTCAAAACGGCTATCTTGTGCTAGGTAAGAGAGAGAAATATCTTTTTTCTTATTGATTTCTCCACTAGTTGGCTCCTCTTCTCCAACTAAAATCTTCAAAAGAGTGGACTTACCAGCACCATTTTTCCCAACTAGAGCAATCCGATCTCGTTCATCAACTTGCAGGTTGATATTATCAAAAAGAACCTCTCCTGCAAAAGAACGTTCAATTTTATTGGCTTGTAAAATAATCATACATCTATTTTACTATCTTTTTCACTTTTGCACAATTGCAAGAAAAAAAGTTCGAGTCATAAACCCGAACTTTTCATCTTAGTATCCAATGCCTCCACGGAATGTGCGAGCCATATCTTTCAATTCATAGTTTTTAGAAGAGGTATCGATGGTCCATTTCCCATCTTTCTTAGTCATTTTAATTTCATAACCCTCTTTTTTCATGTTATCACTAGTATCTAGAGGAGTTGAATCAAATTGACTCGGTGCATTTTCTAAAATGTATTTTTCACCAGCTTTCATAGCTTCTGAGTAGTTGCTATATTTACCTTTGTTTTCTTCGTAGAATTTACGGCTCAATTCATGAACATTTAAGTTATCTAAGTCAATTGTTTCTGGTCTTACATAGATAACAGCATAGTCTGGTAAGTAGGCTTTCACTTTGTAATCAATTTTTGCTCGTTTTGCATTAGCTTTGATATAAGCTTCTGCGAATGTTCGAAGTTCTGCATCAGAAGGTTTATAGTTATAGAAACCTTTTCCGAATGACTCTGTAAATTTCTTGATGAACTCTTCTCTGTCAGCCTTCACATCGTTTGTGAATTCAGCATCGCTATCAGAAGATTTTTTATCATCTGCAAGGGATACGACTTGATCCTTGTTATCAGATGTGCTTAAGTTCGTTCCACCACCTGAGCTTTCTCCATTAAGGTAAACTGCATCGACGTATTTTTTCATTACATCTTTAGCTTCATCAATATGATCTTCGTACTTACTTGGATCAACTTTGATAGCTACGTCATTATTTTTCTTAGAGTTTTCTTTAATATCTTCGTAGAAGCTAGGGGCAAAATGAAGCTCATATTTAGCATCTTTGTCTACTTCATAAACAACATAACCAGCAACGCTCTTTCCTTTAGAAAGTTTGTCTCCATATGACATAAACTTAGTTTTACTATCGCTCTCATAGATTTGGATTGGTTCTACTTTTTCATCTTTTTCATTATAAAGGGTAATATCGCGACTAGTGAAACTAAACTGTTTATCACGATTGTTTTTGATTTCTACTTGAAGAGCAAGATATTTTGAAGATGAATCCTCATCTTTAGGCAAAACATACATACCATCTTTTATGGATACTTC
>NZ_KQ970181.1:637165-639759 GCF_001579015.1 Streptococcus oralis
GTTTGACGCAGTACCATTGTCACTTGCTTTTTTGTTGATCCACAAGCAACAAGTGCTAAAGCTGATACCAGCAAAGCAGAATGCTTAAGAATTTTTTCATAATAGAATATCTCCTTTTATTATTTATTATATTCTACCATAGAGATAGTAAAATTCAAAACAGAAACCGAACACTTTAAAAAAAATCTTAAAATTATAGAATTTTAGCTTAAATTTTTTCAAAAATTATTTGATGTATGCAAGTATCCTCTAGGAAAATCAGTAGAAAGTCACATTTATTCTTTGAAAATTTTTCTAAATATTCTTCTAAACTTATTAGGAATTCAATTTGAAACCGATTAGTTTTAAACTGTTGTTTATTCTTTTTTAAGTAGATCAAAAATGCTCGATTCGAATAATAGCGCCTATGCTAACGTTTTACTAAAATCCTAAATCATGGTATAATGAGACCGATTAAAACAATTTACAATAAAGGAGACGCTCAATGACTTACCAAGAAAATTATCAAAAATGGCTTGATTTTGCTGATTTACCAGACTATCTTCGTCAAGACTTAAACAATATGGACGAAAAAACAAAGGAAGACGCCTTCTATACCAATCTTGAATTTGGTACTGCTGGTATGCGGGGCTTGATTGGTGCTGGTACCAACCGTATCAATATCTATGTTGTTCGTCAGGCAACTGAAGGTTTGGCTCGTTTGATTGAGTCAAAAGGTGGAAATGAAAAAGAACGTGGTGTGGCAATTGCCTACGATAGCCGTCACTTCTCTCCAGAATTTGCCTTTGAATCTGCTGCAGTTCTAGCAAAACACGGTATCAAATCTTACGTATTTGAAAGCCTTCGTCCGACTCCAGAACTCTCATTTGCAGTTCGTCACCTCAACTGTTTTGCAGGTATCATGATCACTGCTAGCCACAACCCAGCTCCATTTAACGGTTACAAGGTTTACGGTGAAGACGGTGGACAAATGCCTCCACACGATGCAGACGCATTGACAACTTACATCCGTGCCATCGAAAATCCATTTGCTGTAGAAGTTGCTGATGTGGAAGCTGAAAAAGCTTCTGGCTTTGATTGAAGTTATTGGCGAAGCTGTCGACACTGAATACCTCAAAGAAGTAAAAGACGTTAACATCAACCCTGCCTTGATTGAAGAATTTGGTAAAGACATGAAGATTGTCTATACTCCTCTTCACGGTACTGGTGAAATGTTGGCTCGTCGTGCTCTTGCTCAAGCAGGATTTGACTCTGTTCAGGTCGTTGAGGCTCAAGCAACCCCAGACCCTGACTTTTCAACTGTTAAATCTCCAAACCCAGAAAGTCAAGCAGCCTTTGCCCTTGCTGAAGAACTTGGTCGTCAAGTTGGTGCAGATGTTCTTGTGGCAACTGACCCAGACGCAGACCGTGTTGGTGTTGAAGTTCTTCAAAAAGATGGTAGCTACCTCAACCTTTCCGGTAACCAAATCGGTGCTATCATGGCTAAATACATCTTGGAAGCACACAAAAACGCTGGAACTCTTCCTGAAAATGCAGCTCTCTGCAAATCTATCGTATCAACTGACTTGGTAACGAAGATTGCTGAAAGCTACGGCGCAACCATGTTCAACGTTTTGACTGGTTTCAAATTTATCGCTGAAAAAATCCAAGAATTCGAAGAAAAACACAATCACACTTACATGATGGGATTTGAAGAAAGCTTCGGTTACTTGATTAAACCATTCGTACGTGATAAAGACGCTATCCAAGCCGTTCTTGTCGTTGCTGAACTTGCTGCCTACTACCGTTCACGCGGTTTGACTCTTGCTGACGGCATCGAAGAAATCTACAAAGAGTACGGCTACTACGCAGAAAAGACTATCTCTGTTACCCTTTCAGGTGTCGATGGTGCAGAACAAATCAAAGCGATTATGGCTAAATTCCGTAACAATGCTCCAAAAGAATGGAATGCAACAGCTATCACTGTCGTAGAAGACTTCAAAACTCAAACAGCTACTGCTGCTGACGGAACTGTTACAAACTTGACAACACCTCCAAGTGATGTTTTGAAATACACACTTGCTGACGGTTCATGGATTGCCGTTCGCCCTTCAGGGACAGAACCAAAAATCAAGTTCTACATTGCAGTTGTAGGGGAAACAAACGAAGAATCACAAGCTAAGATTGCTAACATCGAAGCAGAAATCAATGCTTTTGTAAAATAAAATCCTATAAAAGATGAGACAAACCAATCTCATCTTTTTTTCGTATCAAATCTAAGCAATTTTAGAAACTTTATGGCATACTAGACATATCAATGAAAGCGAGGTAATCTCATGGAACAATTTTTAGATAATATCAAAGACCTTGAAGTCACTACAGTTGCGCGTGCGCAAGAAGCTCTTGATAAAAAAGAAACTGCAACCTTCTTTATCGGTCGCAAAACTTGCCCTTACTGCCGTAAATTTGCTGGTACATTAGCAGGTGTCGTAGCTGAAACCAAAGCACACATCTACTTTATCAATAGTGAAGAACCAAGCCAACTCAATGAGTTACAAGAATTCCGCTCACGTTATGGAATCCCAACCGTACCAGGATTTGTTCACATTGCAGAT
>NZ_KQ970181.1:639805-654087 GCF_001579015.1 Streptococcus oralis
CGCCTTCTTTTTTATATATCTGTCAATGGTGTTGCGGTATCTGGGGAAGTGTCGTAAACCTTAAAGTCAACGCCTACTCCCAGATCAGCTTGGGCTAGCTGATTGACCATGGTCATATGAGCCAGTTCCTTGATATTGTTCTCTTTTGACAAGTGGCCAAGGTAGATCTTCTTGGTACGATTTCCCATGGTACGAATCATAGCCTCAGCTCCGTCTTCGTTAGAAAGGTGACCGAGATCAGAGAGGATTCGCTGTTTGAGTCGCCAAGCGTAAGAACCTGCTCGCAAAATCTCCACATCGTGGTTGGACTCGATAAGATAACCGTCAGCATTCTCGACAATCCCTGCCATACGGTCACTAACATAACCTGTATCAGTCAACATGACAAAACTCTTGTCATCTTTCATAAATCGGTAAAACTGGGGTGCTGCGGCATCATGACTGACGCCAAAACTCTCGATGTCGATATCGCCAAAGGTTTTGGTTTTTCCCATTTCAAAAATATGCTTCTGCGATGAATTCACTTTCCCGAGGTACTTGCTATTTTCCATAGCCTGCCAGGTTTTTTCATTGGCATAAAGATCCATACCATACTTTCGAGCCAACACACCGACTCCATGGATATGGTCTGAATGCTCATGCGTAATCAAAATCACATCCAAATCTTCAGGCTTGCGATTGATTTCACTCAGCAGGCTAGTGATTTTCTTACCTGACAAGCCTGCATCCACTAAAATTTTCTTTTTTGGCGTTTCCAGATAAAAGGAATTTCCACTGGAACCTGATGCTAAAATACTGTATTTAAAGCCTATTTCACTCATTCTAGTCTTCTATTTCGTCCTCCCATATTTCTTCTTTTACGGCATCCTTATCATAAGGGAGCACAATGGTGAAGGTTGATCCCTTACCGTATTCACTCTTAGCCCAAATAAAGCCATTGTGCTGTTTGATGATTTCTTTGGCGATGGCTAGGCCTAGACCAGTTCCACCTTGGGCACGACTTCTTGCACGATCTACACGGTAAAAACGATCGAAAATCTTCGGTAAATCTTGTTTTGGAATACCTAGACCTTGGTCTTTGATGGATAAAATCATCTGATCATCAGTGGTTTTCATGCTGACAGTGATTTTCCCACCATCTGGTGAGTACTTGATAGCATTGTTGAGAATATTATCAATCACTTGGGTCATTTTATCGGTATCAATCTCAATCCAAACTGAGTTAATTGAGTAATCTCTAACCAACTCATATTTTTTCTCGTCATCCTGACTTCTCATCTTATCAAAGCGGTTGAGAATAAAGGTGATAAATGCCGTAAAGTTAATCAACTCCACATCCAGTCGAGTGGTCGCATTATCAATGCGAGAGAGATGCAAGAGATCTGTCACCATCCGCATCATACGGTTGGTTTCATCGAGCGAAACCTTGATAAAATCAGGGGCTACAGGATCATACAAGGCCCCCTCGTCCAAGGCTTCAAGATAAGATTTAACACTGGTCAAAGGAGTTCTCAACTCATGACTCACATTTGAAACGAAGAGTCTCCGTTCACGTTCTTCCTTCTCCTGCTCGGTTGTATCATGTAAAACAGCAACCAAACCAGAGATGAAACCAGACTCTCGGCGAACCAGAGCGAAACGTACACGAAGGCTTAGGTATTCACCATTGGCATCCTGAGAGTCAATCATCAACTCAGGAATCTGTGTAATCAGGTCACGCAGTTCATACTCATCTTCTAGTTTAAGCAATTCTAGAATACTTTTGTTGAGGACATCTTCTTTCTGCACACCTAGCTGTTTCTTAGCCATGTCGTTAATCATGGTAATCTGGCCACGACGATTGGTCGCAAGAACTCCATCTGTCATATAAGAAAGAATACTGTTAAGCCTTTTTGATTCTTGCTCCAGATTCTCCTGCGTTAAACGAATAACCTCAGACAAATCATTTAGATTATTGGTGATGTTGGTAATTTCAGAGCTTCCTTGCGTATCCAAAACTCGAGAATAATCCCCTGCAATCAAATCCTTAATCTTTTGATTTATCTCTTTTAAGCGTTTATTATCTCGGCGATTTTCTAGCAATAGCAAGGTAACCACAAAGATAAAGCCGACCAAAATCAAGATAAAGATAAAATCTCTGTTCAGAATACTTTGTTTAATTGCTTCAATCATTATTTCTCATATAGTAGCCAACACCACGACGGGTGAGGATATACTCTGGACGGCTTGGAGTATCTTCAATCTTTTCACGCAAGCGTCGGATGGTCACGTCCACTGTGCGAACATCACCAAAATAATCATAACCCCAAACAGTCTCAAGCAAGTGTTCACGCGTAATCACTTGACCAATATGGGAAGCTAGGTGATATAAAAGCTCAAACTCACGGTGGGTCAAATCTAATTCCTCGCCATATTTTTTGGCCACGTAAGCGTCGGGCAGAATTTCCAAATCGCCAATATGTAGGGGTTGGGATTTCTTTTCATCAGACTCTTGACTATCTGAAGAAAGGTCTGTACGACGGAGTAAAGCCTTGACACGCGCCTGCAACTCACGGTTTGAAAATGGCTTGGTCACATAATCATCTGCTCCTAGCTCTAAACCGATAACCTTGTCAAATTCACTATCCTTAGCTGAGAGCATAATGATAGGCACACTACTCGTCTTACGAATGGCTTTGGCCACTTCTAAACCATCGATTTCAGGTAGCATCAAGTCTAGGATAATAATATCGGGTTGCTCCGCTTCAAATAGCTCGATTGCCTCACGACCATTAAAGGCTGTTACAACTTCATAACCTTCCTTGGTCATATTGAACTTAATAATATCTGAGATTGGTTTCTCATCATCTACAACTAATATTTTTTTCATATGTTCACCTTTTCTCTATCCATTATAACAAAAAAATGCAAAGAAGGCACAAATGACTAATTCCAGCCTTCATCTTCAAGAGCTATTTTATAAGCCTGCCAAATCTTTTGTTGAGGTTTAGCGAGTGGGTAGTCAGAAAACTCCTGAGGGGAGATCCAGCGAATTTCTCTGTCAGAAAACTGTTTTGATTCTGTCACCTGACCCGCTAGGATTTGAATATGCCATTTACGATGACTAAAGACATGCTTGACTTGATCAAAAACTTGATGGGACCAATTAACTTCTAAATCATAATCCTGTTCAAAACTTTCTTGGGGTGTTGGACCAAAAGCAACGCTTTTTTCAGCAACCTGAGCAAATAGATTCAGCTGTTCCTCTTCCTGTGAAAACTCCTCTACTTCTATCAATGGAAAATGCCAAAAACCAGCTAGCAGTTTCTCACTTTCATTTTTCTCTAGTAAATATTGACCTCGATCATTGCGCACAACCAAGGCCTTGAGATAGATTGGAAGAGGCTTTTTCTTGGGTTCTTTAATCGGATAAGAATCCATGGTTCCATTCTGATACGCTGCACTAAATTCCTTAACAGGACTTTCTTCTGGTCGAGGATTAACTGGAGCCTCTATATCAGAGCCCAAGTCCATCAAGGCTTGATTAAAGTCTCCCGGCCGCTCTGGATCAATCAAGATTTCCATCATAGCTTGGAAAATCTTTCGATTGCTGGGAACTCCGATATCATAGTTGACCTCAAACAGGCGTGCCAAAACTCGCATGACATTGCCATCAACTGCTGGCTCGGGTAGATTAAAAGCGATACTAGAAATAGCTCCTGCAGTATAGGGGCCAATCCCTTTCAAGCTAGAAATTTCTTCGTAAGTGTTTGGAAATGTCCCTTCAAAGTCAACCATAATTTGCTGAGCCGCAGTCTGCATATTACGCACCCTAGAATAATAACCTAACCCCTCCCATGCTTTCAACAAACGCTCCTCAGGCGCTTTTGACAAACTTTCAACAGTTGGAAACCAGTCCAAGAATCGTTCATAGTAGGGAATGACTGTATCCACCCTAGTCTGCTGGAGCATAATTTCAGAAACCCAGATATGATAAGGATTTTTACTTCTACGCCATGGTAAATCCCGTTTGTTTTCATCGTACCAGTTAAGGAGTTTCTCACGAAAAGAGAAAATCTTCTCCTCTGGCCACATTTCAACACCGTATTCTTTCAAATCTAACATATATCTAGTATAACATAGAAGCTTCTAACTGTCCTTTTCTTAGCGCTAAAAAGCCTCTTCCCAAAGGAAAGAGGCTTTTTTCTTATTGATGAACTGCTTGAGCTGCTGTGATAAGGGTTAACTTGTAAACATCATCAGAGTTACATCCACGAGAAAGGTCGTTTACTGGCTTGTTCAAACCTTGCAGAACAGGACCTACAGCCGCAAATCCACCAAGACGTTCCGCCATCTTGTAACCGATATTCCCCGCTTCGATTCCTGGGAAGATAAAGACATTTGCTTGACCAGCAACGTTGCTACCTGGTGCTTTTAGAGCTGCAGTTTCGGGAACAAAGGCAGCATCAAATTGTAACTCACCATCAATCTCAAGGTCAGGACGCAAATCATGAGCAATTTTAGTCGCTTCCACTACCTTATCAACACTTTCGCCGAACCCTGAACCTTTAGTAGAGTAGCTCAGCATAGCGATTTTAGGTTCAATGCCAAACATCTTAGCTGTGATTGCCGAGTTAACAGCGATTTCAGCCAAAGCTTCTGCATCTGGATTGATATTGATAGCACAGTCACCAAATAGGTAGCGTTCTGTACCACGAACCATGAGGAAAGCACCTGAAGTACGGGTTACATTTGGACGAGTTTTTATGATTTGAAGTGCAGGACGAACGGTTGCGGCTGTTGAGTGAATCGCACCTGATACCATCCCATCAACCAAGCCCATGTGAACGAGCATAACACCAAAATAGTTGACGTCTTCACTCAAAATCTTACGAGCATCTTCTTCAGTCATTTTGCCTTTACGGCGTTCAACCAAGGTAGTTACCATTTCTTCAAATTGAGAATACTGTTGAGGGTCAATCACTTCATAACCATCCATAATCCCTTCGATTTCAAGATAAATTTTAATTTTTTCTGGGTTCCCCAGCAAAACAGGAACAACTTCTGTTTCTTTTACCAAGCGTTTGGTCGCTTGAAGAATACGAGGTTCTTCCCCTTCAGGGAGAACGATACGAGCATTTTTGCCAACAAGATTGGCTTTGAGACTTTCAAAAACTTCCATGAGTTTTCTCCTTTAAGAAATTAAATTATACTCAAAATAGATTTTAAAGAGTATTAGTTGATAACTGAGTGATAAGATTGTTAAAATCATCTGGCAAAGGGCTTTCCAACTCCAGCTGATGCCCTAAGAAGGGATGATAAAAGGATAAGGAATGGCAATGCAGGGCCTGGCGTTGAATACCATTTTCTAGGCTGCCACCATAGAGATCATCTCCCAACAAAGGGAAGCCAATATGAGAAAAATGCACTCGGATCTGATGAGTTCGTCCGGTATGCAGACGAATATCGACCAGGTGAATATTTCCATAAGACGCTACAACTTTGTATGACGTATGAGCGTATTTTCCACCCTTGGCAACCCTTCTCGTGATAATAGAGTCTTCATCACGCGCAATCGGTTCGATAATCTCCCCTTCTGACTCCAAATCCCCATCTCCCTTAACCAAAGCGAAATAACGTTTTTCGATAGACTTTCGTTGCAGTTGCTTGTCTAAACGTGCATGAGCATAGCCGTGCTTGGCAAAGAGCATCAATCCAGATGTATCTCTATCAAGCCTGGTCACGATATGAACCTGCTGGTTTTCATATTCCTGCTTAACATAGTAGCCCTTGATAAAATTGGCGATAGTATTTGAATGATTGACACTGGGAATCGAAGCCACTCCATAAGGTTTATTCAAGACTAGAAAATGGTCATCCTCGTAGAGAATATCCAGTGGGCGAACAATAGCTTCGAGGGTTTCAAAGCCTTCCTCTGCTGGAATATCAATGGTAACCCTGTCTCCAACGTCTAAGAGATAAGTCGCATTTTGAGGTTGATCATTGACTAGGATAGCCCCACCTCGAAACTTTATCTTAGCCAAAAGTCCTTTAGAAACCTCGTGTTTCTTGAGAAAAGTTTTGACTTTGACATGCTCATCCGCGATAAATTCGAACCTCATTCGTCCACCTCGCCGATGAAGGCATCTTTGACACGATTCCAGAAACTAGTGTGACTTGGCGTCGCTACGAAATGAATCTTATGATGATCAATTTGGTACTCAATCCGTTCTATATTTCGGAAAGAATAGATACTATTGTCAACCGATAACGTGTGATAGTCATTACGAGTCGGTAAGAGTTCAATCTTATCTTTTTTAGGAATAATGATTGATGAACCCAGAGTGCGATAAACTCGGTTATTGAGACTCGCTATTTCTGTCAACTGCAAGGCCTCAATGGTAGGATGCAAGACCGCTCCCCCCAAGGATTTGTTATAGGCAGTGCTTCCAGTAGGTGTTGAAACAGTCACACCATCTCCACGAAAGCGTTCAAATGGAACGTGATTAATAATGATATCCGCAACCATGGTGCGATCCGATCGACGGATACTAGCTTCATTTAGAGCACGGAAGGTCTTAACTTCTCCGTTTTCAAGTGTCACCTTGACATTCAAAACAGGATAGGAAACCTTGGCACCAGTATCCAGTTGGAGATTGGTAACCAACTGATCCAACTCGAAGTCACGATAATCCGTGTAAAAGCCTAAATGTCCAGTATGGACGCCAACAAATCGAACCTTGTCTAACTGATTCTCATACTTATGAAAGGCAGACAAAAGCATCCCATCCCCGCCAATCGAAATGACGATGTCGGGATTTGTATCATTAATTATAAAATGCTGTTTTTTGAGTTTTTCTCTCAGTTTATGTAAAACATTCTGACTCTGTGGCTTTCTATTAGCTATGAGATCAACTCGCTTACCTGTATTCTTCATCTGTATCGTCACTATTTCCTACACCGTCGTTTAGTTTTCTACTCAAAGGATCAAAGAGCGCCTGCGCTTCCTGAATGTCATCTCGAATCTTACCCATTTCTTCATCCAATTGATGGGAAATTCTAGCTGTAATCTCCAAGCGTTTCTTGATCTCCTCTGGAAAATCCCCCTGATACTTATAATTGAGCGAATGCTCAATGGTAGCCCAGAAATTCATAGCCAAGGTCCGGATTTGAATTTCAGCCAGAATCGTCTTAACACCACTGATGGTGTCAACTGTATACTCTACCACCACATGATAGGAGCGATAGCCCGAAGCCTTCCGATGGGTGATATAATCCCGTTCCTGAACGACTCTCATATCATGGCGTTTGCGTAAAATTGCAACAACCTCCTGAACATCATCTACAAATTGAACCATGACACGCAGCCCTGCGATATCTTGCAAGTCATTTTCCAGAGTTGCATAAGTAATTCCTCGACGAGCCATTTTTTCTTTGATACTTTCAATCGGCTTCACCCGTCCAGTAACAAACTCAATCGGAGAGTGCTTGTTTTGTTTACGATATTGTTTTCGAATTCCACGAAGCTTAATCTTCAATTCACCAACAGCTTGAATGTAAGGATCTAAAAATTCTTCCCATTCTATGGTCATATTTTCTCCCTTGTAATGTTTGATTGCCCTGTCGAAAATCTTTGATTTTTTCAGTACATTCGTATACAATAAATACATTGTCCATTATACCATAAATCGCTTTCAAAGATATAGAAAAGGTTGAAAAAATGAAACATTTAGAAATAGAATTGAAAACACTTCTGAAAAAAGAGGAATATGATCATCTAAAAAAACAGTTTTCCCATATCCAACCCGTCCTTCAGAAAAACTACTACATTGACACACCAGATTTCCAATTGCGTGAAAAAAAGGTTGCCATGCGCATTCGTACCTTTTCAGATTGGGCAGAATTGACCTTGAAAGTGCCTCAAACTTTAGGAAATATGGAATACAACCAGAAACTAACCCTTCCAGAAGCTGAATCGTACCTAGAAAAACAAAAACTACCTCAAGGGCTCGCTCTAGAAAAGCTTGCTGAAATTGGCATTGAAAGTCATGACTGGTTTGTTCTGGGTTGTCTTGCAACTATTCGTTACGAAATGGAAACGTCGATTGGTCTAATGGCACTAGATGAAAGTCACTACTTTGATCAGACAGACTACGAACTGGAGCTAGAAGTTACTGATCACGAGGAAGGAAAACGAGATTTTCAGCAATTTCTTTCAAAAAATGGTATCACTTACCAAAAAGCTCCTTCAAAATTAATTCGTTTTATTAAAAGCATGAAAAAATGCTGAAATAATCTCCATTTTTTGGTAAAATAATGAAGATAAAATATTTAGAGTTTACAGAGGACGGTCCATAATGTCAGATAGAAACAACATGAAACTTTTTGCACTTAATTCCAATCATGAAATTGCACAAAAAATCGCAGAAACGGTTGGGATACCTCTCGGAAAATTATCTTCTCGCCAATTTTCTGATGGTGAAATCCAGGTCAACATTGAAGAGAGTGTCCGTGGTTACGATGTCTACATCATCCAATCAACCAGCTACCCCGTTAGCAACCACTTGATGGAGTTGTTAATCATGGTTGATGCTTGTGTACGTGCAAGTGCTCATAGTATCAATGTTGTCCTTCCTTACTTTGGTTATGCTCGTCAGGATCGTATCGCTTCTTCTCGCGAACCCCTCACTGCAAAACTGGTTGCCAATATGCTTGTCAAGGCTGGTGTAAGTCGTGTTCTGACTCTTGATTTGCACGCTGTTCAGGTTCAAGGTTTCTTTGACATTCCAGTAGATAACCTCTATACAATTCCTCTCTTTGCTAAACACTACAGCGATAAAGGGTTGCTGGGATCAGATGTGGTTGTTGTTAGTCCAAAAAATTCTGGCGTCAAACGTGCCCGCAGCTTAGCTGAATATTTAGATGCACCAATCGCAATCATCGACTATGCTCAAGACGATTCAGAGCGTAGCCAAGGCTATATCATCGGTGATGTTGAAGGCAAAAAAGCCATCTTGATTGATGATATCCTAAATACTGGACGTACTTTTTCAGAAGCAGCAAAAATCGTCGAACGTGAAGGGGCAACTGAAATCTATGCGGTCTCTAGTCACGGACTCTTTGTAGAAGGTGCCGCCGAGCTTCTTGATGCCGCAAACATTAAAGAAATCCTAGTGACTGACTCGGTAGCAACCAAAGAAAGAACTCCAGAAAATGTATGTTATATCACCGCTAGCGAATTGATTGGTGATGCCATCGTCCGTATCCACGAAAGAAAACCAGTTAGCCCACTCTTTGCATATAATAAAAAGGAATAAGGTGATTCTTTGATCTATTTGGACAATGCTGCTACTACTCCAATGTCAGCAGTAGCTCTCGCAGAAATGACCAAGGTCATGCAAGAAACCCATGGGAATCCTTCAAGTATTCACAGTCATGGTCGCCATGCTGGTAAACTACTCCGTGAAGCCCGTCAGGAGTTAGCTCACTTACTAGGAACCAAGCCACAACGAATCTTTTTCACATCTGGAGGGACAGAAAGTAACAATACAGCTATTATCGGCTATTGTCTCCGCCATCAAGAAAGAGGAAAACACATCATCACGACAGCTATTGAACACCATTCTGTCCTTGAAACCATTGATTATCTGGTTCAACATTTTGGCTTTGAAGCTACCATCATCCAACCAGTGAATCAAGAGATTACGGCGGGGCAGATTCAAGAAGCTTTACGTGACGATACCATTCTCGTTTCCACTATGTATGCTAATAATGAAACGGGTAGTCTCTTACCTATCGCTGAGATTGGACGTGTTTTAAAAGAACATTCTGCTGCTTATCATGTAGACGCTGTTCAGGCTATCGGAAAAGTTCCTATCCATCCTGAGGAATTAGGAATCGATTTTCTCAGTGCTTCTGCTCACAAGTTCCATGGACCAAAAGGAATTGGTTTTCTTTACGCTTCGTCTATGGACTTTGATTCCTACCTTCACGGTGGAGACCAAGAACAAAAGAAACGAGCTGGGACAGAAAACCTTGCTGCCATCGTCGGTATGGTTGCTGCTCTCAAAGAAGACTTGGAGCATCAAGCCGAGCATTACCAAAAACTAGAGGGATTAAAAACTGCTTTTCTAGAAGAGATTGAAGGTTTGGACTATTATATTAATGAAGGTCAAAATCAACTGCCTTATGTTTTCAATATCGGTTTCCCTGGTCAAAAAAATGATTTGCTCTTGCTCCGGTTAGACCTAGGAGGAATTTCAATCTCAACCGGTTCAGCCTGTACTGCTGGTATTGTGCAGACCAGTCATGTCCTAGAAGCTTTTTATGGGCCCGATTCCCATCGCTTAAAAGAATCTGTCCGTATCAGTCTGTCCCCTCTTAATACTGAGGAGGAACTGAAACAACTGGCACAAACCTTAAAAAATATTATTGGAGATTAACCTAATGGCATTCGAAAAAACCATTAAACTACAAAACTGCCGCTACGACTATACACTTAGTCCAACTGTCAAAAAGTTCACACTGAAAGACAATACTTTCTCTGAAACAAAAGTCGGAAACTACGAACTAACTCGTCTACTTGAAAAAATCCCAAACAGTGGAGAAGGTTTCCTACTAAAAATTATCATCAATAAAGATCTTACAGGTGTTAAGATTAACATCACTGACAAATCTGGTCTTCGTTTGGTGAATATTTTTAAATCTGAAGAACACCATATCCACCAAGAGAAGTTCTACTTCCTCATGGATAGTCTTGTAGAACGCGGAATCTTCACAAAAGAAGAAAGATAGTTTGCTATGTATCGTCTCACATATAAAGATAGTTATCAAGTAGAACGCACACTTGAATTTGCCGATTACGAAGAGCTTATGCTAGCCCTATCAGGATGCGTGACCATACCTGATACATTTTTGGTAACCTCACTAACCCTCAATGATAAAGTAATCTACCGAGGATTAGTCGGAAATCTCTATCGATTTCTATCACAAACTAACTTTTCAGACAAAAACTAAGAAATTTCTTAGTTTTTTCTTGTTTTTGTTGATTTTTTCACAATGTTTCTATAAAATAGAAGAATAGAAAGGTTGTGATTTTGTGAAAGATAAACAGTCTGCTATTCCAAAAGCAACAGCAAAAAGACTCTCTCTTTACTACCGAATTTTCAAGCGATTTCATGCAGAAAAAATCGAACGTGCCAACTCCAAGCAAATTGCAGAGGCTATCGGTATCGATTCTGCGACCGTTCGTCGGGATTTTTCCTATTTTGGTGAACTAGGTCGTCGAGGTTTTGGTTACGATGTCAAAAAATTGATGAATTTTTTTGCTGATCTCCTAAATGATAACTCAATTACAAATGTTATGTTGGTTGGGATTGGAAATATGGGCCATGCCCTTCTCCACTACCGCTTCCACGAGCGTAACAAGATGAAAATTATCATGGCCTTTGACCTAGATGACCATCCAGAAGTTGGAAGCCAAACACCTGATGGAATTCCAATCTATGGTATCTCACAGATTAAAGAAAAAATCAAAGAAGCAGATGTCAAAACTGCTATCCTAACAGTTCCAAGTGTTAAATCACAAGAAGTTGCCAATCTTTTGGTTGATGCAGGTATAAAAGGTATTCTCAGTTTTTCCCCTGTTCACCTTCACCTCCCAAAAGATGTGGTCGTTCAGTATGTCGATTTGACAAGCGAACTCCAAACCCTCCTCTATTTTATGCGTAAAGAGGATTAGAAAGCGAAAGCATTTATGAAAAAACCAGTTATTGGGATTACAGGAAATGAAAAAGCTCATCCAGATGATGACATCATGATGAGCTATGCAGCAAAGGGCTTCGTTGAAGGAGTCAAGGACGCTGGCGGAATTCCAATCATCCTACCGATTGGTGATCAAGAAATGGCTGCCTATTACATCAGTATCATTGATAAGCTCATCCTAACGGGTGGGCAAAATGTTGATCCAAAATACTATGGTGAACCAAAGGCTATTGATAGTGATGACTACCACCTTCAAAGAGATATTTTTGAACTAGCACTTATCAAAGAAGCGATTAAGCAAAAGAAACCAATTTTCTCTGTTTGTCGGGGTACTCAACTTTTCAATGTCGCCATGGGAGGCACGCTACACCAAGATATCGAGGATCATTGGCAGGACTGTTCAGCCGAATACACGACCCAACGCCTCGTAACGGAACCTGATACCATTCTCCGAGAAATCTATGGAGAAATCTCTCACATCAACTCCTTCCATCACCAGAGCATAAAAGATCTAGCTTCAAATCTTAAGGTTGTAGCACATGATCCTAAAGATGGAATAATTGAGGCTGTGACAACTACGGACGGTTTTCCTTATCTTGGTGTCCAATGGCACCCAGAATTTCTCTTTGAAAATCGCTCCAAAGATAAAACTCTATTTGACTATGTTGTTAATGAACTTTAAATCAAATCTGTCTTTTCACGGTAACTAAAGTAATCAGAGTGAGAGACAATCAGATGATCCAGAAATACCAGTCCCATCAGTTCACAGGCTTCCTTTACTAACTTGGTTACATGATCATCATTTTGGCTAGGTGATACAGCGCCTGATGGATGATTATGAACGAGAATCACAGAAGTGGCCATATGCTTGATGGCATAGTGAAGGATTTCCCGTGGTTCAGCAATGCTTCGTGTCGCAGTTCCAATAAAAATGGTCTGTTGATGAATGATTTGATTTTGAGTATTAAGATAGAGCGCCACTAGGTGCTCTTGTTTTTTATCACCAAGTTCCTGTTGCATTTTTTTAGCTAGCTTTTGACTACTGAGAATACTTTCCATCTCAAGGGTTTCATGCTTGTGAATGCGATGCCCCAGTTCAATCACTGCTTGTAGTTCAATGGCTTTAATGCGTCCAATACCAGACAGACTCTGCAATTCCTGCAGGGTCATTTTTTTCAAATCAGTTAGACTTGTGAGACTGTTCAAGACTTTCTGGGAAATTTCAAAAACATTTGCCTGACGCGTTCCCGTTCTGAGTAATATAGCTAGTAACTCTTGATTGCTCAGGGCTTCTACTCCTTCTTTAACTAGTCTTTCTCTAGGCAAAAGTGAATCTTCTTGGAATGAAATACTATACATAAAAATCCTCCTCACTTTATTATTCGTGAGAAGGATAGAAAATTAGATTTTTTTCTCAATTGGAGCTACGCTGGCTAGAAGTTTTTTCAGACCGACTTCTGGGAAATTGATTTTTAGTTCCTGAGTATCACCACTACCTGAAACTTCAAGGACCGTTCCCTCTCCCCATTTCTTGTGAAGTGCTATATCTCCAATAGACCAACTTGTATCAGTCGAATCTTTTTTATTTCCGGCTGCTAACTGTCCAAATGGGAGACCACTTGACTGGATAGAACTTGGTGCAGCATTGCGTTTCCGTTCTTGAAGGGCCTGAGCTAAGCTCATACCTTGACCGAAAGCAATCCCACCACTGCTATAAGAGGCTTTAAAGCTAGTATTCGCTGGACGGGCCAAACCTTGATACTCGAGCAAGTCCGAACTGATTTCATTGATGAAACGTGTTGGGCGGTTGTAGCTAGTACGACCGAAAAGCAAACGGGAGTTGGCGTTGGTCAGATAGAGGATCTTTTCAGCGCGCGTGATACCTACATAGGCCAAACGGCGTTCTTCTTCCAGCTCATCAGGATCCTCAGCTGCTCGACTAAGTGGAAAGACATTTTCCTCCATCCCGATGATAAAGACAACTGGAAATTCCAGACCTTTAGCTGCATGCAAGGTCATCAAGGTCACTTCCGATGTTTCCTGACTGCCAGAATCTGTATCGGCAATCAAGGCTAGGTCATTCAAGAAACGACTGAGTTTATCTAAACCTGTTTCCTCTTCTTGACTATCAGGATTGTCATCAAAATTCTTAGTAACAGATAGGAACTCTTCGATATTCTCAACCCGAGCCTTGCTTTCCAAGGTTGCTTGGGCATTAAGAATATGGACATAACCTGTTTTTTCCAGAACCGCTTCAACCAACTCTGTAATGGTTAATTGATCCAGTTGCTCTCGTAAATCCAGTATCATATTGGCAAAGTTCCAGATAGATTGAGCTGCTTTTCCTTTGATGCCAGACAGCATGATATTGGCTGAAGCGTCTAGCATGGACATGTCCTGCAGGTTAGCAAAGTCGCGAATTTTCTCAACAGTGCCTGGCCCAATTCCACGTTTAGGCTCATTGATAATACGCTCAAAACTGATATTGTCACTCAGATTAGCAATGAGGTTGAGGTAGGCAATAATATCACGGATTTCCT
>NZ_KQ970181.1:654190-665245 GCF_001579015.1 Streptococcus oralis
GTAGAACTTGGTCCCTCCAACCATGGTATAAGGAATATTGGACTTGAGCAGGGCTTCCTCAATAGTACGGGATTGCGCATTAGTTCGATAAAGAACTGCAAAGTCTTTGTGAAGGAAGTTTTGACTGCGACCGAGTTCATCAATGGTTTTGGCTACAAAAACAGCCTCGTCTTGTTCATCGTTAGCTCGGTAGTAGACGATTTGTTCCCCATCAGCATTCTGGGTCCAGAGATTCTTAGGACGACGATTTTTATTATTTTTAATAACATCATTGGCGGCTTGCAGAATGGTTTTAGTTGAACGGTAATTTTCTTCTAGTAAAACAACCTTGGCTTGAGGATAATCCTTTTCGAAATCCAAGATATTCTGCATATCCGCACCACGCCAACCGTAGATAGACTGGTCTGCATCCCCAACCACACAGATATTTTTAAAGCGAGATGCCAAAAGTTTGACTAGTTGGTACTGGGCATGATTGGTATCTTGGTACTCATCAACATGGATGTATTGGAACTTCTGCTGGTAGTAAGTCAGAACATCAGGATTTTGATCGAAAAGACGCAGGGTCAACATAATCAAATCATCAAAGTCAACGGACTCAGACTGACGAAGCTCTTTCTGATAAGCTGTGTAACACTGAGCCACGATGTGCGTATACATATCACCCGCCTGGGCAGCATAGGCCACATCATCAATCAAGTCATTCTTAGCATTGGAAATAGTCCCCAAAATGGTTCGTTCATTCCATTTTTTCGGATCCAAGTTTAACTGCTTGAGAATGCGTTTCATCAGGGTTCTTTGTTCACCAGGATCTACAATGGTAAAATTACGATTGTAGCCGATATGATCCGCATCACGACGCAGAATACGAACACACATGGAGTGAAAAGTCGCAATCAGACAGTCCTGAGTAGCAGGATTGAGACTATAAGCACGCTCTTTCATCTCACGCGCAGCCTTATTGGTAAAGGTAATAGCCAAGATATTCCAAGGATTGACCATTTTTTCATCAATCAGATAAGCAATACGGTGGGTCAAAACTCGGGTCTTTCCAGAACCAGCCCCCGCCATGATTAACAAGGGCCCCTCTGTCGTTTGCACCGCCTCAGCCTGACGGTCATTCATTCCATTCAATAATGCGTTCATTTTCTCTTCCTTACTCTTGAAGTCAATGTTTCTATTATATCAGAAATCAGGGAAAATAGAAACTTTACGGAGAACACTTTGACAAGCAAATTTTTCACCAGAGCTTACAAAACATGTCTTTCTCAAATGAAGTTGAGGTTATCTTCTAACATGAAAAAGAGCTTGGATGGCATTTCCAAACTCTTTTAATATCATCTAAATTTTAGAACAATCCTAAAACAGTTCCGTCGCTTTCAACGTCCATGTTGAGAGCGGCAGGCCGTTTTGGAAGTCCTGGCATGGTCATAACATCACCAGTTAAGGCAACGATGAAGCCCGCCCCCAATTTTGGTACCAATTCACGAATGGTAATTTCAAAGTTTTCTGGCGCTCCAAGTGCATTTGGATTGTCTGAGAAACTATATTGAGTTTTAGCCATACAGATTGGCAATTTGTCCCAACCATTCTGAACAATCTGAGCAATTTGCGTTTGAGCTTTCTTCTCAAAGTTCACTTTGCTACCACGGTAGATCTCTGTGACAATCTTTTCAATCTTTTCTTGAACAGAAAGATCATTATCATAAAGACGAGTGTAGTTAGCTGGATTTTCAGCGATAGTCTTAACAACCGTTTCGGCAAGTGCTACGCCACCTTCTGCTCCATCAGCCCAGACACTTGCTAGCTCAACTGGCACATCAATTGAGGCACAGAGTTCTTTCAAGGCTGCAATTTCAGCTTCCGTATCAGTTACAAATTCATTAATAGCCACAACTGCTGGAATACCGAACTTACGGATGTTCTCAACGTGGCGTTTCAAGTTAGCAAAACCTGTGCGAACTGCTTCTACGTTTTCTTCTGTCAGAGCATCTTTAGCAACGCCACCATTCATCTTAAGGGCACGAAGGGTTGCAACGATGACTACCGCATCTGGCGAAGTTGGTAGGTTTGGGGTCTTAATATCAAGGAATTTCTCAGCTCCAAGGTCTGCACCAAAACCAGCTTCAGTAACAGTATAATCAGCCAAGCGAAGGGCTGTGCTTGTTGCCAAGACAGAGTTACATCCATGAGCGATATTGGCAAATGGACCGCCATGTACAAAGGCAGGTGTACCATAAATTGTCTGAACCAAGTTCGGTTTGATAGCATCTTTCAAGATTAATGCTAAAGCACCTTCAACCTGTAGATCACCAACAGAAACAGGGGTACGGTCATAGCGATAACCGATAACGATATTAGCCAAACGGCGTTTCAAGTCCTCAATGTCCGTCGCCAAGCACAGAATGGCCATGATTTCAGAAGCAACTGTAATATCAAAACCATCCTCACGTGGAATACCATTTAGAGGACCACCAAGTCCAACAGTCACATGGCGCAGAGCACGGTCGTTCAAGTCCACTACACGCTTCCAAATAATACGACGTTGGTCAATTCTCAGCTCATTTCCTTGGTGCAAGTGATTGTCAATCAAAGCAGAAAGGGCATTGTTAGCAGTTGTAATAGCATGCATGTCTCCAGTAAAGTGGAGGTTGATGTCCTCCATTGGAAGAACCTGCGCATAACCACCACCAGCGGCACCACCCTTAATCCCCATAACTGGACCAAGAGATGGTTCGCGAATAGCAATCATGGTTTTCTTGCCGATTTTGTTTAAGGCATCTGCAAGACCAATGGTAATAGTTGACTTCCCTTCACCAGCTGGTGTTGGGTTGATAGCAGTTACCAAAATCAATTTTCCAACTGGATTGCTCTCAACTGCACGAATTTTATCAAAGCTGAGCTTAGCCTTGTACTTTCCGTACAACTCCAAATCATCGTAAGAAATACCAAGTTTCTCTACAACATCCACAATTGGCTTTAGCTCAATACTCTGTGCGATTTCAATATCTGTTTTCATAGCAAACTCCTCTAACCTCTAATGTGATAATTCATTATAACACAAAACAAGACTTTTAACACCCATTAAGCTTGCTAATGTTCGTAAATATTGCAATTTTTTGAGGTTTTTAGAGCCTTTTCTTAAATTTTATATGGCTTTATAGTTTGAAACTATAATAAATCTCCGTTTTCCCAAAAATTTATCGCTTTCATTTTACTTACCGTTTATTTTTGTGTACAATAGTCCTATGAAAATTTTAGTTACGTCTGGCGGTACCAGTGAAGCAATTGACAGCGTCCGCTCTATCACTAACCATTCTACAGGTCGCTTGGGGAAAATCATCACCGAAACCCTGCTTGCTGCTGGTCATGAGGTTTGTCTGATTACTACTCGTAATGCTCTTAAACCAGAACCTCATCCCCATCTAACCATTCTAGAAATCAAAAACACGAATGATCTCCTTTTAGAGATGAAAGAGCGTGTTCAAGATTATCAGGTCCTGATTCATTCGATGGCTGTGTCTGACTATACACCTGTTTATATGACAGGATTGGAGGAAGTTCAGGCCAGCTCCAATCTAGAAGAATTCTTAAACAAGCAGAATCATCAAGCTAAGATCTCTTCAAATGATGAAGTACAGGTTTTGTTTTTGAAAAAAACACCCAAGATTATCTCTCTAGTCAAAGAGTGGAATCCTTCTATTCATCTGATTGGTTTCAAACTGTTGGTTGATGTTACTGAAGATCATCTTATTGAGGTTGCTAGACAGAGTCTTGTCAAGAATCAGGCGGACTTAATCATAGCAAATGACCTTACTCAAATCTCAGCAAACCAGCACCGAGCTATCTTTGTTGAGAAAGATCAGCTTCAAAATGTCCAAACTAAAGAAGAAATTGCAGAACTCCTCCTTGAAAAAATTCAAGCCTATCATTCATAGAAAGGAAAGCCATGGCAAACATTCTGATTGCAGTGACAGGCTCCATCGCCTCTTATAAATCAGCTGACCTAGTCAGTTCCTTGAAAAAACAAGGCCATGATGTCACTGTCTTAATGACTCAGGCTGCTACAGAGTTTATCCAGCCTTTGACATTACAGATCCTCTCTCAAAATCCTGTCCACCTTAATGTCATGAAGGAACCTTATCCTGATCAAGTCAATCATATCGAAAGAGGCAAAGAAACCGACCTTTTTATCGTCGTCCCTGCTACTGCTAATACCATTGCCAAACTAGCACATGGTTTTGCGGATAACATGGTTATGAGTACAGCACTTGCCTTGCCAGAACATGTCAAAAAGTTAGTCGCACCAGCCATGAACACAAAAATGTATGACCATCCGGCAACTCAGGCTAATCTAAAAACATTAGAAACCTATGGTTATCAGATTATCTCTCCAAAGGAATCTCTACTAGCCTGTGGCGATTACGGAAAAGGCGCCCTAGCTGACCTGAATACTATTTTAGAAAGAATAAAGGAAACCCTCGATGAACAAACGCTCTAACATTGCTCCGATTGCTATCTTTTTTGCGACCATGTTGGTCATTCACTTTTTGAGCTCACTCTTATTTAATCTATTCCCATTCCCAATCAAACCAACTATCGTGCATATTCCTGTCATTATTGCAAGTATTATTTACGGTCCACGAGTTGGTGTTACACTTGGTTTCTTGATGGGGCTACTTAGCTTGACGGTTAACACGATTACAATCCTTCCAACCAGCTACCTATTCTCACCTTTTGTACCAAACGGAAATATCTATTCTGCGATTATCGCTATTGTACCTCGCATTTTGATTGGTCTGACGCCTTATTTAGTTTATAAATTATTGAAAAACAGAACGGGTCTCATCATTGCCGGAGCTCTCGGTTCACTTACAAATACCGTCTTTGTACTTGGGGGAATCTTCTTCCTTTTTGGAAATGTCTTCGATGGAAATATCCAAAAACTCCTAGCAACTGTTATTTCAACCAACTCAATTGCTGAACTCGTCATCTCTGCAATTCTCACTGTAGCAATTGTCCCACGATTACAAACCTTGAAGAAATAAAAACAACTCCACTTTCGTACTGAAGGTGGAGTTTTAGTTTTCACCAGTAAAGGCTCATCTTCTATTCATAAATGTGTATTTACCAAGGAGTCATTCGTTCAAAATTTTGAAAATATATGAAAATCCTTTGAATCTACCACCTATACTTTTGAAAATTTCCAATGAAATTAAAATAAATTCTTGACATGTCTGACTATTTATTGTACTATACTTGTGTATATACAGATAAATGGAGGTTCTTATGGATATACGGAAAAAAACGCAGTTTATGACCATGACTGCCCTACTCACTGCAATCGCGATTTTGATTCCAATCATTATGCCTTTTAAAATCGTCATCCCACCCGCTTCTTACACCTTGGGAAGTCATATTGCCATCTTTATCGCCATGTTTCTTTCGCCTTTGATGGCTGCTTTTGTGATTATTGCTTCTAGTCTTGGTTTCCTGATGGCAGGTTATCCGCCTGTTATTGTACTTCGTGCTTTCTCTCACATCGTTTTTGGTATTTTGGGAGCTTTGTACTTAAAGAAATTCCCTGAAACATTGGATAAACCAAAGGCATCTTGGATTTTTAACTTTGTTTTGGGTGTTGTTCATGCTATCGCTGAAGTTGTAGCTTGTATCATCTTCTATGCTACTTCAGGGACAAACGTTGAAAATATGTTTTATGTTCTCTTTATCCTAGTTGGTTTTGGTACGATTGTCCATAGTATGGTAGACTATACATTAGCACTAGCTGTCTATAAAGTGCTTCGAAAACGTCGCTAAAAGGAAAAACTATGACAAAGGATCGCAAACAAGCTCTTCTCAAACTGTTAAAAGAGGCACCAAAAGCTCTCAATGGTCAAACCTTGGCTGAACACTTTCATGTTACGCGCCAAGTCATTGTACAGGATATCGCTATTCTCCGAGCAGATGGGGCTCCTATCCTATCCACCAATCGTGGCTATATCTATAAAGAAAATAATGCCAGTCCTTACGTTCACAAACTTTTCAAGGTCAAACATGAGATGGAAGAAATTGGGCAGGAACTCCTAGCCATTGTAGATAATGGCGGACGTGTACAGAATACTTTGATTGACCATCCAGTTTATGGAGAAATTGAAACCCTGCTCAAACTCACCTGTCGCCGAGATGTTCAGCATTTTCTAGAGCAAGTCGAGAAGTCTGACTTTAGACCCCTTTCAGAATTGACAGATGGTATCCATTACCACCTTGTCGAAGCAGAAACACAACAAGACCTCCACTATATTGAGGAGGCCTTGGATAAACTTGGTTATTTAGTAAAAGACTAAAAGGTTTCTTTCTCCCAGCCATCTTCTGTACGATGACGGTAGAAAAATTCCGACTTATCAGGTGCTTCCATCATTTCCATCAAGGGCAACATATCATAGGCCAGATCCAAGTTAGGAATCTGGTCTTTTTGTACCCAAGAAACTTGACCTTCATCCGAAGATTGAAGATTCCCAGTAAACTCTGTTGCCTTGTAGCAAAAGACGATATAGCGCTCACCTGTATCTAATGGCCAATTTTTAATGCCGACCAGTTGAGGATTTTGAATAGTCAATCCTGTTTCTTCGTAGACTTCTCGGATCACTGACTCTGCAAAAGCCTCGCCATTCTCAACATGACCACCTGGAAAAGCGTAGCCAGACCAGTGATTGCTTTCAGGAGATCGATATTGCATGACTACACGCTTGGTTTCAATGTCTTCAATCAGACAGATATTGGTTAAAATGGTTGCTTGCGCACGGGACATGGATTTTCTCGCTTTCTAAGTTATTAAAATGTATCTTCGTTGTATTTTACTTCGGACTTCATGATAAAGGAATTTACTAAGTCATGATACTCACAATGGCTAGTATGTAGACCTCCTCTGTCAATGATAAGTTCTTGCCCCTCTACTTGATAAGCTATACTAATAGCAATAGAGGAATTGGGTATAACGGACAATTCTAAGAATAGGTACAGCCATGTAAGAATAGTTAAAAAAGGGCTTATAAATTGAAATATGAGATAGCGCCATTTAAAGATTCTTGTTTTATAAAAGATTGCCCAATTAAGTTTGCATTATCTATTCCACTCTTGATAAACTCTTGCAAACCACCTTCTGCTTTATGTCATCCTCAACTTAACGATAAGGAATTTTCGAATTTTCTATCTCTATATCAGGATTAGCAAGTTTGAGATAAGGAGCAATATAGTCTGCATCCGTAACCTTTGGACCTAGGATAACCTTCGAATATTTCAAGGGAGCCAGATTGATGTATACAAATAAATCATATCTACCATTATCTTTCGCGCTTAATACAATATACTTTCTAAAATCATTATAGTTAACTTTATCAAAAACTTCTAACCCAATTTCTTCTTTCTTCAAGTATTTCTCATTTGATGAATCATTAGCATCTCTATTAATAATATTTTGTATCGCTGTATCATCTAAATTAATTAAAATACGATACTCCATTTCATACTCATAGTCTTTAACTTTGAAAAGGTAAGAAATCTTCTTCAATTTCTCAGCAAAACTTTTTAATTCTCTTTCAGCTTTCAGCTCTTTCAATTTTTTAAATATCTGTTTTAAATTATCAAGAGATTTACCAACATCTGTTTCATCTTTATTCTCTGACATTAAATCTAAATAATGAACTTTAACAAACTCTATCGATTTATGAGCAACTATATCTTCAAGATAAGATAGATCATATTCAAGGAAGGCGCCTTGAGATGAATCTGCATATTCCTTCCACATAGGTAAACTATCAGATACAATGGTTAGAGAAGATATAAAAACATTTGAAGTTTGATATTGTTGAAAAAACGTATTATCTATACCCAAATAATCGTGGATTGCCCTTCCTTCCATTGGATCGTTTAACTGTTTTAGATTAGTAAGTCGTAAATAGGGAGATTTCACTTTAGAATCATTGTCATCATTGTCATTCTTCCAGTCGGCTTTTATGAGGTAGTTTGTTAAAGTGTCAATCTTAGTATAATGTCCAAAGGAACCAATTTCTTTCAACTCATTTGCATCAACAGTCAATTTAGAACGTATATAGTATATAATCTTATCCGCTTGTTCTAAAAGTTGATTAGCGTCTAATGACAGGATAAATTCTGAATCACTTTTCTCTTTTAAATAATCATTATCATACTTCTCAATTAACTTAATAGCTTGGTTGCGAATTATATCCGAATCATTTTCTTCTGCTATCTTTCGAACAACATCAATTGAATCTTCAATTATATCATCAAAATGTCTTGATACAAAATCCAAGTATTCCTCAACATAATTAGATTGAGGATTATTGAAATAATAGTTATTAATTTTTTCGAGATGTTCATTTTTAAAAATAGATACCATCTCATCTAATTTTAAATACCAATATTCAATTCTCTCAAAATCAATATCTTGGAATATAAAACTTATAAATGATTCTAATTCCCTCTTTAACAAAATTCTTTTTTCTTCTGGTAAAGTGTTCTGATTAAATAATTGATAAAAAACTGAAAGTATTTGAGAAGCAAGTAATTCAGGTTCCTCTAAATCACCATATAATACTAATTCAAGAATTCTTAAAAAACAACTTCCATCTTCAAACAATATAGAATATTCTTCGTATTCTTTTGGTCGAAATAAATAATAATAAAGAATAAATAAATAATTAGAAAAATCATACCAATTATATAATAGTAAATTATTTGATGGTATTTTATTTAAGGTCTCTAAAATCTTTTTTTGGACAGTTTTATCAATTTGCACAACAAAAGTTTCACAAACTGTAAGAAAAGATTTAACATATTTTAATTGTTCTTCTTTAGATAAGTCTAAATATTGATTAATAAAGTTTTCAAGTTCGGATTTCTGTTCTCTTCCATCCAAGGAATAAAAATAATTCTTTAATTCATATTCACTAAATTCATCTGTAAAGTAATTTAACTTTGCCATTTCATCTCCTCCTAACACTCTAATCCATCGCCTTGACTTCCAACATCATATCCCGAATCTGAGCTGCCAATTCAAAGTCAAGCACTTCGACGGCTTCTTGCATTTGTTTTTCTAGTTTCTTGACTAGTTCTTTGCGCTCTTGTTTGTTGAGGCTATTGATATCGACTTCCTTGTCCTCTTCCTTGGCAACTGCCTTGGTTACAGCAATCAGGTCACGGATTTCCTTCTTAATAGTTTGTGGAACAATACCGTGTTCTTCGTTATAAGCCATCTGGATCTTCCGACGGCGAGCCGTTTCATCGATAGCACGTTGCATAGACTGAGTAACTGTGTCAGCATACATAATCACATGCCCTTCGCTGTTACGAGCAGCACGTCCAATGGTCTGGATTAAGCCACGTTCGTTACGAAGGAAACCCTCCTTGTCAGCATCAAGAATAGCCACGAGACTCACCTCAGGAACGTCAATCCCTTCTCGGAGGAGGTTGATTCCGACCAAGACATCAAATACACCCAAGCGCAGGTCACGGATAATCTCTGTCCGCTCTAAAGTCTTGATATCTGAGTGCATGTACTTGACCTTGATGCCCATTTCCTTGAAGTAGTCGGTCAAGTCCTCTGCCATTTTCTTGGTCAAGGTTGTGATAAAGGTTCGTTCGTTCTTTTCAACACGGGCATTGATTTCACCTAGGAGGTCATCAATCTGTCCCATAGTTGGACGGACTTCCACTTCAGGATCCAAGAGCCCTGTTGGACGAATGATTTGCTCGATCACTGTCTCGGTCTGTTCATTTTCATAGTCACCTGGTGTCGCTGAAACGTATACAATCTGATGCACATGACTCTCAAACTCCTCCCGACGGAGAGGACGATTATCTAAGGCAGACGGCAAACGGAAACCATAATTGACCAACATTTCCTTACGAGAACGGTCTCCATTGTACATGCCCTTTATTTGCCCCATAGTCATGTGACTTTCATCAATCATAATCAAGAAATCATCTGGGAAGAAGTCAAGAAGCGTATAAGGAGGCTCTCCTTCGCTACGACCATCCATGTGGCGGGAGTAGTTTTCGACACCGTTGGTATAACCCATCTCACGCAGCATTTCGATATCGTACTCTGTCCGCTGTTTCAAACGCTGAGCTTCTAGCAGTTTGCCTTCCTTTTCAAAGACAGCCAACTGCTCCTCCAACTCTGCCTGAATTTTCGCAATCGCAACTTCCATGTGGTCGTCATTGGTCACAAAGTGAGTGGCAGGGAAAATCGCCAAATGATCCACTTCACCCAATACCTGACCTGTCAAAGCCTCAACCTCACGGATACGGTCAATCTCATCACCGAAAAACTCTACTCGAAAAGCGTGTTCATCACGAGAAGCTGGGAAAATCTCCACCACATCCCCGCGAACGCGAAATCTTCCCCGTTGGAAATCAATATCATTGCGTTCAAACTGAATATCAACCAAGTCATTCAAGAGTTTATCACGAGAAATCTCCAGACCTGGACGAAGACTAACAACACTATCAGAATATTCCTTGGGCGAACCCAAACCATAGATACAAGAGACAGAAGCTACGACGATGACATCGTTACGCTCCAGAAGAGCTGAAGTCGCTGAGTGGCGAAGCTTATCAATCTCGTCATTGACGGAACTGTCCTTCTCAATATAGGTGTCACTAGAAGGGACATAGGCCTCTGGCTGGTAATAATCATAGTAGGATACGAAGTACTCAACTGCATTTTCAGGGAAAAATTCTTTAAACTCCCCATAGAGCTGACCTGCCAGAGTTTTATTGTGTGCGATGACCAGAGTAGGTTTATTGACTTTGGAAATGACCTGACTCATGGTATAGGTCTTCCCTGTTCCAGTCGCCCCCATCAGAATTTGAGCTTTTTCTCCACCCTCGATATTATCAACCAATTGCTCGATGGCTTGGGGTTGATCTCCTGAAGGTTGGTATTTTGATACTAGTTTAAATTGATTGTCTGTAATTCGATTAATCATGATTGCCTCATCTGCATTTTTCTATCCTTCCATTTTACCATAAATT
>NZ_KQ970181.1:665265-668526 GCF_001579015.1 Streptococcus oralis
ACTCTTTTCTAAGTTGATAAGAATGCGTATTTCATGTCATATTTTCTTACATAAAATTCATAAAATTTGCCTTTTCATTCATTTTCTGATATAATGAGAAAATATTCGGAAAAGGAGACTAAAAATGAAGAAAAAAATACTAGCATATTTGCTCAGTTTATTTCCCATTTTCTCACTAGGTATGGCAAAAGCTGATACTGTTAAGATTGTGTCTGATACAGCTTACGCACCTTTTGAGTTTAAAGATTCAGATCAGACCTATAAAGGGATTGATGTTGATATTATCAATAAAGTCGCAGAAATCAAAGGATGGAACATCCAAATGTCTTATCCTGGCTTTGATGCAGCTGTAAATGCAGTGCAGTCAGGTCAAGCGGATGCTATCATGGCAGGTATGACAAAAACAAAAGAACGTGAAAATGTCTTTACCATGTCTGATACCTATTATGATACAAAAGTTGTCATTGCCACCACAAAGGCAAATAAAATCACCAAATATGAAGAACTTAGCGGAAAAACAGTTGGTGTTAAGAATGGAACTGCCGCTCAACGTTTCCTAGAAAGTATCAAAGATAAATACGGTTTCTCTATCAAAACCTTTGATACAGGCGATTTGATGAATAACAGTCTAAGTGCTGGCGCTGTAAATGCTATCATGGATGATAAACCTGTTATCGAGTATGCAATCAACCAAGGACAAGATCTCAGCATCAATATGGATGGTGAGGCTGTTGGAAGCTTTGCTTTTGGCGTCAAGAAAGGGAGCAAGTATGAACACTTGGTTACCGAGTTTAATGAAGCTCTAGCACAAATGAAGAAAGATGGTAGCCTAGAGCAAATCATCCAAAAATGGACAGCTTCTAAAACTACGGTAGCCCCAACGACAACTACTGCTGCTGGACAAAAAGCTACTCCAGTAAAAAGCAAGTATATTATTGCAAGTGATTCATCTTTCGCTCCATTCGTCTTTCAAAATTCAAGTAATCAGTACACCGGTATTGATATGGACCTCATCAAGGCTATTGCCAAGGATCAAGGTTTCGAGATTGAAATTACTAACCCTGGGTTTGATGCAGCTATTAGTGCCGTTCAAGCAGGACAAGCTGATGGTATCATCGCTGGAATGTCTGTAACAGATGCCCGTAAGGAAACATTTGACTTCTCAGAATCATATTACACAGCTAATACCATTCTCGGTGTTAAAGAATCAAGCACGATTGCTTCTTATGAAGACCTCAAGGATAAAACTGTCGGTGTTAAAAACGGGACTGCTTCTCAAACATTCCTTACTGAAAATCAAAGCAAATACGGCTACAAAATTAAAACCTTTGCAGATGGGGCATCTATGTATGACAGTTTGAACACTGGGGCTATTGATGCCGTGATGGATGATGAGCCAGTTCTCAAATATTCTATCAGTCAAGGACAAAAATTGAAAACGCCAATCGCTGGAACTCCAATCGGTGAAACATCCTTTGCCGTTAAAAAAGGTACAAATCCAGAATTGATCCAGATGTTCAATAACGGACTTGCAAACCTCAAAGCTAATGGAGAATTCCAAAAGATTCTTGACAAGTATCTAGCAAGTGGAGCAACAACTGCTTCTACAAGTACAGTTGACGAAACGACCATCTGGGGCTTGCTTCAAAACAACTACAAACAACTTCTTAGTGGACTTGGAATCACTCTCGCTTTGGCCCTTATCTCGTTTGCGATTGCAATCGTGATTGGGATTATCTTTGGTATGTTCAGCGTTAGTCCATACAAATCACTCAGAGTCATTTCAGAGATTTTTGTTGATGTGATTCGTGGTATTCCGTTGATGATTCTTGCAGCCTTCATCTTCTGGGGTATTCCAAACTTCATCGAATCAATTACGGGCCAACAAAGTCCAATTAACGACTTTGTAGCTGGTACCATTGCCCTTTCGCTCAATGCTGCTGCTTATATCGCTGAAATCGTTCGTGGTGGGATTCAAGCCGTTCCAGTTGGACAAATGGAAGCCAGCCGCAGTCTTGGTATCTCTTATGGAAAAACTATGCGGAAGATTATCTTGCCACAAGCAACTAAATTGATGTTGCCGAACTTTGTCAACCAGTTCGTTATTGCGTTGAAAGATACAACTATCGTGTCAGCTATCGGTCTGGTAGAACTCTTCCAAACTGGTAAGATCATCATCGCCCGTAACTACCAAAGTTTCAAGATGTATGCAATCCTTGCTATCTTCTATCTTGTAATTATCACGCTTTTGACTAGACTAGCGAAACGCTTAGAAAAGAGGATTCGTTAATGGCAAAACTAAAAATTGATGTAAATGATTTGCATAAGTATTATGGAAAAAATGAAGTTTTAAAAGGCATTACTACTAAATTCTATGAAGGAGATGTTGTCTGTATCATCGGTCCTTCTGGTTCTGGTAAATCCACATTCCTACGTAGCCTTAACCTTCTCGAGGAGGTAACGAGTGGCCACATCACTGTGAATGGTTATGATTTGACTGAGAAATCAACCAATGTCGACCATGTCCGTGAAAACGTCGGAATGGTTTTCCAGCACTTCAATCTCTTCCCTCACATGTCCGTCCTAGAGAATATCACTTTTGCTCCTATTGAACACAAACGGATGACCAAAGAAGAAGCTGAGAAATTAGGGATGGAGTTGCTTGAAAAGGTTGGCCTTGCTGATAAGGCCAATGCCAACCCAGATAGCCTCTCAGGGGGGCAAAAACAGCGTGTGGCCATCGCTCGTGGACTAGCAATGAATCCAGATATCATGCTCTTTGATGAGCCAACTTCTGCTCTTGACCCTGAAATGGTCGGAGATGTATTGAACGTTATGAAGGAATTGGCCGAGCAAGGTATGACCATGATCATCGTAACCCACGAGATGGGATTTGCTCGTCAGGTTGCCAATCGTGTTATCTTTACGGCTGATGGAGAATTCCTTGAAGATGGAACTCCAGACCAAATCTTTGATAACCCGCAACACCCTCGTCTGAAAGAGTTCTTGGACAAGGTTCTAAACGTATAAAACGAAACTGTAAGGAAATCCTTACAGTTTTTTAATTGCGTATTGGATTTTTTGATTTTTTTGAAAATTATGATAAAATAAAGACTATGAAAATGAGGAAATCTCATCCCTAGCCCGACTAGGAATAAAATTAGAAATTAGGTAGCTAGATGTCATCAAAGGTTATTGTTACAATTTTCGGTGCGAGTGGAGATTTAGCTAAACGCAAACTCTACCCTTCCCTTTTCAGAC
>NZ_KQ970181.1:668546-676482 GCF_001579015.1 Streptococcus oralis
CAATCTTTCTGAGCATTTCGCAGTTATCGGAACAGCTCGTAGACCATGGAGTAAGGAATATTTTGAATCTGTGGTTGTCGAGTCCATCCTTGATTTGGCAGATAGTACCGAGCAAGCCCAGGAATTTGCTAGCCATTTCTACTATCAGAGTCACGATGTAAATGATACGGAACATTACATTGCTTTGCGCCAATTACAAGCAGAGCTCAATGAAAAATACCAGGCTGAACACAACAAACTCTTCTTCCTATCAATGGCTCCTCAATTCTTTGGTACCATTGCCAAACACCTTAAGTCTGAAAACATCGTCGACGGCAAAGGTTTTGAGCGCTTAATCGTTGAGAAACCATTTGGTACAGACTACGAAACAGCTAGCAAACTCAATGAAGATCTCCTTGCAGCCTTTGATGAGGAGCAAATCTACCGTATCGACCATTACCTAGGTAAAGAGATGATTCAGAGTATCTTTGCTGTTCGGTTTGCCAACATGATCTTTGAGAATGTTTGGAACCGTGAGCACATTGATAATGTACAGATTACCTTTGCGGAACGCTTGGGTGTTGAAGAACGCGGTGGCTACTATGATCAATCTGGTGCTCTTCGTGATATGGTGCAAAACCATACTCTCCAACTCCTCTCTCTTCTAGCCATGGACAAACCGGCTAGCTTTACAAAGGACGAGATTCGTGCTGAAAAGATAAAGGTCTTTAAAAACCTCTATCATCCAACTGAGGAAGAATTGAAAGAACAGTTTATCCGTGGTCAATATCGCTCTGGTAAAATCGATGGCATGAAATACATTTCTTATCGTAGCGAACCAAATGTCGACCCAGAATCTACAACAGAAACCTTTGCATCTGGTGCCTTCTTTGTAGACAGCGATCGCTTCCGTGGCGTTCCTTTCTTCTTCCGTACTGGTAAACGTCTGACAGAAAAAGGTACTCATGTCAACATCGTCTTTAAGCAAATGGACTCTATCTTTGGTGAGCCTTTGGCGCCAAATATCTTGACCATTTACATCCAGCCAACAGAGGGCTTCTCTCTCAGCCTCAATGGTAAACAAGTCGGTGAGGAATTTAACTTGGCGCCAAGCTCTCTGGATTATCGTACAGATGCTACCGCTACTGGGGCTTCACCAGATCCATACGAGAAATTAATCTACGATGTCTTGAACAACAACTCTACCAACTTTAGCCACTGGGACGAGGTGAGTGCTTCTTGGAAATTGATTGACCGTATCGAAAAGCTTTGGGCTGAAAATGGTGCTCCACTTTACGATTATAAAGCTGGAAGTATGGGCCCACAAGCAAGCTTTGACTTACTAGAGAAGTTTGGAGCAAAATGGACTTGGCAACCAGATATCGCCTATCGTGAAGAAGGTCGTTTAGAATAACAAAAATATCCTGCAAGTTTAATCTTGCAGGATTATTTACTTTCTATTAAACCAAGCCTTCTAAGAGACCCTTCATAAAGTTTTCAGAGTTAAATTCACCGATATCATCGATTTTTTCACCAAAACCGATCAATTTTACAGGGATATTGAGTTCTTCTCGAATTGCCAGAACGACACCACCACGGGCAGTTCCATCAATCTTAGTCAATACAATTCCTGTCACAGGGGTGATTTTTGAGAATTCTTTGGCCTGTACTAGAGCGTTCTGACCCGTAGAGGCATCAAGTGCCAGGAAGGTTTCATGTGGCGCTTCTGGCACGACACGCTTGATAATACGACCAATCTTTTCCAACTCAGCCATCAAGTTTTCTTTGTTTTGCAAACGACCGGCTGTGTCAATCATCAAAATATCAATACCTTCTGCTACTGCACGCTCCATCCCATCAAAGACAACGCTGGCTGGATCGGCTTTCTCAGGACCAGTTACAACAGGAACATCTACACGGCGGCCCCATTCTGCTAACTGGGCAACAGCTCCAGCACGGAAGGTATCCGCAGCAACCAACATGACTTTCTTGCCAGCTTGTTTGTAGCGATGAGCCAATTTTCCGATAGAAGTTGTCTTCCCAACACCGTTAACACCAACAAAGAGCATAACTGTCAAGCCATCTTGGAAATGGATTTGTTCATCGTAGTTCCCATCCTTTTCGTAGAGCTCAACCAATTTCTCGATAATAACACGGCGAAGTGCATCAGGCTTCTTAGCGTTTTCGAGTTTGGCTTCATAGCGAAGTTCTTCAGTTAAGTTTGAAGCGACCTGCACACCAACGTCACTCATAATGAGCAGTTCTTCCAATTCTTCGAAGAAGTCTTCGTCGACAGAGCGGAAGTTAGCAAAGAAGGCATTCAAGCGAGCTCCGAATCCCGTACGCGTTTTCTTGAGACTGCGGTCATATTTTTCCTGAACGGTTTCTTCAACTTGAGGATTTTCTTCTACTACTTCAGAAGCTAGCTCTTCACCAGTTTCTAGAGATTCTTGGCTTTCTTCTTCTAAAAATTCTTCAGGCTCTTGGCCTTGCTCTGTCTCATCAACTTCTAGATCAACCTCTTCTTGAACCCTTTCCTCAACCGCTTCTGGTTCAATCACTTCTTCTATCAAGACCTGAGAAAGTTCTTCTTGAACAAGAGTTTCTTCCACTTTGTCTCTTGCTGTCTCTTCCTGACTTGTTTCTTCTACTGCCGTTTGGTTTTCTTCAACCTCTTCTGACAAATCAAGATTTTCCAGAGCTTCTTTTACAACATCTTCGATTTTTGGCTCTTCTTTTTTTCCGAATAGACGGTCAAATAATCCCATATTCTAGTTCTCCTTTAGCACGTATTCTTCGATAGCCCAGGCAACGGCTTCCTCGTCGTTGGTCATCGGGGTAATGACATTGGCAACTGCCTTAACCGCAGGAACTGCATTTTGCATGGCAACCCCCAGACCTGCCCACTCAATCATAGAAAGGTCATTGGCCTCGTCACCACAAGCCATGACTTGACTTTGGTCGATGCCTAGATGTTTAATTAATTTCGCTAAACCTGTCGCCTTGTGGACATTTTTCGGTGACCATTCCAATAGCATTTCACGCGATTTGAAGATCTCATATCGGTCAAACAAGTCTGGAGAAATCTGTTGAATCGCTGCATCCAAAGGTTCTTGGGCAAAGGCGGTCACACATTTATTATATGTCATCTGACTAGATAGATCTTCAAAAGCGACAGGTACGAAAGTCAGGGCTGGATTGAACTTAGCATAGAGACTTTCTTGGTCAGACTGGATTTGATAGACTGTTCCTTCTGAAATGGCATCTAACGGAAGTCCGAGTTTTTCAGTTTCCTCGTATAATCGCGCCACATCGTCGATTGAAAAGACTGTTTTATCTAGAATCTCTCCCGTATTTTTCTGAACAAGCCCTCCATTAAAGGTGATGGTGTACTCATCCTCCTGTCCATCTGTTCCCAACTCCTTGAGAAAGAAATCCATAGCCTTCAAAGGACGACCTGTTGTCAGAACGACCTTGATGCCACGATCACGCGCAGCTTTGAGGACTTCCTTGGTACGATCTGTTAGCTTTTTATCCGTTGTCAGCAAGGTGCCATCTAAGTCCAATGCAATCAATTTAATATCTGCCATTACAAGCCCTCCATATAAGCCATCACTGACTGATCCTTATGATGGCCAATCACTGCTTCTGCTAATTCTAAAATCTCTGGTCGCGCATTTTCTGGAGCGATTGGATGCCCCACTACCTGCATCATATGAAGGTCATTGAGATTATCGCCAAAAGCCATAACCTGATCCATGGTTAGACCCAGCTTTTTAGCCAGCTCAACAATAGCCACCCCCTTATCAACGTAGTCCAAGACAATATCGATGGATTCAAAACCTGTTGTCATGGCTTTCACACCAGAAACATTTTCGTTAACCCAGGCCTCACCAGCTTCTATTGTATCTTCTGTAAAGTTAGTGGTGAATTTAAAAATCTCATCCGTGATATCTTCTAAACTTGCTACTTTTTGAATATTTTCATTGTAGTGACGGCTAAACATCAGATAAGTCTCATCCACAGTGTTCAATACATAACAAGCTTTTTTCCCAGTCAGCAGCATTTTTCTTTCATCAAAATAGGGTGATTTCTTTAAAGCTTCAAAAGTGCTCAAGTAAAAATCCCGAGACATAGTAGCCTCGTACATATCCTCTCCATGAAACTCAACATAACTCCCATTTTCAGCTATCAAAATCACTTCATCACGCACATCCGCAAATAGCTTTTTCAGCGACAAGATACCGCGACCTGAAGCCACAGCAAAATAAATCCCCTTTTCCTTGTAGGAAACAAGTAAGTTTTTGAGGCGTTCCATATCAAACCGACCCTCTCCATCTAGAAAGGTTCCATCCATATCGGTTGCTACAAGTTTAATCATAAAATCCTTTATTCTCCAATTGATAAATCTATCTTCTATTATACCATAGATAAACTGAAAAAGGACTAGTACAATAGGATTGGCTATTGGATAGCAGGGCTTTTTCGGCAAAATTAGAAAGGGCTTAAAAATTAGAATCGTAGAACTTTTTTCAGATAGTTTAAAAAGTTTGTATTCCCCTACTCTTTTTTCTATAATGGAGAGAAAGGAGATGACTATGACAGAAATAAAACATGAAATTGATGCAAACTTTGCAGGACGACTCAATATCCTGCGTGCAGGTGTTCTCGGTGCCAATGATGGGATTATTTCCATCGCTGGAGTCGTTATCGGTGTTGCCAGTGCGACAAGCAATATCTGGATTATCTTTTTATCTGGACTAGCCGCTATCCTAGCTGGTGCTTTTTCTATGGCAGGTGGCGAATATGTCTCTGTATCCACTCAAAAAGACACGGAAGAAGCTGCTGTTGCCAGAGAACAGTTGCTCTTGGATAAGGACATCGAATCTGCAAAACAATCCCTCTATGCTGCTTACCTGCAAAATGGTGAGTGTGAAACGTCCGCCCAACTCCTGACTAACAAGGCCTTTCTAAAAAATCCACTTAAAGCCTTGGTCGAAGAAAAGTATGGAATTGAGTACGAAGAGTTTACCAACCCCTGGCACGCTGCTATTTCTAGCTTTATCGCCTTTGTACTGGGAAGTCTTCCTCCCATGATTTCGATCACCGTCTTTCCAAGTGACTTTCGGATCCCTGCTACTGTTTTTATCGTAGCTCTTTCCCTTCTCATTACAGGCTATACCAGTGCTAAACTAGGAAAGGCTCCTACGAAAACTGCTATGGTCCGTAATCTTTGTATCGGACTTCTGACTATGGGTGTAACTTACCTATTTGGACAACTCTTTAGCATTTAAGATAAAAGAAATACCTCGATGAATTTCGAGGTATCTTTTTTTACATTTGCACAATCTTGCGATAGCTTCTTGAGGTAATCATAAAGATCAAAACGTAGACGATGAGGAAGATAGCACAGATGGACAATGTAACGGTCAACATCATGGTCGCATCTAGTACGCCAATAACTTTTAAGATCAGGCTAAGCATATGATAGGCAAAGGCAAGGTGTAGGAAGGCAAAGAGCAAAGGGAGGAAGAAAACAGTAAGAACCTGTTTGTTGATGGTTTGCTTGATTTGCTTTTGATCGAGACCAACCTTTTGCAAAATGATAAAGCGTTCACGGTCTTCATAGCCCTCAGAGATTTGTTTGTAATAGATAACGAGGACTGTTCCCACCATAAAGATGATGGAGAGGAAAATACCGATAAAGAAGACCCCACCAAAGAGAGCACTCATCTGCGCACTACTATCAGCCAGATTGCTTCCGTAAACATAGCTTCCTTCTTTGCTTAATTCTCTATTAAAATCATCAAGGAATTTTGAATAGTCATTGGCAAGCTTGAGTTGCTCTTCCTCGCTAGCCGTTACGTTCATACCACCATAATATTGATTAAAGATGGAAGAATTAGGATACTGGTCAAGAAAGGCTTTCAAGTCAGGAACAACCAGATAGTTATAGTCCGAAGTTAGAATATTGTACTGATTTGGGACATGTTCAAGAATAAAATCTTTTTTGATTTCTTCCTTTATTGTATAGGTCTGGCCATTTAGAGTCAGTTCTTTTTGTCCTTGAAGTTCTTTGTTTTTAGTAAACAATCCAACTTCCTTTCCTGAAAGTGCAAGTTTCTGACCCGTCATATTCTCGTAGTCTTTTTGGTCAAAGACCATAAAAACGGTTTTCGGTTGAACACGATTTTGACCTTTCTCAAAAATGGTTAATTTTGTACCTTCTTGGTTTGCTACACCAAAGCTACTGTATGTAAGGACTTCTTTCTTTGTAACAGTCAATCCCTTATCACTAGCATACTGGTCTAGGAGTTTATTTATGTCTTCTTTTTCAACATTCTGTCCTGTAATTCCAAAATCATGTGGATTCATGACTTTCTTGAAAGTTTCAGAGCCTTTAAAGATACTGGTTGCTGCTGACATGGTTACCAAGACCATGGTTGAAAGGATGGCAATCGTAGCCAAACCAACCGCATTTTTCTTCATACGAAAAATGAGATTAGATACAGAAATCATGTTGTTAGGTTGATAATAGTAACGCTTGTTTTTCTTCAAGATTTGTAGGAATACTGTAATCCCTGCATTAAACAAGAGATAGGTACCAAGGATTACCAACAAGACTGCCACAAAGAAAATCAGAACAGCATTAAGTGGATTTTCAACTGTAACTGCTAGGTAATAGCCAGCTCCCATACTAATCAAACCTAGAATGGTTTGAAGGCCTAAGAAACGTCCTTTTTTCTCACCACTGGCTTTTTCACGAGAGAGCTGAAGGGCATTCATGCGGGCTATGCGAAAGGCATTGATAAAAATCAAACCTAGGAAAATAGCGCCAAAAACGATGAGAACTAGTAGAAAGACAATTGGTTGGAAAGTCGAAACGAGCTCCACCTTCATGTTCATTAGCTTCAGAAGCAGAGCAAAGATGAGCTTATCAAAGAGAGCTCCTAGACCAAGACCAGCTGTTAGCGTTAAGGAACCCAAAATAAGAAGCTCCTTAAAGACCATGCTGATCAAATGGCGTTTTTCTAATCCCAACATGCCATAAATCCCTAGTTCCTTGGAACGGTTTTTCATGACAAAACTATTGGCATAAAAGACGATGATGGCTGAGGCAATAGTGACAATCACCATACCAAGACCGAGCGTCATGGAGATAGTCTCTCCCCCTCGAATCTTGCCAATATTAGGGTTCAGTGTCAATGAGTAAAAGAGATAAGTGATGGTCACAGCTAAGAGAACTGCTAAAGCAAAGGGATAGTAGAGTTTGCGGTTTTTAATTAAGTTCGAAACCGCTAACTTATTGGTCAATCGAAACATACTAATTCACCTCGCTTGCCATAACAGTCAAAGTATCAGAGATTTCTTGGAACATCTGACGTTCTGTCTTGTCTCCACGGTAGATTTGGTTGTAAAGAATACCGTCCTTGATGAAGAGAACCCGCTTGGCCCTGCTGGCTGCCGCCGTTGAGTGAGTTACCATAAGAATAGTTTGGCCACGCTCATTGATTTCATCAAATACATCAAGTAAGGCTGCAGATGACTTGGAGTCAAGGGCGCCTGTTGGCTCATCGGCAAGGAGAATTTCAGGTTCTGTGATGATGGCGCGTGCTACTGCAACCCGCTGTTTTTGTCCACCCGAAATCTCATAAGGGTACTTCTCTTGCAATTGGTTGATACCCAAATTTTCAGCTGTCACTACCAATTTTTTCATCATCTCAGTGATGGGTTTTCGAGATAAAACTAGCGGAAGCAAGATATTGTCCTTGACAGACAAGGTATCTAGCAGGTTAAAGTCTTGGAAGACGAAGCCTAACTTCTCACGACGGAAGCTCGAAGCCTGAGAATTTTTAATGGTTGCTGTGTCTGTTCCGTTTAGGTAAACCTGACCACGAGTCGGTTTGTCAAGCATAGCTAGGATGTTGAGTAGGGTAGACTTCCCTGAGCCAGACTC
>NZ_KQ970181.1:676886-682114 GCF_001579015.1 Streptococcus oralis
CGGCCTGCCATAACCTAACCTTACAAAAGAGACTTTAATCTTACATTTTTGTAAGATTGAGGAATATTTTTGAAAATAGCTACTATAAAAAGCCATGGTATTGCTTGTTTTATCCTTAAAATAATAGTAAAATTAAATTATGAAAAGGCTTTCTTTAACATCTTGTAAAAGAATTGGCTTTCTGCTAATTATTTTTAAAGGTGCTAAACTATCATTCGTATCACTGCTATAAGGAGGGAGGTTCAGCTCCCTCTTTTTTAGAAAGAGGTTCCTATGAAACGTGTTTTTCTCTTCATCAGCAATCTTCTTTTAACTTTCTTCCTCATTGCCACTCTGTCCTTTTGGAAAGAAGCTCTTCCTCAACGCCTATTTCCAGGTGTGGCTGTACACAGTGGTCAAGTCGATTATACTACCCTCAAACAAGAATTAGACAGCCTTGCTAAAGAACATAATAGTCTTATCGCAAGAACCATTTGGGAAGTGGATAGTGATGGAAAATCAAGAACTCTCTACGAAGCTTTTGGAGATGGGCAACTCCCAGACTGGATGCCCCCAGCAAGTCAAGAAAGCATTCACAAGAGCGATCTTCTCAACAACTACAATATTATCAGCGGAACCCTAACTAGTCAAGAATTGGCTACTCATCTGAAAGAACTTGGACTAGAAAAAGCGAATGCATTTGAAAATGACAGAGTATCCTTCGTACTGGCCATGTTTACCCAACCTGATCAGCTCATCAGTATGTTAATCTTTTTGCTGACTTTCTTAGCTTTAATTGTTATCGGTCAGATTCAATCTCTTTCTCAGTCAGGGATTAGATTGATTTCTGGAGAGCGGCTGAGCCATCTCTTCTTTCGTTCTCTCGCAAGAGACGGACTTGATATCCTTCTTTTTGGTCTACCTGCTTTGCTGATAGCATGTATCTTGCTCATTTCCTTGGGATATCCTTATGAAGTTCAGACTTTTCTAGGAATACTTTTTATTCTTTACAATAGCCTACTTCTCTTACTTAGCCTCCTAATTGCCCTTCTTTTTACCATTTCTTTAAAAAAGTCCATCTCCTCTCTATCATCAAAGGAAAATTACCAATCAAGTCAATCCTACGCATTCTCTACTTTGGTCAGGTACTTGCCATTCTACTGGTTATTGTAGGATTTGGACGAATGTCTACTTACTATCATATCCTTGAGAAAAATGAGGCTGGACAAGCTACTTGGGAACAACGCTCCAATGTTGTTACTCTTCAAACAGGGCGTTCCAGTCAGATGAAAAATTCAGATGAACTACAAACAAATGCTAATAAATGGTTTGACTTTATTCAGCATGCTATAGATAATGAGAATGCCTTCCTTATTAAACATAATCTAGTTGAGCAAGCTCTTAAGCAAGCTACCTCAAATCTTAATGAAACTGAAAATAACCCTTATGGTGTGGAAGGAAAAATATTCTCTACGTCACGCCCAGCTACTTCCAAAAGGAAGATATGGACTTATCATCAGAAACCTTTCAAAAAATCAACACCCTCAAAGATGGACAGATCCTTGCCATACTCCCAGAAGAACTACAAAAAAATGAAAAAGATATAAAATCAACCTTGCAACAAGAGTTAACCAACCGATTATACAGTAGCAAGTCTAATCAAACTGTCGAAGTTAGTATAGCTTATACCAATCAAAATAATGATGTATTTCTCTATAATACCACCCATATCGCTTATGATCAATGGTTATCAAATCCCATCTTTCTTGTGCTTTCTCCTAAAGCACTTGGTAAGGCTTCCTCCATCTTCTGGTTTACAAATCTAGAATATCTCTATTTTACAGACCTCCACCAGACACAGGAACTTTTGAAACACTATCAAATTGATCAAATGGTCTCAGGGCTATCGTCTGCTAGGGAAACCTATCTCCAGTTAAATCAAAAAATTAAAATCGAAATTTTTAGTAACTTAGCGAGTGCTATGTTTGCTATTTTGACTTCAATTTTGCTGTTTACAAGTTTAAATCTGCTCTATTTTGAAGCCTTTCGCAAAACCATATTCTTGAAAAAAATAGCAGGCTATTATTTCTTTGAATTACACAATAGATATATCACTTCTCAAATAGCAGCTCTCTTTCTCGGAAGTGGTCTAGCTTTCATTATTTCTAAGAATATCTGGATTACCCTGATCCTATTTTTCAGCTTTTTAAGTTTAGCCGTTCTTCTATTGAAGATCTTTGATAAGAAGGAAAGCAAAACCTATGTTAGCATTATCAAAGGAGGATAGCATGATTGAATTGCAACATATTTGGAAACAATTTGGTTCTCGTATTATTTTTTCAGACTTGAATCTGAATTTTCAAAGTGGTATGGTGTATGCTTTGATAGGAGACAGTGGTTGTGGAAAAACCACTTTGCTCAATATGCTTGGAAAACTAGAGACTTTCGATAAAGGAGAAATAGTTTACAAAGGAAAGTCTTTGACTTCACTAAAAAATGAGGAATTTTATCGTAACGAACTAGGTTATCTCTTCCAGAATTTTGGACTATTAGAAAGTCAGACCATCCGAGAAAACCTTGAGCTAGGACTGATTGGTAAAAAGAAAAACAAAAAACAAGAGAAAGAGAGACTTCTTCTTCAAGCACTGCAAGCTGTCAGACTGGATTATCTAAGTCTCAACCAAAAAATCTATGAATTATCTGGTGGTGAAGCTCAACGCGTAGCGCTTGCTAAGATTATCCTGAAAGACCCTCCCTTAATTCTAGCTGATGAGCCTACCGCCTCGCTAGATCCAAAAAATTCCAAGGAAATTATGGAAATTCTCCTTGAACTTCGTAATGCTAATAGAACAATTATCATCGCAACTCACAATCCTAGTATTTGGAAAATGGCTGATCAGGTAATTCATCTCTCTCAGGATGGAAAAGAATATACTTAAATATCAAAATCCCTTGTGGCTAAATAACCACAAGGGATTTTCAGTCATTTATGCTACTTCTTTTAAGTATCATAGTGCAAATAATAAATTTTCCCTGTTAAATCTCACCAAAACCAGCCATCATTATCTTCAATGGCCTGGGCTTCCTTGCGTTTGCGAGGTCCTGTTCCGTACATTTCTGCATCAATCTCTTCCTTAGTTGGCAGGATAGAGGCAAGGATGATGTAAATAATCACACCAATTCCAAAATTTGATATGGTAAAAATGGCGAAGAGAAAGCGGACTAGGGTTACATCAAGTTTCCACTTGTCTGATAGACCAGCTAAAACTCCTGACACCATACGATTTCGTCTCATTTTATAAAATTTTGTATTCATGATTGTTTCCTCTTTCGGTATTCTTACAAGTAGTATAGCATGAAACGGGATCAAGAACATCAGTCCTTAGGCCGATTTAAGATGACGAGTTTACCTCGACAGACGCCACAGCGATAGCGTTTCGTGTCAATCTTTCTCTTGCGTTGATAGGATTGCTGGCAGGATTGGCACTGATAGACTAGGTAGGTACTTTGGTCTTTCAAATCGGGAACAAAGCGCAGTCCATCCACTTCTTTCAACAGTTCCTTAAAATCTCGGTCCCTATGGCGATAACCCTTTTTCTCAAAATAAAGATGATAGTGACAGAGTTCATGGCGTACGATTTTCCGAAAGACTTCCAAACCTAGTTCATTATAAACCTTGGGATTAAAATCCAAATGCCCATCCTTGGGGAAAAATCGGCCACCTGTCGTTCGCAGACGAGAATTCCACTGGGCTTGGTGTGTGAAAGGTCTACCAAAGTCTTCTAGTGAAACAGACTGAACGTACTCAGTCAGATTCATCTGGAGCGAGGAGCGACAGATTGACTTTTTCACGTTCAGTATCGATTTTCTTAACCCAGACCGTTACCAAATCTCCGACTGACACCACTTGGCTGGGGTGTTTGATAAATTTACGACTCATATGGGAAATATGAATCAGGCCGTCCTCGTGAATTCCGATATCAACGAAGGCACCGAAGTCAACTACATTACGCACCACACCTTCCAGCTTCTGTCCGACAACAAGATCCTTGATGTCCAGTACATCTTGACGGAGAACTGGAGCATCAAAAGAGTCACGGAAATCTCGACCTGGTTTGAGAAGGTCGGCAATGATATCTTTAAGGGTTTCTGGACCGAGGTCTAGTTCTTGCGCCATTTCCTTGACAGAAAGGGACTTAAGCTTATTTTGGGCTTCTTCGTTTAGGTCTTTAATATCTAAACGTTTGAAGAGTTCCTTAACTGCAGCATAGTTTTCTGGGTGAACTCCAGTATTATCTAGGATATTGCTACTTTCAGGGATACGGAGGAAACCAGCAGCCTGCTCAAAGGCCTTGGCACCCAGACGAGGAACCTTCTTGATTTGAGCGCGTGAAGTGATTTTTCCCTCTTCTTCACGGTATTTGACAATATTTTCAGAGATGGTTTTATTTAGACCAGCGACATGAGATAGGAGAGCTGGGCTGGCTGTATTGACATTGACGCCAACCTGGTTAACCACCGTATCAACGACAAAGTCCAGACTTTCAGACAGTTTCTTCTGACTAACATCGTGCTGGTATTGCCCGACACCGATTGACTTAGGATCGATTTTAACCAACTCAGCAAGAGGATCTTGCAAGCGACGAGCGATAGAGATAGCAGAGCGTTTTTCAACGGTTAGATCTGGAAATTCCTGACGAGCAAGTTCACTGGCAGAGTAGACAGAAGCACCGCTCTCATTGACAATAACATAGCTGACTTCTGGAAAATCTTTAAGAACATCCGCCACAAAGGCTTCACTTTCACGGCTAGCCGTTCCATTTCCGATGGCAATGATTTCTACACCGTATTGACCGATCAAGTCGGCTAAGTCTCTCTTGGCTTCTTCAATCTGACGAGCAGAGGCTGGTTTAACGGGATAAATGACTTGGGTCGTCAGCATTTTCCCCGTTGCATCAACGACTGCCAGCTTGGCACCTGTACGAAAGGCAGGGTCAAATCCTAGAACCACGCGCCCTTTTAGTGGAGCAACCAAGAGGAGATTGCGCAGATTATCGGAAAAGAGCTGGATAGCTCCTTCTTCTGCTTTTTCAGTTAATTCTGTCCGAATGCGTCGCTCGATAGCAGGCAAGACCTTTTTCTTAACAGATTGCTGGATAACTTCATCAATATAGACGTTCTTCACCTTGAAACGAGCAGCAAAGAAAGCTAGAATACGATCCGTTGCATGTTCAAAACCAACCTTCAGT
>NZ_KQ970181.1:682400-684318 GCF_001579015.1 Streptococcus oralis
CCAACCTTCAGTATGCCAAGTTTTTCCCCACGGTTAAGGGCTAAGGTACGATAGCCCTGCATGTCTCCAACAGTTTCAGAGAAATCATAATAAATCTGAAAAACTTGTTTTTCATCAAGACTCTCATCCTTGACTTGCGAAGTGATTTTAGAGTGTCTCAGTACTTCCTGATAGGTCAGAGAGCGCAAATTGACATCTTCTGATAAGGCTTCTACCAAGATATCAACTGCCCCAGCCAAGGCTTCTTGACCAGTCGCAAATCCTTCACAGACAAACTTCTCAGCCTCTTTCTCTAAGTCAGCTACGTTTTGCAAAATCAAGCGTGCGAGAGGGAAGAGTCCAGCTTCACGGGCAATGGTCGCCTTGGTCCGACGCTTTTCCTTGTATGGAAGGTAGAGTTCTTCAACATCTGCTAGTTTTTCGGCAGCTAAGATAGCTTCTTCCAAGTCCTTTGTTAGCTTGCCTTGGTCTTGAATCTTAGCCAAGACAGCTTCCTTGCGGTCATTGAGGTTAGTCAGGCTTTTATCCAAGTCGATAATGGCCTTAATCGCCACTTCATCCAGACTACCAGTCATATCCTTCCGATAACGCGCGATAAAGGGAATCGTCGCCCCTTCGGCAGTCAAACTCAGAACGGTATCGATTTGCTTTAAAGTCACTCCCAAATCCTGGGAGATTTTTTCATATTTTTTATCCATGAACCTATTATACCATAAGGAACAGCTCTTGTTTCGCCTTACCTGTTTTTCATCTTTGATTATCAAAATAAAAATAATCCCTTTTCCGCAAAATAATAGTATAATAGAAGTAGAATTTAGAAAAGAGGTAGGCACATGGCTGTTAAATTTACAAAAACTGATGACCTGGACAAGATGTTTGAAGAGTTTGCCAAACTTCCTGATCTCACTCAGGTCACTTTTCCAGATGATAAAGATAAAAAAGAAAAAGTTGAGAAGAAAAAATAGATGACGATTTTCCAATCTCTTCCTCCTAGTGTATTACAAGCTGGGGCCATTTTTCTCTCCATCATCATCGAAGCCCTTCCTTTTGTTCTGATTGGGAGTCTCATTTCGGGGTGGATTGAGGTCTATATCACGCCTGATAAAGTTTATGAGTTTCTTCCTCGCAATCGTTGGGGGAGGATCTTTTTTGGTACCTTCATCGGCTTCCTCTTTCCATCCTGCGAGTGTGGAATCGTCCCGATTATCAATCGTTTTCTGGAAAAGAAAGTTCCCAGCTACACGGCTGTTCCCTTTCTGGTGACTGCTCCCATCATCAATCCTATCGTTCTTTTTGCTACATACTCTGCCTTTGGCAATTCAATAAAGCTTGCCTTCTTGCGAGCGCTGGGAGCTATTGTAATTGCTTTGGTTCTGGGGATTTTCTTAGGATTTTTCTGGAAGGAACCCATTCAAAAAGAGAATCCTATTGCTTGTCATGAACATGACTTCTCACACTTGACTCCTGCTAGAAAAGTCCTTCAGGTCTTTATACAGGCTATTGACGAGTTTTTCGATATGGGGCGTTACTTGATCTTTGGCTGTCTCTTTGCTGCTATCGTGCAGGTCTATGTCCCGACTCGGATCCTGACCTCTATCAGTGCTAGTCCAATCCTTGCGATTCTCCTGCTTATGTTACTAGCCTTTCTCCTCTCACTTTGTAGCGAGGCCGACGCCTTTATCGGTGCTTCTCTCCTCTCGAGCTTTGGACTCGCTCCTGTCCTTGCCTTTCTGGTAATCGGCCCTATCCTTGATATCAAAAATCTCCTCATGATGAAGAATTCCTTCAAAACGCGCTTCATCTGGCAATTTATGGGCATGGTGACTCTGCTTGTCTTACTTTATTCTTACATGATAGGGGTGATGCTATGATTCGATTTTTCATTCTACTGGGCTATTTTGCTCTGACCCTTTACCTC
>NZ_KQ970181.1:684520-685797 GCF_001579015.1 Streptococcus oralis
CAAGCTCAGCCACTACATCAACCTCCACTATTCCTATCTAGTCTATATCTCCATGGTCCTTTCTCTTCTGTTGGCTCTGGTCCAATTCAACATCTGGATTCAGAAAATCAACTCTCACAGCCATATGGAAGGTCGTCGAGCTAGACGAATCAGCATCCTATTACTGTCACTACCTCTCTTGATTGGAGTTGCCTTTCCGACAGTAAGTTTGGACTCGAGAACCGTATCTGCCAAAGGCTATCATTTCCCGCTTGCTGAAGGAATTGACACAGCTATTCAGGCAAGCGAAGGTACATCCAGTCAATACCTCAAACCCGATACCAGTACCTATTTTTCCAAATCTGCTTATGAAAAGGAAATGCGGACAACAGCTGATAAATACCTCTCCCTGTCAATCATTCAAGTCACAGACGAAAACTATATGGAGGTCATGGAAGTTCTCTATGACTATCCGCAAGAGTTTGAAGGAAAGAAAATCGAGTTTACAGGCTTTGTCTATAACGATCCTAGCCATCCAGATAGCCAGTTCCTCTTTCGTTTTGGGATCATCCACTGTATCGCAGACTCTGGTGTATATGGACTCTTGACCAAGGGAAACTCACGCCAGTATCCTGATAATACTTGGATTACCGCTAAAGGAACCCTGACCCTCCACTACCATAAAGAACTCAAACAAAAACTCCCAACACTGGAAGTTGAGAGTTTCACAAAAGTAGATAAACCAGAAAATCCTTACGTTTATCGTGTGTTTCAATAAAAATGACTTTTTGGTAACCCACTACAGTTGACAAAGAGCCATTAAAAAGCCTGTCACACAAGCTCAAATGCTTGATATGACAGGCTTTTTCTAAATTCATTATTTAACAGCGTCTTTAAGAGCTTTACCAGCTTTGAATGCTGGAACTTTAGAAGCCGCGATTTTGATTTCTTTACCAGTTTGTGGGTTGCGACCTTTACGAGCTGCACGTTCACGAACTTCAAAGTTACCGAAACCGATCAATTGAACTTTTTCACCTTTTGAAAGGTATTCTGAAACAGCTGCAAATACAGCGTCAACTGCTGCTGCTGAGTCTTTTTTAGTCAATTCTGTAGCTTCTGCCACTTTTGCGATCAAATCTTGTTTGTTAGCCATTTAACAAATCCTCCAAATTTTTTAGGTTTTACCCTTAACATCTCTATCATATCTAAAAAATGCTTTTAGGTCAAGTACTAAACTTGTTTTTATCAACATTTATCTAGGAATAAATTCCTTTATTAACGGGCTTCTATGCAAATCG
>NZ_KQ970181.1:686239-688581 GCF_001579015.1 Streptococcus oralis
CCAATCAATTGAACTTTTTCACCAGCTGCAAGGTATTCAGTTACTGCTGCGAATACAGCGTCAACTGCTGCTGCTGAATCTTTCTTAGTCAATTCTGTAGCTTCTGCTACTTTAGCGATCAAATCTTGTTTGTTTGCCATGTTAATAATTCCTCCAAATAATTTCTAATTAACAAATATAATCATATCCTAAAATTGCCCACAGGTCAAGTCAAAAACGCTATTTCTAACGATTTTTCTCTATTTTTTTAGGAATGATATCGAACTAAGATAGCCCATGCATTTTCGCCTGTATGTGTCTGAATGATAGAGCCTGTTTCTAGTACTGAGATTGGTTTTTCGACATAGGTTTGTAAAACATTTTTCATCTCATTGGCCCATTCATTAGTACCAGCGTAGGATATTCCAATTTCTGCAACAGATTTATGAGAGAGGGTCTCTGCTAGTTCATCAAGCCATTTTTTAAATGTCTTAGCACCACGCCCCTTTACAATAGGCTGGAGTTCATGATTCTTCATTTGCATCACAACTCGGATATTCAAAAGAGAGCTTAGCAAACCGGTCACACGTCCGATACGTCCACCCTTAACTAGGTTTTCTAATGTTGAAACACCGATATAGAGTTCTGTATGATTTTTGACGTCCTCTACATGAGCTAAGATTGTTTCTAAATCTTTACCCTCTTTAGCAAGTTTAGCAGCTTCAACAACTTGAAACTTCATAGCTTGATCTGTAAAAGAACTATCAATAACCGTCACATCAGCAGTTGAGAGACTTGCCCCTTGGCGAGCAGCTTCAACAGTTCCAGACAAGGCATGGGACATGTGAATAGCGAGTATCTGACTGCCGTCTTTACCTAGTTCTTCAAAGACCTCAGCAAATACTCCCACTGGAGGCTGACTGGTTTTAGGCAGATTTTTACTCTCTTGCATAAGATGAAGGAATTCTCCCTCTTTCAAATCTGCATCAGAATAAAGGATACCATCAATCATCACAGATAAAGGAACAACTGTAATATTCAACTCTTTCAAGAGTTCTGGCTCAATAGTAACAGAGGAATCAGTTACAATTTTTACTTGTGTCATATCTTCAATCTTTCTATTCTTCTCAATAAGATAGTGATTTATCACCTTTATTATATCAAAAAATTGCAAAAAAATCATAAGAGATCCAATTAAAACGCTTGAAAATTTGGTATAATCTATCTATAGAAAATACGAGGGAGAATCATGATCCGAAAAGTTCAGCCTATTATCACTATCATACTAGGGGCAGCTATTTATGCCTTTGGTCTTACCTACTTTGTAGTTCCCTATCATCTATTTGAGGGTGGTGCGACAGGGATTACCTTGATTACCTACTATCTTTTTAAAATCCCTGTCTCACTGATGAACCTCTTGATTAATATCCCTTTATTTATCCTGGCTTGGAAGATATTTGGGCCTAAGACCCTCTATTCCAGCCTTTTAGGATCTATTTCTCTTTCCGTTTGGCTGGCAATCTTTGAGCGCATTCCTTTACACATCGACTTGCAAGGAGATCTCATCATTGTCGCTTTGGTCTCAGGGGTTTTATTAGGAATTGGATTAGGAATAATCTTTAATGCTGGTGGGACCACTGGTGGTTCAGATATTGTCGCTCGTATCCTCAACAAATACACCAATATTTCGATTGGGAAATTGCTCTTTGGGATTGACTTTTTTATACTAATGTTGATTTTAATCATCTTCCAGGACCTTCGTTTGGTCACCTATACCCTCTTGTTTGACTTTATCATCGCCCGTGTTATCGACTTGATAGGCGAAGGAGGTTATGCTGGTAAAGGATTTATGATTATTACCCAATATCCTGATCAATTGGCCAAAGAGATTAACGATGAACTCGGACGTGGCGTTACCTTTATATCTGGTCAAGGCTACTACAGCAAAAAGGATTTAAAAATTATCTACTGTATCGTCGGTCGAAATGAAATCGTAAAAATGAAGGATATGATTCACCAAATCGATCCTCAAGCCTTTATCACTATCACTGAGGCTCATGAAATTCTCGGTGAAGGTTTTACTTATGTGAAAGATTAAAAAGCTGGGAATTCCCAGCTTTTATTCTTCTTCTGCGAGGGTTGAATGGCGGAACCCGTACGTAAAGTAAATCACTAGTCCAACCGCCAATGCCAGTCCAAAGGCAATCCATGTCTCCTTGGTGTACTGAAACATAAAGGAAAGACAGATAAGAATGGAAAGGATCGGCAAAAGCGGCACTAAAGGAGTTTTGAACTCTCCTTCTTTTGGCATGCCTTTTTCTTTTCTGAGCTTGATAATACCGTAAGCTAGTAAGATAAGATAG
>NZ_KQ970181.1:688601-689233 GCF_001579015.1 Streptococcus oralis
TTGATAATACCGTAAGCTAGTAAGATAAGATAGGCTAGTGTACAGATATTTAGAAAGGCTGCTATACTTGCCAAGGGGAAAATACCCGCAGCAATGGCTGAAGCAACTCCTGTTAAGATGGTCGCATTCTTTGGAACTCGACTAGTTTTACTTAGTTGTTTAAAGCTTTGAGGTAAAAGTCCATCACGTGCTAGGCTGTAAATCATTCGAGAAAGGGCATAGGTCATGGAAATACACACAGTAATCAAGGTTAGAATAGCTACGAGTGAAACATAGTTGGCGGCCCAGCCTATTCCGATACTACGTAATGAAAAGGCCACTGCATCATCCACATTGAGCTTACTGTAATGAACAATCCCTGTCAATACTAAGGTTACCAAAGCATAGAGAATAGTGACGATTGACAGAGAAAGGACAATTCCGCGAGGAATATTTTTTTGTGGACTTTGAATTTCATCAACTGCCATTGAAATAGACTCAAATCCGAGAAAACCAAAGAACATCAAAGATGCACCTGCCATTATTCCAGTACTCCCACCATAAATTTGACCAAAGCCAAAGGGAGCAAAATTCGTCCAATTTTCAGGTTTGATATGCCAAATCCCAACTAGGATAAACAAGGCCAGAGCAGA
>NZ_KQ970181.1:689817-694077 GCF_001579015.1 Streptococcus oralis
GAATTTCAAGACCACTAGAAGTGAATTAAAGCGCAAGGCTGCCTTGGAATTCAATAAGACTACTCCTGTTACCAAAGTAAGCACCAAAATAGGTAAAAGGTCGATATAGGTGCCTTGCTCGGGGTTAAAGATGCCATTTAAGGCTTGAGGCATGGAGATACCATAATTACTGAGTAAGCCCTTAAAGTAAGCTGCCCAGCCAGACGCCACACCCGATATGGCTGTCATGAATTCCATGATGGTCAACCAGCCGGCAATCCAAGCTGGTAATTCGCCTAAGATCGCATAGAGATAACTATAAGCACCTCCTGTTGCAGGCACACGAGAGGCAAATTCAGCAAAAAAGAGGGCTGATAAAGAAACGCATAGGGCAGAAATCACAATGGAAACCACTAGTGACGGACCAGCTAGTGTAGCCGCTGCTGTTCCTGTAATGGTGAAAATTCCCGTCCCTACCATGGCACCGATTCCTAGTAAAATCAAATCCCATAATTTTAAATGGCGACGCATTTCTGCCCGTCCCAGACTAACATCCTTGGTTCTAAAAATATTCATACTTCATCTCCACTAAATGTAATTGTTTTATTTTACCACATAAAAGTATTTTTGTGAATATTTATTAGGTCTTTTTTTTGAAAAAAATTCTGAACAGGAAGACTTCCTGTTCAGATTCTGCATATTCTTACCCAACAGAGCCTTCCATCTCATAGCTAATCAAGCGATTGAGCTCAACTGCGTATTCCATTGGAAGTTCTTTTGTGAAGGGCTCCACAAATCCCATGACAATCATCTCAGTTGCTTCGGATTCTGATAAACCACGACTCATGAGGTAATAGAGTTGTTCTTCTGAAATCTTAGATACTTTGGCTTCGTGTTCCAAAGCAACTTGCGAGTTATGGATTTCATTAAATGGAATGGTATCAGATGCTGACAAGTCATCCATGATAATGGTATCACACTCGATGTGAGAAACAGATTTCTTAGAATTTTTATTAAAGGTTACTTGTCCACGATAGTCAACCTTTCCTCCGCCTTTAGCGATGGATTTAGACACGATAGACGAGCTGGTATGTGGAGCATTGTGAATCATCTTAGCTCCCGTGTCTTGGTGTTGCCCAGCATTAGCAAAGGCGATAGAAAGCATAGTACCACGGGCTCCTTCTCCATCAAGGTAAACAGATGGATATTTCATGGTTGTTTTGGCACCCAAGTTTCCATCTATCCACTCAACAGTCGCATCTTTTTGAGCTTTAGCACGTTTGGTTACCAAGTTATAGACGTTATCAGACCAATTTTGGATGGTTGTGTAGCGCATGTAAGCTCCATCCAAAGCGAATATTTCTACAATGGCAGCATGCAAACTGTTGCTTGAGTAAGTCGGCGCTGTACATCCTTCTACGTAGTGGACACTTGCTCCCTCGTCAACGATAATCAAGGTACGTTCAAACTGACCAGTATTTTCATTGTTGATACGGAAGTAAGTTTGAAGCGGAATATCAACCTTGACACCTTTTGGTACGTAGATAAAGGTTCCACCAGACCATACTGCTGAGTTAAGGGCTGCTAACTTGTTATCTGTCGGCGGTACCAACTTAGCAAAGTATTGTTTAAACAAGTCTGGGTATTCCTTGAGGGCAGAATCTGTATCTGTAAAGATAATGCCTAACTTCTCAAACTCCTCCTTCATGTTGTGGTATACCACTTCTGACTCGTACTGAGCAGAAGCTCCAGCTAGGTAGGCACGCTCAGCTTCTGGAATCCCGATACGTTCAAAGGTTTCTTTGATTTTTTCAGGAACTTCATCCCAAGAACGAGCTGGTTTGTCAGATGGCTTTTGGTAGTAGATCAAGTCATCAAAGTCAATCTCAGACAAGTCTGCTCCCCAAGTTTGCATAGGCATTTTCTTGAAGGTTTCATAAGACTTCAAACGGAACTCCAACATCCACTCAGGCTCACCCTTGGCAGCAGATAATTCACGAATAACACCTTCGTTGAGTCCTTTTCCTGTCGACAGGACAGGCTCTACATCATCATGGAAACCAAATTTATATTCACCAAGGTCAATTGGTTTTGGTTCTACTCTTTCTTCAGCCATAATATCCTTTCTTTCATTCTTCATTTCTACTGATTTATAAGACAAAAGAAACTTGTCTTATCTGTTATCTTGATTTTCAATTGTTTTCTTGAGGGCGTTCCAAGCTAGGGTTGCACACTTGATTCTTTGAGGGAATTTGGCAACACCTGATAAGAATGCCGCATCTCCAAGTTGGTCTTGACGCTCATCTTTTTGCCCTTGAACCATTTCAGAAAAAATAGTCGCAAGCCCTAGGATTTCTTGCTTAGTCTTGCCCAAAACAGCATCTGCCATCATACTAGCAGAGGCAGTTGAGATGGTACAACCTGAATTTAGAAAAGCGATATCTTCTAAACGATCCTCTGCATCAAACTTGATAGAGAGATTGATAACATCCCCACAGGTTGGATTGTTGAGACTGATTTGCTCAGCGTCTTCTAACTTCCCTTGGTGATGCGGATTTTTCGAATGGTCTGCTACCACTGCCATATAAAGGCTATCTAGTTTAGAAAGTGCCATTGAAAAACTCCTTTGTCTTTTGTAAGGCATCAACTAGCTTGTCGCAATCTGCCTTAGTATTGTAGATATAAAAACTTGCGCGAGCTGTTGCTGGGACTTCTAAATACTGAAGCAAGGGTTGGGCGCAGTGGTGACCCGCACGAACGGCTACTCCTTCATAATCCAGGGCCGTAGCAAGGTCGTGAGGATGGAGATCGCCTAGGTTAAAGGCAATCACTCCCGAACGTTGAGCCAAGTCCTGAGAACCATAAATAGTCAGTCCTTCAATCGCCTGCAGTTTTGGAAAGACGTATGCTATCAATTCTTGTTCATGGGCTTCAATCGCATCCATACCAATGTTTTCAAGATAATCCACTGCAGCAGCAAGTCCGATTGCACCTGCCATGTTAGGAGTTCCAGCCTCGAATTTCCAAGGCAATTCCTTCCAACTAGCAGATTGCTCATAAACAAAATCAATCATTTCGCCGCCGAATTCTACTGGTGACATTTGTTCCAGATGCTTTTCTTTGCCGTAAAGGACACCAATACCAGTTGGCCCAGCCATCTTATGACCTGAAAAGGCAAAGAAGTCCACATCCAGGTCCTGAACATCGATCTTCATATGAGGAGTAGACTGAGCGCCATCCACCACCATGATAGCTCCAACTTGGTGGGCCAATTGAGTAATTTCTTTGATAGGATTGACGACACCCAGAACATTTGAGGCGTGAGCTAGGGAGACAAATTTGACCTTGTCCGTCAATTTAGCTCGCAAATCATCCATATCCAAGGCACCGTCTTTGAGATAGATATAGACAAGCTCCGCTCCAGTCTTGCGACAGGCTTCCTGCCAAGGAATGATGTTGGAATGGTGTTCCATGACGGAAATTAAGACCTGGTCTCCCTCAGTCAAAACTTCCTCAGCGAAGCGTGCTACCCAGTTAAGACTAGTTGTCGTACCTCTAGTAAAGAGAACTTCCTTTGTAGATCCTGCATTGATAAACTTAGCAATGGTTTCACGAGCAGCTTCATAGGAAGCTGTAGCCCGTTCCGCCAAGGTATGGACACCACGGTGAACATTGGCATTGTCCTGCTCATAGTAGTGATTAATTGCTTCCAGAACAGTTAATGGTTTTTGTGTTGTCGCAGCATTGTCCAGATAGACCAAAGGTTCATCATTGACAATCTGGTCTAAAATTGGAAAATCCTTGCGAATCGCTTCTACATCTAACATAGGCTTCCCCTTAGCGTTTTGACAATTTTTCTTCGATAGTTGCAATCATTTCATCACGAACTTCCTTGACTGGAATTTCCACGATAACAGAGCCAAGGAAACCACGAACAACCAAACGCTCTGCAGTTGCCTTATCTAAACCACGGCTCATGAGGTAGTACATGTCTTCTGGGTCTACCTGACCGATAGACGCCGCGTGACCTGCAGTAACGTCATTTTCATCGATCAAAAGAATTGGGTTGGCATCGGAACGAGCTTGGTCAGAAAGCATCAATACACGGCTCTCTTGCTGGGCATCTGCCCCTTTTGCTCCTTTAATAATGTGGCCAATCCCGTTGAAGGTCAAGGTTGCCTTTTCAAGAATGACACCATGTTGGAGAATGTTCCCTACCGAATTGCAACCATAGTTGGTTACACGGGTGTCAATCCCTTGTACCTGACGACCACTTGAAAG
>NZ_KQ970181.1:694097-696520 GCF_001579015.1 Streptococcus oralis
CTCCCTTAGCTCCCTTGATGATATGACCGATACCGTTGAAGGTCAAAGTTGCTTTTTCAAGAATAACCCCATGTTGGAGAATATTTCCGATAGAGTTGCAACCATAGTTTGTTACGCGAGTGTCAATCCCTTGCACCTGACGGCCACTTGAAAGAGCTACGACTTTAAGGTCAGCATGGCTACCATTACCAATCAAGTCGCTATCAAAGTCCGCAACGACGTTTCCTTCGTTCATGACACCAATCGCCCAGTCAATACTTGCATCGTTACCTAATTTACCACGACGGCTAATGTAGGCCGTAACATTTTCTCCTAGACGGTCGATCGCTGCAAACTTGACTTGCGCACCAGAACGAGCGATGACTTCTACTGTGATATTGGCTGTTGCCTTAGCACTACCTCCGCCACGTGACTCTAATCGCTCCAGATAACTAATCTTAGAATTTTTACCAGCGATAATCAGGATATGCTTGTTAAATGGAACATCGCTATCACTGTCTTGGTAGAAAATACCTTCGATTGGCTCTTTAATCTCAACATTATCAGGAATGTAGAGAACAGCACCACTATTGAAATAAGCTGTGTGGTAGGCTGCCAACTTGTCATCGTCATATTTAACTGATGACATGAAGAACTCCTCAATAAGCTCTGGAATTTCTTCTAAAGCTGAGTGGAAGTCTGTAAAGACCACCCCTTGCTCAGCCAATTCTACTGGAATTTGTTCAAAAACTGTTTGAGTACCTACTTGAACCAATTTCAAGTGATTGTCTAGAGTTGTGAAGTCAGGAACATTTGCTGATGGCTCGCTTTCTGTAATCGTACCATCTCCCAGATTCCAACGGTGAAATTTCACACGCTCGATAACTGGTAATTCCAAACTCTCAATCTTATCAAAAGCTTTTTGACGGAGGTCAGCTAACCAGCTTGGTTCAGCGTGCATTTCTGAAAAAAGTTTAATAGTTTCTTTAGTCATTTACTTCTCCTAAAAGATACGAGGGAATTACAATTCTTCCTTGTAGTCATAGCCAAGTTCTTCAGCTAGTTTTGCGTATCCTTCACGTTCCAAACGCGCTGCCAATTCTGGACCACCAGAAAGGACAACACGACCTTCCATCATCACGTGTACCACGTCTGGTGTGATGTAATTCAAAAGACGTTGGTAGTGAGTAATGATCATGGCACCAAAGCTTTCACCACGCATGGCATTGACACCTTTCGATACAACTTTAAGGGCATCAATATCAAGACCTGAGTCAATCTCATCCAAAAGGGCAAAAGTTGGTTCCAACATCAAGAGTTGAAGAATTTCATTGCGTTTTTTCTCACCACCAGAGAAGCCTTCGTTAAGGTAACGCTCTGCCATTTCTTCTTTCATGTTGAGCAATTCCATTTTTTCGTCTAGTTTAGTGATGAACTCACGAACTGAAATCTTTTCATCGTCTTCTTTACCAGCATTCATAGCTGCACGAAGAAATTCTGCATTGGTAATTCCAGGAATTTCAGACGGATATTGCATAGCAAGGAAAAGTCCCATGCGCGCACGCTCGTCCACTTCCAACTCAAGAATGTTTACGCCATCAAACAAGACCTCACCTTTTGTGACTTCGTAGTTAGGGTTCCCCATGATAGCAGCAGAAAGAGTCGATTTACCAGTACCATTTGGTCCCATAATCGCTGCAATTTCTCCTGTTTTCAGAGTCAGATTGACTCCTTTCAAAATTTCTTTTCCTTCAATCTCAACGTGAAGATCTTTGATCTCTAATACTGACATGATAGTTCCTTTCTTTTTCTGGCCTACTTCCTTTATCCTTAGAAAAATCACTTACATTTCTCAAAAAAATACATGAAAAGGTCCATAAATATACTCTACTAGTATAACAAAAAAAGCCTAAAAGGCTTTGATTTTGTCTAGAAGCTGGGGGCTAATCCTTGCGGTTTAAATGCTGATCAATGGCGTCTACAATTTTTCCCATTACATAACTTAACCTAAAATTTCGAAAAAGTAAAATGGCCCAAAACGCTGCCATAATGTAGCGACCAGTCATCCAAGCTTCATTGAAAAAATAAGTTTCAGCAGCCGTGAATAACGCTATAATGATAAATTGTTGTCTATTCATAAGATTATTGTACCATGAAATCCATTTTTAGTCTTCTTCAACCATGACTTTATCAGCCAGAAATTCAAATCCTTCTGGAATCAGTCTCTCTTCTTCCACCTCTTGGTCAGCTTGAGAAGACTTGTTTTTAGCTGAAAATGCTGCTCGAACTTCTTTCCATTCCTCTAGGGAAATAGCCAGAATCTCAGGTGAAAATCCAGCTGCTTGGCTGAGAATATTGCCAAACATAGTATTGAGGTTATCACGTTTCATGGTTTGACCAGCATTGAAATTAGACTCAAAGGCTAAAATAGCATGGTGTTCATT
>NZ_KQ970181.1:696684-699149 GCF_001579015.1 Streptococcus oralis
TCATTGGCCGCAACTGGTTGAGAACCTACGAGAAGAGCCTTATCAGGTCCAGCTAGACTTTCAATCACTTCTCCCCATGCATTCTGGAGGCGGATTAAGTTTTGCCGTGCCAAATCAGGATTTTCGACAGCTTCTTGCAGGATAGACTGAACTTTGTTGCGATCTACTCGATAGACTGTCTTGGAAGTGACTGAACGACTAGGAACTGGCGCAACTTGTTTAGGAGCCGTGCCAACATTGGCAAGTTCTTGTTTGAGACGGACGACTTCCTGTCTTAGTGCAGAAATTTCACTTTCAACAACTCCCGAAACCGCAGATTCAGGCTTGATTTCCGCTAAACGAATGGTCATCATCTCAGCGTAAATCTTAGGTTGCAAGCTAGCCTTCATATCCGCTAAACTTACTGTCGCTAGACGAATCATTTCAAAAAGACTTTCCTGGGAAAGAGCTAGATTGTCCATAAAAACTGGACTATGATGAGTATTTTCACCACCTGTCTGAACAACCAGTAAATCACGCAAATACTGCAAGAGATCCGTCACAAACCGAGTCATGCTTTTGCCATTTTCAAACAAAAGATTCAAAGAATCTAGCGCTTTTGGGACATCCTGTTGGGACAAAGCAGCCACATAGTCATCTAGAGCTGATAGACTAATAGTGCCTGTAATCTCCTCAGAAATAGCTGTCGTTAAAGCATTCCCTTGCGTCAAACTCAAAGCTTGATCCAGAATAGACAAGGCATCCCGCATTCCACCTTCAGCCCGTCTAGCAATGATCTCCACAGCCTCCGGTTCAGAACTAATATTTTCTTTTTCTAAAATATGATAAATATGCTCCTTGATATCTTGCGTTCTAATCGATTTAAACTCAAAACGTTGAACACGCGATAAAATGGTTGCTGGAATCTTATGCAATTCAGTAGTTGCTAAAATAAAGACAACATTCTGAGTTGGCTCTTCTAGGGTCTTCAAAAGCGCATTAAAGGCTCCCGTAGACAACATATGAACCTCGTCGATAATGTAGACCTTATAACGAGCCAAGCTAGGAGCATAGGTGGATTTATCGCGAATTTCTCGGATTTCATCAACTCCGTTATTCGAAGCTGCATCCATTTCGATAACATCTTCTAGGCTACCTTCTGTCACTGCCTGACAGATATAACAGTTATTACATGGTTCTCCGTCTACCTGGTTTGGACAGTTCATAGCCTTGGCAAAAATCTTGGCAACGCTGGTTTTCCCAGTTCCACGAGGACCTGAGAAAAGATAAGCGTGACTAATCTTTTCCTGCTCAACCGCCTGCCTTAGTGTTTTTGCCACAACCTCTTGCCCTACTAGTTGTGAGAAAGTCTGGCTTCTATATTTTCGATAAAGTGCTTGATACATTAGGCTTTCTCCTCAAACATCGTAAAGTCCCATTCTGTCTTCTCAAGCAAAATAGCGACAAATTGTTCCAAATAATCACGATCAATAGCATTGTAATCATCAATAAGTGAAGAATCCAGGTCTAAGACACCCAGCAATCGACCATTCTTAAGCATGGGAACTACGATTTCACTCTTGGCCATACTATCACAAGAAATGTAGTTTGGATAGGTGCTCACATCGCCAACTAAAACAGTCTCTTGAAACTCAGCAGCTTCTCCACATACTCCTTTTCCAAGCGGAATGCGAATACAAGAAACACCACCCTGAAAAGGACCTAAAATCAACTCACTTCCATCAAACAGATAAAAACCTGAAAATACAGTATTTGGGAAGCGAGATTTTAGGAGGGCACTAGCATTTGAAAGATTGGCGAGAACATTGGTCTCACCTTCTAGTAAATAAGAGAGTTCCTCATTTAACAATTGATATTGTGATTGTTTTTCTGAATCTAACATAGAACTATTATATCAAAAATGAGAAAGAGACAAAAGAAAAATCCCTTGTTTTAAACAAAGGATTTTGCGATTATCAATTTGGTTAAAGTTCGATATCACCGAACAAGTCAGCCATTGAGAATCCTGTTTGTGTTTCTGGAAGTTCGAAATCACGTTTTTCTTGACGTTTTGGACGACGTGGACGAGCAGCGCGTTTCTCTTCTTTTTGTCCTTCTTCTTGAGCTGGACGTTCTTCAAGAGCTTTGATAGAAAGTGATACACGTTCTGCGTCAGCGTTAACATCAAGGACTTTAACAGTAACTTCTTGACCAACAGTAAGAGCTTCTTTTGGATTTTCGATACGTTTGTGTGAAATTTGTGATACGTGAACAAGTCCATCGATACCTGGCAATACTTCAACAAATGCACCGAAGTCAGTCAAACGTTTAACTGTTCCTTCGACTACATCACCTTTAGCCAATTTTTGCTCAACGCCATCCCATGGTCCAGGTGTTGTTGCTTTAAGTGAAAGTGATACGCGTCCTTCTTCTTCGTTAAGATCAAGGATCTTCACTTCGATTTCTTCACCAACAGTTACAACTGA
>NZ_KQ970181.1:700755-701841 GCF_001579015.1 Streptococcus oralis
TGTTTAACGAGAACTATTATATCATGAAATTTTCAATAAAACAAGTATTATTTTGTCAAATTATAGTTTTCAATCAAAATTTCCACAGCTTTTTCAAGTTTTTTATAAAAACTATCGACATTTCCATTCTTTATGATGGCAAATTGGCTATCTAATTCGGCAATTTCACCAATGACCTTTTTCCCGATCGTCAAAACGTAACCTTCATAACTGTCTTTTCCAACAGTCACTTTTGCATCTGTTAATTGAATTTCAATTTTCTTATCTTTTTTACTCATACTTTACCTCTTTTCACTTTTTCTATTGTACAAGAAAATGCTCAAACTAGCAAGAAAAAACTCCATTTCAGCCCTTACAACTGCTATGGAGTTCCTCTTTACTTCTAGTCTTTTAATCCACTTTGACAATCCATCCCTCTGGTGCGTCCACATCACCAAATTGGATACCAGTCAATTCATCGTAGAGTTTGCGTGTAACAGGACCTACTTCTTTTTCGCTATAGAATACATGGAAATCATCACCGTGTTGGATGCCCCCAATTGGAGAGATAACTGCTGCTGTTCCACAAGCACCTGCCTCTACAAAACGATCCAAATTGTCAATCGGAACATCACCTTCGATTGGTGTCAAGCCCAAGCGGTGTTCTGCCAAATAAAGCAAAGAGTACTTGGTAATAGATGGCAAGATTGATGGACTTAAAGGCGTTACAAATTCATTTTCTGCCGTAATGCCAAAGAAGTTAGCTGAACCGACTTCCTCAATCTTGGTGTGGGTAGCTGGATCTAGATAGATAACATCTGAGAAATGACGTGATTTTGCCATTTTACCTGGCAAGAGACTTGCAGCATAGTTACCGCCTACCTTGGCAGCTCCTGTACCATTTGGCGCTGCACGGTCAAATTCATCTTGAATCAAGAAATTAGTTGGAACCAAGCCGCCTTTGAAGTAGTTGCCAACTGGCATAGCAAAGATGGTGAAAATATACTCCTCTGCAGGTTTCACCCCAATAATATCTCCAACACCAATCAAAAGTGGACGAAGATAAAGGGTTCCACCTGTTCCATATGGGGGTACGTATTCTTCATT
>NZ_KQ970181.1:701861-710211 GCF_001579015.1 Streptococcus oralis
GGTACGTATTCTTCATTTGCACGCACAACCGCTTTACAGGCTTCCACAAACATTTCTGTCGAAACTTGAGGCATCAAGAGACGGTCGCAAGTACGTTGCAGACGCTTGGCATTTTCATCTGGACGAAAGAGTTGGATACTGTCATCCTTAGTACGATAGGCTTTCAATCCCTCAAATGCTTGCTGTCCATAGTGGAGACTTGGAGAAGACTCTGAAATATGCAAGGTTGCATCCTCTGTCAATTCTCCTTGATCCCATTGACCATTTTTGTAGTGAGCGATATAACGGTAAGGTAATTTCATATAAGAAAATCCAAGATTTTCCCAATCAATTGTAACTGTCATGTGTTTCTCCTTTATACTATTCAAACTATGTGTTCTATTCTACACTTTTCTAGTAAAATTTCAAGCATTATTTGTAATTTTCTGAAAATTTTTTCAACATAAAGAAATCAGCCCTCTGGACTGATTCTTTTTATGGATTTTCTTTACTTTCTTTAAAGACTTCTTTGAGGTAAGCATCGAAAACTTCTTCATCTGAAATGGTGTCTGATATAAAGCTTCCGTTGCTAGTGCGTTCTGACAAGTTCAAATCTTGCAATCGGCTTTCATAGATTGTTCCCTTGTTAGATTGAACAAGCAGTGTTTGGTCGTTCTCTTCCACTTCTGTACTAAAGAGATCACCGATGAAGCCTTGTTCTGCAACTGCTCCTGCTAAGAAGACACGATGCGGTTTGTTTTTCAACTCACGCAAGACTTGTAGACCTCGTTTGGCACGGCTGGTTGCTGGAATTTCGTCAATAGAAACACGTTTTAAACTACCACGTTGGGTCAAGAGGTAGAAGGATGAGGTGTTACAGATAAAGGCTGCCTGAAGCGCATCATCTGCTTTCAGGTTCATGGCCTTGACACCCGCAGCCTTGGCTCCGACAACCGGAACCTCTTCGATATTGAAACGAAGGGCATAACCATTTTGGCTAACCAAGAGAACATCATCCAGTTTGATTGGAGCCACTGCTACAATCTGGTCTGTCTCGTCTTTGAGCTTAGCATACTTGACAGATTTAGACTTGTAGGTTCGCCATGGAGAGAATTCTTTGCGTTCGACACGTTTGATTTGACCAAGACGAGTTGCAGCAAAGTAGGTTGTCGCATCCTCAAACTGATCTACCACTTCAACATAAAGTATTTCTTCATTGGTTTCGAAGTTTGTAATGGTCTGACTCAGATGCTCTCCGATATCCTTCCAGCGGATATCTGCTAATTCATGGATTGGTCGATAAATGACATTTCCAAGAGTTGTGAACATCAAGAGGTGTTGCGTTGTCTTGGCAGATTGTACAAAGATCAACCGATCATCGTCACGTTTGCCAATTTCTTCCAGCATTGAAGCCGCAAAGGAACGTGGGCTGGTACGCTTGATGTAACCTGCCTTGGTCACGCTAACATAGGTCTCTTCCTCAGTGATTAGACTAGCTGTATCAATCTCGATGACTTTTGCTGTATCTTCTAAAGAACTCAAACGTGGAGTCGCAAATTTCTTCTTGACCTCACGAAGCTCTTTCTTCATGAGGTTGTACATAGTCCGCTCATCACCGATAATAGCCGCAAGCATGGCAATTTTCTCACGAAGCTCTGCTTCTTCTTCCTGCAAGACAACCACGTCTGTATTGGTCAAACGGTAAAGTTGCAAGGTAACGATAGCCTCAGCCTGCTCCTCTGTGAATTCATAGCTGACCTTGAGATTTTCCTTAGCGTCAGCCTTATTCTCAGAAGCACGGATAAGAGCAATGACTTCATCCAAAATCGAAATCACGCGAATCAAACCTTCGACGATATGGAGACGTTTCTCAGCCTTTTCCTTGTCAAAGCGGGAACGCGCCAAAATCACTTCACGACGGTGGTCGATGTAGCTAGATAGGATTGGGACAATTCCGACCTGACGAGGTGTGAAATTATCAATCGCCACCATGTTAAAATTGTAGTTGATTTGAAGGTCAGTATATTTGAAGAGATAGTTAAGAACCAGCTCCGTATTGGCATCTTTCTTAAGTTCGATAGCGATACGAAGACCGTCACGGTCAGACTCATCACGAACCTCAGCAATACCTGCTACTTTGTTATTGACACGAACATCATCGATTTTCTTAACCAGATTGGCTTTATTGATTTCATAAGGAATCTCAGTGATAACGATTTGTTCCTTACCACCTTTTAACTTTTCAATTTCGGTCTTAGAACGAACGACCACGCGCCCTTTCCCAGTTTCATAAGCCTTTTTGATTTCGTCACGGCCTTGGATGATGGCTCCTGTAGGGAAATCTGGTCCAGGCAAAAATTCCATGAGCTTCTCAATCTTGGCAGTTGGGTGATCAATCATGTATACTGTAGCATCGATAACTTCTGCCAAATTATGTGGTGGAATATCTGTGGCATATCCAGCCGAAATCCCAGTAGATCCATTGACCAGAAGGTTTGGAAAGGCTGCTGGCAAAACAGTTGGCTCTTTCTCGGTATCGTCAAAGTTCCAAGCAAAGGGAACTGTCTTTTTCTCAATATCTTGAAGAAGGTAACCAGCAATCTCAGACAAACGCGCCTCGGTATAACGCATTGCCGCAGGCGGATCTCCATCCATAGAACCATTATTACCGTGCATTTCAACTAGAATCTCACGGTTCTTCCAGTCCTGTGACATACGAACCATGGCATCATAGATAGAACTATCACCGTGTGGGTGGAAATTCCCCATGATGTTCCCGACAGACTTGGCAGACTTACGGTAACTCTTGTCAAAAGTATTGCCATCCTTATTCATCGAATAAAGAATACGGCGCTGAACCGGCTTCAATCCATCACGAATATCTGGCAAAGCCCGGTCTTGAATGATGTACTTGGAGTAGCGACCAAAGCGCTCTCCCATGATGTCCTCAAGGGACATGTTTTGAATGTTAGACATAGGATACTAAGCCCGTAAAATGCAAAGTGAAAATAGGAAACTCTTGCAATGAGCGATGCTCACAAGAGAATTTATCTTTTCACACAGTATTTAGGGCGTGTTCAACTCCTTTCAAAGAATATAGAGTATATGTAATGATAAAAGGATGTAGAAAGGATTCGTCCCGTGTTTCTAGAATAAGAGGGAGGTATTTTCTAATCTGTATCGCCTAAAATAGTGTCGACGTCAGAACTTGAAATCTCTCAGGTTGCGATTTACGGTCCTGAAGACTGTCAGGATTACTACGGCGGCGATACAGACTCCTTCAAAATCAGTTTTGTGTTAAGACAACAATCTATTCAATTCCATATCAAATTCTTTTAGCTTAGGATAAATATTTTCAAAATATTCGTCATAAGTATCTACTCTTTTAGAATCTATTTCTTGTAAAAAATCTTTTAATTTAGAAAAATCATCAAAAACAATTGGTGGAATATTTTTTTCATCTAAAAATTGGAATTCATAGATTTTATCATCCGTGGTCGAATTTCGGAGAACTTCATATTTCATTTCTACTTCAGGTGACATAGAATCAGGACACACTTGTTGATACAACTCATAAAATTCTTCGATTTTCCTCAAGGCTTTTTTAAAACTTTTATGTTTTTCAAAAAATTCTTTATAATGAACCTGCATTGTCAACTGATTTGACTTCCTAGATTGCTGTGCTAATTCTTTTAGCTCTCTTAGGTTTTCTTCAACTTTTTCTTGGGTTTTGGAGAGTTGATTCTGTTGTTTGGTCAGTTCTGAAATATTTTCGGCAATTGAAGTTTGAATAGTTTCTAATTTTTGTTGCCGTTCATCTAATATTCTGTTCTTATTTTCAACATCTACTTTTAATCTCTTGGAATCTCTCCAAGAAATCCAGAGGGCAAAGATAATAGGTACTATTATTCCTCCAAGCTGCAATCCGTGATCAATCCAATCTGTTGAATCAATCGCTCTGATTAATCTCTCAAACATTTCTGGTGTCATTGTTACTCCTCTTATTCACTCTCCTACCTCACAAATCCTCGTTTATACTTGATATGACTGGCGATATTGCTATCTACATCTTTCTTATCCCAAAGTTGGAGTTCCCATGGGTAGTAAAAATTACTTTTATTTTTAAAATAGATATGAATACCGACATAGCCATCTTTATCACGTAAATACCAATTTTTTAGTCCGTACATCTCTTGCCAATCATCTAATTTATCCATGACTTGAGCTATCTCTTTAGAACTTAAAATCATACGAGCACCAAAAATATCATTAAGAATGGAATTCACAGGATAGCCCTCTTGACGCTCGGAAAAACGTGTAATTTTATCTAAAATAGACTCAGAAGTTTTGACACGATAAACATAGGCAATATCTTGGACATCCGCTTTCATCAGATAGTCATTAATTGACTCATGTAAATTCAGACGGTAGGCCAAAATCGCTTTAGTCGGAACTTTTGAAAAGGTATGCTTGAGATTGATTTTCTCCACTTTACCTGTTTCAAAATAATCTTTAGAATATTCTAGATGAATACGATTAATCTCTGTAATGAGGCGTTCCACTTTTTCAATCATGAGTCTTCTCCTCTCGCTTTTTCATTTTTCTAGTTATTCCCAAACTTCTTCACTCTTTCCTCAGCATACTCAATCATCTTCTCCGCCACATCCTTATCGTAATAAAATCCCATCTTTTGAGCAAGGATTTGAGCCTCTTGGTGGAAAAGTTGCATCGTAGCAAACAAAGACTGAGTGAGTTTTTCTATATTTGAAAAATCCAGTAGATTTGAGAATTCCTTCTCTTTCTCAGCAGGTAAATAGTTAAAGAGATACTTGTAGTTTTTGCCGATATTGACCTTTCTCCTATCGCTTACTACCTGCCAAGCAAAGACTTTTAACAACTCTTGCTGACAAATACCATAGAGATGATCCGTTGCATAGATGACTTGATGGCGACAGATTCCTTTGACCACATAAGCTGACACCCACCAAAATTCATTGCAGGCTTTTTCAAAATCAATCGCACTAGCTGGGCTTGTCCAGTAACGTTGAGGATTTGGAGAATAGGGCACAAACAAGCCTTTCTCATCTTTCAAAACTGTATAATCAGCTTCACTATCCACCCACTCTTGAATATATTCCGTAGGACAGAGGGTCAAATCAATCCGATTTCCATCTTCAAATAGCATCAGATAAAGTCGACGGTTGCCTAGGACATTATGCTGCTCAATGATACGAGTGCCAAACTGGTCTAACCAAGAAAGGTCACTCGTCAGATTATCTAAGTCGTCCACGACATAGACCACGTCGTAATCCTGAAACTCGTCTTTTGGTGCTTTTGTATCAGTTCGTGAACCGGACATGGCGACAGCCTCGACTTTTAGACTTTTTTGCGGTTTGTAAAATTAATCTCAGCATTTGCGCTTCACTTCTATGTTGTCTGCACATATCTTTTATAGAATTATTTTTCATTGCCGTCTTGCTCCTCTTGTTTTTGGATGCCTCGTATTCTTTTCATCTCAAGTTCTCCTACTATCAATTGGATAGTTGAACAAATCCCCAAAACGATTAAAATAAAATAAAACAAATTCATATCGTTTCTATGATATATTTGAAAGCTTCTCCATAATACAAAACTATTTACTAATGAAAGAAGGAAAAGTAAAATAGCATTGAATCGAAGTATTATAGCAAACTTACTCTTAAAATACCTATAATGTTTTCCAATCCGATAGAGAGTATATAGTGAGAAAACAATCATCAAAGGTGTGTAGGCAAGTGCATAAAATAAGATAAACCCTATTCCTGAGTATGGTTTACTTTCCATTGGTAGATCTAATAGACAGATACAAATAGTGAGGATGTTCAATATAAACAAAGATACTGTGCGAGCACACTCTTTTCTACCTTTATTGGTCATTAAGTCATATATAATTCCAAAAATGGCTAGGAGAACAAGGAAAAAAGGCAACATTAATAACGTAATCAATACTGCACCTCCAATAGTTTTAGCGATTGTTTACATACAAAAGATAATCGTCACCTTTGCTTGAACTTCATAACTCCCCTGTCTGGTAAAGGTTATACCCTTCGTAATAATATGAAGCATCCACACCCTTAAAGAAACGGGCCTGAGTGAGGTCATCCGTCAGATTATCGAGGAGGAGATACTTGAGTTCTCCAGTCGACACTGCACTACGCTTCATGGCATTCAGGTATTCATCCTTATCAATGGCGTTCCAATCTACCACTTTCCCTAGCTTCTGACGAAGCATACAATCTAGCCAAATCCGCATGGCGCGTCCATTCCCTTCGCGGAAAGGATGGGCGATATTTAGCTCAAGGTACTTTTCGACAATCTGCTCAAAGGTCTGCTGAGGCATCCTGTCAATATTTTCCAAGGAAGCTGCTAGATGCATATGACAGGCGCAAAGCGAACATTCCCTTTGGCGAGATTGACTGTACGAATCTGGTCGGCGAAGTCATAGATTTCTTTAAATAAGAAGCCATGAATAACGGCCAGAGTCGCATAGGTGCCAGTTGCTTTATCGTCCAGAAGCTGCTTTTCAAAAAGCTCTTTCGCTCGGGTTTTGCTGATTTTTTCTTCCATCTTGGATAGTTCAAGCGAATCTGTCAGACCCAGTTTGTTGTCAAGCGTCATAAATACAGCTCTTTTCATTTAGATAGATTTTCTAAGCCCTGTTCCCACAGGTTTAAAACCTACTGTCTGATAAAATCCATCCGCTTCTGATATTAATTCAATGCGAGTCAAAGGATATTTTTGATGAATTTCAGCGATCAATCGCCGTCCCAATCCTTTTCCGCGATAGGCTTTATCAATGATAATCTCAGCTAAAAAGGTCGTCATGACTTCATCTGTCAAGTAGCGTGCAAAGCCAAGGATTTTCTGGTCCTCTTCAAGCACCAAGTAATGGGACAGATTTGTTGAAAATAATGATGTCACTTTTTCCTCTGTAAAAGAAAGCCATTTTTCATTTTGATAAAGGGAATAAATAGCTTGACAATCTTTTCTGCTTGCAGGTCTGATTATCATTTTCTACTCCTTTCAAATCCGATGCGACCACTAACAATTTTTCAACTCAAATTTAGTTATATTCTAGTTGCTCTCCGTCGCTTCTTCCCTCGCCTTCTTAGCTGGCTTGCGTTTTTTATAGCGACTACGGATAGCGTTGAGATGGTCACGGAGATCGGCATACTGCTTTTTATCTGGATAAGCATAGGCGTTGATTGCGGTAAAATCCACAAGGAAGTCATAGATTTCTTGCAGTTTCGCACGGACTTCCTTGTTTTGACTAGGTGCCTTGCCTTTTTGCTCAGCCAAGCACTCCTTATAGGCTTTTTCAAACTGAGCCTGCACCTTTGTTAAGGTTTCTACATGAGTTGTCAAATGCAGGGTTGCAAGGGCAGTTTGGTAGTCAGTATCTTTTAGCTCCTTGAGCAAATGGTTAATAGCTTCTGTCTCTTTTTCGTAGCTCATACTCGTTAGCCCAGCATAATTTTTGAAAAGTTTGCTGAGTTTGTCGTAAGCTTCCTTGCTACTTGCCTCTTTCACACGAGAGAAGGCCTTGACCAAACCAGTCAAGGTAGAAAGCGCATCATCACGCTCACGATCAGACGCTTCCAGACTAGCCACCGTTTGACTGGCCTTGGAACGGTGCAAACCAGCTTGCAAGGTCTCAAGAAGTTTTTCCATATCCCCAAGCTTCGTTGCATAAACCTGCTCAGATTTATTGGCTTTTGTAAAAGCCCCCAACTCATCCCTGCTCTCAGATAAAAGTTGGAAGAATTCGTTGTTTTCTAAAGCTTTTGTATCTAAACTGCTAATTCCATAAATTTTTTTCATCTGGATAATCTCCTAATTTTTTTATTTTAATGTACTTTTTACTTCATCCGATTCTCGGAAAAAGTTTTTTGCTCCTGCAAGAGCTCCTCCAAAAAACAAAAGTTCGTCTTTTACTCAAAATACACTCGTCCGATTTTCGGACAAATAGAATTTACCAAGAAAAGCCTTGTCCGAAAATCGAACGAGTGAAGTATTAACAATTCTTTATAGATTTTCTAAAAAATTACTAATAGTAAGAGCAATCTCTTGCTCGTGTCGAGCAATCTCTTGCTCGTGTCGAGCAATCTCTTGCTCGTAGCGTTGAATTGATTTTTTTACCATAACTTTCGAAAAGGCCTCTATATATTTGTAATCTGGAATATCATCATCCTCTAAATAAGGTAATTTGATGACAATGTCATAAACATCAGATGCGTAAAAATTTTGAGAATAATCAAATTGCCCTCGAATAGCTTTTTCAATAATTGGGGCAATAAAAAGCAAAACCTCTTTTGATAATGAATTATCCGAT
>NZ_KQ970181.1:710605-714643 GCF_001579015.1 Streptococcus oralis
AATTATCCGATCTTGCTAATACTGCAACATGATCATCAGCTCCATAATTAAAATCCCGATAAAACACTTTTCCAAACATATCAATAGTTAAGCTGTTGGCAGGGAAAACTTTAATATCCGGATTTGAAATGTAACCTGATATTCCTTGCTTACCAACACCAGCTGTGACAAAGGGAAGACTACCTGGAATTCTTTGTGCTTCAATTAATCTCTTACCTCGATCAATAATGTCAAAAATTTTTGAAACAGAAATCTCTTTCCAATTTTTGAGAGGAAACTGATTAATCAGATTAATTTCTTCTCTACTCAATTCATAATCCGTAATATTTAATAGCTTTGCAATTCCAGTTTTTTTATTTCGGATTTTATTTATTCGACTTTTTCCTTGCTTATTAATTACATCTAAATAATTTGGTGTAGTGTTTTTAACATAATTCGCCATATACTCCCAATCTGGTTCTAAATCAGTATCAGACTTAACAGGAAGTTTAATAGTAACAGACTTAAGAATCTTACTATCGTATGAATTAGTTCCCCATCCGAAGGTTGAAAAAGCTTTCTTAATAGATGTTAATAGATAGGGATGAACACTCTTCAGATTAACTTCTTTATTTATCAAGGATAATATCTTTACCTTATCACCAGTAAAATATGGATCTTTTTGGTAAAAAAAGGTTGCTGTGTCCATTCCTAGACTTATTGTATTCGCATCATTAAGATATTTTTTAGGATAGCTGATATAACCTTGTACTCCATTATTTTTCTCACTTCTCGTCACATACGGGTATTTCCCGTTAAAACTTGAGATAGTATTTGCATTAATTTTTGCTTTCGTTTCACTAAATTCAAAAATTTGTGACATATGGAAATCTTTATATATCGTCATCTGCTTCTTCCTCCATAATACGATATGATTCCATCAACAAAAACTCAAGATATTCTCCAACAGTTTCCATAAAATCTTCTTCTGTGGGAATAATATCAGGTTTCGGTTCATAATTTCTATACATATATTTGCCTTTTTCCAATAACACTGTTAAAGGTTCTGCAAAATATGCCCTGTTCTTCAAAATGGATAGATCTCGATAGCCACTCTGGGCAAATTCTAACATACGTTTGTAGATTCGATCAGTTTTTGTACTTGCTACTCCTTTAAGATTTCCTTTTGTTCCAACCTCATCTTTCAATAACTTGATAAAGGTTACATAATCTTTTTTAAAGTCGTGTGGCTCATGGGCTGTAAAAATAAAGATTGCAACATCAGTACCAACTGTGCCACTTTTCTTTTTAAACTGGCCAACTGGCAAATCAAAAACAGCTTCCAAACGATGACTTTCAAAAATTTCATCAACAACTTTTCCACCTTTATTAAATGTTTGTTTGGGAATAATAATGGCAGCTTTCCCACCCTTCCGCAAGATGTCGAGCCCATTTTTTACAAATTTATCTTGATTGTCATAAGGTGGGTTAAATAATAATTTATCAAACTGAACATCTTCAAAAATTTCATCAAAACTTTTACCGCTAGTTAAGTCACGTCTGTTTTCAGAATCTCCATGAAAAATATGACTTTTCCCATCACCATGTAAGAGCATATTTGTAACTGCTGTAGCATACATGTTTGAATCGTACTCAATTCCCCAAAGTTGATTTTCTTTAATCAGTTTTTTCTGTTTATTCTTTTCTCTTACTGTTAAAGAAGCATTATTATCAACTTTTTCATCCATAACTGTCATTGCAGAAATCAAAAATCCAGCGGTTCCAACTGTAATATCAATAACATAATCTGTTGGACTAACATCAATAACTTCTGCCATAAATTTAGTAATATGACTTGGAGTTAAAACGATATCGCCACTAGCTCCGCCTACACTCATATATTTAGTGAATACATCAAATAAGTTTCCAAGTAAATCAATATGACTAGACTGTTTCATCAAATCTAAAATTGAATAACCAATCCGAGAATCTTTACTTAACTCCTTGGCTATAATGTCAAGAGGATATTCTTTCTTATCCTTATTTTTACTAGGTAATTCTGTTGTAATTTTTTTATCGTCTTTAATAAAACTAAAACTATTCAGCAGTTGCTGTTTCTTGTCAGAACTAAATTTAGATTCTGGTAAGGCTGCCTCAATACGATTATATAAATCTTGAGCACCATATGGTTTCTTAAAGCTTTTAATTAAATCTTCATCTTCATTAATCCCGAGAAGAAGACCTGAAACAAGCAAGAGTCGTTTAAAAGGATCTAATTTTAATCTTTTATCAATAGTATTTGATAACTTACCTGCAACAGTCCTAATATGAGCAAGATTGATTTCATTATCTGGAGAATTTAAGCCTAAAATTTCTTCGTTAAGATAAGTGTGGAAATTATCAATAGATAATTGTTCCCAATCATTCCACTTTTCTAAGAAAATGTATGAAATTTCATCATCAACTTTGATTGGAGAATATTTACTGTACTTATCAATAATTTCCGAATTCTTGTATACAAATATTGCTGAGGTTTTTAATTTATCTCCAGCTACCGCAAGTACTAATATTGATTTTACCTTTTCAGTTTTGGATAACAAATCATAGGCATAAAAGAAACCATCAGTAACAGCTAATTGATATAACTTTTTCTTATTAGTAATATCCTTCTCGCTGCCCAATTTATCTGAACTATCCTTGTCTTCTATAAGAATTAATTGTTCAGTTTTTTGTTTTCCTCCTCCAGCAAAAATAAGGAATTCAAACTCTGCTCTTGTTTTCTTGCCTGACTTAGAATTATATTCTGTCCCTTTATCTGGGGTAAAATCCTTATTACCAGTAGATGGTAAGCTATAACCATAATTTATATCATTATCAGTATATCCTTGTTCCTTTAGTTTAGACGACACTAATAAATCAACATTCTTTTCAACCATTTTCTTATCCTTTATCTCTTAAAATGCTGTTGTCTCCTCAAGCGTAAACTTGACATTATCCTCAATCCACTTACGGCGTGGTTCGACCTTATCTCCCATGAGGACATTGACGCGACGTTCAGCGCGTGCTAGGTCTTCGATTGTGACACGGATGAGAGTACGTGTCTCAGGATTCATGGTTGTTTCCCAGAGCTGGTCCGCATTCATCTCACCAAGACCTTTGTATCGTTGGAGGGTGGCTCCTTTACCGAACTGCTTACGAAGTTCTTCTAGTTCTCCGTCTGTCCAAGCGTAGGCTACTTCTTCTTTCTTACCTTTTCCTTTGGACATCTTGTAAAGAGGCGGAAGGGCGATATAGACATGTCCTGCCTCGACTAGTGGACGCATGTAGCGGTAGAAGAATGTTAAAAGAAGAGTTTGAATATGGGCACCGTCAGTATCCGCATCGGTCATGATAATGATTTTGTCGTAGTTGGCATCTTCAATAGAGAAGTCTGCTCCCACGCCCGCACCAATGGTATAAATCATAGTGTTGATTTCTTCATTTTTGAGAATATCTGCCATCTTGGCCTTGGCTGTATTAATCACCTTACCACGAAGAGGTAGGATAGCTTGGAACTTACGGTCACGGCCTTGCTTAGCAGAACCACCGGCAGAGTCCCCCTCGACTAGGTAGAGTTCATTCTTTGCAGGGTTTTTAGACTGGGCTGGGGTCAATTTTCCAGACAACAAGCCCTTGTCTTTCTTGTTTTTCTTACCATTTCGGCTCTCATCACGCGCCTTGCGAGCCGCCTCACGAGCATCACGCGCTTTGATAGCCTTGCGAATGAGATTGGAAGCCAGTTCCCCATTTTCCATTAGGAAGAAGGTCAACTTATCAGATACTATGCCATCCACAACAGGACGAGCCAGAGGACTTCCAAGTTTGTCCTTTGTCTGACCCTCAAACTGGAGGTGTTCTTCAGGAACTAGGATAGAAAGAACGGCCGCTAGTCCCTCACGATAGTCTGAACCTTCAAGATTTTTATCTTTTTCCTTGAGAAGTCCCGTCTTACGGGCGTAGTCATTCATAACCTTGGTAATAGCAGACTTGAGTCCTGTCTCGTGCGTCCCCCCATCCTTG
>NZ_KQ970181.1:714814-716462 GCF_001579015.1 Streptococcus oralis
CCTTGGTACGAACGTTATTGACAAAGGATAGAATGTTATCTGAAAATCCATCATTGTACTGGAGAGCGACTTCCACTTGGAAACCATTGTCTTCACCCTCAAAGTAGAGGACTGGCGTCAAGGTTTCCTTGTCTTCATTCAGATAGGAAACAAAGTCCTGCACCCCATTTTCATAATGAAACTCGATCGCTTCTTCTGTTCGCTTGTCCGTTAATGACAAGGTTACATTCTTCAAGAGAAAAGCTGACTCATTGAGGCGTTCTGAAATGGTATTGTACTTGAAGTCTGTCGTAGAAAAGATAGTCGCATCCGGCATGAAGGTAACCTTGGTACCTGTCTTAGACTTGGGTGCTGTCCCCACCTTTTCAAGAGTCGTAACTGGCTTGCCTCCATTTTCAAAACGCTGTCTATAGACTGCACCATCACGGGTGATTTCAACTTCCAACCAACTTGAGAGTGCATTAACAACCGAAGAACCAACTCCGTGAAGACCTCCAGATGTCTTATAGCCACCTTGACCGAATTTCCCTCCAGCGTGGAGAATGGTAAAGATAACTTCAACAGTTGGAATTCCCATGGCGTGCATCCCAGTTGGCATCCCACGACCATGGTCTTGAACGGTTAAACTGCCGTCCTTATTGATAGTCACATCAATACGGTCACCAAATCCAGACAAGGCTTCATCGACTGCATTGTCCACTATTTCCCAGACCAAATGATGGAGACCTGCTCCGTCGGTCGATCCAATGTACATCCCTGGACGTTTACGAACCGCATCCAACCCTTCTAGCACCTGAATGGCGTCATCATTGTAGTTATTAATATTGATTTCCTTTTTTGACACAAGGAACCTCCTATTTGTTCATCTTTTCTATTTTACAGGTTTTCTAGCGATTTTGCAAAGTTTTTCCCGTTCAGCTGTCACAATTTCACAAGATATTCTCAGCCTTTCTACACCATTTCATGGTATAATAGGTCTATGATGACATTTGTATTATTAATTTTAGCTTATCTGCTAGGTTCGATTCCGTCTGGTCTATGGATTGGACAAATCTTTTTTCAAACAAATCTGCGTGAACATGGTTCTGGAAATACTGGAACAACCAACACTTTCCGTATTTTAGGTAAGAAAGCAGGTATGGCAACCTTTGTGATTGACTTCTTTAAAGGGACCTTGGCCACTCTACTTCCTATTCTTTTCCACCAACAAGGTCTATCACCTCTCGTCTTTGGACTTTTGGCCGTAATTGGACATACCTTTCCTATCTTTGCAGGGTTTAAAGGGGGCAAGGCTGTCGCAACAAGCGCTGGAGTTGTTTTCGGATTTGCGCCTGTCTTCTGTCTCTATCTAGCGATTGTATTTTTTGGAACCCTCTATCTAGGTAGTATGATTTCACTGTCTAGCGTTACTGCTTCTATCGCAGCCGTTATCGGAGTTCTCCTATTTCCACTATTTGGATTTATTCTAAACAGTTATGACCCTCTCTTCATTCTGATTATCCTAGCTCTTGCTAGCTTGATTATCATTCGTCACAAGGATAATATCACACGCATCAAAAACAAAACTGAAAACCTCGTCCCTTGGGGGCTGAACTTGACACATCAAAATCCTAAAAAATAAAACGACAGTTTGAAATGTACTGACCCC
>NZ_KQ970181.1:717484-725091 GCF_001579015.1 Streptococcus oralis
TGGTTGTTGCAGAGAAATTGACAGATGCAGATTGTGCATACAAGGCACCTCCAACTCCTCCTAAAAATCCAGAGATGAGCACACCATAGTAACGCATGAGGTAAACATTAATCCCAAGGGTATCCGCAGCTTGTGGATGTTCTCCAACTGAGCGAAGGCGAAGACCAAACTTCGTTTTAAACATGATAAACCATGATACAAATGAAAATGCAATCGCTACATATCCCATTAAGCTCGTATTCTTGAAGAAGATATCACCAATGACAGGGATATCAGACAAGAAAGGAAAATCAAATTTACCAAATGACAAATCGATATTGTTGGTTTGACCTTTTCCGTAGATGGCTTTTACCAAGAAGACAGCTAAGGCAGGAGCCAACAAGTTCAATACCGTACCACTGACAACATGGTCAGCACGGAAGTTAATAGTAGCTACAGCATGGATGGCAGAGAAAATGAGACCAACCAAACCACCTGCAAGGAGAGATAGCCAGATGGTCATGCCACCAAGAGAACTAGCAAAAGTCAAGTTAAATACGACTCCCGTAAAAGCTCCCATAACCATGATACCTTCCAAACCGACATTAACGACACCAGCATGTTCGGAGTAGGATCCTCCGATACTAGTGAAAATGAGAGGAGCAGCATAGACCAGCATATTCGATACAAGAATTGTTAGTATAGCAACAGTATTCATCCTTACTCTACTCCTTTCATTTGTTTTTTGGGCTTGATGTATTTTTCGATAATGTAATGAGCACTTACAAAGAAGATAATCGAAGCTGTCACAATATTGACAAGTTCTGGTGGAATGGTCGCTGTGGTCATACCTGGAGCACCTGTTTGCAAGGTTCCAAGCAAGAAGGCCGCAAAGACAATCCCAATAGGAGAATTGCTAGCAAGGAGGGCCACTGCCATCCCATTAAATCCAATAGCCAAGGAACCAGGTTGAACATAAATGTTCTGGAAGGTACCAATCCCTTCTACTGCTCCACCGATCCCACAGAGAGCACCTGAAATCACCATGGAAAGAATGATGATTCGTTTAGCTGACATCCCTGCATAATCTGAAGCATTCGGGTTAAGACCAACGGAACGGATTTCAAAACCAAGTGTTGTTTTCTTAATAATGAACCAAACCACTGCAACAGCAATCAAGGCGATAAAGATACCAATATTCATCCTTGACTTGGTTAATTCAGTCAGAAAACCTAGACGATAACTTGCATTTGCCCCTACTGTGATACTGGATTCAGAATCGACCATGAAGTTTTTAGGGAAGTTCCGAATGATTTCATTCCCAGCAAACAGGACGATGTAGTTCATCATAATGGTAACAATGACTTCACTCGTTCCTAAAAATGCTCGCAAGATACCTGGAATCAAACCAACGAAACCTCCTGCAATTGCAGCCACAAGGACTGTCAAAGGAATCATTAAGATACGAGGGATATCTGGGAAAGATAAAGCGAACCATACTGCCGCAATCCAACCAGCCAAGGCTTGTCCTGGTAAGCCAACATTGAAAAATCCAGCTCGGCTAGCTATTGCAAATCCTAGAGCGATCAAAACCAGTGGTCCCATAGCGCGGAAAATTTCACCCACATTTTTAATAGAACCAAAAGCTGTCTTGAAGAGTTCTTCATAACCCCAAAGAGCATCATAACCAAAGATCCACATAATGACGGCTCCAAGGATAATTCCTAGGATTACAGAAATCAAAGGAACCGAAATTTGTTGTAATTTTTTAGACATCACTCTTCTCCTTTTCCAATTCACCACCAGCCATCAAGACACCAAGCTCTTGTTTGTTGGTCTCAGATGGCTTCACAATACCTTGGATTTTTCCATCATGAATAACAGCAATCCGGTCTGATAGGTTTAGAATTTCATCTAATTCGAAGCTAACAACGAGGACGGCTTTCCCTTTATCACGTTCACCAATCAAACGTTTATGGATGTACTCAATCGCACCAACGTCCAATCCACGCGTCGGTTGGCTAACGATCAACAAATCTGGATTCCGATCAACTTCACGAGCAATAATGGCCTTTTGTTGATTTCCTCCTGATAGAGCACTTGCTGGAACAATCTCATTGGCTGCACGAACATCAAATTCTTCCATCAACTTGCGGGCATATGAATTGATCTGATTGTAATTCAACACACCGTTTTTGCTAAGTGGTTCTTTGTAGTAAGTTTGAAGTGCGATGTTTTCAGAAAGCATCATTTCGAGAACAAGACCATCACGATGACGATCCTCAGGAACGTGGCTGACATTCATTTCAGTAATCTTACGTGAGGAAAGGCCAACAACTTCTTGTCCCTTAATTTTAATACTACCTGATTTAACTTTGCGAAGTCCAGTAATAGCCTGAATCAATTCACTCTGACCATTACCATCAATCCCTGCAATCCCAACAATTTCGCCTGCACGAACATCAATAGATAGCTCTTTGACTGCAGGAACTCCGCGGTTTTCATTCACGACCAAGTCAGAAATTTGAAGAACCACTTCTTTAGGTTGCGCTTCTTCCTTCTCTGTTACGAACGAAACTGAGCGCCCAACCATCATCTCCGCCAAATCTTTATTGGTAGCACCTTCGATGCTGACGGTTTGAATGGATTTCCCACGACGAATAACTGTGACACGGTCTGCAACTGCACGAATTTCGTCCAGTTTGTGAGTGATGAGGATGATAGATTTTCCTTCTTTAACAAGGGTTTTCATGATATCCATCAACTCCAAAATTTCAGCAGGAGTTAGCACTGCTGTAGGCTCGTCAAAAATCAGAATATCAGCTCCACGATAGAGTGTCTTCAAGATTTCAACCCGTTGTTGAGCCCCGACAGAGATATCTGCCACTTTTGCTGTAGGATCCACAGCCAAGCCGTAGCGTTCTGACAACTCAAGGATATCAGCATTAGCCTTTTTCAAATCCAATACACCTTTATTAGTGACTTCGCTACCAAGAATGATATTTTCTGCAACAGTGAAAGCTTCCACCAACATGAAGTGCTGGTGAACCATCCCGATCCCTAGAGAAGCAGCCTTTGAAGGAGAATCTAGTTTTTCAGACTTCCCATTGACCACAATTTCTCCGCTCGTTGGTTCCAAAAGACCAGCCAACATATTCATCAGGGTTGATTTCCCAGCTCCATTTTCACCAAGAAGTGCATGAATTTCACCTTTACGCAATTCGAGGTTGATTTTGTCGTTTGCGACAAATTCACCAAAAATTTTGGTAATTTCACGCATCTCAATGACGTTTTCGTGTGCCATTCGAATATTCCTTTCTAGAAAACTATATTTTATTTCAGTAGGACCTGCTAAACAAGTTAGTAGGTTCTATTGAGACAAAATGTCTCAACACCTCAAAAAAAGCGACCCAAGAAGGATGGACCGCTTCTGGAAGGTTCTTATTTCTCAGGTGCTTTTACGCTACCATCAATAATTAGTTTTTTAGCATCTTCTACTGCTTTTTTAGCATCTTCAGAAAGATTAGAAGTAGTCAAATCAACACCACCATCTTTCAAACCAAATGTAATCACTTTTCCACCTGGGAATTTGCCGCCAGCAGTTTGAGTTGCAATTTCTTGAACAGTTTTACCAACTTGTTTCAAAGTAGAAGCCAATACGAAGTTAGATTCTTTACCATCTTTTGAAGTGTATTTACCTTCGTCAACTTGGTCACGGTCTACACCAATAACCCAAACTTTTTCGTCTTCATTTTTCTTCTCGTTCAAGTCTTTTGCTTCTTTGAAGACACCAGCTCCTGTACCACCAGCAGCTTGGTAAATGACGTCAGCTCCTGCAGCGTATTGAGTCGCTGCAATAGTTCTACCTTTTTCTGGGTTGTTGAAGTCTTCAGCATATTGTACATCTACTGAAATGTCTTTGTTTACAGACTTCACGCCTGCTTCAAATCCTTTTTCAAAACGAGTGATAACTTCACCACGTGCTCCACCGATGAAACCAACTTTGTTTGTCTTGGTAGTTTTGGCAGCAGCAACCCCTGCAAGATAAGCAGCTTCATTATCCGCAAAAACAGCAGATGCTACGTTCTTCTTATCACCAACAACAGAGTCAATGATAACGTAGTTGATATCAGCATTTTCATCTGCAGCAGCTTTAACAGCTGGAGCAAGTTTGTAACCAACACCATACACTAATTTGTAGCCGTTTGTAGCAGCTTGGCTGAAGTGGTTTGCAAAATCTGCTTCACTTGTAGATTGGAAATAAGTAAATCCGTTATCTTTAGAAAGACCGTTTTCTTTCCCCCAAGCTTGTAGACCTTCCCATGCAGATTGGTTAAATGATTTATCATCAACACCACCTGTGTCAGTAACGATAGCAGCTTTTAAATCAGTTTTTGCATCTGAAGAATCTTTGCGAGACGCACGGTTTCCACATGCAGCAAGTCCGATTGCAGCGACAGTTACTAGACCTAGGCCTAACCATTGTTTCTTGTTCATTCCTGAACCTCCTAAATAAGATATGCAACTTAGTTGCGAATTAATGAAAGGGTCAATAGACCGCCTTTACAAAGTTACTAGGTAAGATCTGTAAAGGAATATGGAAGTAATTCCCCGACCGTCATCTCGACCGTCGTTTTATCTTTGGCGACTAGAGTCACTTTTAGATCTTGTTCAAAAAACTCAACCATGACCTGGCGACAAGCACCACATGGCGAGATGGGTTTCTCAGTTTGTCCGTAGACAATCAACTCTGAAAATTCCCGTTGCCCCTCCGAAACTGCTTTGAAGATAGCTGTACGCTCCCCACAGTTAGTCAAAGGATAACTAGCATTCTCGATGTTCACACCTGTATATACGCTACCGTCCTTGGCTACTAAAACAGCTCCAATAGGAAAGTGAGAATAGGGTACATAGGCTTTCTTGCTGGTTTCAATTGCTAGTTCAATCAACTCAGTAGTCGCCATCAGCCAATTCTCCTTTTAAGATTGCTACACCAGCGGATGTTCCAATACGAGTAGCACCTGCCTCCACAAAGGCAAGAGCGTCCGCGTAAGAACGAGCTCCACCGGCAGCTTTAACACCCATATCAGGTCCCACTGTTTGACGCATTAATTTGACATCTGGTAGAGTTGCTCCTCCAGTTGAGAAGCCAGTAGATGTTTTAACAAAATCAGCTCCTGCTTTTTGTGACAACTGGCAGGCCACAACCTTTTCTTCATCAGTCAACAAACAAGCTTCAATAATGACTTTAACTAATTTGTCGCCACTTGCTTCTACAACGGCACGGATGTCTGACTCAACTAAATCAAGATTGCCAGATTTGAGGGCACCGACATTGATAACCATATCAATCTCATCTGCACCATTTTGGATAGCTTCTTTTGTTTCAAAAGCCTTCACAGCTGAAGTTGTTGCTCCCAAAGGGAAACCAACCACAGTACAGACCTTAACATCTGAGCCTTTAAGCCCTGTTTTTGCATGTTTTACCCATGTGGGATTGACACAAACACTGGCAAAATCATACTCACGCGCTTCAGATAGCAAACGATTAATTTGTTCTTGGCTTGCATCTTGCTTTAAAAGCGTATGATCGATATATTTATTCAATTTCATATTCGGATTCTCCCTGGTTTTATGAGATAATTTCAATAATTTCTCGTAAACATTGCACTCTATCATTCATTTTAACATATTTTTGAAATTCTGTAACTAGTTCAGAAGAAATTTTTCCATTTGTATAAACTTTTGCAACAATTTCTCCTTTTTGGACGGAGTCTCCAACTTTCTTTTCAAAAACAATCCCTGTTTCATAGTCCAAATCATCAGACTTGACTGCACGACCAGCTCCTAGTCTCATGGCATAGAGCCCAAATTCCATCGCCGGAAGGGCTGAAATGACACCTGACTCTTGCGCCAGGATATCCACTACATGTGCAACATTTACTGGGCGATAGAGATCTTCTAAATCACCACCTTGTGCTGCTACCATTTCTTCAAACTTAGCCAGTGCTTGCCCATTCTCGAGATGCTTACGGATTTCCTCAACGGTTTTCTCAATATCAGCTAAACCAAGCATAATTTGAGCTAGTTCACAGATAAAGTGGGTAGTATCCTGACGGCCTTGACCTTGTAAAATTTCCAATGCTTCAAGGATTTCCAGACGATTTCCAATCGCTCGTCCCAAGGGTTGGCTCATATCGGTAATGACTGCTACCGTCTTTCGACCAACGGCCTTACCGAGATCCACCATGGTTTGAGCCAATTCGCGTGCCTCATCAACAGTCTTCATAAAGGCACCCTCACCAACAGTCACATCTAGCAAAATGGCATCTGCCCCAGCAGCAATTTTCTTGCTCATGACAGAACTCGCAATCAAAGGAATCGTGTCGACAGTTGCGGTCACATCACGAAGGGCATAGAGAAGCTTATCTGCTTTGACCAGCTGGTCCGATTGTCCAATGACAGATACACCAATATCCTGCACCTGACGAATAAAATCTTCTTGACTGCGCTCAACTTGATAACCCTTAATGGACTCCAATTTATCTATTGTACCACCCGTATGACCAAGACCACGACCACTCATTTTTGCCACAGGTACACCGAAGCTAGCAACAAGAGGAGCTAAAATCAAAGTCACCTTGTCACCAACACCACCAGTAGAATGCTTATCAACTTTAATCCCATTAATTGCTGATAAATCAAACTCTTGGCCTGTCTTGACCATATTCATCGTCAAATCGGAAATCTCACGTGTCGTCATTCCTTTAAAATAAACAGCCATAGCAAAAGCAGACATCTGATAGTCTGGAACAGTTCCTGCCACATAGCCTTCTACCAACCACTTGATTTCATTTGAAGTCAATTCTTGACCGTCTCGTTTTTTTGGATTAAATCAACTGCTCTCATTCTTTCACACTTCTAAGGATATAGTATCCCTTATCTTTTTTAACGACCTCACAATTGCCAAATACTTCTTCCATCTTGTTTTTGGCACTAGGGGCACCCTGCTTTTTCTGGATAACGATTGTTAAGTCTCCACCGTCCTCCAGAAAATCCATGCTCTTTTCGATAATCTCATGAACAACTTGTTTGCCTGCTCGAATGGGAGGATTGGAAATAACATGGTCAAATTTACCTTCAACTTGTTCATAGATATTGGATTGGAAAATCGTCGCTGCTACTTTATTTCTTTCAGCATTTTGTCGCGCTAAATCCAAGGCACGATTATTGATATCGACCATGGTTGCTTGGACCCCGTAAGCCTTAGCCAAGGACAAGCCCAAAGGACCGTAACCACAGCCTACATCAAGGACCGTTTCTCCTTGGTTGACCTCAAGGCACTTGAGCAAGAGTTGACTTCCAAAATCAACCATTTTCTTACTAAAAACACCTGCATCCGTCAAAAAGGTCATTTTTTGTCCCAGCAACTCTACTCTCAATTCATGAATATCGTGAGCTGCATCTGGATTTTCTGCATAATACATTTTACTCATAAGTCTATTTTAGCATATTTTAAGGTTTTTTAAAACCGTTTACAAAGCTAAAATTCAACAAACAAACTAAATCTGTTATGATAACAATTAAAGAATTTTTGTATTATTGCCTCTATTTTTGACCTTTTAGAG
>NZ_KQ970181.1:725243-740506 GCF_001579015.1 Streptococcus oralis
ATCGAATTTCATTCTCTCTTTAGATTAGAAATATGATATACTAAGGTATCAAACGAGGAAAGAATATGACCAACGAATTTTTACATTTTGAAAAAATCAGCCGCCAGACTTGGCAATCATTGCATCGCAAAACGACTCCTCCCTTGACAGAGGAAGAGTTAGAATCCATCAAGAGTTTCAATGACCAGATTAGTCTACAGGACGTAACGGACGTCTATCTGCCCCTAGTCCATCTTATCCATATTTACAAGCGCACTAAGGATGATTTGGCATTTTCAAAAGGAATTTTCCTCCAACGTGAAAGTAAGTCGCAACCTTTTATCATTGGGGTTTCTGGTAGTGTTGCTGTGGGGAAATCGACTACTAGTCGCTTGCTTCAGATTCTATTATCACGTACTCTCCCAGATGCTACTGTAGAATTGGTGACAACTGACGGTTTTCTCTATCCCAACCAAACCTTGGTTGAGCAAGATATCTTAAATCGCAAAGGTTTTCCTGAAAGCTATGATATGGAAGCTTTGCTGAATTTTCTTGACCGTCTAAAAAATGGACAAGATGTGGATATTCCTGTCTACTCTCATGAAGTGTATGATATTGTTCCTGGGGAAAAACAACTGGTCAAGGCTGCAGATTTTGTCATTGTCGAGGGGATTAATGTCTTTCAAAATCCACAAAACGAGCGCCTTTACATCACTGATTTCTTTGATTTCTCCATCTACGTAGACGCTACTGTCGAAGATATTGAAAGCTGGTATCTGGATCGTTTCTTGAAACTGCTCAGCTTTGCCCAGAATGATCCTAATAGCTACTACCACCGCTTTACGAAAATGCCGATTGGAGAAGTTGAAGCCTTTGCACATCAGGTCTGGACCGGTATTAATCTCACAAATCTACAAAACTATATCGAACCAACAAGGAATCGCGCCGAGGTCATTCTCCACAAGACTAAAAACCACGAAATCGATGAAATTTACCTAAAAAAATAATTTCCCCTTGTCAAAACCTAAGTTTTCAGATATAATGGTATAGTTAGTAAATATGGAGGTAAGAACATTGGCAAACATTAAATCAGCTATCAAACGCGCTGAATTGAACGTTAAACAAAACGAAAAAAACTCAGCTCAAAAATCAGCTATGCGTACTGCTATCAAAGCTTTCGAAGCAAACCCTTCTGAAGAACTTTTCCGTGCTGCTAGCTCAGCTATCGACAAAGCAGAAACTAAAGGTTTGATTCATAAAAACAAAGCAAGCCGCGATAAAGCTCGTCTTTCAGCTAAACTTGCTAAATAAGAAACAGTCCATAGAGGCTGTTTTTTGTCCTCCATTACGAAAAGGTAGAAAATGAAAATCGCAATCATCGGCTATTCTGGAGCTGGTAAGTCAACTCTGGCAGAAAAGTTATCTAACCACTACTCCATCCCCAAACTGCATATGGACACCCTCCAATTTCAACCAGGTTGGCAAGACAGTGACCGCGATTGGATGTTGAACGAGATGAAAAGCTTTCTCACAAAGCATGAAACATCTTGGGTCATCGATGGCAACTACTCTTGGTGCTATTACGAGGAAAGAATGCAAGAAGCTGACCAAATCATCTTTCTCAATTTTTCACCTTGGACTTGCTTACTGAGGGCCTTTAAGCGTTATCTCAAATACAGAGGTCGAGTTCGAGAAAGCATGGCGACTGGCTGTAAAGAGCAATTTAACTGGGAATTTATCAGATGGATTCTCTGGGATGGGCGGAGCAAATCCGCTAAGGAACGCTACAAGGGGGTTCAAGAAAACTACCCAGAGAAAGTAATTCTCCTCCGGTCGCAAAAGGAGATGGACCACTTCTTAGAAAATCTCGCAAACGACAAGAAAAACCAACGTGTATAACGTTGGTTTTTTGCTATTAGCCAATCACACTTCCGTTTGGTACAGCTGGATCAACTGTGAGAAGGGTTAATTTGCCATCATGTTCAGCTGAGAGGAGTACATCAGAATAAATATTTCATAAAATTATTAAACTCAAAAAAAGCTCAAATGCTATCTGATTACTGGACATTTCACCTACTAATGAGAATCACTTGACTTTACTCTGTAATAATAAAAATCTTTATCATAATTTCCAGCTGATTGAGTAATGACTAAACGTGGTCTTGAACTATCAGATTGATCACCCATAGGATTTTTAAATCCTATTTTAAACAATCCTATAGCAGCACTCGTATGACCAGTTTGTAAACTAACATACGGAACACTACTCTTCTTAGATGAATCTTTGATTACTTTAATCCTATTTCCATCCCCGGTACTTCCATCAGAATTAATTATCAATTCATTTCCACGACCATTCCTCCAGATTCCAACTAGTGTTGAAATATCACCATTTTCAATCGCTTCAATATCTAAATCGACTTCTGAAATTGTGTCATGTTGATAAAATTTCCACCAATCTGCACTATATGGTCTAAGATAACTTTTCCCATAAAGAATTCTGTTCTCTTGAGTTTTTTCATTATCTGGTCCAGTTTCATTAGCAGGGATAAATGTTAACACTAATTCTTGCCCAATAATTGCATTTCTATTTTCCCCTACAAAGTAAAATTCATAATAACCATTGTTTTTCTTCGGTGTTTTACTTTTATCCAACTTGAATTGAGCATGCATAGAACCACTCCAAAAGATCCAATATCCATCTTGATAGGATAATCTTGGAAAAACAGAAGTTATGTCTTTATAGTAATCTTCTCTTTTATACCCATACAAAGTAAAATTTGATTCTGCAATTGCTTTTTCCAAATAATCATTAGAATAAGTTCCTTCAAAAGCACTTAAATCTCCTTGAAGAATATTATCCTTACTATTTTTAAAATAATCACTACTACTAGCAAATACCATTTTATGATTCTTATTTCCATCAGATAAGATGATTACCTTTAAAATTTTAGACGAATCATCTACGTTATTAACTGAAATAGATATTTTAAAATCCTTATTTCCGTCTGACTTATTAAATTCTGTAACAGAAGACCTATTGTTGCCATCTTCCTTCCAATCCGTAGAAAAGTCTCCAAATACATCACCCTCATCTGTGCTGTATGAAATTCTCCAATTTTGATCATTCTTAGCAACAGTAGCTTTCTCACCTGAGACAGACACATAATTTCCCGATAAATCTATAAAGTCTGATTTTATTATTTTCTCAGTATTTGATTGTATTTTCTGGTTATCACTCTCTCTATGATTCTTAAATAAAAGAAATAAAACTAAAGTTGTTAAAAGAGAAACAACCCCAAAAAATATGAGTATTTTCTTTATTCTAATCTCCAGTAGATATAAATTATTTCCCTCATTTTACAATATTACTAAAAAACTATCAAGGTAAATAATAAATAATGAAAAAACCGTTTTTCAACGGCTTTTTGACTATGATTTCTGAAATGCAAATTCCCCTTACGGTAAATCATTCCCTGCTGCGAGGTAAATCTCATACCATTCTTTTCGAGTTATGTTGACATGACTTGCTTGGCTTGCCTCTATTAAATGCTTAGGATTTGTTGTTCCTACCACCGCCTGCATCTTAGCTGGGTAGCGTAACACCCAAGCGATAGCAATGGCTGATGGGCTCACACCGTATTTTAAGGCTAGGCGATTTAGGACTTGGTTTAGTTGTTGGAACTTCTCATTGCCAACAAAATTCCCTTTAAAATATCCGAACTGTAAGACTGACCAAGCCTGAATAACCATGTCATTTAATTTACAGTATTCAAATATGCTTCCATCACGCAAAGCTGCCTTGTCCCCTTCCATATTGACATGAAATCCTGCTTCAAATCCAGGTGTGAATGCTGCACTTAGTTGTAATTGATTGATCGATAGAGGCTGCTTAACTTCTTTCTTCAGCAACTCCATCATCATAGGATTTTGATTGGACACACCAAAGTCTCTAACTTTACCTGATGTGTGGAGAATGTCAAAGGCTTCCACCACTTGATCAGCTTCCATCAGAGCATCTGGTCGATGGAGAAGCAAGTTATCTAAATAGTCAACCTGCAATCTTTTTAAAATTCCATCTACTGATTCTAAAATATACTCTTTTGAAAAATCAAAATAAGTAAACTCTTCAATGCGAATGCCACATTTGGACTGAATCCACATCTTTTCTCGCAGGTCAGGACGATTGTTTAACACTTGACCTAGTAATTCTTCGCAACGACCTCCACCATAGATATCTGCCAAGTCAAAGGCATTGATTCCGACAGAGAGGGCTGTTTCAACCAGTTCCTCAACTTCTTTGACCGACTTGTCACTGATTCGCATCATACCGAGCACAATTTCTGATAATTCTTTGTCATCTTGACCAAGAGTTATGTATCTCATCAAATTTTTCTCCTTTAATTTCTAACATTTTTTCCTTCATTATAACAAAAAACCGCTTTGCAACGGCTTTTTGACTATATTCACTCCATTTTATCTTCTTAAACCCACGGAACAAGACAAAGATTCCAATAAAGAGGACAGCTAAAGGAATAACTTTTGTAAGAAAAACATTTGAAATTCCCATCCACTCATAGTAACGGAGTAGAGAGCCTACAACAAGATGGGCAACAATCATACTGACAAAGGGACGAAAAATCGGTTCTTTCCAATTCCAAATACTGATGACCAGCGAAATCGTAAAGACAGATAAACTATCCCAGGGAGCAGGAAGATAAAAGGCTCCTTCTTGTATGAAGCTTGTCATTCCTACATATCCTAGAACAACTAGCAGAACAAGAATCCCAACGACAGTATAGGTGCCAATTTTCATTTTGGTAGAATCTTGGACTAAACCCCAACGTAAGATTATCCCCACAAGCCCAAATCCAACTAGAAAAAGGAGCAGTTGCCCTAAGAAGGTGAGCAAATTGACTGTTAAGAGAGGGCCTTTAGAAAAATCACCTAGCAGTTGATAGTAACGTAATACCGCTAGGACAAGAATTGGCGTCAAAAGGGACTCTTTGATAGAACTGCGAGGTGCTTCCTTGAGCATCTCTCTCATTAATTTTTTAGGATTCTTACCTAGATACTCCTCTGCACTCATACCATCTCGTTCTGCTTCTGAAAAATCTAACATCATCAAATAAATCTGCTCTCTAAGATAGTCCTCATCATAGAGAAATCCAGCAAGATTAAAACTATCCCACAGCTCCTCAAAATACTTTTGATTCTCCTCAGAAAACTCATACAGCAAAGCGCTTGTTTCTTCGTAATACTTCATTTTCTTCATGGTTTACCCCCCATTCTTAATCCCTTCAACTTTTTGACTCAAATCGTCCCATTGTTGCCAAAAGACCGAGACACGCTCTTTTCCTTCTTTAGTTAACGAAAAATACTTCCGATCTGGACCATCTGGCGACGAGCGCATGTCGCCTCTTATCCATTGTTTTTTTTCTAACTTTTGCAACAAAGGATAAATAGTTCCTGGAACAATAGTGTCAAATCCGGCCTCTCGCAAAGTCTGAACCAACTCATAACCATATCGCTCTTTTTGACCAATCATATCCAAGACACAACCTTCAAGAACACCTTTTAATAGCTGAGTTTCTTTCATCCCTTCTCCCTTCTAATCTATTTTGTAATACCTACTAGTAGTTTCACCTATAGTATACCACTTTCACACTAGTTTGTAAAGCATAATAGCTAAAGAAAAAAACAGAACTAGCATGAACTAGTCCTGTCTATTTTTACCCAATCACACTTCCGTTTGGTACAGCTGGATCAACTGTGAGAAGGGTTAGTTTGCCATCATGTTCAGCTGAGAGGATCATCCCTTGGCTGACATATTTTTTCATCATTTTACGTGGTTTGAGGTTGGCAACGATTTGGACTTTCTTGCCGACCAATTCTTGTTCGTTTGGATAGTATTTAGCTATTCCTGAGAGAATTTGACGGTCTTCACCATCACCAGCATCCAAGCGTAATTGAAGCAACTTATCTGAACCTTCTACTTTAGAAACTTCTTTGACTTCTGCGACACGGATTTCAACCTTGTCAAAGTCTTCAAACTTGATTTCTTCCTTGTTTAGTTTGAGTTCGACTTCGTCTGGATTCCATTCTTTTTCAACGGCTGGTTTGTTACCTTCCATTTGTTCCTTGATATAGGCGATTTCTTCTTCCATATCCAGACGTGGGAAGATTGGAGTTCCTTTGGCAACTACAGTTACACCAGATGGGAAGCCTGCTAGATTCAAGTTCTCAAGGCTAGAAACTTCTGCTAGACCAAGTTGAGTCAAGACTGCACGACTGGTTTCCATCATAAATGGCTCAATCAAGTGAGCTACAATACGAAGACTAGCTGCCAAGTGGCTCATAACACTTGCTAATTGGTCTCGGAGAGCTTCATCCTTGGCCAAGACCCACGGAGCAGTCTCGTCGATGTATTTATTGGTACGAGAAATGAGAGTCCAAACTGCTTCAAGCGCACGTGGGTAGTCAACTGCTTCCATGTGTGTATGGTAGTCAGAGATAGATTGCTCTGCTACTTGAGCAAGAGCATTGTCAAATTCTGTCACACCTTCTACATAGGCTGGAATTTGTCCATCAAAATACTTGTTAATCATAGAAACCGTACGGTTGAGGAGGTTCCCGAGGTCATTTGCCAATTCATAATTGATACGCCCTACATAGTCTTCAGGAGTAAAGGTTCCGTCTGAACCGACTGGGAGGCTACGCATGAGGTAGTAACGAAGTGGATCCAGTCCATAACGCTCTACCAACATTTCAGGGTAAACAACGTTTCCTTTAGACTTAGACATCTTGCCGTCTTTCATGACAAACCAACCATGAGCAATCAAACGTTCTGGCAACTTGATATCGAGCATCATGAGCAAGATTGGCCAGTAGATAGAGTGGAAACGGAGAATATCTTTTCCGACCATGTGGAAGACTGTTCCATTCCAGAACTTGTCAAAGTTTCCATGCTCATCTTGACCATATCCAAGAGCTGTCGCATAGTTAAGGAGAGCGTCAATCCAAACATAGACAACGTGTTTTGGATTAGATGGGACTGGAACTCCCCATGTAAAGGTTGAACGAGAAACCGCTAAGTCTTCCAAACCTGGCTCAATGAAGTTACGTAACATTTCATTAAGGCGACCATCAGGAGTGATAAAGTCAGGGTGAGATTGGAAAAATCCTACCAAAGGATTTTGGTACTTGCTGAGTCGAAGGAAGTAAGACTCTTCTGAAACCCACTCCACTTCGTGACCTGATGGAGCGATACCGCCCGTTACATTCCCAGCTTCGTCACGGAAAACTTCGGCAAGCTGGCTTTCTGTAAAGAATTCCTCATCTGAGACTGAGTACCAACCAGAATATTCACCCAAGTAGATGTCACCTTGAGCAAGCAAGCGTTCAAAGACTTGAGCCACTACTTTTTCATGGTAATCATCAGTTGTACGGATGAATTTATCGTATGAGATATCCAGTAATTGCCAGAGTTTTTTGACTCCAACTGCCATTCCATCAACATAGGCTTGAGGTGTGATACCAGCTTCTTCTGCTTTTTGCTGGATTTTCTGACCATGCTCATCAAGACCCGTCAAATAAAAGACATCGTAGCCCATAAGGCGTTTGTAACGTGCTAAAACATCACAAGCGATAGTTGTGTAGGCAGAACCAATATGAAGTTTACCAGATGGATAGTAAATCGGTGTTGTAATATAAAAATTCTTTTCAGACATAATATTTCCTTTCCAGGCAAATGAAACCTGTTTTTCTAACACTTCATTATATCATATTTTTAGTGATTTTCGATAGGAAATTCCATACAAAAACAAGATAGACAAATGTCCATCTTGTTTTTCCTCTTGTTTATATTACTCATAGCGAAGGGCTTCGATTGGATCAAGCTTAGAGGCTTTATTAGCCGGCAAGACGCCGAAAATCATACCAACGCTGGCTGACACAGCCAAGCTAAAGAGAGCAATTGGGAGGGAAACCCCAACTTCGATACCTGCAATCATATTTTGAAGCAGCACTCCAGCTAACATGGTCATTCCTGCGGCAATCCCAAGACCGATGACACCACCTAGCAAGGTCAAGATCATGGACTCAATCAAAAACTGTACCAAGATATTAGCCCGTGTAGCTCCGAGAGCCTTCCGCAGACCAATCTCACGCGTACGTTCTGTCACCGAAACCAGCATGATGTTCATAACTCCAGTTCCACCAACAAAGAGTGAAATCCCTGCGATGGCACTGATAATTGTGGTTATAAATCCAAAGAGTTTTTGAACTTCTTCAAAGGTTGCTGTTTCATCCGCAACTTGATATTCTCCTTGATGTACTCCTGATATTTCTGTCATTCTGCGTGCGAGTTCTGGTCCTAAAGTCGGAGTAAGACTTGTATCATTTACACGAAAGACAACATTAGAGATTTCATCCATATTAAAATTAACAGCAACAGATGTATTGGTTGTAATTGGCAAACCTCCGATACCAAACATCTTTGCAGTTTTAGCCTCAGAACTTGTGTATACTCCGATAACTCGATAATGAAAGTTATTAACTGAGATTATCTGATTAAGAGCTGCCTGTGGTGAGTCAAAAAGACTGTTAGCCAGTTCTTCATCAAGTAAGATCACACTTGCAAAATCTCTGTAATCTTGTTCTCTTAGACTCCTACCAGCGATTATTTCATTTTCAGTGGCAGTCATATAAGTCATATTACCACCTGTTAAACTAGCCTGCTCAACTTTTTTATCTTTATAAGTCAGAGTAACATTTATACTATTCGTCACAAAGTAACTATCTACACCCTTTAGTTTAGCGGCTTCCTTAACCCATGCTTCCTGTGTCTTGGGTGGGACAACATAAGCTGTATCCTCTCTACCAGATAGTGTTAGAGAAGACTGTTTTTGGGTAAAAGAGCCGTCCTTACTTTTAATAGGCGAAAAAAAGACCTGAATATTTTTCTGAGATTTGGTCATATTTTTATTGACCTGACGAGACATAGAGTCTCCCAGAGCCATGATGACAACTACTGAAGATACTCCTATAATAATCCCAATCATCGTCAAAAATGAACGCATCTTGTGTGCCATAATCGATGAAAAGGCAAATTTCAGATTTTCCATCTTAATGCCCCTCCCCTTCTAAGTGCCCACTATCAGATGCAATAACCCCATCACGGATTACAATCTGACGTTTTGCATAAGCTGCAATCTCAGGCTCATGCGTGACCATAATAATGGTCCTTCCTTCTTCATTTAACTCCACCAAAAGTTCCATGATTTGGCTTCCTGTCCTTGTATCCAAAGCTCCAGTTGGTTCATCTGCCAGGATAATCGAAGGATTGTTGACAAGGGCACGTGCAATAGCTACCCGTTGTTTTTGTCCACCAGATAATTCCGAAGGCAAGTGGTGACTTCTATCAGTCAAATCTACCTTTTTCAAATAGGTCTCTGCCAATTTACGGCGTTTGGAAGCTGAAACTCCAGCATATATTAAAGGCAATTCAACATTCTGAAGGGCATCTAGTTTGGACAAAAGAAAGAATTGTTGAAAGACAAAACCAATCTCTTGATTACGGACTTTGGCCAACTGTTTTTCATCTAATCGAGCCACTTCCTGCCCCTCTAAGTAATACTCACCACTAGTTGGAGTGTCCAACATTCCAATAGTATTCATTAGAGTAGATTTTCCCGAACCTGATGGTCCCATAATGGCAACAAACTCTCCCTCATTCACTTCCAAGTTGATATTTTTCAAAACCTGCAGTTCCTGTTCTCCATTTCGATAACTCCTACAGATATTTTTTAGACTAATTAGTTTCTTCATCAGCCTTCACCTCTTTTCCTTCTTCCAAGGAAGTTGTTGGATTACTGATGACTTTAGCCCCATTTGTCAAACCAGAAGTGATTTCTTGGTTTTCTGCGTCAGCATTTCCTAAGCTAACTTCGATTTTCTTAGCCTTATTCTCTTCGTCAACAACCCAGACATAGTTTTTACCTTCTTCTTCTACGATGCTGGTTAATGGTACGAGAAGAGATGTACTGTCGCTTTTAACTTCTACACTAACAGAAAATCCTTGTTTTAACTCACCAATATCACTCGTAATTTCAATAGTGTATGGATATTTAGAGCCGACATTAGATGCACCTGTACCATTACTTCCATCAGCACCATTCTTTGAATAAGTTGCGATATAGTTGATCTTCCCTGTCCACGTTTTATCTGGGTATACTTTGGATGTGAAGGTCACTTCTTGTCCAACTGAAAGCTTGGCAAGGTTGTACTCTGACAGTTCACCTTTTACTTGCAAATTATCATTGCTCACTACATGGATCATGACCTTGCCATTACCTGCAGAAGATTTGGAGAGATCGCGATTTACCTCTACAACTGTTCCTTCTACTGTACTTAGAATAGTTGTAGCATCTAATTGAGCCTTTGCTTTTTTAACTTGTGCTTCTGCATCTGCGCGGTTATCACAAGCATCCTTAATCTGAGAATCAAGGGAAGATACTGTGCTAGCATCTGAACCACCATATTCTTCATAATAAGTCAAGGCCTTACTTCGCGATTCTCTCAATTCATTGATTTGACGATCAATCTTTGCTACTGCACGATTAGCAGCATCGTATGCTGCCTGAGCATCAGAACTATTGTATTTTACTAACGCTTGTCCTCCACTTACCTTGTCGCCAACAGAGACTAAAATTTCTTCAATCTCACCCATACTTGCATCAAAGTATACATACTGTTCATTTTTTACAGTAACAGTACCAGATAAGAGAATAGATGAGGCAACCGTTCCTTCTTTGGCAACAACCAAATGAGAGGTGGCATCTTTAACAGCAGCCTGAGAAGGTTGTCTAAAAAGTAAAATCCCCATAGCCCCGACAATAACAACACTTGCAGTTCCGATAGATGTGTAAAATTGCCATTTTTTTCTTTTCGTATTTTTCTTCATCCCAAAACACCTTTCATATTTTCCATTAAAAACCATTATATCAAATTTATCCACTCTGAACAATGATTGTACCGTGAGAAAAGAGAAGCATTCCAAAACTCACTTTCAGCTTCTTTCTGGTACATCAATTGTACTAGTTACACAATACATCTTATTTCCATATTTAGCAAGTAATTTCAACTTTTTACTTATGCCGTAGCAGATTTTTGCATTCAAAAAGTAAAAACGATAGAATATGACTATCAAAGCTATAAGGAGTTTTCTATGAGAGAATACGATATCATCGCCATCGGGGGAGGGAGTGGTGGAATTGCCACTATGAACCGAGCTGGTGAACACGGAGCTAAGGCAGCTGTTATCGAAGAGAAAAAATTAGGTGGAACTTGTGTCAACCTTGGCTGTGTTCCTAAGAAAATCATGTGGTATGGAGCCCAAATCGCTGAAAGCTTCCACCACTACGGTCCTGACTACGGGTTTACGAGTTCAGATGTTCAATTTGATTTCGCAAAACTTCGTCAAAACCGTGAAGCCTATATCGACCGTGCCCGCTCGTCTTATGATGGAAGTTTCAAGCGCAACGGCGTTGATTTGATTGAGGGTCGTGCTCATTTTGTTGATTCCCACACCGTCAGCGTCAATGGTGAATTGATTCGTGCCAAACATATCGTGATTGCGACTGGCGCTCATCCAAGCATCCCAACTATTCCTGGAGCTGAACTCGGTGGTAGCTCAGACGATGTCTTTGCTTGGGAGCAGCTTCCTGAATCCGTTGCTATTCTTGGCGCTGGTTATATCGCGGTTGAGCTAGCAGGTGTTCTTCATGCACTCGGTGTAAAAACTGATTTGTTCGTCCGTCGCGATCGTCCCTTACGTGGTTTTGACAGCTACGTCGTGGAAGGTCTCGTCAATGAGATGGAAAAAACAGGCCTGCCTTTGCATACACATAAGGTTCCGGTCAGACTCGAAAAAACTGAGCAAGGCATTACGATTCATTTCGAAGATGGCTCTAGTCACACTGCAAGCCAAGTTATCTGGGCTACCGGCCGCCGTCCAAATGTAGACGGGTTGGAGTTAGAAAAGGCTGGAGTTGCACTCAACGAACGAGGATTTATCCAAGTGGATGAGTATCAAAATACAGTTGTAGATGGCATCTACGCCCTTGGAGACGTAACTGGAGAGAAAGAACTAACCCCAGTAGCCATCAAGGCTGGACGTACCCTATCTGAACGTCTCTTTAATGGAAAAGTAAGTGCTAAGATGGACTACACAACTATCCCTACTGTTGTCTTCTCCCACCCAGCGATCGGAACTGTCGGGTTGACTGAAGAAGAAGCTATCAAAGAATATGGCCAAGATCACATTAAAGTCTACAAGTCAAGCTTTGCATCTATGTACTCTGCCGTTACAAACCATCGTCAGGAATCTCGCTTCAAACTCATCACCGCCGGTGCTGATGAAAAAGTTGTTGGCCTTCATGGACTTGGTTACGGAGTGGATGAAATGATTCAAGGATTTGCTGTTGCCATCAAGATGGGAGCAACCAAGGCAGACTTTGATGCTACAGTAGCTATCCACCCAACTGCTTCTGAAGAATTTGTGACCATGCGCTAATTATCGAAAGAGACCTCAAGAGGTCTCTTTTTACTTGCAAAATCGGCTGTTACAAATTTGTTACCCAATCATAAAAAACAGGTTGACTTTTTCTTCTGACTTAGTATAATAGTTACTGTAATTTTGAAAAGAGGTTAACAGTTTTGAAAAAAGCTCATATCTACGCTATCCCTGCTATCGGTGCTGCTCTTATCGCCGTTTTGGCACAAATCAGTCTCCCTATCGGTCCTGTCCCCTTCACTCTACAAAACTTCGCAATCGGTCTGATTGCTACTGTTTTTAGACCCAGAGAAGCAGTCCTATCTGTTGCTCTCTATCTCCTACTGGGTGCTATCGGCTTACCTGTCTTTGCAGGGGGAGGGGCTGGATTCCACATTTTAGTCGGTCCAAGTGCAGGCTATCTTTGGTTCGACCTTGTCTATGCTGGACTTACATCTTATCTCATCCATAAAAACAGTGGCTATATTCGTATTTTCCTAGCCAACCTCTTAGGCGATTCCCTCGTCTTTGTCGGAGGTATTCTCAGCCTCCACTTCCTTGCTGGGATGCCATTTGATAAGGCGCTAGCAGTTGGTGTCCTTCCCTTTATCCTCCCGGACCTTGGTAAGATCATTGCGATTAGTTTTATTGGTCGTCCCCTACTAGAACGATTGAAAAACATCGCTTATTTCTCAAGATAAAAAATGAGCCTGGGACAATAGTCCCGTGGCTCTTTTACTGATTGCCTTTAAAGGCATCCACCATTACCTGAAATTCTTCATTGGAAAGAGTGATTCCTTTGCCCATCTTGGTATGATCAGGGCTCCAAGTTCGAATATCAAACTTTGCTGGCGCTCCATTAAAACTAACTCGGTTTAGTTCTTTTGTCCATCCTTTTTCATTTTCAGACAAGGTCAGTAAGTGTTCTTCGATTTCAAATGTAAATTCTGCCATTTTTAACTCCTTTTTGTGATATGCTTTCTATAGTCTATTCGTAAAAATCTTGTAGTTTTTAGGAAAATTTTATATAATGTGGATAGATAAGAAGGGAGATGCCTATGAGGTACACATTCAAGCAAGTCTTAGATAAGATACGAGACTTTCTCAGTGGACATGATGAACAAGATTATTCTGAAAACGACTCCCTTATTAGCACAATTGAACAGGCAATCCAGAAAAAAACAGCTGTTCATGTCATACTCGCTGAGACAAGTTTTACAGGTGACATTGTCAAATATGATGTCAGTCGTCAGCAGATTATTGTCAAAAATTTTACCAGAAATGTGACACGTATTATCCGAACCGCTGATATCAAAAGGCTACGTTTTGTCCCATCCACTGTCCAGAGAGCTCAAAAAAATAGATTTAAGAAAGAGTGAGATGTTCATGCATCCCACTCTTTTCCTTAACGGATTTGTTCAAAATGAAGGTGAACTGCGATGTGGTCACCGTACCCACTTCTCTCCAAATCACGTTGCAAGCGATAAGAGATATAGTGCTCTGCAATGGTGATGTAACCTGCTCCTAGTAAACGATTTTCAACCATTGATTGGATCATACTGATAGTCGCACGTTCTACTTTTGCTTCTTCCAAGTCCAAGACTACTTTTTTAGTGACTTGAGCTAGGTTTTGACGTAGGTCATCAGTCAAAACATAAACTGTCTGCGCTGCTTTTAGGACAGCTTGGTAAATTTTATCTGGATCAAAATCGGCAACTTCTCCGTTACGTTTGATTACTTGCATAGGATTCTCCTTTATTCTTTGTTTTCTTTGATTTCTGCCAGCATTTTTTCTTCTTCTACTGTCAGTTGGTAGTTTTCTAGCAAATCTGGTCTGCGCTCGTAGGTTTTCTTTAGACTTTCGTAAAGTCGCCATTGGCGAATCTTTTCATGGTGGCCACTCATGAGCACATCTGGCACCACCATGCCTCGATAGTCATAAGGGCGTGTATATTGGGGATATTCGAGGAGTCCTGAAGAAAAACTATCGTCTTGGTGACTAGACTCCTTGCCAATCACTTCTGGAATCAAGCGAACCGTAGCATCAATCATGGTCATGGCTGCTAATTCACCACCAGTCAGGACATAATCTCCTAGGGAAATTTCATCGGTTACCAAGGTCTTGATGCGCTCGTCATACCCTTCGTAGTGACCGCAGATAAAGATCAGTTCCTCTTCTTTGGCCAAATCTTCAGCGTAGGCTTGATTGAACTGTTTCCCAGCAGGATCGAGAAGAATGACACGGGGATTTTTCTTTTCAATGGCATCAAAAGCATCGAAAATAGGTTGGGCACGGAGCAACATTCCCTGACCGCCTCCGTAAGGCTCATCGTCAACATGACGGGCCTTTTCAGCATATTCACGAAAATTATGATACTGGATATCCAAGAGCCCTTTTTCTCGAGCCTTTCCAACGATTGAGTGCTCCAGCGGAGAAAACATCTCAGGAAAGAGGGTCAAAATATCAATCTTCATCATCTAGTCCTTCTAAGATTTCCACATCGACCCGTTTATTTGGAATGTCAACATTGAGAACTACTGGCGGAATGTAAGGTAAAAGCAAATCACGCTTGCCTTTTCGCTTGACCACCCAGACATCATTGGCACCCGGTTGTAGAATCTCCTTGATAGTTCCAATCAAGTTGTCTCCCTCATAAACTTCCAAACCAATAATCTCGTGATAGTAGAATTCTCCATCATCTAAGTCATTTAGGTCTTCCTCAGCGACCTT
>NZ_KQ970181.1:740526-741800 GCF_001579015.1 Streptococcus oralis
AATCGCATTGATATGGTACATGTCTTTGAATTTGATAATGTCAAAATTCTTATGCTTACGGTGGCTAGCGATGGTCACTGTTTGGATAAACTGATCTTTTTCATCAAATAAAGCCAGCTCTGCCCCTTTTTTAAAGCGTTCCTCAGCAAAATCCGTCACAGACAAGACTCGCATCTCACCCTGTAGACCCTGCGTATTGACGATTTTCCCAACATTAAAGTAGTTCATCTTGTCTCCTGTATCTATTTCTATCCTTTATTTTATCACGTTCCAAGGATTTTCACAAGTTGGATAGATACTATCTTACGGGCCTACTACTTCTTCAAAAAATTCACCAATAAGCTGATTAAACTCTTCAGGATGGTCATTCATAGGCTGATGTTTGCTATCTGAAATCGTTACTTGACGCGCATTGGGATTTAAAGCAATGATACTATCATAAATTTTTTTAGGTGTTTAGGAAAATCGTTTTCGCCTCTTAGTAATAGCATGGGAGGATTTCCATTATAGCCGTCTATCTCATGGACAGCTAAAAAACCTGTGATTCCAAGGTTCAAAAAAACATCTCGTCCAGTTTCTATAATGGCCGTCTTGACTAATTCTCTTGTGATAGGATTATCTGTACACATCTTTGAGTTCTTATCTGCAATCACCTTCCAAGGAATCGTTTTATACATAAGAGAAGAATATTTTATGCGATTTCTCTCTTTATCTGATAGGTAACGATGCTGTCCCCAACTATCTACCATGACCAAGGCTAGAACTCGTTCTGGATGACGATAGGTGTACTCTTGAAGTGGATTTCCTCCCCAAGAATGTCCGACCAATATCACCTCATCTAGCTGAAAATAGGACAAAATAGCATCTACATCTTGAACAGCACCTTCTAAGTCAGGGAGGCCAACTTTCATAGGTGATTCACCCTGCCCTCTAACATTCACAAAGTAGAGGTCAAATTCTTCAAAGGCATCATACTGATGGGCCCACATCTGACTACGACCACAAGCTCCATGATAAGAAATAATATGTCCTTTACTTGAGCATCCAGGGCGATGATAAACAACCAAATCACAATCTAATACTGGTATAATGTGACGTACCAAAGTCTCGGGTTTTCTGTTATAAAAAGCAATAGCTTCAGCTATATCATTTTGCTTCATTTCTACACTCTCTCCTCTTTATCCTAGTATCATTCTTTTATCTATTTTATCATGCTATATTAAAATTATTGTTTTCTAAACTTTGTTTCATTAATAATTTTGAATTTTCTGCAT
>NZ_KQ970181.1:742616-743760 GCF_001579015.1 Streptococcus oralis
ATAAGCAATCTTTACTTTTTTCTCATCAGATTCATGCCTAAAATTCCAGCAATAATCAAAGTTGCTCCGATCACATGGTAACTATAAATTGGTTCGTGGAGGATAAGAGCCCCAGCCAGAATGGTCAAAACGGTTCCAAGATTACCAAAGACACTGACGGTTGATGCCCCGAGGCGAACAATAGCATAGATAGAGAGACTACCAGTCACGATAGAAGCTAGAATTCCCAAATAGAGGATGGAAAGCAGATAGGGTAGCTGTCCAAGCGGCGCTACGTAGGCTAGTATGTTCCCCTCTAGATAGTGCGAGGTCAGACTCAGCGTATTAAAGGTGACGAAGCCAACAAATATTACAACAGCTGTCATATCCATGGCCCGATAGCGGCCTCCTTTGGACTTGCTGAGGATATTGTTTATTGCATTGGCGAGAACAGATCCCAACATCAAGACAAAGCCCAAGCTAGCAGTTTTAGTGCTAAAGTTTGCTCCTTTGCTAAGGAAGATGAAAACTACTCCTGCTACGGATAAAAGTAAAAAGAACTTTTGTAGCAAGCTTGTCTTTTCCTTGAGAAAGACCGATGCTAGAAAGAGAGTAAAAATCGGGACAAGCGCTTGTAAAATTCCAGCTTCAGAAGACGATATATACTGTAAGGAAAAGGATTGAAAAATAAAAAAGAGAAGTGGATAGAAAAGACTCATAGGGAGAATAGAAAGGATATCTTTTCTACTTAAACTCACTTTGATAAGTTTGGTTTGATGAAGGACGACCAATACCAAAGCTGCGATTGTATAGCGATGTGCCAAGTTTGTAAGTGGACTTGCATAGCCTAAAGCAATCTTAGTAAATAAAAAAGAAAATCCAATGATTGCTGAAAAGGATAAGGCCGCTAGGTATGCTTTTGTTTTCTCGTTCATAGATTGTTACTCCCTTTAAAAGTAGCTACTCTCAAGATAGATAGACTAGAATTTTTGAGACTGTCTTTCCATTTTAGCATAGTAAAATCCTAGATGCTATTTCTAGGATTGGTATTTTATTCCTTCTTTCACCGTTTATCTATTACATTAGCTAAAAAGGATTCAGCCAGTCTGATCTGCTTTTCTCGTTCTTGTCTCACAAGTTCTAACTTGTCTGCCTCTTGGAGATT
>NZ_KQ970181.1:744522-747522 GCF_001579015.1 Streptococcus oralis
AGCATAATCCGCGGAAACGATGGCGTGTCCTCTCATATGGGCTGTTGAAATAGCTTGTACAAAGACTCTGGTAGCGTACTTAGCGATTTGATTTTGGGCATTTTTAGAGAGGAGGTTTGCTGCGAAACCTGCTTTTCTCAACTCATGAGGTGAGATCTCATTTCTCAATCGTGCATCAAAAGCCTCATAAGCTTGCTGAATTATTTTATTTTTCTCATCTTCATCACCGATATCAATTAAAGATAAGAAATTTCGCGAGTTCTCTAATGCCCATCGAGCTAGTTCTTTCTGAGGAAGTCTATCCAGTATTTGTTCTAGTTCCAATCTTTTCTCAGAGTCGTCCCAAATGGCAACTTTGTAAGGACTGGGTAGGTGATTCATTTTAGTCTTATAGACAGTTCGTTCAAACTCATTCCATGCATAATCCTCTGATTTCATTTCTTTCCCTTTCTCTCTTACTAGCTAGCCTAAACTAGGTGAAAGACTCCTTTATTACTGAAAAGAGATCATTCCTTGTTTTCGTGGAAGTTTTTAAAAAATCCTTCTAAATTTGAAATATATAGATATTTTTATCTAAACTACAAAATAGTATCATTGATATCTTCTAATATCTTAAAACTGAATGAGATAGTCTTATCACCTATGTTACATTGTATATTTCTATATTTTATTCTTTGCGTAATCAATTCTCTTTTATGATTTGATTGTAAAAGATTTAATAATTGATCGACAGTTGCTTCACCAGAATATAATTGAGGCAATATACCTATAGAGTGTATATTACCTTTTTCACTAATATGAATCTGAGGAGTTCTCCTATTCATAAAATTAGAAAAATCAATCTCATCAATAATATATACTTCATCTTGTTTCGAATTATACTGACTAACATTGGAAACCAACATATTTATCACTCGTTTAATATCACTACTATATATCCCAAGTTTTTTTGCCATTATTTTTTTCTCATTTTCAATAAAATATTTAGAATTTCTTTTAAATTTTTCTATGTAATTATTTAACTCAACTTGATTCTTATAGAACTCAATAATATTAGTTGGTTGATTTTGTGTTTTAGCTTCCAGAATAACTAAAGTCCCATCTTTAAAAAAAATTCCGTCAATTTCATATGTCTCCCCAGCAATACTCCGTTTTATTCCATCAGACTGTTTAGAAAATTGTTTTTTTGCTAAGCCGTTAATATGACGTTCAAAATTTCTTCCTTTTTGATTTATTCCAGTCTCTTTACTTTGTTGGTTTTTTGATATAACAGATAAAATAGTTCTTGAAAAATCTGTATACAAAACCAAACTAGATAGTAGAACATAAACTTCTTCAAACTCTATAAGTGGACTATCATATAAATCTCTAGAAGAAGTTTTAAAAATCAGTTGCTTAAGCAAGTATTCTGGTAGCCCTTTATCAAAAAATAGCTCTCTTAATTTGTTCTTTGAAATTACTACAATTCTTTCATCGGATTCAAAGCATAATTCGTATAAAAGCCAATAAGCATCCATCCACTGCCTTAGTTTAATACCATCATATTCTTCTTCAAAATTTTTAGTATAAAAATATTCTTTAACCTGCTTCTCTAATAATTTATATAAACTTCGTTTTTCATCAAATTTTTCTAATTTAGTATCAAAATCAAGATTGGGTTTTCTAGCCAAAAGAGCTCTAAAATCTTTTAAATCTAAATAAGTTGCTAAAGCATATAATCGTTTTATACTAAAATCACCTATCTCTTTAATATGAATTTGGTTATCATAAATCTTAAATTCAATGTCACTGTATGTCCATAAGTCAATTATTAAACTAAAAATATTCAAGTGACCAAAAATAGAAAAAATATTTTCTATTTTTGACTGAGTTAAACTAGCGCCTTCTTTCCATTTAAAGACTGTCTTTTTTCGAAGCGCGTCTTTTAAAACATCTCCTAATCTTAGCCAAATTTCTTCAATTCCATCACTTAAATCTGTAATCCTGTTGTTACCATTCTTAAAAGATTCATAGTACGCTTGTGCGTAGTATAATGATGATTGTAGAACATTTTTCTTTGTGCTATCTAAAAGAGATTTTTTTTCAATCTGAATCATCTCATAAAGTTGATTCAAGATTGAGACCTCATATAGAAATTTATTTACAATCTGTTCATTTAATATATAAAATTTCTTCACTAAAATATATTTTGCTATAAGTTTAGTACCATCACTAGAATTTCCACTTGTAAAAACCCCAGATAATTTCAATAACCTGATGTAGTCATTGACATCATGAGCCTCATATAAATGTTTATAAAATTCAACAGTATTAATTTTGTTTTTATATTTATTAGTATTCCAATATTTCATAAATTTTTAAAACCATAAAATAGCAAGAAAATATCTTCCGCGCTTCACAAAAAAGCGAGACATCTGTCCCGCTTTTTATTTTTCATCGATAACGATTCTTACTTTTTTGTCTTCAGTTGGGACAGAGTAGACAATCGTTCTTATCGCTGAGATAGTGCGACCCTTACGACCGATTACACGACCGACATCGCTTTGGTCAAGATCCAAGTGATACTCCAAAAACTCTGGTGTGTCTTCGATCTTGATAGTTAAGGCATCTGGTTGTGAAATTAAAGGTTTCACAATCGCAATAATGAGATTTTCAATCGTATCCATCTGTCAACCTACTTTAAACTTATTTTGAGAATTTAGAATCGTGGAATTTTTTCAATACGCCTTCTTTTGAAAGGATGTTGCGAACTGTATCTGAAGGTTGAGCTCCATCAGCCAACCATGCAAGAACGCGGTCTTCTTTCAAAGTTACTTGGTTTTCAGCAACAAGTGGGTTGTAAGTTCCAACTGTTTCGATGAAACGTCCGTCACGTGGTGAACGTGAATCTGCTACGTTGATACGGTAGAAAGGTTTTTTCTTAGAACCCATACGAGTCAAACGGATTTTAACTGCCATTTTTAATATCTCTTTTCTTTTATTTTTATTTCGGTGAAATAG
>NZ_KQ970181.1:748294-748892 GCF_001579015.1 Streptococcus oralis
GGACAAAGGAACTGGTTTCAAAAATGAAATCTCTCCTTACCTATACAATATCCGAGGAGCCCTTGCTATGGCTAACACTGGTCAACCAAACACCAACGGTAGCCAATTCTTCATCAACCAAAACTCAACAGATATTTCTGCTAAACTCCCTACTAGCAAGTACCCTAAGAAAATCATCGAAGCCTATAAAGAGGGAGGAAATCCTAGCCTAGATGGCAAACATCCCGTCTTTGGTCAAGTCATCGATGGTATGGATGTTGTCGACAAGATTGCCAAGGCTGAAAAGGATGAGAAAGATAAACCAACTACCGCTATCACCATTGATAGTATCGAAGTGGTCAAGGACTACGACTTCAGCAAAAAGTAGGCCATCAATAGATAAGGAGACGATGATATGATTCTATTTTGGGGTTCTAAAGGTTATCAGAAAGATTTGGGACATACGCAAACTGCTATCGAGTGCGGTCACTGTAACAATGTCGACACATGGGAGATTGTTGAAACAGGACGCAAGTTCACCCTCTACTGGATTCCAATTTTTCCTTATGGCAAAACTTATTTCGTTTCTTGTCCGGTTTGCCACTATGGTAAAGAAATC
>NZ_KQ970181.1:749939-751205 GCF_001579015.1 Streptococcus oralis
CCCTTCGTCAGGTAACATCTTACCAGTCACAATGCTCATAAAGGTTGATTTTCCTTCACCATTGGCACCGACTAAGCCGATATGCTCTCCCTTGAGGAGACGGAAGGACACATCTTCAAAAATTGCACGGTCACCAAAACCGTGACTCAAATTTTTAACTTCTAAAATACTCATTCTAATTCCTTATCTTGTTTTTATGCAGTCCTTTATAGAGGAGCCAAGCCAGATAGCCTCCCAAGGTATTGGTCCACAAATCATCAATCTCAAAGACGCGATTAAAATCAACGAAAAAGTCTAAGACCAATTGCGTACACTCAATTCCTAGACTCAGTAGAAAACTGAGAAGGATGATTTTTTTGGTTTGCCGCAAGTTTGGACAGAGATAGATCAGTTGAAAGACCAGAGGGAAGAGCAAGAAGACATTTAAAATATTCTGCAAAAAGATCCAAATGACTTGTCCCAAACTGGTCACTTCACCCAGATTCCACAGGGAGTTTAAGGGAGTTAAAAGAAAAACCAGGCGTCCAAAAGTTTGAATACCTGGAGTTTCCACTCCTGTAGGAAGTTGAGGCTGGGGAGTGAAGCAAAAACAGACAATGCAAAGGCTATAAACAACCACTCCCGATCTTAAGATTATTTCTCTTTTTCTAGTCATTTTATGGATTTACCGCTGCGACTGCCTTCTGGCGGTCACGTTTCATTGTATTGGAGCGCAATTGTCCACAAGCTGCATCAATATCCGTACCATGCTCTTGACGGACAACACAGTTGACCCCTTTTTTCTTGAGGGTATCGTAGAAGGCCATCACGCGCTCTTTGGGACTACGGCTATACTGGTCGTGTTCACTAACTGGGTTATAAGGAATTAAGTTTACATAAGACAATTTCTTGATGTTCTTGAGCAATTCAGCCAATTCCAAGGCTTGTTCTACACCATCGTTGACTTCATTGAGCATGATATATTCAAAGGTCACACGGCGGTTGGTTGTTTCGATATAGTACTCAATAGCTGCAAAGAGTTTTTCAATTGGGAAGGCACGGTTAATCTTCATGATGCTTGAGCGCAATTCATTGTTGGGTGCGTGAAGAGAAACAGCCAGATTGACCTGAACTCCTTCATTAGCAAAGTCACGAATTTTATGAGCCAAACCTGAGGTAGAAACAGTGATGTGACGAGCACCGATTGCCATCCCCTTGTCATCATTGATGGTACGAACAAAATTCAAAACATTGTTGTAGTTATCAAATGGTTCACCAATTCCCATG
>NZ_KQ970181.1:751774-753025 GCF_001579015.1 Streptococcus oralis
ATCAAATGGTTCACCAATTCCCATGACAACGATATGGCTGACACGTTCATCCTGACCACGTTCATCAAAGTATTTCTGAACTAGCATAATCTGCGCTACGATTTCCCCGTTATTAAGGTCACGTTGCTTCTTAATCAAGCCTGATGCACAGAAGGTACAACCAATATTACAGCCGACCTGAGTGGTCACACAGACTGACAACCCATAGTGTTGACGCATGAGTACTGTCTCAATCAACATGCCATCTGGCAACTCAAAAAGATACTTAACAGTACCGTCAGCAGACTCTTGTACGATGCGTTGTTTCAAAGGATTTACGACAAACTGCTCATTGAGCTTGGCAATCAAATCCTTGGAAAGGTTGGTCATTTCTTCAAATGACTGGACACGTTTACGGTAGAGCCATTCCCAGATTTGATCTGCACGGAATTTCTTTTCCCCTTGTTCTAATACCCATTCTTGCATGGTTTGACGTGTTAAACTATAAATAGACGGTTTCATCTCTTCTCCTTATTCTCTATCTATTTCTGACGAATGACAAAATGGCGCTGTCCCTTGTCCTCTTTCTGAGACTTGTGGTCCTTATGACGACGTCTATTTCGCTTATCCGCATTTGGTTTTCTCTTATTTTGCGAAGGTTTCTTTCCTCTTCTAGGAAGATTCTCCTCTTCCTTTTTACGCATTTTCTTGTCAAATGAAGCACGCTTAGGTGCTTGGTTTTCTAGGACAAAATAAGCACAACCATAACTACAATACTCTAAAAGATAATCCTGTAAGCGACTGATTTTTTCAATTTTTTCCTCTGTTCGATCGTCTTTGTAAAAACCGCGTAGGCGAAGCTGTTCATTGCTCCAGTCGCCCACGACATAATCAAATTTGGTTAACACTTCTGAGAAGCGCTGATTAAAGACTGTCACATCGAAAGCATCCTTGATATTTTCAACCAAGGTAAAAGCAATCCCTTCAGTCTCAACCTTATCCCCATTTATATGAAATTCTAGGCCAGGAAACTTGTTATAATTGTATAATTCAGGTGCAATTTCTTTACGCATAGTCTTCCTTTTCCACGATTACTTAACACTCTATTTTACCATAATTTCTAGCAATTAGCACATTTCTCATAAAAATGAAAAAAGTCTGACGATTTTGTCAGACTTCTGCCATATAAACCAAAAAGAGAAGATTGGCTCTTCCCTTCCTATTTTTTATTTAGCTGCTGCATAAAGCTCATTTACTTTGTTCCAGTTAATC
>NZ_KQ970181.1:753443-755277 GCF_001579015.1 Streptococcus oralis
GTTGACAACCAACCAAGCCCATCCAGAACCAAAGCGAGTTGTTGCTGCTGCTGTAAAGGCTGCTTGGAACTCTTCAAATGAACCAAATGTTGCATCGATTGCTGCTGCAAGTTCTGCTGAAGGAGCTGTTTTTTCAGGAGTCATCAATTCCCAGAAAAGAGCGTGGTTCAAGTGTCCACCACCGTTGTTGATAAGCGCTTGGCGGATATCAGCTGGGATAGATTCTACGTCAGCAAGCAAAGCTTCAAGGTCTTCACCGATTTCAGGGTGTTTTTCAAGAGCAGCATTCGCATTGTTGACGTAGGTTTGATGGTGCTTGTCATGGTGCAAGTGCATTGTTTCAGCATCGATATATGGTTCCAAAGCGTCGTATGCGTATGGAAGGTCTGGTAAGATAATAGCCATCTGTAATACCTCTTTTTTCTTTCTATATGAAAATGATAACGCAATCATCCTCTTTTTTCAAGTTTTTTGCTCAATTTGCCTCTGTCGCAATCTGCAAGAGCGTCTTTTCAAACAAGTAACTTTTTTCATAGACACCTGTCTTAATCTGGTAGTCCGTTTCAATCAAATAAGAAATCGCTCGCTTGAGAAACCCCAAGGAAATCCCTCTCGAATCTCTGAGTGCGAACTTGATTTGATAAGGATTAGGATTGCGTCCCAAATAAGTCCCCAGACTACTTACAATCTGCGATTCCGTCTGACCAGCCTCTGATAAAATTTTCACCTGGGTAAAGGTTCGGAACTGTCCTAACATGACAGCAATCAGCTTGATTTCGTCTTCCCCTTGCAGGGTCAAGTCTCTAACCAAATCACGGGCCATATCTATCTTCTTAGTTAAAATAAACTGAGTCAAATCAAAAATATTGTCCTGCAAAGTTTTGGGAATAGCCTCTACAATGTCCTTCTCCTCAATCACACCGTCTGACTTATAAGACTGTAAAAAGAGGAGATTTTTCTGGATTTCGCTAAATTGAAAACCAGACTTGATAAGGAGATTTTCAAAAGATTTTTCCGCAAACTGCAGACCTTGTGTCTGGCTCCACTTTTGGAAATACTGGCGGAGTTCTTGTTCTTTAGCTTCTACTGCATCAAAAACCTTGGCATCACGCTTGAGAAGTTTAACCAATCGTCTTTTACTATCCAGCTTCCCTTCTGCAAATAGCAAGAGTTTGGTTGTCGGTGAAGGATTGTCAAGGTATTCCTCAAATGACTTGAGTTCATCATCTGTTAAAAACCGTTTCTTGGCTGTTGTAATATCGACAAAATGATCTAAAATAACAATTTTTTCATCGGCAAAGAAAGGGAGACTGACCAGCTCCAGTTCCACATCCTTATAGGCTACTTCTTTCATGTCAAAGTAGGCAAAATTGAGGTCGGCTGAATCATAGCCAATCTGTTTCAGCACCTGGTCCTTCATAACTTCAAACTGACCTTGGTCTGAACCAGTAAATAAGGTCAGGCTAGATAAGTTTGATAGAGATAATTTCTGACTCTCTTCTACGGCTAGCATCTTCTCTCCTTTCTTCTGGTTTTTCTATTTCATTTAGTCAATATAGCGCAATTTCCCACGGAAATCTTCTAGGTTTTCGTACCCTTTTTCCGCCATGATTGCTTTTAGTTCATTGGTAATACGCTCAAAAGCATCGACGCCTTCCTTGTGAAGGGTAGTTCCCACCTGTACCATACTGGCACCACAGAGGATATGTTCAAAGGCATCACGTCCGTTCAGAACGCCACCCGTTCCGATGATTTGGATTTGAGGATTGAGACGTTGGTAGAAGGCATGTACATTCGCTAGAGCGGTTGGTTTGATATACTCTCCACCAATCCC
>NZ_KQ970181.1:755459-757335 GCF_001579015.1 Streptococcus oralis
ACGAATAACGACAGACTCGTCTTCTATATAAAGGCCGTTTCCGATAGAGTTCACACAGTTGACAAACTTGAGCGGATATTTGTTGAAAATAGCTGCTGCTTGGTCAAAGTGAACAATATCAAAATATGGTGGCAGTTTAATTCCAAGAGGTTTGGTAAAGTAGGCAAATACCTCTGACAAGATACGGTCTGTTGTCTCAAAATCGTAGGCAATCTGCGGCTTCCCTGGAACATTGGGACAAGAGAGATTAAGCTCTGTCAGTCCTTTAAACTCACTCTCTTGGACTTTTTTCAAGATGGTATGAGTTTCCTCTGGAGACATGCCGACTAGGGAAAGGAAGAAAGTTCTGTTTGGCTCTTTTTCCTGTAAATCCAAAAGATGGTCCAGATAATAATCTAAACCATTATTTGGCAATCCCATAGAGTTGATGGAACCAAGTGGAACATCTTGATAGCGTGGTTCAGGATTTCCCTGACGAAATTCCAAGGTTGCTGTCTTCGTGACAAAGGTTCCTGCTGCTGAGTTTTTGACCCCTTCTAGTTCCTCTATCGTCATACAAGCCACACCCGCTGCATTCATCAAGCAATTGTCAAACTCAAAACCAGCAATTTGTGTTTTTGTTGATACCATGATTCTGATCCTCCAGATTCCATTTATTTCTAATATTATACCATACTTTCAAATTTTCTCTTTGAGAAAGTTATTTTTGCAAAAAACGTTCGTTTTTTACTGTCAGAAAAATAGTTTATTGTAAATTGAAAGAATTTTTAGAAAATTTCCGTTTTTTTCTTTACACTAAAAAAAAATCTGCTATAATGGCTCACGTAATAAAATATAACAACAAAAGGAGAACGATATGACATCTGCTAAAGACTATATCCAAAGCGTGTTTGCAACTGTGAAAGCTCGTAACGGGCATGAGGCTGAATTTCTCCAGGCGGTTGAAGAATTCTTCAGCACTTTGGAACCTGTATTTGAAAAACACCCTGAGTATATCGAAGAAAATATCTTGGCACGTATCACTGAGCCTGAGCGCGTGATTTCTTTCCGAGTTCCTTGGGTTGACCGTGATGGAAAAGTTCAAGTCAACCGTGGCTACCGTGTTCAATTCAACTCAGCTGTTGGTCCATATAAAGGCGGACTTCGTTTCCACCCAACTGTAAACCAAGGAATCTTGAAATTCCTCGGATTTGAACAAATCTTTAAAAACGTCTTGACTGGACTTCCAATCGGTGGAGGTAAAGGGGGATCAGACTTCGATCCTAAAGGGAAGACTGATGCTGAAGTGATGCGCTTCTGCCAAAGCTTCATGACTGAATTGCAAAAATACATCGGACCATCACTTGACGTTCCAGCCGGCGATATCGGGGTTGGTGGACGTGAGATTGGTTACCTTTACGGACAATACAAACGTCTTAACCAATTCGACGCTGGTGTCTTGACTGGTAAACCTCTTGGATTCGGTGGTAGCTTGATTCGCCCAGAAGCAACTGGTTATGGTTTGGTTTACTACACTGAAGAAATGCTCAAAGCTAACGGTAACAGCTTTGCTGGTAAAAAAGTGGTTATTTCAGGTTCTGGTAACGTAGCTCAATATGCACTTCAAAAAGCAACTGAACTTGGTGCTACTGTCATCTCTGTATCTGACTCAAATGGGTATGTCATTGATGAAAATGGTATCGACTTTGACCTTCTAGCAGATGTGAAGAATAAACGTCGTGCCCGTTTGACTGAATACGCTGCTGAAAAATCTACTGCTACTTACCATGAAGGTTCTGTCTGGACATACACTGATAACTACGATATCGCTCTTCCATGTGCGACTCAAAACGAAATCAATGGTGAAGCAGCTAAACGCTTAGTTGCTCAAGGCATT
>NZ_KQ970181.1:757513-761563 GCF_001579015.1 Streptococcus oralis
ATCCTTTACGGACCTGCAAAAGCTGCCAACGCTGGTGGTGTAGCTGTATCAGCACTTGAAATGAGTCAAAACAGCCTTCGCCTCTCATGGACACGCGAAGAAGTTGACGGCCGTCTCAAAGACATCATGACCAACATCTTCAATACAGCTAAGACTACTGCTGAAACTTACGGACTTGGTATCGACTACCTCGCAGGTGCCAATATCGCTGCCTTTGAAAATGTAGCCAACGCTATGATTGCCCAAGGTATTGTTTAACTAGTCGATTCATCCTATCGGAGGACAAATCATGAACTTACGGCCAATGGAAGTGAGAGACAATCCAGCTGTAGCCCAGCTCATTCGAGCCAGCCTAGAAGAATTCGGGCTTGACAAACCAGGAACTGTCTACTTTGATTCTCATCTAGATCATTTGGCTGACTTTTATCAACATCAAGAGAAGGCAGCTTACTTTGTTCTGGAAGATGAAGGGCATCTCGTTGGCTGTGGTGGCTTTGCACCTGTGTCTGATAAGATTGCTGAATTACAAAAACTGTATGTCGCTAAAAACAGTCGTGGCAAAGGTTATTCCAGTCGGCTGATAAAGCAGATCGTCCAAAATGCCCGCCTGGCAGGTTATGAACAGCTTTATCTAGAAACCTCTACTAATCTGGCTACGGCCGTGGCCGTCTATCAACACTATGGTTTTACACCACTGCAACAACCACTTTCTAACGCTGCCGGCCACCCAGCTATGAATATCTGGATGATAAAATCTCTCTTATCAGATGAATAGAGGTCAGTATACTCTGGTCGAGTTGAGGTCATCAGTACCAACACCCTCAACACAGTTAAAACAACTACTGAAACAACGGCCTTGGTACTGATGACCTTGCAGGAGAAAATGTTGTTGACTTCTAAAATCTAGCAAATGCTGTAATTGCCCAAGGTATTGTTTAAGAGTTAAAAAAGTTATCAAAAGCAACAGCTAAACAGCTGTTGCTTTTCGTATTATAAAATTTAATTTAAGCAAATAAACTTACTATGTTTCTACAATCAATCTTAATTTATTGTTAAAGAAATTGATAAGATCATTTCATTACGAATGTCATCAAATCAAGAAACTATAAAAGTTTTACCACAATTTCTACAGGTCAATTTAGTTCCAATTACCCCATCTGTAGGTTTATGACAAGTAGGACAATAAACACGTTTTGCTGATAATTTATAAGATAACTCATCTCGCAATTCTTTTCCTTTAATTTCAATAACATCCCCACCTTGTTCTTCAAACTTAAGAACTGTTATCAAAGCTTTATCATATTGTTTCATCCGTGGCTGTTTTAAGAATAAAAAAGAGGATAGAATCAAAAACAGGAAAAATAAGACAAACAAAATTGTAACTATTAAAAGCCACATAAAGTAGAAATCGTGAAGTAACCCTTCTTTTTTTCCTAATAACCATCTTATTTCCTTATCTATGGACTGATAAAATTTCAATCCCGAAATAATACATATGAAAGATACTAAAGGATAAACAACCTTGGAAATGATTAAACGATAGCGTCTCATTTATATTTCCTTTCTAGATAACCATGCACCACAATAATCACATGATTTACCTTGCCCCAGGTCAAGCAAATTCTCACCACTACATGATGGACAAATAACGGGATATGTATTTTTATTAATCTGGTGCTTTTCAAATAAAGTGAATAATGCTTGTATTTGATTTCGTTTCTTGACTTCTTCTTGTCTCTTAGACTCACAATAAGTCATTACCAATATTGAGATCACACTAAACAAATACCACGGAGCTAAAAGAAATAGAAATCGAATAGACCATTCCCTAGATTTTTCAAATTCAAGAAATGATGATAAAATGATTAAAACAAGCATTTGAAGTAAATTCTTCTGTTTTAATTTCTTCAAGGAAAAGGACTCTTTAATTGTTTCTCGAAATAAATATAAAATAATTAAAGCAACTAGTAAAAAGGTAACATTCTGAAATGATAAAAATAAAAAACTGATCACAATAGGAATCCCAACAAACTTTGCTAAAATTATAAAATCAAGATTTTTCAATATAAAGATTCTTGGTCCATCATCTATAGAAAAGATAGCAAGTGATAAAACTACAAAACAGAGTATTACTATATTTGAAATTAACCAATGAAAGCCTTTCCCCCAATTATTCTTAATATACTGCTTCACCTATCTTCTCCTCTAGTTGCTATATATTCTCTATAAAGAGCTTTCCCATTATATATCTCATCCAAAGCTTTGACTTTAATTTTTATATTTTCTAAAACACCAAAGCTATAAAATGCAAAGGAAGACAAAAAGAAACCTGATAAAGAAAAAATAATAGGTGTCACTATTGAGAAAATCGGCTTACCATATCCTAGAAATAGAGTTGCAATCAATAGTGAAATAAAAAATGTTGCACTTGTTAATCCCATAAAAAGTATACTTAATAAACGAAATACTTGGTACATCTACAATATCCTCTCGTCATAGAACTTGTCTATCTAAATCCCTTGCTCTTTTAAAAAATTTCCTAATATCTTCCAGGGAATTGGTGTATTTATTCAGACATTTCCATACATAGAATTACATAATTTCAATGATCTAAAAATGAAAACAAGGAAATATTAGTTTTAGATTTCTAAGAAAAAGGGAAACTCTGACAAAGCCAGACTTCCCAAATGAAATCAAAAGTAAATTTGAAAATACAAAAAACTAAAAGTTAAAGATAATATCCGACCTAGAATGTTATAAAAATTATTTCTTCTAAGCTTTGAATTATCTTTCATGACCACAATTAGAACAGAAATTTGCTCCCTCCAAAAACGCAGTTCCACATTGGCTACAAAACTTAGCTAAGCCTATTTCTCCTTTGAGGTCGGATTTATGTTGATTAACATCTTTGTCCAATGAATTCCTATCTTCAATATGATCCACCAAGTTGCTGAACTTAGCTCCTAAGCCAAGCCCCATTGCGATTTCCACACCTGCTCCCATTAGCTTTCCTGTAGAATCATTATTTTTAGCTGCCTCTTCTAAAATATCAAATTGTCTCTCTTCTTGATAAGTATACTCTTCAACATCTCGACTCGCCTGCTTGCTTTTGGCTTCCAAAATTTGCTTGTGGAATTTAAAGATTTCTCTATACCCATTGCTATTCTGATTTACCTTTAAGGCCTCAATGTTAAATTCTTCAATACTAATTCCATATTTAGCAAAATGGCTAGATAAAATTTCAGACAAACCATTAGCTATATCAAAACTGTGCATCTCAATATCAATAATTGGAATCTTATAGTTATATATTACTTGTGAAATAGCTGAACTAATCAATCCACTGGCAGTTTGTCTAAATCGTTTTTGTAAAATAGCAGCTGTTATAAAATCAGGGTGACTTGGCATAAATTCTAGTATAAAAGCTTCCAAATCTACAATTCGCGGAATAAAATTTCCATGTATTTTCAACTCAACAGGAATATCACTTTCTGGATCTCGAACCATTATAGGTGAAGAAGTTCCCCACCCAATCGGTTGTAAATCATACGTGTTTACAAACCACAAAAATGATGAGTCAGATGAAATACCTCCACTTAGAAAGTTTTTTATTCCTGAAACTGTCTGAATATCATTTCCTTCAATCTTATGTTTTCCAGCCTCATAAGTAGCTACTGCTCTTCCATTTGAAAAGAACACAGCACTCTGACCAGGATTTACAATTACAGTTGCTCCTATCTTGATATTCGTTTTAGGATGTCTCCAAGCAAGTATATTCCTTGTTTCCTCACCTTCATAATGAATAACATCAAACAAATTTAATGCCATCTTTTCTCCTTTTCTTTATAAAAATGTTCAGACCAATCTTCTCTAACTATACTTCTATTATATAACCCATTTATTGAAAAGGCAACCCATACTTATAAATCATCATTTCTGGACAATGATTTATAAAAATATAAAAAAAACGCTAGTCCTAAGATGTACTGATCCCCAAAAGTTAGACAATTAATTTATCCGAAGGATTTAGTTCTGTATTGCACTGGACTG
>NZ_KQ970181.1:762627-763507 GCF_001579015.1 Streptococcus oralis
CAATAGCTCTATATTTCCTTATAAAAGATTATCAAACTAAAACTCAAAGAAATCCGACTGCTTATGAAAGCAGCCGGATTTTTATATATCTAATTTTTCAAAAAATTTGCCTGCTGACTGCTTTTCTTTTAGCTTCTCCAGCAGCTCATTCTCCAGAAAAGGACTGAGTTCGTCAAAATCTCGACAAACTTTAAAGACAGTTTCTCTGTCCAACTGGTCATAAGCTAGTTCGTAATAGTCCTTATTATGATGCCAGTTCTGGTCATAATTGACATCTGTTCGCTGATAGTAAACGATGTTTTGCTTCGGTGTCAGGTAAAGCTTCTGTGTTAGAATGCTTTTCTGATCTTTGGACAGCTTGCTACGATTGAAAATCTTGACACCTTGAAAAATCTTGCGCTCATGGATACCTTGATTTGTAACTTTCAATTCAACTCTTTTATAGTGCATATAGTCACCTCCAGAAATTACCTACATTATATCAGGTTCTGGCGGATTTTCAAGCAAAAGTGTCATTGCCAAAAGTCTTTCGTCACCTCTAAAATCTCTTCTGTCTATGTTACTGTCGTTTCAATAATACTCTTGCCAGTCTTTTTCAGATAGGCTTGTATCAGATGATAGCCATAAGTATAGCCCGCAGCATAAGGCATACCGACTGGTATTTGACCTTGAATCTCAGCGATTTCATCACCGTAGAGATAAGGTGCCATTTCCGCCATCCCTGTTAGCTGAAGCTGACTAGAAAAGTAAAAAACAATAGAATCGGATTTTAACTCATTCTACTGTTTTTTCTTTATTCTATCTTTCTACTTCCGATACATTTTAAACTGTAGGAAGAGGTCGCTATATTTGCCTGTCCATTTATGGTCAAACTTCTCAT
>NZ_KQ970181.1:764178-765641 GCF_001579015.1 Streptococcus oralis
AAAGAGAAAGACGAGGGCAGAGAGGGCATTGATTTCTAGGGAAATTCCCTTACGAGCACGAGAGTATATCTCAACTGAGAGGGTTGAAAAGCCATTTCCCGTCACAAAGAAGGTCACGGCAAAGTCATCCAGCGAGTAAGTAAAGGCCATGAAATAACCTGCAATGATAGACGGTGTGAGGTAAGGAAGCATGATTTCCTTAAACATCTGAAATTGGCTGGCACCTAGGTCATAAGCCGCGTGAATCATATCGTCATTCATTTCCTTGAGACGAGGCAAGACCATCAAGACCACGATAGGGATAGAAAAGGCCACGTGACTAGATAGAACCGTCAAAAATCCAAGTGAAAACTTAAGCTGGGTAAAGAGAATCAAGAAGCTGGCACCAATCATAACGTCAGGCGCAACCATGAGAATATTATTGAGTGATAAAAAGGCTTCTTGGTATTTCTTACGAGATTGGTAGATGTAAATGGCACCGAAAGTCCCGATAATGGTCGCTATCAAGGCTGATAGAAAGGCCAAGAAAAAGGTTTGGGTGAGGATTAACATGAGACGACCATCACCAAACATGGTTTGAAAATGGCTCAAGCTAAAACCAGTAAAGCTGTTCATATCATCGCCAGCATTAAAGGCATAGCCAATCAAGTAAAAGATTGGCAAATATAGGATGATGAAGACAAAGGCTAAGTAGAGATTGGCAAATTTTTTCATCGTTCTCTCCTTTCCTTGGTCACCCACATGGTGATGAACATGGTCAGGATGAGGATTACACCAATGGTAGAACCCATACCGTAGTTGTCATTTGTTAGAAAGTTCTGCTCAATGGCCGTCCCCAGTGTAATAACACGGTTCCCACCAATCAAACGTGTCAGCATGAAGAGGCTCAAGCTAGGGATAAAGACGGACTGAACTCCACTTCTCACCCCATTCATCGACAGAGGGAAGATGACATGGCGAAAGGTTTCCCACTTGGTCGCACCGAGGTCATAGCTAGCATTGATCAGATTGTTATCCATATCATCCAAAACATTGAAGATCGGCAAAATCATAAATGGAAGCTCGATGTAGCTTGCGACAAAAATAAAGGAGAAATCGGTAAAGAGCAGCTGTTGCGAACCGATTCCGATGAATTCCAAGAATTGGTTAATAGACCCATTTTGACCAAAAATCCCGATAAAGGCATAAGCCTTGAGGAGCAGATTGATCCAAGTTGGCAGGATTATCAGCATGAGCCAGAGTTGACGGTGCTTGAGACGAGTCAAAAAGAGGGCTGTCGGATAGCTGATGAGAAGCGTCACCAGAGTCACAATCCCTGCATAGAGAACAGAGTTGAAACTCATTTTGAGATAGGTCAAGTTTTGTGACACAAAGTAGGATTTATAATTATCTAAACTGAACTGGCCTTCGATATTGAAAAAGGATTGTCCAAAAATCAAGACCAAGGGTGCCAATACAAAGAG
>NZ_KQ970181.1:765661-769071 GCF_001579015.1 Streptococcus oralis
ATGTAGGGCACTACAAAGAGTTTAGAGGTTGTTTTCTTCATCTCTTTCCTCCTCAATAGCGTTAATCAAACCTGCTTCTTGCTCTTCGATTTCTACGTATTCCTCGATACGAGCATCGAACTCTTCTTCGGTTTCGTTAAGACGCATGATGTGGATGTCTTCTGGTTCAAAGTCCAGACCGATTTCCTCACCAACGATGGCCTTGCGAGTCGAGTGGATCATCCATTCATTTCCGAGTTCGTCATAGGCGATGATCTCATAGTGAACCCCACGGAAAAGCTGGGTATCAACCTTAACTTGGAGCTTGCCTTCTTCAGGAAGGGTAATGCGCAAGTCCTCTGGACGAATAACAACTTCCACAGGCTCGTTTGGCTTCATCCCACCATCGACCGCTTCAAAGCGTTTGCCGTTAAACTCGACCAAGTAGTCCTCAATCATAGTTCCTTGCAAGATGTTGGACTCACCGATAAAGGTAGCAACAAAATGGTTGATTGGCTCATCATAGATATCTACAGGTGTTCCAGACTGAACAATCTCACCATCGTTCATAACGAAAATCCAGTCACTCATAGCCAGGGCTTCTTCCTGATCGTGAGTGACAAAGACAAAGGTAATCCCCAATCGTTGTTGCAGTTCACGCAGTTCGTACTGCATGTCTGTTCGCAACTTCAAGTCCAGCGCTGATAAAGGCTCATCCAACAAAACCACACGGGGTTGGTTGATGATAGCACGGGCAATGGCTACACGCTGACGTTGTCCTCCAGAGAGCTTACGGATGGAACGTTTTTCATAACCTTCTAACTGAACCATCTTGAGAACTTCTGCTACACGTTGCTCGATTTCTTTCTTGTCGATTTTACGCAAGCGGAGGGGAAAAGCAACATTTTCAAACACATTCATATGTGGAAACAAGGCATAGGATTGGAAGACTGTATGAACATCTCGCTTGTTGGTTGGGATGTCGTTGATTCGTACCCCATCCAGCAAAATATCTCCTGTCGTCGCATCCAGTAAACCTGCAATGATGTTTAGGATGGTTGATTTTCCAGAACCTGATGCGCCTAGTAGGGTATAGAACTTTCCTTCTTCCAACTCAAAGTTGATATCTTTGAGAACCTTGGTGTTGCTGTCTTCAAAAACTTTAGAGACGTTTTTGAATTCAATAATTGGTTTTTTCAATTGTCATAAATTCCTTCTTTTTCATAAATTAACAGATCCGGGCTCTGTCAGGCCGCTACTACCTCGTGTAGGAGATTAAACTGCCTACATACTTCTGCACTAACGATAGGCTTTCACCCCCTTTACAATGGTTATAGCAGCAATTTTTCTACCCAAACCTTATTCCTTCTCACCCAAAATACGGACTTCCCTCTCAAGGGTAACACCTGAGTGTTCCTTAACTTTTTCAATCACAGACTCAATCAAGTCCTCGTAGTCTTTGGCCGTTCCGTCAGCAATATTGATCATGAAACCAGCGTGCTTTTCAGATACTTCAACACCACCGATACGATAGCCTTTCAAACCAGCTTCTGAAATCAACTGACCTGCAAAATGCCCCACTGGACGCTTAAATACTGAGCCACAAGATGGGTATTCTAGAGGTTGTTTGAGTTCGCGAAGGTGCGTCAAGCGATCCATCTCTTGTTTGATAACCTGATGGGTTCCTGGAGCTAGAGCAAATTTAGCTGATAAGACAACTGCACCAGACTCCTGAATGGCTGAATGGCGGTACCCAAAAGCTAAATCCTTGGCTGACAAGGTCTCGATTTCCCCTTCCTTGGTCAAAATTTGACAAGACTGCAAGATATGAGCAATCTCACCTCCGTAGGCACCCGCATTCATAAAGACAGCTCCTCCGATGCTCCCTGGAATACCACAAGCAAACTCAAAACCAGTTAAACTATGACGGAGTGCAATACGTGTTGTCTCAATCAAATTAGCACCAGCTTCTGCTTCGATGGTATAACCATCAACTGAAACGTTATTGAGCTTGTCACACAAGATAACAAATCCACGGATTCCACCTTCACGCACGATGATATTGCTGGCATTTCCTAGCACCATCCAAGGAATATTCTCTTGATTGGCAAATTGGACGACACGCGCCATCTCATAGCGATTGCGTGGCAAAACTAGGTAATCCGCTCGACCTCCAACCTTGGTATAGGTATAGGTCTTCAAGGGTTCCTTGAAACGAATATCAATTCCTTCTAATTGTTCTTGTATTTTAGTTACTAATGTCATATCTCTCATCCTTTTGTAAAGTCATTTCATTATACCATTTTTAAAAGCTTTTGACGAACCGAAAAATGGAAGTGTCAAAGCATCGCATAAAAAAAGAGGTAAACCTCTTTTTATGATGATTTTTTCCAAAATGTAGATTTTGTCAGCCAGATAAAGACTAAAAGTTCTACGAGAAGAATAAACTCAACTAGAAGCGGATTTGCAATCCATCCAACATGAGATAAGGCTGGAGCCAAGTCAAACAAGGCATGCAAACCATAGGCAGCAAGGAGGTAGATCCATTTCTTTTGACGGACACTTTGATAGACCCAGATAGAGAGACCAATTTGCAGAACCAAGGCAAGCACACGTTCAACTCCTAGTAAATAAACCTGCCATACAGAAAGAGACTGAACCGTTTCGAGCGTAGATTTTGGAAGAAGATTGGCTACATCAGTATTTGAAGACTGGATGAGTGAAAAGAGAATCAACAAACTGATCAAGCTTCCCATTCCGAGATAGAGCATCTCCAAGCCCCCATGTCCCAAACCATAAGCCAAAGCATCTCGATCTTCTAGCTTTCTCTTTTTCTCCAACCATTTAAAAAAGACAAGACGAGCTGTTTCCTCAAAGAGGGCTGCCATGGCAATCCCATAAAGGACGTATAAGAAAGGCTGCTCCTGCATGAGCGGAATGGTTCCATCTTTTTGCGGATGGAGTACCAGAAGGTGAACTATCTTCTCTAACACTTGAGAAGAAACAAAAAATGCGATTGCTCCCAAGCCCATCACTGCAAGAGAGATTTTAAACCGTTTTTTGGCATACCAAGTCCCACTTACTAGAATGAGAACCAAAGCAACCATGGTGAGGATAATATGTACTGTCATCTTTTTCTCCTATTCTGACTTATCAATATCTTTCTTCATCTCGTCAACGTTAAATTTGGCAAATAAATACTGGCGATCTTGGACTGGAAAGCGTTGGTCCAACTGGTCTACTGCCCCAACCTCGATCATTCCTTCTTTGATAACGAAGTCCATCACATGCCCACCAAAGGTCAAATCATCTGAGATAAAATGCAAATGGTAGCCTGCAACACTCACCCCATGGAAAATCTCCGGTGTCCAAAATCCAATAATAGTTCCCGATACATTTTCACGGCTATATTCAGGTTGGTGAGTCGCCAC
>NZ_KQ970181.1:769245-773617 GCF_001579015.1 Streptococcus oralis
GTGTGGATTTGGGAATCATCCGCACATGCATTTGTGAAAATTCGCCATGAATCTTGATGGAGCGAAAAAGATTTTCTCCATCATAGTAGGACTCAATTCGTTTTTCCAATTCCTTGTCAGTCATCTCAAAGCGCTGACGAAAAATCACTTCTGCCTGATGAGGAACCACTGCTGCATAGGGAATGAGAGCATCCGCTGCCACCTCAACAATTTCAGGCGTTTGACCAGAACCCTTGGCTTGATAAGCCTTGCCATCAAGGACAATCAACTCCCCATCAATCGAATCAAGGGTTCCCAAGCCGAGGTCACCATGTTCCAGCAATTCTCCCACTGTCATAGTTCCACCATAGAGACCTGCCATTAAGGCACCTAGAGTATTGTATTGAAATAATTTAACCGGTTCCTGCACTTTTCTATCCATTCTCTTTCTTATCTTCTGTTCAATGAATCACTATACTTTCTAAGTATACCACATTTGCTCCTAGTTGTGAAAGGGAGAAATGCTTTTCCCATTGCAAAGGAGGCAAAAAAAGGTACAATGTAACAAAATCAACGGAGGTCTGGAATGAAGAAAGAAAGTAAATACCAAGCAGTCGTTTCCTTTCTCAAAAAAGGGATTGAATCAGGAAAATTCCCAACAGGTAGCCGGCTTCCCTCCATCCGTCAATTGAGCCAAGACTTCCACTGTAGCAAGGATACTATCCAACGAGCCCTACTGGAATTACGCCATGAACAATACCTCTATGCCAAACCCCAAAGTGGCTACTATGTTCTGGAACAAGGACAGCACCAAGACTTGGAAATCGAAGTCACTGACGAGCATGCTAGTGCCTATGACGACTTCCGACTCTGCGTCAATGAAACCCTGATAGGTCGAGAAAACTACCTCTTCAACTACTATGATAACCAAGAAGGCCTTGAGGAACTCAGACAATCTGTCCATCAACTCCTCTTTGACCAAGCCCTCTACTGCAAACCCGACCAACTGGTTCTGACTTCGGGTACCCAGCAAGCTCTCTTTATCCTTTCTCAGATCAACTTCCCAAGTAAGGGAGAAGAGATTTTGGTTGAACAGCCGACTTACCACCGAATGAATCGCCTCTTGGTCGCTCAGGAATTGGCCTACAGGACCATTGAACGCCGAATCGATGGCATTGACCTTGAAGAACTGGAAGAACAGTTTAAATCTGGGAAAATCAAGTTTTTCTATACCATTCCTCGCTTCCACTATCCCCTAGGTCATTCCTATTCTGATCAGGAAAAGAGGGCTATTCTGGATCTAGCAAACCAGTATGGTGTTTACATCGTAGAGGATGACTATTTAGGGGACCTAGATCCTAGAAAGGGCCAAACCTTCCACTATCTGGATACTGAAGATCGGGTCATTTATATCAAGTCCTTCTCAACAAGTCTCTTTCCAGCCCTTCGTCTTACCGCTCTCATTCTCCCAAATGCCCTAAAAGAGGCCTTTATTTCCTACAAAAATATCTTGGACTATGATAGCAATCTCATCATGCAAAAGGCTCTTTCTCTTTACATCGATAGCCAGTTATTTGAAAAAAATCGACTGACCAGACTGACCCTTCAAGAGAACTATCAGGCTCAGATTAAGGAAGTACTTGAAAAAAACACCTGTCCCTTGCCCCACTATCCTCTACACGATGGTCTTTTGCTTGATTTGAGACACTATCCTAAAATTGCCAGATTGAAACACAGCTCACTCAAACTAGACTTTTTTGAGAAGGCTTATTTGGACGCCTGTCCTTATCAGTTTGCCAAAGTCTCTCTCGAAAATCTAGAAGAGCTATTAGAATACATAAAAGCAGAATTGGATTAAAGTCCAACTCTGCTTTCTTTTTTACTGTTCAACTTCTGTTAGTTTCGCAGCTTTTTCCAGATAAGTTTGATAGGTTCCTTCATCTTTCAGTTTTTGGATAACCTTATCGACTACTGCTTTCAAGTCTGATTGATCCTTCTTGATGGCAACGGCATTGGCTTCGCCATCTTTCATCGTCAAATTAACAGATGCAACGGCAAGGTCTGAGTTTTTACCAGCGTAGCTAAGAGCCACTGGTTCATCCATATGAACAGCATCCACTTTTCCAGCCTGCAATTCATTAACGGCTTCCCCCATATTGGTCAAAGATGTCAACTGGGCATTTGGTAATTGTTCCTTGACCATGGTTTCTGGCACAGTTCCCTTTTGAGCTGCGATATTGGCACTTGCTAGGCTTGTAAGATCCTTGTATTTGTCTAAATCGGCTTTTCTAACCAAGAAACTCATTTTGTTTTCATAGTAAGGGATTGAAAAGTCAAAGACTTCCTTTCTCTCATCTGTAGCACTAATTCCTGCAATAGCCAAGTCAGCCTTTCCAGTTTGAAGACTGGTCAAGACATTGTCAAAACTCATACTAGAAATTTCAAGCTTAACTCCAAGTTCATCCGCAATCGCTTGAGCCATATCAATATCTGCACCAACCACTTGGTTTTTACCATCTACCAAGGCTTGGAATTCAAATGGCGCATAGTCTGGGCTAGTCGCTACAACTAGCTTCCCTTTTTGTTTGATAGCATCCACAGCAGACTGGGAACTATCCGTACTTGATTGACAGGCCACTAAAATCATGCTGGCAAGCATGCTACACACAACTAATATCCATTTCTTGAACTTCATAAATAAACGACCTTTCTGTTATTTATGAATAATTATAACTCTTTTAAAAATAGTTGTCAACGTTTTTCTTGTATTTTCATAAAATATAGTTACAAAAAATAGAAATTCTGTGGTTAGTCTATCTATCTATTGGGAATTTATTTTGAAAAAAATCATTTATCATATCTTGATGTTGTTGGTTTACAATAGCAATATTATATACGTCTCTATGATCAAAAAATCCTAATTCTAAAGTTTCATCACTTGAGAAAAAATTTGTTGAAATAAAAGTTTCAGATGAAACTAAATACAAAATTATAAGAACTTGAGCCTCATCACCATTCGGATAAATATCTGAATATTTTGTATAAACATTCAATAGTTTTTCCACTCTCACTTCGATTCCCGTTTCTTCATAAAACTCTCGCACTAAAGCTTCTAGAGCCGATTCACCAAGTTCAATGGAACCCCACGGTAAGGGGAATAAGGCTTATTAAATAAAAAATTTTACTCTCTTACTCTATCACTATAAACTCTTTCAGCTTGTCTAATAATCTCTTGATATGTTTTTAATTCGATATTGTTATTTTTCAATTCAATTAAATCTAAATCTTCTAGTTTTTCCTTAGATTTCTCACCACAAATAAAATAAGCTTTTATATCTTTAGTATTTGAGATTCTTAAAGGATTATTTGATCGGTTTATTTCATCACTAATAAATCGTCTGTATTTATAGATCTGATTGGTTATTTCGGAAATTTCAGGTGTAGAGTACGCAGTAACTTTCTCTCTTTTTAGCTCACAGATAATTGGATAAGGCTCATCTGCAACTTTTGTAATAATATCGGTTCTCCCACTAACCTTACGTTCTTGAATAATTGCTTTATATTTGTTTTGTGTTTCAATCACAATTTCATTACTTGGTTTATCCCAATATTGATTAATCAACCATGGATTTTTAGCTAGATGTTCCTCAAAAACACTCTCAACTTCCTCATCGTCAATAATTAGTTTTAGTTTATTGATAATGCTAATACGATCTTCAATATTAGATTTCATACGTAAAGCAGCATTTAGTTCCGTTTTCTCAAATAAGCTATAGAACTTCTTTAAGATCTCTCCAAAAGTATCCTTATCTGTATCTATAGTAATTTCATTTATAACTTTATTATTTACAAGTGCAAAGATTGCTTGTCCATAAACCCTATATTCAGCATCTGAATATTTTTCATCATTATCAAAAACTCTTTGTGCAAGCTTTGCAACCTGTTTTTGCTGTTCATCGCTATAAAATTTGAATGCGGTCCCCAATCCACTATCAGTACTTAACATTTTATCAAGATAATTTAGTTTTTCTCTATCTCTATTAGCACGTAAATTATTCCAATTTGCATTTAACTTATTACTAATTTTAGATAGTTTTTCAATTAATAATTTGACATTTGGTATTTCTTTATTCAAACCCTCTCTACTACTAAGCACAGGGTCTTCTTCTTCATTTTGAAGAAAATCTGCGTTGACTTCGCCTAAAAAGTATGAATTTGTTATCCTATTTTTTAATTTATCCCGTAAAATATCCTCATCAGCTAATTTTCCATGAATATAGACTGTTACACCTGAAATACTTATATTTTCATCAGCAAGTAATTGACTGGGAATTTCAACAGTACCGAGCCATCCACTAATTGAATAATTTGTAAAGAATTCATCATCTTCTTT
>NZ_KQ970181.1:773890-778737 GCF_001579015.1 Streptococcus oralis
ATATTCCACAGCAATTGGAACAGTCGGTCTGTCTTCAAGTAATAATTCATAATTAAAAATCATCTTTTTCCATTGAGTATCTATGTCACTCTTTGTATAAAGAACATAACTATCACCTAAACTAAATGCTGAAAATTTTCCGATACCTTTTCTCCCCATATAAGGTCTAAGTGTAATTCCATCAGGACGTCTAACTGAATCAGTATTTTTTTCTGTACCAGAAATAGCATATCTCCCAGACAACTCTTCATCTGTCATACCAATACCATCATCAACAATTAGCAAAGAAGTTTTTTTATCCCCATCATTTTCAATATCATTGTAGAAAATATTACACTCTGTACAATAAGCATCCCAAGAATTTGCAATCAATTCTGTGATTGCTGGTGGATTTGATGTATATAAATTTCTACCAAAATGCTTTACTGCACCATAGGCAATTTGCAAGTCAATTTTTTCAATACTCATTTAATTTTCTCCAAATGCTTCAATATACTATTTCCAATAACTTCACCTAACTTCGGAGGGACAGCATTCCCAATTTGTAATGCAACTTGTGCTATTGGATAGTTTCCCCCAAGTTCAGGTTGTGTAAATAAGTAATCTCTCGGAAATGTTTGTAACATTGCACCTTCACGTAGACTTAAAGCTCTATCTTGATCAGGATGTCCAAATCGCCCATTTCCTATTCCTGGGAATTGTGTTGTAATTGTATTAGCAGGTTTATCCCACTCTAAACGACCATATACCGATCCAAAAGAAGCTCCGCTTTTTTTCTTATAAGCTTCCAGTAATAGTTCCTCGTCCCAATCCCTCCAAGTTCCACCAGGTTTTGACTGCTTTATTCTCTTCATATTCAAATCAGATATATTTCTGCTTCTATGAAGAGGATCATTTAAATCAGTATCTCCTGCCTTCAATTTTGGTAAATTTCCAATTGTATCTCGAAGTGTAGGGTAATTATCTTTATTAAATTGTGCAGGAATTAATTTGATTTCTCCTAATTTTGAAGCTAAAAGCAATAATCTCTTTCTTTTTTGAGGAACACCGTAATCTGGCGCGAATACAACTTTGTAATCAATTAAGTAATTATTATCATTCAAAATCTGGATAAATTTATCAAATACCTTTTCATTGACCATTTGTGGAACATTTTCCATCGAAACAATGTCAGGTTGGACATATTCAATTTGTTTGCCAAAGTAATCTAAAAGATCCATCTTTTGAAGTGTATTCTCATTATTTTTGTACTTATGGCTATATGTTGAAAAGGGTTGGCATGGAGCACATCCCATTAAAACTTTTATATCAGTATCATCTGGAAAAAGATTAGTAATTTCCTTGCTATCTATTTTTTTATGTCCTTTAAAATAAATCTCGCGTTATTGTTAAATTCGTATGCAAATTGACTACGAGGATCTATATCATAACCTGCTATTACATTTATACCTGCTTGCTGAACACCACAGGTCAACCCTCCAACACCACAAAATAAATCTACAGCATTAATTTTCATGGCAATATCCTCCATTTTAAATTATAGCATTCTTTTTGAACTTTTTACAGTATATATAATTGGTAAAAACTCAACTTCTTATTTTATCAACCTTTTAAGCACCTGTTATTATGCACAATCACCACCTGGTAAGCCCCAAGTTCCTTTATCTGCTCGTTTTTGTAATAATATTTTTCCTGATTGACTTAATATTCCACAGGTAAAATTTAAAATAATTTTATCTTTCCCAACTTTTTTTCTGATATTCTGTATGTAGTCCATTACTCACCTCTGACAAAGTAAACCATCAATACAACGAAAGCTTACTATATTAAAAAGTAAGCTTTCACAATAATTTTATCATTTAAATAATTTATAATTCGACAATCTTACCTGTTTCAAAGTAAACAACCCATTCACAGATATTTTTTGCGTAGTCTCCGATACGTTCCAAGAAGGAAATGACCTGGAAGTAATCACGGCCTGTAACGATAGCTTCAGGATTTTTCTTGATTTCCTCTGTAGCTAAATCACGGATGCTATCAAAGTAATGGTTGATTTTTTCGTCCATCGCCGCTACTTCATATGCTTGATCCACAGAACCGTTCAGATAAAGATCTAGAGCTGCTTCGACAAAGTCTTTCACGTCGCGTCCCATCTTTTTGATTTCTTCTTCAACGGCGGGGATGCGTTGCTCTCCCTTCATGCGAATAGTTGCTTTCGCAATTGACACCGCGTGATCTCCCATGCGTTCCAAATCGGATACGGCCTTGAGAACTGTCAAGACAGTACGAAGGTCTTGTGAAACAGGTTGTTGAAGAGCAATCATTTCAAATGATTTCTTTTCCAACTTCACTTCGTATTCATTTATCTCTGCGTCTTCCTCGATAACTTCTTTTGCCAAATCACGGTCGTGCGTGACAAAGGCGCGCACTGTACGATTGATCTGCGAAAGCACTTCTTGTCCCATTGCGTAGAACTGGTTGTGCAATTTCTCCAAATCTTCTTCAAATTGTGATCGTAACATCATTCAACTCCTTATCCAAATTTTCCTGTAATATAATCTTCTGTTTCCTTGTTTTGTGGGTCTAGGAACATCTTCTTGGTATCATTAAACTCGATCAAATCCCCATCTAGGAAAAAGCCCGTCTTATCAGAGATACGTGAGGCCTGTTGCATGGAACGCGTTACCAAGAGCATGGTGTATTTATCTTTCAGACCATACAAGGTTTCCTCAATCTTACCAGCCGAGATAGGATCCAAAGCTGAAGTTGGTTCATCTAATAGGATGATTTTCGGGCTAGTTGCCAAAACACGGGCAACACAGACACGTTGCTGTTGACCTCCTGAAAGACCAATGGCTGAATCATGCAAACGATCCTTAACCTCATCCCAGATGGAAGCACGTTGCAAGGCCTTTTCTACTGCTTCATCAAGGACTTGTTTATCCTTGACTCCATTGATACGTAGTCCGTAAACAACATTTTCGTAGATAGACATAGGGAAGGGATTGGGCTGTTGGAAAACCATGCCTATTTCCTTACGCAATTCAACCGTATCTGTGCGAGGACTATAGATATTGTGACCATTATAGACCACTGATCCAGTTGTTGTCACCTCAGGGTTTAAATCTCCCATGCGGTTGATGGCCTTGAGAAGAGTTGACTTCCCAGATCCAGAAGGACCAATGAGGGCAGTTATTTCCTTGGGTTGGAAAGAAAGGGAAACACTATTCAAAGCCTTCTTTTTATTGTAATAAACGGACAGGTCTGACACCTGTAAAATCGCTTCTGACATACCGTTTCCTTTCTAACCAAAGTGTCCTGTTACATAATCATTGGTTGACTGTAACTTAGCATTTTGGAAAATATTGGATGTCTTATCATACTCAATCAAATCTCCCAAGTAGAAAAATCCAGTGTAATCACTTGCACGGGCAGCCTGCTGCATACTGTGGGTAACGATGATGATGGTGAAGTCTTTCTTCAATTCCAACATGGTTTCTTCCAGCTGGGCTGTCGCAATTGGATCCAAGGCTGACGCTGGCTCATCCATCAAGAGGATATCTGGCTTGACAGAGATGGCGCGAGCGATACAGAGACGTTGTTGCTGACCACCAGACAGGGTCAAGGCTGACTTGTGCAAATCATCTTTGACCTGGTCCCAAAGGGCAGCCTGACGTAGAGAGGTTTCGACAATTTCATCAAGGACTTTCTTATCCTTAACTCCTGCACGTTCATGAGCAAAAGTGATGTTGCGATAGATAGACTTAGCAAATGGATTTGGACGTTGGAAGACCATTCCGATATGCTTGCGCATCTCATAGACATTGATTTCTGGACGGTTGACGTCAATCCCTCGGTAGAGGATTTGACCTGTTACCTTGGCAATATCAATGGTATCATTCATCCGATTGAGACTGCGAAGATAGGTAGATTTCCCAGATCCAGAAGGACCAATCAAGGCTGTAATTTTATTTTTTTCAAATTGCATATCGATGCCCTTGATGGATTCATTTTTACCATAGTAAACATGTAAATCCTTAGTAGAGAGGGCCACTTTTTCTTCAGGGAAGGTGATGATATGCTTTTCATCCCAGTTATATTTTGACATGGCTTCTCCTTTAGGCAGCGGTTAATTTCTTGTGTAAATAGCTTCCGAGTTTGCGTGCTCCAAAGTTAAAGATCAAGATAAAGATGAGGAGCACGGCGGCAGAACCGGCAGATACAATGGTAGCATCAGGAATGGTTCCCTCACTGTTGACCTTCCAAATGTGGACAGCCAAGGTTTCTGCTTGACGGAAGATAGAGATTGGACTGGTAACACTAAGGATATTCCAGTTAGACCAGTCAAGGGCTGGAGCGGATTGTCCTGCCGTATAGATAAGAGCGGCGGCCTCACCAAAGATACGGCCAGATGCCAAGACAACACCCGTTACGATACCTGGAAGGGCCTCTGGAATAACGACATGGACCACCGTCTCCCAACGAGAAATTCCAAGGGCCAGACCAGCCTCGCGTTGCGTATGGTGAACGTGTTTTAAACTGTCCTCAACATTTCGAGTCATCTGAGGGAGGTTAAAGACCGTCAAGGCCAAGGCACCTGAAATGATTGAAAATCCATACTCAAACTGGACGACAAAGATCAAGTAACCAAAAAGCCCCACAACGACTGATGGTAGAGAAGACAAAATCTCAATACAGGTACGAATAAAATTGGTCACAGGTCCTTTTTTGGCATACTCAGCGAGGAAAACGCCAGCTCCCATAGACAGGGGAACAGAAATGATCAAGGTAATGACCAAAAGGAAGAAGGAATTGTAGAGCTGAATCCCGATACCCCCACCTGCTTG
>NZ_KQ970181.1:778757-780228 GCF_001579015.1 Streptococcus oralis
AGTCAAGAAAGACCAAGAGATATGGGGCAAACCACGAACCAAGATATAAAGAATCAAGGATGCTAGAATAGCCACGATTATACCTGCAATGGTGTAGAGGATTCCCGTCGCCAATTTATCAAATTTCTTAGCGTGCATAGTTTTTCTTTCCTCTTTCTTTCGTAATCAATTTAATCACACTGTTAAAGGCCAAACTCATCAAGAGCAATACCAAGGCCAGTGACCAGAGAACGTTATTATCAACCGTTCCCATGACAGTATTCCCAATTCCCATAGTCAATACAGATGTCAAGGTCGCAGCTGGTGTTGTTAGCGAGGTTGGGATAACTGCTGAGTTTCCGACCACCATCTGAATGGCAAGGGCTTCACCGAAGGCACGCGCCATCCCAAAGACCACTGCAGTGAAAATACCTGAACGTGCTGCTTTCAAGGTCACACGCCAGATGGTTTTCCAACGAGTGGCTCCCATAGCTAAACTAGCTTCACGGTAATGACGAGGAACAGCACGCAAGCTGTCTGTTGTCATAAAGGTTACAGTTGGTAGAATCATGACAAAGAGAACGAAAATCCCTGACAAGATCCCAAAACCAGTTCCACCAAAGACGCTACGAACAAAAGGCACCACAACTTGCAAACCGATAAATCCATAGACTACTGAAGGAATACCGACGAGGAGTTCAATGGCTGGTTGCAAAATTTTTGCACCCTTTGGTGAGACTTCTGTCATAAAGACTGCAGCACCAATAGCGAAGGGAGTTGCGATGAGGGCTGATAAAATCGTCACAATAAAGGAACCCAAAATCATTGGAAGGGCACCAAATTGTTTCCCTGAAGGATTCCAAGTTTGTCCAAAAAGGAAATCAAAGATGTTGACCCCATTGACAAAGAAGGTCGATAAGCCTTTTTGGGCTACAAAAATCAAAATCATGGCCACAATGATGACAATCAAAGAAAGGCAAGTGAAGGTCAAACCTTTACCAAACTTCTCAAGGCGAGAGTTCTTGGAAGGAGAGAGTAATTTTTTAGATAATTCTTCTTGATTCATTATTGACCTCCTTCTACTGCTGTAACGGTACCTGAAGCATCCTTTTGGACTTTCATTTCATTGATAGAGATATAGCCCATGCCCTTAACAATTCCATTTTGGGCTTCATCTGAGAGGACGAAATTCAGGAATTCAGCAGCTAACTCATTTGGCTGACCAAGTGTGTACATATGTTCATAAGACCACAAAGGCCAGTTGTTGGTCGTTACATTTTCAGACGTAGGTTCATACCCATTCAGTTTCATGCTTTTCACGGAGTCATCTACATAGGCAAAAGCCAGGTAAGAAATGGCTCCAGGCGTTTGGGATACAATGGACTTGACCATCCCGTTAGAATCCTGTTCTTGGCTCTGCATTGCCGCTTGGCCATTCATAACGACCGTATCAAACGTCGCTCTTGAACCAGAACTTGCTGCTCGGTTGATG
>NZ_KQ970181.1:780392-781486 GCF_001579015.1 Streptococcus oralis
CCCAACTTCTTTCCAGTTGGTCACTTCACCTGTAAAGATTTTGCGAAGTTGCTCGGTTGTGAGATTTTCAACATCCACTTCCTTGTTTACAATCACTGCAAGACCAGCCACTGCAACCTTATGGTCTACCAGAGCTGAAGAATCGATTCCTTCTTTTTCCTCTGCAAAGACGTCAGAGTTCCCGATGTCAACTGCTCCAGACTGGACTTGGGATAGGCCTGTACCCGATCCTCCACCTTGAACATTGACTGTTTTTCCGATGTTTCTAGAACCAAATTCATCTGCTGCCGCTTCGACAAGAGGCTGAAGAGCAGTTGAACCAACGGCTGTCATGGATTCTCCACGATCAATCCAGCTAGCGCATCCTGCTAGAGAACCTGCCATCAAAAGAGCTGCAAGAGACATGACGATCTTTTTTCTTTTTTTCACTGTTATTCTCCTTGAACATAATGATAAATGTTCTGATTTCTTCCGTTTGTCCTGATCATCTAATTATCATCAATGATTGTCCCGCTTTATTTTATCTAGTCATTCTTAGGAGCGGACAATTCCATCGTATAATATAAGTAATAATGAAAGACTATCAGAAAAAACTCATACTTCCACTATAACATAGAATAGGCTCTTTGACTAGCTTTTTCACTTGAATCTGAGCCCTTTTGGATAATAATTTTTCAAAACATTTCCCGTTACTTTTGCAAAGCCCAGACCGTTTCCTTGAACCACAACTTGATACCATCCATTTGGTAGACTTTCAGCTAGCTGAACTGTTTCCCCAGCCACATATTTTACAAAATTCTCATCCTTGATTTCGACTGTTTGCAAAACTTGACTTGGTTTTAAGGCTAATCCCAGAGCAAAACTTGGTTCGAAACGTTTTTTCTTAAAAGTACCCAGATGAAGCCCATTTCGGGCAATTTTGAGTTTCCCTAGATTGGGTAGCATCTCTGGCAAGAGATAAAGTTGGTCTCCAAAAGTTTGTAGTACGCCAGTTAGCGATATTTTTAGATGTTTTTGGGCAAATTCTTGCCATAAGTTCTGCTGTTCGCGACTGAGATTGCTCTTACTGGCCTTGAATTTGGGTGCTGGATTTT
>NZ_KQ970181.1:781506-791483 GCF_001579015.1 Streptococcus oralis
ATTTGGGTGCTGGATTTTCTCCCTTAAACTGCAGGTGGGCTACAAACTGGCCTTCTCCCTTGAAATGATGAGGGTACATTCGAGCCGTTTCAGGAAGATCAATTCCTGCTACCATACCGTTCACATGCTCGACTGGAAGCAATTCAAAATCATAAGTATCAAGCAACCAGTGGACGATTTCTTCATTTTCCTCAGGTGACCAAGTACAGGTCGAGTAGACCAGACGGCCACCTTCAGCAAGCATGGTCACTGCATCTTCTAAAATTTCTCTTTGGAGACTAGCACATTGGCTAGGATAATCGGTACTCCAATAATCCATGGCATCTGGCTGCTTACGGAACATTCCTTCCCCCGAGCAAGGGGCATCAAGGACAATAACATCAAAATAACCTTTAAAGACCTTGGCTAAGCGGTCCGCAGACTCATTGGTCACAACTACGTTTGTAGCACTAAACCGCTCCATATTTTCCACTAAAATTTTAGCACGCTTGCTTGAAATTTCGTTGGAAACAAGGACTCCCTGATTAGCCAGATAAGCTGCTAGTTGAGTGGATTTTCCACCTGGTGCTGCCGCCAAGTCCAAGACCTTCATACCAGGAAGGGGTTGAGAGACCTGGGCCACCATTTGGGCTGCAGGCTCTTGTGAATAAACGAGACCCGTCACGTGCTCTGGTGACTTCCCTGAGACCTTGCCATAATGTCCCCAAGGTGTATTTGGAATAGCATCCGCAAACGACAATTGACTTTCTTTTAAGGGATTAACCCGAAAAGCCGAAACCGCTTCCTGCTTAAAAGAGGCAAGAAAATCTCTTGCCTCATCTTCTAGTATCGCTTCATATTTTTCAACAAATCCTTCTGGAAATTGCATTTAGTTCTCTTTCCTTTCGTAGATATAAGACTGAATCTCTTCTTGCATCTCGATTGGCACCATCATGACAGGCTGACGCGTTTTAAAATCAGCGGGCTCACCTGATACCGTAAGAAGACGATAACCCAGACTTTCCCCTAAGATACTGGCCGCAGCGTAATCCCATGGTTGCAGGTAGGTAATATAAGTCAGAAGACGACCACATAAAACCTTGGCAAAACTAATAGCCGCACTGCCATAGACACGGACTCCCAACGCTGCTCGACCCAAATCCGCCAAGCCCCACTCATTGCTTTCAAACATACCTGAGTTACCGGCAACTAAAAATTCTTGAAGAGGTTTCTTTTTAAAAGGCGGTAAGGGCTCATTATTGCGAAAAGGAGGAAAGGCACCACCACCATGGTAACAATCCCCTTTCATGACATCATAAATGATACCGAATTTCCCAACCCCATTCTCAAAGTAGGCCAACATCACGGCAAAATCTTCCTTCTGGGCGACAAAGTTATTGGTACCATCAATGGGATCAATCACCCAAACATTCCCCTGGCCGACTGCCGTACGCAAACAGCCCTCTTCCGCGCAAATCAAGTCTTCTGGATAAGATGCTAAAATTCTACCAACCAAGAGATCCTGAACTTCCTTATCCAAACGCGTCACCAAGTCGGTAGGTGAAGATTTTCGCTCGACCTGCAAATCTTCTTGCATGTGGGCCAAAATGTAATCTGCAGCTTCCTGCACAATCTGTTTGGCAAATTCAAATTTAGTTTCCAAGAGAAATCTTCCCTTCTCTTTTTTCTTTTGCTAATTGAACTGCATGATAGAAGGAATAACCGCTCGCTGTCTCAAATTCGCGACCTAAGCGTTTTTCTTCGCTTTTGCTCGGAACCACAGACTTAAATTTCTTGTAGGAATCTAGCAGTTTTTTAGCTTCTACCTTGTCTTCATAGGCTGCTTCAACATCATTAAAAAAAGAAAGCACTGAAGCAAGTTCTTCAGTGCTCCACGACAAATCTAGTGGGTAACTATACTGTTTGTTCATCTATCCTATACCAGCTCTCAATGTTGCTTCTTTCAATTCTTGTTTACGGTAACTACGAGGGAGAAAAGCACGAATCTCATCTTCATTAAAACCGATCTGCATGCGTTTTGTATCTATAATAATTGGGCGACGCAAAAGACTAGGATATTGCTCAATCAACTGAAGCAACTCCGATACTGAGATACTCTCTACATCAATATCCAATTTTTGAAAAATTTTTGAACGAGTTGAAATGATGTCATCAGTACCATTTTCGGTCAAGGAAAGAATATGTTGTAATTCTTTTCTTGTTAAAGGACTAGTCATAATATTATGCTCTTGAAAGGGCACTTTATGCGTCTCTAACCAAGCCTTTGCCTTACGACATGATGTACAACTCGGTGATAAAAATAGTGTAATCATGCTTTTCTCTTCTTTTATCTATACTTGCTATTTCTATTATACAAAAAAATAAAGCGCTTGACTAGGTATTTTTAGAAAAAAAGCCTATTTTTTCATAGAAAATAGACTGTTTTCTGCAAAAATCTCCTGCTTTGCAAGTTTATCTTTAGGATAACCTAACAATAAATAGGGAGTCGAGCAACTTCTCTCGTTTTTTATTAAAAATACAGAATTTTTTCCACTATTTCCTTGAAGCTTTAGCAAGAAGGAAACCAAACATTCCTTCATACAAAGCAAAGAAAAGTAAAAAGGCATGGAGAAAGAAAGTCTCTGGCAAAATCCAAATAACGGGATCCTTTGCTGGATCAAAAAGCCAGGTATCATCTCCCACAAAGAGAATCTGATGGAAAAGAGTAAAGAATTGCTCAAAACCAATTAACACTCCTACAAGGCCAATGACTAGAGGCAATAGCACTAAAGTCAGAATACTTTTACGATATAGAGGTAGAAATCCTTTTTTCACAATCTTTCTAACAAAGAAATAGAAACTTGGAAGTGTCACCAAAGTGACTAGCTGAACCAAGTGGAAGAGGTTCTTCACCACCGCAAAGTGATGTAAACCAGCCGCTGACGAACGAAAATCTGGCATCCCTAAGACCTGACTAAAGGGATTGGTCAGGTAATTCATCAAGATATGAAAGTTGTACTGAATGGTTTCGGGCTTTAGATAGACTCGATCCGCTAAGTTCAGCCACTGAATTTCCATGGGATAGAAAACCCAAGCAAGATAAATAGTCAGTAGGATAGAAAGTGAGAGGAGAAAGAGCATACTTCCCCAAAAGGTCAGTTTAGTTTTCATCAAGATTCCACTCCGCAAGGCTAGAAAGCACATGTGTTGGTGCGATTGGCAGGTCCGCCACTTCTTCTGCTTTGGTGAAACCTGTTGTCACTAAAAGCGTTGGAATGCCATTGTCAATCCCTGCTCGGATATCTGTCAGGTAGTTATCCCCAACCATGAGCAATTCTTCTCTTTTCAAGCCCAAGTGCTCAACTGCCTTATCCATAATGATAGCATTTGGTTTTCCGATATAAACTGGTTTTACTCGTGTTGCTACTTCAAGAAGTGTAATTAGTGAACCAGCACCAGGCAAGAGACCTCGTTCCGTCGGGATATTGAGGTCAGGGTTGGTTCCGATAAAGTGAGCCCCCTTTTGAATGGCTAGAGTTGCTGTGGCAAATTTTTCATAGTCAACTTGCCAGTCCAGTCCAACTACCACATAGGCAGGATTTTCCTTGTCTTCGACATAACCAGCCGCCTGAATGGCATCCTTGAGTCCTGCTTCTCCGATGACATAGACTGTCTTTTCCAATCCCAAGTCATTCATATAGTCGATGGTTGCCAAAGTCGCTGTGTATACAGTTGATAAAGGCGTGTTGATATTAAAATTCTTAGCCAACATCTCTTGTACACTCTCAGGAGTACGAGTTGTATTATTGGTCACAAAGAGGTAGGGAATTTCTCTTTTTTGTAACTCATGGACAAAAGCCTCACCTGCCGGAATTCGGTCTTTCCCCTTGTAAATAGTCCCGTCTAAATCAATTAAATAACCTTTATAAGTCATATCGCCCTTTCTAATTGCCTTCAATTTCTTGCCAAGTAATCATAGCTTGAGCATTAATCTCGCCATCACTGATAATCTCATGCTTGCTTTCTAATCCCTTGAGTTCATAAGCTGAAGCAATCATGCCACCTGGTCGCACTTCTTTGACATATTTGAGATTGATTTTCTTTGGAATATACTTGGTCAAAAAGTCTGCTCCCATGACCTCAAAAATCCAATCCAGATATTTGCTATTATTGACATGACCATTCATATCCAAGTCGTAAAAACGAACATGGTAGTCTTTACTGATTGGATCTTCTAGATTTGCATACTTTGGCCCACGGATGAGTTTTTTATCAAACTCAGACTGGTAAGGCGCAACAATCTCCAGTTCGACAGCATGGACTTTACGACTGTCTCTGTCCATGAGAACAAAGGTTGCCAACATGCGAATGATTTCTTGACCTGCTTCATCATAGATAGTGAAACGGCGATAGCAAAAAAGACGATTGTAAGTCAATGCTTCTGTTTCAATCGTAATCTCCTCAGCAAAGCGAGGCAATCGAACCACGTCAATCTCATAATCCGTGATAATCCAGACCAGATTATATTGTTCTAGCATATCCTTGTCGCTAACTCCCAGTTCAATCGACTGCATACCTGATACTTGCAAGGACAGCAAAATCACATCTGGAAGTTTGATATGGCCATTCATGTCCGCCATATCAAAAGGAATTTTCATTTTCATTTGATAAGTTAAGCCCATCGTTCTACTCCAAAATAAATCGTTCTGCTACAGTGTCTCCTAAAAAGAGACCTCTCTTTGTCATTCGGACACGATCACCATCGATCTGCATAAGACCCTGTTGGGTTAAGTCTTTGACGATTTCTCCATAAATTCCTTCAAAGGAACGTCCGAATTTTTCCTCGAATCTCGCTATGGAAACCCCAGATTTCTTGCGGAGTCCCAAAAACATTTCTTCTTCCATCTGCTCCTTTTGGTTGAGGTGTTCTTCAGTTATCCGAGCATTTCCTGCCTCTACTGCACTGAGATAATGTCGAATAGGTCCGTGGTTTTTATAACGAACTCCGTCTACATAGCCTGAAGCTCCCGCGCCGACACCATAATACTCAGCATTATCCCAGTACATGAGATTGTGGCGACTTTCAAAGCCTGGTTTGGAGAAATTGGAAATCTCATAATGTTCAAAACCAGCCCGCTCAAGCTCTGCAATGATGTACTCAAACATTTCTGCTTCTAACTCTTCCTTGGGCAGGGGCAATTTCCCTCGTCGCATACGGTTCATAAAGACCGTATGATTCTCCAAAATCAAGCTATAAAGGCTCATATGAGGAATGTCAAGTGCGATTGCCTTAGCCACATTTTCCTTGACCTGATCCATAGTTTGACCCGGAAGAGCATAGATTAGGTCGATGGAGATATTGTCAAAACCAGCCAGTTTGAGGCGGTCGATATTCTCATAAATGTCCTTCTCCAAGTGACTACGCCCAATCTTTTTCAGCATTTTATCATCAAAGGTCTGCACACCTAGAGAGACACGATTGACAGCCGAGTTTTTCAAAACCGCAATCTTCTCTGCGTCCAAGTCTCCTGGATTGGCCTCAATGGTTAATTCTTCCAAAACTGACAAGTCCAGATTTTTAGTCAAACCATCCAAGAGCACTTCTAGTTGCGGAGCCGACAGGGCTGTTGGTGTCCCACCACCGATGTAGAGGGTTCGCAACTTTTGAATATCATAAGATTGAAACTCTTCTAGTAGATGCTCCAAATAACTATCTACTGGCTGATTCTTGATAAACACCTTTGAAAAGTCACAATAATAACAAATCTGGGTACAAAAGGGAATATGCACATAGGCGGACGTAGGTTTTTTCTGCATAGTATTTATTATACCACAAAGACTGCTTTCCAGATAAAAATCACCATCTCCAGAACCAGAGATGGTGATGTTTTATTCTTCTGTAATATCAATAATAATCTCTTCTTCGTCTTCTACGATATCTGGAGTTGCTGACTGTTCTTGCCATTGCTCCTTGAGATTGTTAAAGGTTTCTTTTGATGCTTCTGTCGCTTGTCGTGCACATGTTTTGGCTTGATCAAGGACACTGTCAAAAGTAATTTCACCAGATTCTACTTGTTCCTTTGTTTTCAGCACAAAGTCCCTTGCTTGTTCTTTCACTTCTGTCAATTTCTCACAGACTTGCTCTTTGGCATATTCTGGATCTTCTCTCAAGTCATCTAGAAAATCTTGAGCTTGACTACAAACTTGCTTGCCCTTGTCACTGGTTAAGAACAAGGCCAGAGCTGCACCTGAAACAGTTCCTAAAAGGATAGAGGATAGTTTTCCCATGAGATTTCTCCTTTTTTATTTTTTGAAAAATTTACTTGCGAAACGAAGAGCTGACAAGCCCGCTCCCGTCTTAAGTGTTTTTGACCCAGCTGATGAAGCTTTCTTGCTCAAGACACGCGCTTGGCTATTGAGGTCAGATACTGACTCAGATAAGTCTGCTACAGCCGTAAAGAGTGGGTCGATCGTCGCAACCTTAACATTGATATCATCTACTAAGACATTAACTTTTACCAACAATTCATTGGTATGATGTAAGGTAACATCTACATCTGAAGACAAGGTTTTGATGGTTTTCTCCGTCTCATTAATCATTCGACCTGCTTTTTGAATGGTGATCGTCAGATAGACTAAACAAACGATCAAAGCAATCGCAACAAGAATATAAGCAACTTCTAACATTTAGTTTTCCTCCTCAGTATGATAGAAAGGGGCTTTCTTTCGATTTTGATAAAGTATGATGTGAACACCCAGTCCAATGAGGACAACTGATAACCATTGGGACACCCGCAGTCCAAAGAACATAAGACTATCCGTTCGCATTCCTTCGATGATCATACGACCAAAACCATACCAAATCAAGTAGAAAGCAGTGATATGACCTCGTCTGATTCCCTTCAATTTTCTTCTAAAAATCAGAATCAAAGCAAATCCAATCAGATTCCAAACCGACTCGTAAAGGAAGGTCGGCTGACGGTAGCTACCGTCAATGTACATCTGATCACGAATGAAGCCTGGCAAATAATCCAGACTATCTACTGCTGCACCATAGGCTTCTTGGTTAAAGAAATTCCCCCAGCGTCCTAAACTTTGGGCAACCATCACGCTCGGTGCTGCAATGTCTAAGAAATCCCAAGTATTGATCAGCTTTCTATCTGCAAAGATATAAAGGACAATAGCTCCCGCTATCAAACCTCCATAAATGGCCAAACCACCATTCCAGATGGCAATAATTTCACCTGGATTTTGCAGATAGTAATCTAAGCGAAAGAGTACATAGTATAATCTAGCGCCTAAAATCGCAACTGGAAAAGCAATCAGGATAAAATCCAAAATGTCATCTGACAGGATTTTCTTTTTAGGAGCTTCTTTCATGGCAAGATAAACTGCCAAGACCAAGCCTGCCACAATACACAAGGCATACCAACGAATGGAAAAAGGTCCGATTTCAAATGCAACTGGATTAATCATCTTTCACCTCATTTTTGGAGATGAGATTAGTCAAGCGTTCTTCAAATAAACGCGTCGCATCAAAGCCCATTTCCTTAGCGCGATAGTTCATAGCTGCTGCCTCAATAACAACTGAGATATTGCGTCCTGTTTTTACTGGGATACGAATACGTGGAATAGTCACACCAGAAACTTCTAATTCTTCGGCATTGTTTCCTAGACGATCAAAAGTCTTTTGGGTATCGTAATTTTCCAAATAGACTGCCAGCTGAACTTGTGAAGAATCTTTTACAGCGCTTGCTCCGTAGAGACTCATCACATCGATAATCCCCACTCCACGAATCTCAAGCAAATGCTTCAAAATTTCAGCGGGCTCTCCCCAAAGGGTCATTTCATCCTTAGCAAAGATATCCACACGGTCATCTGCTACCAAACGGTGTCCGCGTTTCACAAGCTCGAGACCCGTCTCACTCTTACCGATACCACTATCCCCTTGGATCAAGACACCCATGCCATAAATGTCCATCAAGACACCATGTACACTAGTCCGTTCAGCTAAACGGGAATCAAGGTAGCTAGATAACTCTCCCGACAAGCGACTAGTGGCTGTACGACTGGTTAAAATGGCAATCTTACATTCCCTAGCAGCTCTCAACATCTCCTCTGGAATCACCAAACCACGCGCAACAATGACCGCTGGCGTTTTCGGTTGAAACATCTTGGTCAAGACTTTATAACGGTTGTGAGAAGACATAGCGACCAGATAAGACCACTCCTTCATCCCCAACAGTTGAAGTCGCTCTGGAGTATAGTAATCAAAATAGCCTGTCATTTCAAGACCTGGTCGAGAAATGTCCGCTGTGTTGATTTCTTTTTCAAGCAATTCGCCCTCGCCGTATACAATGTCTAGTCTGAGTTTTTCAATGACTTCTCTTACTAAAACTGACATAATTTCCTCCTTCAATCGAGTTCTCCTTACTATTATATCAAATTGTAGTTGGAAGTTTCCTTTTTTTGCAAGATTTACAGTATTTATTTAAAAGAAAAAGACTAGAGAAGTCTAGCCTTTCATTTCTAATTAGAATTTTTTACGTTTACGAGCTGCTTCTGATTTACGTTTACGTTTTACAGAAGGTTTTTCATAGAATTCACGTTTGCGTGTTTCTTGAAGAGTACCAGCTTTAGTAACCGCACGTTTGAAACGACGAAGTGCATCGTCAAGAGATTCATTCTTACGTACTACTGTTTTAGACATTTTTTTCACTCCCTTCAAGTTCAAGATCTATTCCATTCTACACGTAAAATGAATAAATGTCAAGGGAAAACTGCCATAAACTTATATTATCTTCAATTTTAATCTTGTTAAAATTGATTAACATTTATAGATGAAAATGATATAATAGTGGCACATATTGATTAGCAAAAATTAGTATTATTTAGAAGTGAATCTATAACATGAAAAGAATCATAAAAATTTGCCCTGTGGTCAGTATTTTAGTTGTAATTTGTTTATTGCTAGGAATTCTTACTACCTTTTTGGGAAGTGTAATGTATGACTTATTTGCATTTCATTCAAAGCCAATTTATTGTTGGCAATACTTTAGTGGTACATTTATGCATGGAAGTAAAGAAGCACCAGTATGGTTTACATGGTTTCATTTAGTTTTAAATACTTTAATGTTACTTCCTTTTGGTGGGCTATTGGAGTATAAAAGGGGATCAAAATATGTATTTTTAGTTTTTATTACTTCTATGGTAATATCTTCAATTGTATTCCATATATTAACACAGAATCAAGAAATTCAGGCATCGGGTATCTCTGCTATTGGCTATGCTTTTGTAACAGGTGGGGTGATGAGTATGTTTAGTATATGGAAAAATTTCAATTTAGGATTAAAACTATTTTATATCCTTTTAATCGTTCTATCTCTCACCATGCTTCTACCAAATATAACAGGCTGGATTTCGACCTTTCTTCACATGTCAGGAATTGCCAGTTATATCATAGTTTACAGCATCAACAACTGTCTTAATAAAAATCGTATAGTATCATAAAGAATAGTTAATACGATTATATCAAAGTTTACAGACATTTAAGAATTTTCTATTGGATGCCTTTTTATATAAAATATCGACAACTGCTACGGTGATTTGTGGAAAAATTTCTTTTAGCAGAACAGTAAACATTTGAAGTAAAAAACCACTCACTCCAAAGAGCAAATGGTCCCTAATTTTTATTTTTCAAGCAGGCTGAGCGCTTCTGCATCAGCGATAATAGTCACATCAGGGTGGTTTTGTAGACTGCTTGCTGGGAGATTCTCAGTCACTGGGCCTGATACTGTTCCAGCGATAGCTTCTGCTTTTGACTCACCGTAAGCAAAGAGAATAATTGACTTGGCATCCAAGATGTTTTTAATCCCCATTGAAATGGCTTGAGTTGGAACGTCTTCAATCTTGTCAAAGAAACGAGCATTGGCTTCGATAGTAGACTGGTCTAGGTCTACAAGGTGTGTCTGGCTATCAAAAGCAGTTCCTGGCTCATT
>NZ_KQ970181.1:791662-795665 GCF_001579015.1 Streptococcus oralis
CCGATATGTCCATTGCGACCAATCCCCAAGATTTGCAAATCAACAGGATGGTCAGCCAAAATTTGATTGTAGCGTTCTACTTCTTCTTCAGCATTATCCTTAACACCACGTGGCAAGAAGCTTTCCTTAAATGGTTTTTGGTTGAACAAGTTTTCTTGCATGAAGTAACGATAAGATTGTGGATTGTCCCCATCAAGCCCTACATACTCATCAAGGTTCACACTGGTTAGATTTGAAAAATCAAGGTCACTCTCAACGATTTCCTTGTAAAATTCAAGTGGACTGCTTCCTGTCGCAAGTCCTAATGTTTGAGCACCATTGGCCAATTTTTCCTTCAAAATCTCAAAAGCTACTTTTCCACCCTCGACTTGATTCTCAACTTTTATAACTTTCATTTTATATCCTCCATGTTTCTATATTCATTATATGGTATAGACCAATTTTTGTCAAGTGAAAACGATTTAATTTCTAAAAAAAGAGCGTCTAAACTTGAAACATGTTATAATGGATAGGATTAGAACTTAGAAAGAATGATGAAAAAAATGAATACTGCTGATTTTGATTTCCACTTGCCTGAGGAATTGATTGCCCAAACGCCACTTGAAAAACGTGATGCGTCTAAACTTCTTATCGTTAATCGTGAAACGGGAGAAATGCAGGATAAACACTTCCACTCCATTATCGACATGCTGGAACCTGGTGATGCCCTTGTCATGAACGACACTCGCGTTCTCCCTGCCCGCCTCTATGGTCAAAAGGAAGAAACAGGAGGTCATGTGGAGCTTCTCCTACTCAAAAATACTAGTGGTGATGAGTGGGAAGTTCTGGCTAAACCTGCTAAACGCCTCAAGATTGGGACTCGTGTTAACTTTGGCGATGGTCGCCTCAGCGCTGTCGTTACGGAAGAATTGACCCACGGGGGTCGCATTGTCCGCTTTGAATACCGAGGAATTTTCCTAGAAGTTTTGGAAAGCCTGGGTGAAATGCCACTACCACCTTATATCCATGAAAAATTGGATGACCGTGAACGTTATCAAACGGTCTACGCTAAAGAAAGTGGCTCTGCTGCAGCACCGACTGCTGGATTGCACTTCACCAAAGAACTGCTAGCAGAAATCCAAGCCAAGGGTGTTCATCTGGTCTATCTCACTCTTCACGTCGGACTCGGAACCTTTAGACCTGTCTCTGTTGACAATCTGGACGAACATGAAATGCACTCTGAATTCTACCAGCTCTCTGAGGAAGCAGCTGCCACCCTTCGCTCTGTTAAGGAAAATGGAGGTCGCGTCATCGCTGTTGGAACCACTTCGATTCGCACACTGGAAACCATCGGTTCCAAGTTTAATGGGCAAATCCAATCAGATTCTGGTTGGACCAATATCTTTATCAAACCAGGCTACGACTGGAAGGTTGTGGATGCTTTTTCAACTAATTTCCACCTGCCCAAGTCAACTCTCGTCATGTTGGTTTCTGCCTTTGCCGGTCGTGACTTAGTCCTAGATGCCTATCACCATGCCATCCAAGAACACTACCGCTTCTTCAGTTTTGGAGATGCCATGTTTATCTATTAAGAAAATCCCTATTAGGTTTCCTAATAGGGATTTTTCTAATCATTCCATACTAAACTTTGGATCTTTCAAACTCTGAACACTGGCATTGATAACTGCTCCGATAATCAAAATCTTTGCAATAAGAATAAACCAGAACATCATGACTACCACGATAATGGAACTGAAAAATCGAACGTCAACTAGATGATTAACATAACTATTGACGTAGACAGAAAAGATATTCAATAAAAAGATAAGAGTTAGCAAGACAAAGATACTTCCTGGTAAAACATAGCGGATTCGTGGTGCTTTTACTTTTGGAAGGAAGTAATAAATCATAACCAGAATAGCAAAGATCAAGGCATAGACCAGAGGGCCTGTAAAATCTTGCAGGTAGGAAAATAGCGGACTGTCTGATTGCCAGTAAGTTTTGAGGAGGTTGAGCAACATACGACCAAACATACTCAAAAACAAGGCTAGGGCAAAAAGAATCTGCAAGCCGAAGCTAACAAGTAAACTCATCAACTGATGGGAGATAATTCCTCGACTCTTGGTCACTCCATAGGCTTTGTTAAAGGCTTTTTGGAGGAAATCCATTGATTTCGAAAAGGTCCAGAGTGCAGATAAAACGGCAAAACTCAATAAACCAGTCGATGGTTGAGTCAGAACTTCTCGGACAATCTTGGCAACCACATCATACACTGTATCAGGTAAAAATTCCTTGATCGTGAGTAAGAAATTTGAGACTGGAATCTGAAAATAAGGCAAAATATTGACCATTATCATTAGCAAAGGAAAAATTGAAATCAACCAATAGTAGGCAACAGCGACACTGGTCAACTCGCTATCAGATGCTTGATAATAATGCAAAAAAGCTTTCAATAAGGGCCTGTCCATCAGCTCTTTCCACCACTTTTTCATGTTCCATCCTCCGTCATTTTCTTCATCATTTAAGTTCTTCTGATTAAATCTAGCATATCATAAGGCAAGGTATTTGCGGCCTCTTTCAGAGAATAATTCTCTAAATTATTCACATTTTGGCGTAGTTTTTTGGCATACTTGGCTGTTATCAGTTTAGCTTCTTCGTATTCAAAGATTGTCTTACGTTCGAGATAATAGCCTCGTAGCATTTCATCGATATTGTTTGGCTTGATGCGATTGATAACCCGCTCAACAAAAGCACCACTTCCGATAATGGCCGTCTCGCGTAGACGAGACTCTTGCATAAAACTAATCAAAGAACTCTTGTAAACCCCCTTGAGGTTTTCCAAACTCTCGATAATCAGCTCTGTATTTTCCAAATACAACTCTGAAATCTGATCATAGTCAACTGCTAGTAGTTTACGAGATTCTTCATTCATCCAACTACGGAAAGTTTTGCCAAAGGTAAACATTTCATGGAGTAGAAAGCGCAGTATCCGTAAAGAAACAAGGAAATAATAAGTCACTCTAGAAGCGAAATTCCGATTGATACTCTGCTCCATGTTTTTTAGGTAACGTTGGTAAACTCGATAGCCACGCTCGCTGATTCTATTTTCTTCGTAGGCTTGCTCCAAACCATCACTCTCAATACTTAAGATAAGAAGCTTGAGGGACTCCCAGTCCTCTTGGACTCTCTTATTTTCCAGACTAAGGATGAGGTTTTCAATCCGACCATGATAGTTATCAATAGCTGCATAAAGAGGAAGTTTATTCTTGTGATGGTCCAGTTCTTTTTCTAATTCTGCAGCTACATCATTCAAAATCGCAATATGCATCAAATGGTCCTTGCTTTCCTCTTGTTCCTCAGATAAGTGAGGGAGAACCAGTAAACCCGTTAAAAAGCTTAATAGTGTAACGCCTGCTACAAGGAAGAGTAACAGAGGATATTCCTGCTCCAAATGACTTGGTATGAGGAGAATGGTCGCGATAGATACTGTTCCTTTGACACCAGAGAAGGTCAAAAGAAGCATATCTTTCATGTACTTATGAATTTTTTTCTTAAGTCGACGCGTCCTCACAAAGTAAAAACCAGCAATCATGACAAAGCGGATCGCAAAAAGCAAGAAGGTCAGAACGACAACTGAAAGCAGTAAAAGAAGGGGATTGTAGAGAGAATTAGACAAAATTGGCTCTGCAATCAACTCTAATTCCATTCCCAAGAGAACAAAGACTGATCCATTTAGCATAAAGGTCACGGTGTGCCAGACGGTCTCCGTCACGGTGTCTACCTGAGCCTCAAGGAGCGTAATTTTCTTAAAACGACTGGCCTTTAAAATACCTGCAACCACTACTGCGATAATTCCTGAAACATGAAACTCTTCTGCGATAAAAAAGGTCATGAGCGGCAAACTTAGCTCTAGCAATAGTTCACTGGCTATATCTATCGCTCGCACACTCAGTAAAAAGCTATGCAAAAAACGATTGACCATAGCCGTCACAAAACCGACTACAAAACCACCAAGAATAGAAAG
>NZ_KQ970181.1:795685-799266 GCF_001579015.1 Streptococcus oralis
GGGAAAACGAAAACGTTCAGAAAGAGATGCAAAGGCAACCAAATCTGTTGGCCCAAGTGCCGCTCCAACTGCTAAACAGGCAGCTAAAGGAAGGGTCATCCAAAGGAAGTGAGCCATGCCCCCCAAGCTTAAGGTCGAGATAAAAATCACAGGAAAGATCAGAAAGACAACAATCCGCCAGTGCTTCAAAATGGACGTAATATCCGCTTCTTCTGCCTCCCGGAAGAGTAAGGGACCAATAACCATGGCCAGAAACAGCTCTGTATTGAGATGAAAGTCCGCATCGGGAACAAATAAACCAATCCCAATCCCCAAAAGGATTTGCACAAGAGGAAGGGGCAAAAAAGGGAGAAGTTTATTGGTCGTGGTTGAAATGATTAAGACAAATAAAAATAGAATCAAGTAAATGAGTAATTCCACACAATTCCTCCTTAATCTTTTTTACAACAAGATTCAAAAATCTCCTTTTGCTCTTGGATTTTCTGATCAATCTTAGAACAGTCTTTGTGCTCAATTTTTTTCTGGCATCGTTCCATTTCAAGAGCAACTAATTTTTTCTTGATTTTAAGCATTTTCTTGCTCATATGTGCTTCGTCGAGCACTCCGACTGCTCGCTCGTGATGCGTTGACTCGACAAAATTTTGGCGCATTGCCTCAAGCTTCTCACGAAGGTATTGTTTATCCATGTCTATACCTTTCTAATTTTTCAATCATAACTAAAAACGGTGGATTGTTAACTTGGTTGAGTGTCCGGTAAATGGTAGCTGTATACTCTTGTTGGTTCAACTGGCTAACAAAATCCAACACAGCATCCCTCTCGGTGTCTCCTCCTTCATGACCATAGTAGATCATGATAGCAATCCGTCCTCCTTTGACAAGCAAATGGCAAAGCTTTTCTAAGGCTTCGATAGTAGTCTGAGGTTGAGTGATGACGGATTTGTCAGCAGAAGGCAAATAACCCAGATTAAAAATCCCTACCTTAGCTTCTGTCACAAACTGATCAAGTGTCTCATGTCCTTGCAAAATCAACTGGACATTTTCTAAACCTGCCTCATTTAAACGCTCTTGGGTTTTCTCCAAAGCCTGCTCCTGTATATCAAAGGCATAAACTTGTTTGGCTAGCTTGGCTAGAAAAAGGGCATCATGTCCATTACCCATGGTCGCATCCACTACGATATCCTCTTTTGTCACGACTTCAGCCAAAAAATCATGTGCCATCTCAAGTGGTCTTTTCATTTTTAAACTCCTGTTTTACAGCCTTGCATCCTTGAACACTACCGCGGCGTCTCATTTCAGTTTCAATAGCATTTAGCACTTCCCATTTATTGAGGCTCCACATGGGACCAATCAACATATCTCTAGGCGCATCTCCTGTGATTCGATGGATGACGATGTGCTTGGGAATGATTTCCAATTGGTCACAAATGACCTTGACATATTCGTCTTGACTCATCAGTTGCAAGCGTCCTTCGTGATAATCTCGTTGCATACGTGTATTAGTCATAAGGTGGAGCAAGTGCAGTTTAATTCCTTGAATATCATTATCCGTGACACAACGGCGGACATTCTCGACCATCATCTCATGAGTTTCCCCAGGTAGTCCGTTGATTAGATGGGAAACAATCTCAATCTTGGGATACTTTCTCAAACGTTTGACCGTTTCCACATATAATTCGTAGGAATGAGCACGGTTAATCAGGTCAGAGGTTGCTTCAAAAGTAGTCTGTAAGCCTAATTCTACCGTCACATGCATGCGCTCCGATAACTCAGCCAAATATTCAATAGTTTCTTCTGGCAAGCAATCCGGGCGTGTTCCGACATTGATTCCTACTACACCCGGTTCGTTGATGGCTTGTTCATAACGATCCCGAATCACTTCCACCTTTTCATGGGTATTGGTAAAGTTTTGAAAATAAACCAGATACTTTTTAACATCTGGCCACTTGCGGTGCATAAAGTCGATTTCCTTATAAAATTGTTCACGGATAGGTGCATCTGGTGCCACAATGGCATCTCCAGAGCCCGAAACCGTACAAAAAGTACAGCCCCCATGAGCTACAGTTCCATCGCGATTGGGACAGTCAAACCCCGCATCGATAGGAACTTTGAAAGTCTTTTCTCCAAAAAGTTTTCGATAATAATCATTCAAGGTATTATAAGATTTCATAACTTTCATTATAACAAAAAATACCCACAATCTCAAAAGCCTGACTTTGCCATAAAATCCTCTTTTTCTCGTTTCCTTTAGTGATTTTTTATGATACAATATGGGTATGATTTTAATGAAAATAGCATCTATTTTATTATTGATTTTAACCTTGGTCGTTTGCTTTATTGTCACTAAACTGTTCGGACTTAGGAAATTAGGATTTAATTTCGCGGATTTAGCTTTTCCACTTTTGGTATTCGAGTACTACCTTATCACTGCTAAATCCTTTACCCACAACTTTCTACCGCGACTTGGCGTAGCACTTTCACTCCTAGCAATCCTCCTAGTTGTCTTTTTCCTCCTCAAAAAAAGAAGTTTTTACTACCCTAAATTTATCAAATTCTTCTGGAGAGCCGGTTTTCTCCTAACCTTAGTCCTCTATATCGCTATGATTGTAGAGTTAATCTTGCTGACATAATCCTCAAATCTCATCATCCTACTCCTCGTATAGCTACTAGAAAATCATTTCCCTAGTAGTTATGCGAGGAATTTTCGTATGTCTCAAAACAATAATACCTGCTTTCTCATTCATTTATGAAGTCCTTCAAATAAAATAATCCTAAAAACTCTTCCCGTTTCTTCGAACAAAAAAGAGAGGTATCATCCTCTCTTAGAAGTTATTTCACTTGGTGTAAAGTATTTTACAGCTAAAGAATAGCCTGATATTGTTCTAAATCAGCCTGATTTGCTGCTTCTTTCTGTCTAGAAAGAGCCTCTTTCATCTCTGATGAATGAGTAAGGACACTTTGAATCTTTTCTACCATGCCTGAAACATTTTCTGCTGGGTAAATGTGACTATCTGCAATAAATCGATGGCTATGACAAGTGTTTGTGAAGCTGAGAATCAACATATTGTTCTCAAAGGCCGTGCGACAGGCATTAAGGATTTCATCGCTGATATTGATATCTAAATACAAATCACATTTCTCAAAAAGTTCAGCAACTCTAGCTGGGCGGATATTTGGATAAAGCGAAACATTTGCAAAACGATTTAGTCCCATTAAATGACTGGACATTTCTGTAATCGCTCCAATATGAAAATGAACATTTGGTAGCTTAGTCACAAGTTCTTCAATCTGCTCAAGCTGATCACTATTAGTCAAAATCAAGGCTTCCGGATTCATGTTATTAAGGCGTTGATAAGCATAGATATATCCAAGATTGTGGAAATAGTTTTTTTCTTCAGGAGCCACCAAGTTTTGAATTTTCTCATAAGCCTGCTTATCTTGAACAGCAATACGAACGTTTCGATTCGTTAGCTTCATAGCCGCTACCATATTACCTGGTAACTCTTCTCCAATAGGCTCTTGCCAGAAAAGAACATCTTCGGCACGACCATTTTTAGGAGGAAGCGAATAGGCCACCAAGAAAG
>NZ_KQ970181.1:799315-806122 GCF_001579015.1 Streptococcus oralis
AGGAAGCGAATAGGCCACCAAGAAAGGAGTCGATAGCGAATTATAAATAATTCGATCTGTATCGTACCCACGGTATTGGAGGTAAAAGATAATAAATTCTTGTTTGGATTTAAAAATATGCCGTTTTCCTTCCCATGTAAGGATGATATCTCCCGTCAAATGATTTTCCATAATCACAACGATATTGCTTTGGTCAAAATAGCGAGTATGGGTCGGACGTTGTGTCTTATCATAAGTTATCTGCGCAAAAAGTCGTCCTTTACGATTGTAAATATCTGCTACTCGAACTTGCCCCTCTGAATCCAACCATTCGACAGCCCGAACGCGTCTTTCGTGAGTTGGTTGACGATAAAAAATATTAGCACGTTTCTTACCCATGTCTAGAATTTCACCATTCACATTACTAGAGCGAATTTCCCACAAGTGAGGTTTTGGAACTCGATTAAAATAAAGAGGTCGACTTTCTGGTGTCTCTAAATCTCCTGTGAAATAACTATAAGGAGACTCAACATCTGGAGCAAGATAACCATCGTCTTGGACAACAACAACGGGACAATCTAGCCCTGCTGTTTTTAGTGAACGTAACAAATCAAAACTTGCCTGATCATAGCGTTCAAACAAACAAATCATAGTTTTTATACCTTTCTTTCTGAACCCTACTTAGTTTGTCTGAGCAGATTGGACAAGATCAGACCAACGCTGAGCGATATGCTCATCAAGATAAGGTTTAGCTACCTCATAAGATACTCGAGACAAATCTTCTTGAGAGTGCTGAATAAATAGCTGAATAATCTTCTCTGCATACTCTGTCGTCATAGCATCCAAGTCATCTGGACGAGCCTCAGGAATTAGATAACCATTTTCACCATCACGGATAAATGTTGGATTGCCATAACGTACATCAAATCCAATAATAGGCAGACCAGACCCTACTGCTTCTAGCAAGGTCAGGCCAAATCCTTCACTCGTGGATGCAGTCAAATAAGCTGAATAGTTCTTATAAACATCTGTTAGATGATGATGGCCTATCAGACGGATATAATCTCCTGCCTCCAATTCTTCAATCAAATCCCGAAGCATAGCCTCCTCACCGCCAGTACCATAGATGTCAAAAGTGAGCTCTGGCAAATGTTCATGCGCCTTCACCACAGAGCGAATCAGCCAATCAATGTGTTTTTCACTTGCTAAGCGAGAAGCTGTTATCAAACCAAAAGGCTTCCGCTCCCCCTCTGGTCGACGTAGCTTATCCAAACTCCCCACAGGAATAGTCCATATTTCCTTTGGTTTAATATTGGTATACTGTGCAAACTGCTCTGTGAGAAGTCTTGTCTGAGCATCCGTCGAATTGATAATGTAATCTACCTCGTCAGCATGTTCAAACTGATACTCGTAATAGTTATTCCACAAGATATAGTCTTTTTCTGCAGGATTTTCACTGAAGTGGTCAGCATGAACGATAACAGCTAATTTAGCCTTCCCTTTATTAGCAAAAATTGGCTGCCCAATATCTGTCTCCCTATCCAAAATCAATAAGTCTTTGTCAGTCAACTCTAAACTTCTCATGAAATGGGCAACAAATTCCTGCTTGGAGTAGAAAACATGATTTGGAAAACGATAGATTTGCGTCTCCTGCTTGCCGTTCACCTCATCTATAATCTCTTCATAGGCTACACTACCGTCTTCATTAAGCCAGGTTCGTTGGTAAAGTCGAGCACGACCATCTACAGGACTATAATACTCAACAAAGTTCTTGACGTAAGTATAATATTCCTTTTGAATTAGACAACCCCGTGAAACAATTTCTGCTCGCTCAATTAGCTCATTATCCATATCGCTAGCATAACAAGTCAACAAAATCATTGTCTCCAAACATAACTCGGAAAGTTTTATTTTCAGGGTTACGGATAATCTCTAGTGGCTCTCTATCAAAACCAGCTAAAACATGAGCTAGAGTGTAGGTCGTAGGAGCAATTTCAACATCAGTGAAATACTGATAAAGCCAGATGACTTCAGAATCTTTAAATCCGATATTTTTAGTCAGATGTTCAATATTATCAGCTGAAATAAAATCCATAAAGATAAATTTTGCATCTAAGCCCACACTGCGGAATAATTTTGCTCGATAGATTTGCGCATACTCCACTCCACTGCTCGCCCAGCCAATTCCCAAATTGATGTTATAAATTGTCATAAATCATATTCCTCTTACAAAAAGATATCGTCTTCGACTCTTGAAAGATGCTTAGTATTTTCCTCTTGTTGCTCTTCTTTGTTGTTCTCTTCTCTAGTTAGTTCCTTCTCAGAAGAAATAAAGTAATTAACAGGGACTGGACTTTCTGAACCAGTCTTTGCAACAATGTTTTCAATCTTTACAACTTCTATTTGAGGTAGGGAATCCTTTACCTTCTCTTCCTCACCCGCAAACAAGTCTAATTCTTCCTGCTCTTCTTGTTGCTCTTCGTCATCCAAAGGAGCTTCAAACAGAGTTGTAGCATCGATTTCTTTATCTAGATTTTCGTCTTCTAAAAAGTCATCAACCTGATTTAGAAGTTCCTTTATCTTTTCCTTTTGTAAATGATAGAGTCTTTCAGCCTCTAGACGTTTTTTTGTCAAGATATCAATCTCTTCCAGAATAGATTCGCGTATGTCCAGATAATCCTTTTGTGCTTTTTCTAAAACTTCCTTGGCTTCTTGCTCCGCACTTTTATGAGCTGAAATGACAAGTGATTTTGCATAAACAACAGCTTCACCTATCTCTTTTTCCTTATCCCTCATGGAGTCAATTTTTTTACGCAAAGATTCGATCTTTTCATTTTTTTTCTGAATTTCACTATAAAATCCCTCTTCCAAGGATTCGATACAATCGTCGACTTCCTTTGCACGATAACGACCGAACAATGTTTTTCTAAGTCTCATTTTGCTCCCTCTATTCCTTATTTATCTAATATATACCACGATACCCATTGTAGCATAAAATAGCACGTATTACCATTATTTTCTAACTCTCCGACGCTAAATAACATTACAAAATTTGATGCTCCATAATCGCTTCTTTATCGATGAATAATATCAACTAAATCAACGAAAATTTATAAAAGGATATGCACTAAAAATCTATTACTCCTTTATAGATAAATTCAAATATGCAAATTGAGATCAATGTAAAAGGACTTAGCCCTATGAAATACAGAACTAAATCCTTTACTTAAATGATGTGTCTAACTTTCTGGGAGCAGTACATTTTTATATCTGTGCATGTCAACATCTAAATTTCTTCTAGATACAAGCCTAAACATGTTACTAAAGAACCCTAGTAACAATTCCTCAAACTCTGATTCTGACCCGAAAATAATCTCCTCCTTACTTATATTAATATTAAAAGTTATTTCGTAAGCCTCTAGAACTGTATGAGTTATGAAATTATCTCCCTCATTATATTTCATATTTTCAATTTTGCTGATTGCTGATTTATCTGCAATATCGTCTTACCTAAAGCTACTATTACTTCTTAAATCCGTACAACGCTTAGAAATAGACTCAACTAACTCAGTCTCAAAATTAAACACTATTACCTCCCTCTTATACCTTAGTTTTCTGCCTCAGTCAGGCCAAACAACTCCATAACCAAGTTATCACTATCAAGATGTAACAATTTATTCTTGATTGAATCGAGTATTTTCCTAGACTAGTTAATTAAAATATAGAGAAATTAGAAGGTGAACCCTGTAAAATAAGGACAATATAAAAATAAATCATCATTCGAAAATCCTCCTCTATCTTAGAAAATCAAGTGAAAAATCATCAGCGATATTAACCTCAAACGGTGAGCTTTTCCCATAACATATGCCATTTTTTACTAGATATGCTTCAACATAATGACGTCCCGCATAACGAGTACTCTCTTTTCTAACTTTCTTCCCCTCAATTAATTCTGAACTATAAAAATCACCTCTTAAACAATTCGCATTTTCAGCTTCTTTACCTGTGTTAGTAACTTGCCACCATATTTCGTAATCTTTTAATCTTTTAGCTTGTACTTCAAATCTCAAATCTCCATGTTTATTTAATATCGTGCCGCTTTTAATTTCCTTCCACCTAAATCCAGAATGCAAATACTTTGCCTTAATTGAGACTTCTTCTTTTGAAAGATTTAGCCATTTTGACTTCTGGTGGTGTGGTATTAAACTTACACTGGTGATTGGTAGTTGATTTTCACAATCTCTAAATAAACTTCTCCTGAGATATTGAATTTTATCAGAATAAGATAAATTATGATTTCTGACATTAAAATCTGATTCTAATTGTTGTAACCAAATTTTAAAGAATTCAAAATAACTGCTATCTTTATCCCACTTGCTTGAAAGAACTTCTTCCTCATTTACAGGATTATGAACACAAGGCTTTCCATTTCTTATTTCTATTCCATCTTTCAAATGTTCTATAATATAGTTCATAATATCCAAAAAGTCACTGTTATACGAACTCGCTGACTGGTACTGTTTTGCTGCTAAAGTAGTAATGATGATAGAGCTTGGCTTATGCTCAATATCATCTGCAAAACAAACCTCAGCGTGTCTTTTCAGAATCTGTACAATCCTTTGCAATGGTGTTTTAACCTTATATCGGGAATTTTTTCAATGGAAGCATAAAATCTCTTAGCAACTTCTTCTTGATATATAGAGAATTTTGAGACATCTCTAAACCACTTAGCATATCCTTTAGGATTACTTGTTTCCCAATCAGTAGATACTTCATAATAGTTATTATTACTTTTATCTGTGATAGCTATATACCCATCATCCTTTTCATTTAAGGGTACTGACGGTAAAATATCTATATGAAAATTGTTCTCATCAACATATTTTAATGTCCAACATCGCTTACTTTCCTCTGGGTCGTTAGACATCGATTGTGATTTAGCATAGCTTTTTACAATTTTTCCTAAGTCATATTTTAAAGAAAATTGAGACTGTCCTTCTCTTCTCAAACCTGTAAAGTTACAAACTATATCTATATCGTAGGCTCCATCTTCTGTTAGAGGTTTGATTGCCGTCCCCAATTTAAATGAACCCTGTAAATATATATCAGGTCTATAAGAACTAAGTTCTGAATTTTTGATATAGTCGGCGATTGAATTATATCTCTGAGTAGCTTTTTCATATTTGGAATCTGAAACATCTAACTCCTCAATGAGGCTTTTTATCTCTTTTGGGATAACAATATCTACCAAATTACATTCCTCCTAAACTATATACCTAGCAGTGGCAGAAATTTTTTTAGAAAGTCCATCTTTAGTAAAGCAAAACTTCTCTATATATTCAGCTTTAACAGGGAGATAATGTTCACTTTTTAACACATCATCCAGTATTTCCTTTGGTATTTTCACTTCAAAAATTTCAAAGATTTTTAGTTCGTCCATTTGAAAGTGAGTTGAGAACGTGATAGGTTCTTTAACAGTCTTTAGATATTCAACCTGTGATTGTTTTATCAGATTTTCAATAGATATACCTGATGGTTCCAATTCTTCAATAAGTTCCCTAATGACCGTGATTTCTCTATTCTTTTTCGTATCAAACCAGTCAAGAAATTTTACAAGATGTTTGCCTGTTGTTACTAGTCTTAAATCACCATTTTCATAAAAATGACTTTCAGATTCATCTTTTAATTCTAGATTTTCCTTCAGCCCATTAAATGAATCGTAGTATTTATAAACGCCTCCAATTGGCTGATATTGGTCTATTCGATTTCCCCTTATTAACAGGTATTTGTTATTATATCTTATTCGAAAAAGATAAGCACAGCTCAATCTTATATTTTTATTCCATCGAATAAGTGATTGATAGTATATTTTTAATCTTAATCTATTATGAAAAATAGTTGAGGCAAGAAAAGTAATAAATGCAACAATCAGATTAACAAAAATATCCTGTATCATTTTACTCCTCCACTTCAAACTTAGGCAAACTATTGACTAAATCAACTGTTTGGACAGATACATTGATGATTCTTAATAGCAAATTGAAGATATATTTTTCATCCTCACTATAGTCGTTTGGATCATCTGTAATTCCTGATTTTTTATCAGTTTTAACTTGATACTGATCTATAATCCATTCAATAGCGGAGCGTCCATTTACAACATATTCATACGCTTTTTCAGGGATATTACTAATGGTGATGTCGATGTTAAATATGATTGTAGATAGATCATTTACAGATTTTCCTTTTTCATCACGCTTTTTAGCGAATCTCATCTTGGTTACTTTGTAACTTGGATTCTCTGCTGTCGTAATTCCAACTCCATCATATACAGGAACTTCTTCATAGTTAAGATGTAAGTCCATCAATTTCTGACCAACTTCAACATACCTCTCCTTATTTTTTACAATAGGAATTCTTGCGAGGTCTTTCTTCAAATCGTTAGCATACTTTTCTTGATATTCTTTAGAGTTAAGTAACCCATAGACATAAGCAAAGGTATCATCCAAATTTAATCCCAGTTTATTAGCAAACTCTTGATTCATATTGTCGTTATTTTGAAACAATGATGTCTCATCAATCTCATTGTCATAACGCATGAAACCTTGACCATTCATTTGCAACTGGATATCAGGCAGTAAATTAGTTACAATAACAGAAAAGTCACGTGTAGTCCCACGACCAGTAGTAGTAATAACAAAATTATCTTTCCCAAATTGATTATAATATTTCCCTGGACGTTCTACAACATCATAATCATAATACAAATATTTCTTGGTGAATGGTCTATATAATGATAATCTGCACTTGGTTTCATCAAATTCAAAC
>NZ_KQ970181.1:806180-809581 GCF_001579015.1 Streptococcus oralis
ATCTCGTCTCTCATTATTAGGTATAGCGAGTAATCTATTAAGTTCCAAATTATAGTTATCAATTAATAATTTAGAGTTTTTTAGAATTTTGTTCTTTGAAAATCCTGAAATCCAAATGTCTCTATTTGTTGCAATACCAATAGCACTTTGGGAAAAAATTCCATCACTTTCTCCAACTAAAGGTGAATATTTCTGGTAATTTGGGTCCCTTTGATTGAGCCAATCGTTGTTTTCATCAGGAATAATCTCTTGCCAATCTAGTTGCAAAACATCGCCAAATCCAGAAATAATTGCTAGTTTTTCCTTTTGTGATAAATAATCACCAATATCATGATAGTGAAGTTTATGACTATCTGAGCCATCTTTTACTAGAATTGAAATTGCAACAGGAGTACGACTACCCGAACCAAAGATTTTCCCGCCTTCTCTTCGGGATTGTTCTCCTAGTGTTCTCTGGTCACCACGGAGATTAAAGATATAAAGATGATTATATTCTTCATAAAGTCCCGCTCGCAAGCCATCCGCTGAATTGGTATTAAGATAGTTGCCATTCGTCACAAATCCAATCACACCTTGATTTGTAAGTCTATCTGATGCCCAACGAAAAGCCTTGATATAAGAATCATATAATCCTTTTGTGAGACCTGCATTAGATTCAGCTACATAGGTCTCTGCTAAGCGTTTATCTAATTTTGGATACGAGATATTTTGGTTATTGTCATTTTGACTGTTTTGTCCAATGGAATATGGTGGATTACCAATGATAGCAGTAATTGGTTTTTCCTGCTGGCGTTTTAAACGTTTGTCATTAGTACCAAAGAATGAGTCATCAAGCGTATCTTCTGTTTCTGTTGATTCAAAGGTATCCGTTAAAACAATACCTTCAAATGGTGTATATGGTTCATCACCATTAATTTCATCAAATACAGCTTCAATATTAATGGCAGCAATGTAATAGCTTAGAAGAACAATTTCATTAGCATGCAATTCTTGTGTATATTTTCTTAAAATGTCATCAAAGGTAATTTCACTACTATCCATCAGTGATTTCAAGTAATGCAATGTTCTAGTGATAAATGTTCCAGTTCCAGTAAATGGATCCAAAATATGAACATTTTCACTCGCTAAAGTCTTACTAAAGTGCTTTCTCAAGACTACATCGACTGATTTGACAATAAAATCTACAACTTCTACAGGAGTAAAGACGATACCTAATCTTTCTGTGGTTGATTTGAATCCTGTAGAAAAGAATTTATCGTATAGAGTAATAATGATTTTCTGCTTAGCTTGGGCGTTATCAATCCCCTCTGCACGTAAACGAACTGAATCATAAAATGGTTGTAACTCTTTCTGCTCTTTTTCAAAACCAAATTGTGATAATTCTTCTACAATTTGTTCCATCGCAGAACTTACTGGATTGTTCTTAACAAAACTGTATTCTCCAAAGAGTGCATCAAAAATTGGTAAAGTGATTAAGTGTTGCGCTAACATCTCAATCGCTTGACTTTGGTCAATTGATTCATTGATATTGTGTTGAAGGCTTTGAAGAAATTTTTCAAAAGCATATTTACTATCAGGATTTTGTTCTAAGGTGAACTCAATTCCTTGAATGTGACGTCTCGCAATATCAGCTACATCTTTAGACCAATCCTCTAGATAACGTCTATCACCGACCTTTTGGACAATTTTACCATAGATTGCCCCTTCGACAGCTTCCCAGTCTAGTTCTAATTCTGTCTGATAATCCACTGTCGGCTCTTTCACATAACCATCATTAAAATTAGGGTCGTCTGGTGCCGCACCCACTCCAATAACTTGGATATTTTTAGGCTTCTGTTTGTTTAATTCCAGTTTATTAATAGTTGCTTCAAAGCGTTCATCAACTGAACGCAAGGCGTTTAACACCTGCCAGATAACATCGTATGTTTTATTATTGTCTAAAATTGATTCTGGCGTTGCCCCCTCAGGAACTACAATAGGTAAAATAATGTAGCCATAATCTTTACCTTCAAATTTACGAATGATTCGACCGACAGCCTGAACAATATCCACTTGGGATTTTCGAGGAGACAGGAAAATAATAGCATCTAGGTTAGGAACATCAATTCCTTCTGTCAGGAAGCGAACATTTGATAAAATACGTGCGGAATCTTCTGGTATATCATCACTTGCTAACCAATCTAATGCTTCATTTTTTTCAAGAGCATTCATACTACCATCTACGTGACGAACATTTACAGAATAACCTTCATCACTATTTAGATAGTCATTAACAACATTCTCAAACTGTTGTGATAGGCACTTGCTATCTTCAATGGTTCGTGAGAAGGCTATAGCTCTTTTCATTGGTTCTCCAGAAACTTTGTCCGAAAAACTTTCTCGCTTAATCATTCCATTCCAAACACCAATGATACGCCCCACATCATCAATATTCAGCCCATTCTCTGAATCAGCAAGAGATTTTTGCATGTCTTTCTGAACAACTGTTTCATCAACTGCCAAAACCATCAGTTTATAATCAGTAAGAATGTCATGACTAATAGCATCTCCAAAACCTAAACGATAGAACACACTACCATATAGGCTTTCATCATCCATACTAGAAATAATGATTGAATTTTCTTCTGCTTTTTTCTTAGCATCAGTACCATATAATTTCGGTGTTGCTGTTTGGTAAAGACGTTTTGTCCCCTTTACATTTAGATCACTATGTACTTTTGTAAACGCTGATGCTTCATCACCAAGAGCTTTTGCACCTGTAGTACGGTGAGCTTCATCAGCGATAATTAAATCAAACTCTGGGAAACCATCCTTTTGTGCTTCACCAAGAACATCAATTGACTGATAAGTTCCAAAAACCACTAATAGTTCTTTTTTGGGTCTTGTCATTAATTCTAGATAATTCTCAATAACTTTTTTTGATGAGGTTGTTGCTGGATAACCAATATCACTAGCTTTAATTGTTATATTGGACTCGTCTTGCTTGACACTGCCACGACTAGCATTTCTATCACTAGTAACTGCCATAGAAGACATTGTCATTTCCGTATCATTATTCCACCCTCTCAAGGTTTGCGTAAGTAGTTGAATACTAGGTACCAGATAAAGAATAGTGTATTGTTCCTTAGAAGCTTCTCTCGCCATTACTTCAGCAATTTTTAAACTTGTAAAAGTCTTACCAGTTCCAGGCGCCATTATAAGTTGTCCACGATCATTTTCTGTAAAATGATTCAATGCAGAGTCAATAGCATTCTTTTGATAGTATCTTAATCCCTTTTTAGCTTTTACAGTTACTACTTCTGGTGATTCAAAAGAGAATTTTGTCCAATCAATTTGAGAATTTCTAAGATCTGAAAGCCCAATACGAATAACATCGCTTCGGTCTGCCAGAGCTTTCTCAG
>NZ_KQ970181.1:809647-812938 GCF_001579015.1 Streptococcus oralis
TATCAGTAGAAGCAACGATAATACCTGATTCGTAATAGTCTTTTCCAAGCTCCCCTAAAAAAGAATCAATATTAGATTTTTGGATAGTATGTTTATAGAATTTTGCCTGAATCGCTACTAATTCACCAGTAAATTTTTCAGCAACTAAATCTACTCCAAGATCAACTTTAGGTACTCCAAATTCCTCTGGAACATCTGCTAGCATCCATACATTCTTAAACTCATTCTGGTATGTTGGTTCATTTTGAAAATAGGCACGTGCTAAATACTCAAAGTATGTTCCTCTATCACGTTGCGTTTCAGCAAGCTCATTAATCCGATGTACTAGGTTATCAAAAGTCATCTTAGTTACCTTTCTCCTCAAAGGTAAGGGATGACTGATGGTGTTAGTGTATTACTATGTAATACACTAAGGGTACCCTTACCCAAATATTCTTTTTTTCTTTATTATACCATGATTTTTTACAAAAAATAAAACCCCACCAAGATTTAATCTTGGTGGGGTTTTGGTGGGGAATGAAATCATTCCTCCGATTATTAATCGCTCTAAGCAATTCTAAAACCTTAATTTACTAGGCTTCCGCAATCAAATTGCGATACTCTATTATTTAAGAGTAACTGAAGCTCCAGCTTCTTCCAATTTAGCTTTGATTTCTTCAGCTTCTGCTGTTGCAACGCCTTCTTTAACAAGTGCTGGTGCACCATCAACAAGTTCTTTAGCTTCTTTAAGTCCAAGACCTGTGATTTCACGTACAACTTTGATAACGCCAACTTTTTTGTCGCCTGCAGCTGTCAATTCAACGTCAAATGAATCTTTAGCAGCACCAGCATCAGCAGCACCAGCTGCAGCAACAGCTACAGGAGCAGCTGCAGTTACACCAAATTCTTCTTCGATAGCTTTTACAAGGTCGTTCAATTCAAGGATTGAAGCTTCTTTAATTTCAGCAATAATGTTTTCAATGTTCAATGCCATTGTTATTTCCTCCAAATAAGTTTTAAATTTTATAATCGTTTTTCCGTAGCTAGGCTACGCTGCGTAGCTTAAGATTAAGCTGCGTCTTCTTTGTTGTCTGCAACCGCTTTGACTGCAAGAGCAACGTTGCGCACTGGCGCTTGAAGTACAGAAAGGAGCATAGAAAGAAGTCCTTCGCGGTTTGGAAGAGTTGCAAGAGCAACGATTTCTTCTTTAGATGCGACAGCGCCTTCGATTGCACCACCTTTGATTTCAAGTGCTTCAGCGTTTTTAGCAAAGTCGTTCAAGATTTTCGCTGGTGCGATAACATCTTCGTTAGAAAATGCTACTGCAGATGGTCCAACAAATACTGATGCAAGATCTTCAAGACCAGCTTTTTCAGCTGCACGACGCAAGATTGAGTTTTTAATGACTTTATACTCAACTTCGCTTCCACGAAGCTCACGACGAAGAACTGTATCTTGCTCAACTGTTAAACCACGAGCGTCAACAACGACGATAGATGCAGCAGCTTTCATTTTTTCAGCTACTACGTCAACTAGTTCCGCTTTTTTAGCAATAATTGCTTCACTCATTAGTGTGTTCACCTCCGTAATTATTTTGCTTGGGGAATTTTTCCAAAAGAAAAACGCGCCCAAACCTAGACACGAAAGTACAATACGCTTCTTTTTACATGATACGTTTTGTCCTCGGTAGGATCTTTATGAGTCGAGCTCCCCTACTGTCTTAGGCAGTTTTTTCAAACCGTATATAAGTATAGCATAGACAAAAAAAGAATGCAAGATTTTTGCAAACTTTTTTTAAATTTTTTTAAATCTCTACTGTCAAAACTTTGCCTTGCTTAACCACCTGTTCTCCAGCGATATAAACATCATCGACATCACTGGATTTGACAGCATAAACCAGGTGAGAGAGCATATTTTCCTGAGGTTGAAGATGGATTTTTCCTTGTGGTTGAATGACCAGAAAATCTGCCTGTTTGCCGACTTCTAGGCTTCCTATCTGCTTTTCCATTCCTAGAACCTTAGCTCCTTCGATCGTCAGTGCCTTAAGGGCTGTCTCGATAGGGAATTGGCTGGCATCTCCACTTTTCATCTTTTGAAGAAGGGCTGCGGTCCGTCCTTCCTCAAACATATCTAGATTATTATTGGAAGCAACTGAGTCAGTCGCAATTCCGACTGCTACTCCTGCTTTTTGCAGTTGGATGATTGGAGCGATCCCTGAGGCCAGTTTGAGGTTACTAATAGGATTATGGGCGATAGCCACATGCGAAGTCGCCAAGCGTTCAATTTCTCTCTCGTTTAGTTCAACCCCATGAGCAAAGACAGACGGATGATCTAAGTAACCTAGTTTTTCTAGAAAGGCAAGGGGGCGTTTGCCATAGCGTTTCAGGATAATTCCTGATTCCTCCTTGGTCTCTGCCACATGAATATGGATAGGAATGTCCAGCTCTTTTGCCATATCTAAGCTCGCTTCCAGCAAGTCTCTACTACAACTATAGGGAGAATGAGGGGCTACCATAACCTTGAAATTTGGATTTTCATATCCTAAGATTTCTTCTATAATGGATCGTGTTCTGCTTATGGTCTCAGCAGTTGTTTCTGTCTCTGAAGAAAAGAGGGTCGGTGAGAAATAGCAACGCATCTTAGATGCCTTGACTGCCTGATAAATTCTTTCAATATCCACACCATTGGGATTATACATATCGTTGAAGGTTGTTGTCCCTGACTGGAGCATCTCTGTCAGAGCTTCTTTGACTGCCTTGGTAGTCATATCGGGAGTAAATCCTGCTTCTGCTGGCCAGATATAGTCATTTAGCCATTCATGGAGATTGCTGTCATCCCGAATCCCTCGCAAGCCTGTCATAGCAGAATGGGTGTGGCAATTGATCAAACCAGGCATAATCCAGGCTCCTTGATAGTCTATCATCTGCTCAGCTTGCTCTAAAATTTCTTGCTTCTCTTGACCAACATAGACGATTTTAGATGCTTCAACAGCTAAGAGACCGTCCAAATAAACATGGAAATCTTGGTCACAAGTCACGATATTTACATGCTGATAGACTTTCATACTAGGCTCCTTTTCTAAAAGACAATTTATACTAAATTCAAACCACGTCAGCTTCTCCTTGCCGTACTCAAGTACAGCTTGTAGCTAGCTTCCTAGTTTGCTCTTTGATTTTCATTGAGTATTACAGTGAATAATTTTTCTAGCTATTGTAACAAAAAAGTCACCCGAAGGCAACTTTTAGTGTCATTAAGACTTTAAGATGGATAGGAATGGCTTATTCAGAGCTAAAAGCCGCAGCTTTTTGCATT
>NZ_KQ970181.1:813359-824038 GCF_001579015.1 Streptococcus oralis
GACTAGAATCAGATCCGCATCCTGAATGGTAGACAAGCGGTGGGCAATGATAAAACTTGTTCGCCCTTTCATGAGTTTTGCAAAGGCATCCTGAACCAACACTTCTGTCCGTGTATCGATGGAAGAAGTCGCCTCGTCTAGGATGAGAATCTTGGGAATAGACAGAAAGACTCGGGCGATGGTCAAGAGCTGTGCTTGACCGACAGAGAGAGATTCTCCAGCATTTTCCAGCTTTGTATCGTAACCCTGCGGTAACTGTTGGATGAAAAAATCGGCATTGGCTGCCTTTGCAGCAGCAATCACCTGCTCCCGGCTAGCATCAGGATTTCCAAAGGCAATATTGTCATGAATGGTCCCTTGCTTGAGCCAGGTTTCCTGTAGCACCATACCAAACTGCTGTCTCAATGACGCTCGGGTATAGTTGTAAATGGAATGACCATCTAACAAGATATCTCCACTATTGATAGGATAAAAGCGCATGAGAAGATTGATGAGAGTTGATTTGCCAGCACCTGTCGGACCAACAATAGCAACTTTGCTACCAGCTGGAATATCAATGGATAAATCCTTAATCAAAACCTTCTCAGGATGATAGCCAAAAGAGACATGTTTAAAGGAAATAGCTCCCTTGACCTGGTCACTGGTCAAGATTTCCTTACCTGTTTCAGCAATCTCAGGACTTTCTAAGACAGTATAAACACGCTCTGCACAAGCGAGAGCACTTTGCAATTCGGCTAGAACTGAAGAAATATCGTTAAAGGGCTTGGTGTACTGTTGGACATAGTTCAAAAAAGTCACTAAACGTCCAATGGTCAGTGTGGATCCCATCATGATACGATAAGCTCCCACTCCAGCTAGAAGGGCATAAATGAGCGAATTTACAAATCGAGTCGAAGGATTAACCGTTGAAGAATAAAAGATGGCTGACTGAGAATAGTCTGCATAGTTGTCATTAGCCTCATGCAATCTTTGGATAAACTCTCCTTGAGCATTAAAGGACTGGATAATGGTCTGTTGGCTAAGCGATTCTTCAATCAACTGAGTCTGAATCCCCCTCGTCTCTGTTTGCTTCTGGAAGAGATGATAAGATTTCTTGGCAATAAAGCGTGAAATCACCATGGACAGTGGCGTCAACAGCAAGACCAAGAGGGTCATGAGGAGATGAATTTGGAGCATGGCCAGAATACTAACCAAAATCATCAAGACACCAATGAAAAATTGGTTAAAAATCATGGTCAAGCCAGCTGCCAACTGTTCTATGTCTGTGGTCACACGACTGACCATCTCTCCACTGCCTTGCCGGTCCACAAAAGCAATCGGTAAACGATGGAGCTTATGAATGATTCGCTCTCGTAAATCTTTAGTATAAGAGAAGATTAGGCGATTATAAAGAAGAGGATTGGCCCATTGTACCAGTGTATTTCCTATTACCACCAATACCATCTGAATAAAGATTTGCCAAAAAACTGGTGAAGATCCAGCCACTAGGACCTGGTCAATGACCTGCCCAATCAGAATAGGTAGGTAGATTGATAAGCCAACTTGAGCAATAGTTCCTAGAAAGGCTAGGAAAAGAAGGAAAGGATGACTTGCAAGGTCTTTAGCCAAACGTTTGAGCGTCTGGTTTGCAGTTTGTCGTCTCATGCTAGTCCTCCTTTCCATGTTGGGATGCATTGATTTCACGATAGACTTGACTAGTCTTCATCAAGTCCTCATGCTTGCCGACAGCTAGAAGCTCCCCTTTTTCCAAGAGGAGAATCTGGTCAGCCATCTGTAAAGTCGAGGTTCGTTGAGAAATCAAGATCAAGCTCGTGTTTGGTAAGTTTTCTCGGATAGCTTTCAAGAGCTTGGACTCGGTAATGGTGTCGAGTGCCGAGGTCGCATCATCTAGGATGAGAAATGGAGCTTGGCGCAAGACTGCTCGAGCGATCGACAGCCTTTGTTTTTGTCCACCTGAGAAATTTCGCCCTCCTGTCTCAACTAGGGCATCCAAGAGCCCTTCCTTTTCACTGACAAAATCTTTAGCCTGTGCAATTTCCAAGGCCTGCCAGAGTTCTTGATCAGTTACTTCTTGATGAAAACCTAGAGTCAAGTTGGAACGAATAGTTCCCTTAAAGAGTTCGACTTTTTGAGGCACATAGGCAATCCAAGACCGCCACTGCTCCAAATTAAGAGGACTACGTCCATCTCGATAAAGGTCAATGCTTCCCTTATCTGCTGGATAAAGACCAAGTAAGACTTGCACTAAGCTTGATTTACCAGAACCTGTTCCCCCAATGATACCAAAGATTTGCCCTTGCTTCATATCAAAGGAAATGTCTCTTAGAGAAGGCTGAGCCGCATCAGGATAGGTAAAGGTTAATTCTTGGACTTGTAAAACCTGATTACTGGCAACCTGCTTTTGTTCCAACTCTGAATGGATGTCTTCTGGATTTTCGGCAAAGACTTCCTCGATTCGCTTAGCTGAGATATAGGACTGGTTGAGGGAATTTATCAGCATGGCGAGCTTAACCAATTCCACCAAGATTTGCAAGAGATAGTTGATGAGGGCAATCAGGGCACCTTGACTAAGTAAGCCTCCTTGAATTGAAATATATCCCTGCCAGATGATGACGAGAAGAGTTCCATTAACAATCAGATAAGTCAGAGGGGTTAACAAACTAGACCAGAAACCCGTCTTTTCTTGTAAACTGGCATAGACTTGGTTAAGGGTTTGAAAAATCTGCAATTCTCGTTTTTCTTGCCCAAAGGCACGAATGACCCGCATCCCTTGTAATTGCTGGCGCGTTTCCTGAACCAGTTGGTCCGTTTTCTTTCTGAGACTGCTGTAGAGAGGATTGACCAGTCGAGAGAGCCCTACGATGACAATGGTCAAAATGACAACCATGACCAAGAACCAGAAAGTCAGCTCAGCTGAGATGCGATAGGCCATAAAAATAGCCCCAAAAACGATAATAGGCGCTCGCAAAAAGAGACGCAGGAATTGATTGATACCCGTCTGAATCTGGTAGGTATCTGAAGTCAAGCGGGTGACTAAGCTAGAAGTTATCAAACGGTCTCTGCTGTCCTTGGGTAAAGAAAGAATATGACGATAGAGGTCGTTTGTCAATTCCTTGGCAAAACCTACCGCTGCCTTGGCTGAGTAAAACTGGGCTACCAAGGCTACGAAAACGCCAATCACTGCAAAGATAAGGAGTAGGCCAATCTGCATCCAGAGATGTCCTTGATTTCCCTGAGGTAATGATTGGTCAACAATCTCAGCAATCACCATGGGAACCAAGAGCTCAAAAACAGCTTCTAGTAACTTGAACAAGGGGGCTAAAATGGATTCTTTGATATAGGGTTTGAAGTAAGATAGTAAGTGTTTCATAAATCCCTTCTATTCTTATTCTGGAAATGAAGAAAGTGGAAATGCCCACCCTCTCTGTTTTATTTGTTTAAGTAAGGCAATAAATAGCCATATCCTGCTTCTTCTATATCATCCTTGGCTACAAAACGCAAGGATGCAGAATTGATACAGTAACGGAGGCCTCCTAACTCCTGCGGTCCATCTGTAAAAACATGACCCAGGTGGGCATTGCCTGACCGAGAACGAACCTCGATTCGCTCCATTCCATGGCTCATGTCCTTGTAATAATGAATCAATTCCTTGGAAATTGGACGACTAAAACTCGGCCAACCACAACCTGAAGCGAACTTATCCTTGGCGAAAAAGAGTGGCTCACCAGTAGTGATATCTACATAAATCCCTTCTTCAAATGTTTGGTCATAAGCATTGGTAAATGGCGCCTCTGTAGCAGCTTCTTGGGTAACACGATAGGACTCTTCTGACAAACTTTGCCTTAATACTTCTTGACTAGGTTTTTCATAGTTAGAGGCATCAATCAATGGCTTCTCAGCATCAGTCACATCGATATGACAGTAACCAGAAGGATTCTTCTTAAGATAGTCTTGGTGGTAATCTTCAGCTAAAATGTAATGATGAAGTTTCTCCACTTCTACTGCAATCTTTCGACCCAGCATGCGCTCCTGCTCCTGCACCACTGTGTAAATAGCTGGCAAGTCTGTTTCATCTTGGTAATAGATCCCAGTTCGATATTGGCGACCACGGTCATTCCCTTGCTGGTTGATAGACAAAGGATCGATGACTCGGAAATAATAGAGTAAAATCTCACGTAAGCTTACGATGTCCTCATCGTAAATCACTTGAACCGTTTCTGCATGGTCTGTTTCCTTAAGTAGCTGATAATTGGTTGTTTCGACTTGCCCATTAGCGTAGCCAACACTGGTTGCCTGCACTCCAGAAATTCGGGAAAAATACTCCTCTAAACCCCAAAAACAACCACCTGCTAGATAAATTTCTGCCATCTTCTTTCTCCTTTATCAAGTTCTTTGACTAGACTTCTTTTCAAAAAAAGGATAGGAAGCCCTCTGGTCAAGTGGTTTCCCCATCCTATCATCTATTTTTTATTTTGCTTCGACACGGACACCTTGGGTATCAACTTTCAAGTCATGAAGTTTTCCTTTGAAGGGTTGCTTTTCCAATTCAGCTTTAATCGTGGGCATCTTGTCATGAGAAGCCAAGACCATAACTGTCGGTCCAGCTCCAGAGAGATAGGTTGCATAGGCACCATTTTCTTTGGCTACTTGCTTAATCGTCGCAAATTCTCTCACCAAATCCTGACGATAGCGTTCGTGGAAGAGGTCTCCCTCAATCGCTTGGCCAGCAGTCACCATATCTCCTGCCAGTAAGGCTGCAACCGCTACATTAGCAATCGAACTTGCCGCAACAGCTTCCTTGTAGGATAACTTTTTAGGCAAGACACCGCGGCTGTCTCGAGTGCGCAGTTCATAGTTGGGAATGTAGGCTAGGAAATCACACTCTGGGAAGTCTGCGACAATCGCTGAAACTTTCCCGTCAACAGAGCTCGCAACAACGAGATTTCCATAGATAGCTGGTGCCACATTGTCAGGATGCCCTTCAATCTTAGTCGCCAGCTGCAATTTTTCATGGTCAGATAAGTTAAGCTTGCCCAGTTGATTAGCTAGTTCAATCCCAGCAACGATAACCGAGCTAGAAGAACCCAAACCACGCGCCAAGGGAACATCACTGGTCATTTTCAAACGTCTTGGTTGCAAGTCAGGCGCAATTTGTAAAGCAATCTTAAGTAAAAGGTTGCGCTCATCATGAGGAATCCATTTGCCGATTTGATGTTCAATCAACCACTCATCCCGTTCTTCACAGACCTCAATTTGAAGATACTTGGTAACAGCTACACCGACCGAGTCAAAACCTGGCCCGATATTAGCACTGGTTGCAGGTACAATAATCTTCATCCTATTCTCCTAGCACCTTGAAGGTATTCAAGAGGTCAAATTCTGAAGCTTTGGCCAACTCGGCTGAAACCTTCTCAAGTTGTGCTTTATCAATCTTATGAGTAATAATCACCACACGCGCCTTATCCCCTTCTTTTCCGTCTTGAAGGATTTGCTTGAAGGAAATATCTTGAGCGTTGAAGATTTCAGCAAGTTTCAAGACCTGACCTTTTGAGTCTGGTGCCAAGATTGAGAAGTAGTAATTAGCTTTGACATCTTCTGGATGTGCCAAGACCAAGTCACGGCTGTATTCGTTGAAGTCTTTACCAATGGTACCATCATTCAAGCGACGAACGATACGGACAATGTCCGCTACAACACTTGTTGCAGTTGGTTTTTGACCCGCACCTGGTCCGTAGTACATAGACTCACCGATACCAATAGATTCTACAAAGACAGCGTTCATCACGCCATTCACACTGGCAAGTGGGTGTGCTTTAGGAAGGAAGGTTGGAGTCACTTCTGCAGCAATACCTGAAGGAGTTTCCTCGATAGAACCAACCAATTTCACAACATAACCAAGCTCTTGAGCCACAGCTACATCTTCTGGTGTGATGTTGCGGATCCCCTTGTGGGCTACATCGTCAAAGGCAACCTTCATCCCAAAGGCAAACTGACTCAAAATGACCATCTTGTAAGCAGCATCAATCCCATCTACGTCATTTGTAGGATCACTTTCTGCAAAACCTAGGCGTTGCGCTTCAGCCAGAGCATCGTCGTAAGACCAGCCTTCTTCGACCATTTTGGTCATCATGAAATTAGAAGTTCCGTTCACCACGCCAAGGACACGCGTAATCTTGTCAGATGCTAGTGAGTTTGCCAAAGTACGAAGAATTGGAATACCACCAGCTACTGCTGCTTCGTAGTAAAGTGCCACATTGTGCTCTTTAGCGATTTCTAGCAATTCTGCACCATGGACAGCCAAAAGGTCCTTGTTTGCAGTAACAACGTGTTTCCCAGCTTCCAAGGCACGAGTGATAAAGGTTTTAGCCGGTTCGATACGCCCCATCAATTCCACTACAATGGTAATGTCCTTGTCTGATAAAATATCGTCTACATTGGTTACAAAGTTAAAGTCATTTCCTGCCGCAAGCAAGCGGTTCTTTTCATCTTCATCCTTGACCAATACCTTGGCCACTTCAATCTCTGAATGAGCTGACTGAACGATTTTTTCTCCATTTTCCTTTAGGAGGAATGGCACACCACTTGCCACGGTACCAAATCCAAGTAAAGCAATTTTAACTGTCATGTTTGTCTCCTAGAAATTTTCTGATATAGCCATTATAACAGAATTTTGTGAAAATTCCTATTATAGTAAATCACTATTTCAGTCTGGTAAAGAAAAAACGAATCCCATGATTCGTCTTTCTTGATAAATGAAAATTGATTTTCAAAATCTACGAACTAACCTTTTGCAAACCAAGGACTGCATCGTGATTGATTAAGATTTGACCATACTCTTGTAAGACAGAACGACTGATATCACTATCATCTGCAAATTCACGCATACGAGCCAAGAGCCAGGCTGGATATGGACTAGGATGATTTTCCACATCGACTAAGATAGTCAAATAATAGTGTCCATTCATCTTATAGAGTTCAGATGTTTCCATCTGGTAGTTGACCGTCTTTGCAAAAGCAACTAAGTCAGCAAGATTCACGAAACGCAGGATATAGTAGATATAAGGTTCCTTCTTGCTCTCAGTCTCCTTGTCCGCCTGCTCTTGCTCTTCTTCTTTAGCTTCTACCTGCTCTAGAGATTGGATGGCCTCAATATCGTCCTTGGTCTTTTCTGCGATACTCTTTTCCAAGGTTTTGAGAAATTCGTCCGGTGACATTTGGGCCAATTCTTCCATGTCTGGTAGGTCTGCCAAATCTTCAAAATCCAGATTCTGGTCAATCTTGGACTTGGTCACAAAGACATCGACCTTATCTGGTTTTGGCGTCACACGAAAACTCAGCATGCCACTATCCAAGAAATTGTCTGGCATCTCTAATTCATCTAAAATAGCATAGAAAAACTCTTCTGTTTTTTCCTGAGGAACGAGAAAGTCTGCAATTTCCATTCCTCGATCTATTAAATCATCTAAAGTCATTGTAATTTTTAGTGTTGTATCACTAATTTGTTTCATCTTCATATCTAGTAACCTCTTACTTTCAGTCTATCTATTATACTAGATTTTTACGATTTTATCAAAAGAATGAAGCTGGAATGTGATATAATACTAGATATGATTTAAGATTTAAGAAAGAAAGTTCAATGAAAAATATAAAAGTTAATGCCTTGGCCAGCTTGCTGGTCAATATTCTCAATATCGTTTTTCCACTGATAACCAACCCTTATCTGACACGGATTCTCAGCAAATCCAACTACGGTTATTTCAATACTGCCAATACCTGGGCTAGCTTTGTTATTCCACTAGCTGCCTTTGGTATTTACAACTACGGGATTCGTGCTATCAGTAAGGTTAAGGACGACAAGAATAAAATCAACTATGTCTTTTCTAAGTTGTTTTATATCTCGGTTTTCACTTCTCTCCTGACAACTGGTATCTACTTCCTCTTTATCTTCTTTGACACCAGCATTGAGAATCTAAAAGTTCTCTACTACATCCTAGGAGCTCAGGCACTCTTCCAATTTCTCAATATCGAATGGATGAATGAGGCCTATGAAAACTATGCCTTTATCCTTTACAAGACATTGATTATTCGGATTACCATGCTGGTCGCCATCTTTGCCTTTGTCAAAACTGCTGATGATATTGTTCCCTACGCTATCGTCATGACTGCGACAACTATCCTCAACTACCTCCTTAGTTTTCTTTGGATCAAGAGAGAAGTTTCCTTTGTCAAAATTGGTTTCATCGAGTTAGCTAAGGCTTCTAAACCACTCTTTACTATGCTTCTCTTGGCAAATGCCAATATGCTTTATACCTTGCTAGATAGAATGTTTATCACCAAGGGACCAGATGAAAACTATATTTCTTATTATACAATTGCCTATAGCATCGTTATGCTGATTGCAGGTGTCTTAAGTGGAGCTATCAGTGTCAGCATTCCACGTCTCGGCTACTACCTTGGGAAAAAGGATTACAATTCTTATAATTATCTTGTAAATCAAGCGGCGTCATTATTCTATTTTCTCATGATTCCAACTAGTTTCGGGATTATGATTTTGGGAAAGTACGCAACGGTTATCTACTCTTCTGAAAAGTATCTTGAGGCAGGTATCGTGACCAGTGTCTTCGCCTTTCGAACCATTATCTGGGCTATTGAATTGATTCTTGGTAAGCAAATTATCTTTATCAATGACCACGAGAACCGCTTAACTGCTTTCTACTTTGCTGGTGGTGGAGCAAATCTCCTATTAAATAGCATCTTGTATTTCAATAATATTTTTGCCCCTGAGTATTATATTGCTACTACCATTATTGCAGAAGCCATCGTTGTTCTCTTAGAAATTCATTTTATTAGGAAACACCAACTGATTAGTTTAAAAGAAATTTTTGTGACCTTAATACGTTATGGTCTCATATCCCTTGGATTTATCCCAATCTTCTATATTTTCAAGATGATTTTCCAAATCAGTTCCTATACGGTGAACCTCAATATGATTCTCATGGTTCTCTCTACCGTAGCTACTTGTGGAATCTACTATCTCTTAACACTCTTTCTCACTAAGGATAAAACACTTCACTATGCACTGAACCTAGTACTAGCTAAGATCAAAAGAAACTAAAAGAACACCCTACTGATAAACGAGCGTTTACTAGTAGGGTGTTTCTTTTATTCTTTTTCTTTCTTGTCAGAAGTATTGGCTTCTAGATTTGAATCTTGTTTTGGCTGTTCAGCAATAGAGGAATTAGCTTCTTGTTTCTTTTCTGACTGATCTGCTTCGCCATTGACAGCAGCAACAGCCTGTCTCCAAATGCCTTCCTCGTTTACCTTATAACCATCCGGTGTGGTGGCATTTTTCAACAGGGAACCGTCTGTTTGGAAATAGTACCAATTACCGTCAATCCGTTTCCAACCAGTCTGCATAGCTCCAGTTGAATCAAGATAATAATGGTCGCCATTGATTTTGTGGAGACCAACTAGCATGATGCCATCTTCAGGATTGAGATAATACCAGACTCCTTTATCCTTTATCCAACCTGTCTTCATAGCTCCACTTGCTTCAAAGTAACGATAATAATTATCAAACCATTTCCAGCCTGTTTGCATAGCTCCTGATGCACTAAAGTAATACTGCTTACCATCTACTTGTTGGAAGCCGACCAACATGATACCTTCCTGATCTTCAAGATAATACCATGTTCCTTGTTCTTTCAGCCAACCGGTCTTCATAGCCCCTGAGTCAGCGTAGTAATGCCAGTGTTTATCAAGCCACTGCCAGCCTGTTTGCATGGCACCGCTGGTATTCAAATAGTAACGCGTACCATTGATTTCTTGTTTTCCGGTTTGCATAATACCATCTTGATTTAGGTAATACCATTTCTCATTATCCTTAATCCAGCCTGTTTTCATAACGCCTGAGTTCGCATAGTAATACCAATTGTTCTCTAGCCATTTCCAGCCTGTTTGCATAGCACCACTAGCGTTCAAGTAGTAACGAGAGCCATTGATTTCTTGTTTTCCAGTGAGCATGATACCATCTTTGTCCAGATAATACCAAGTATCTTGATCCTTGATCCAGCCTGTTTGCATGGCGCCTGAGTTCGCAAAATAGTTCCAGTGACCATCAATAAAGGCCCAACCCGTTTGCATGACACCTTCTTGATTAAAGTAGTAAGTGGTTCCGTTGATATTCTTTTTCCCGACAGTCCGAAGACCATCTTCGTCATAGAAATACCAATCTGAGGAAATCTTTTGCCAAGTTGAAGGCTTACCTTCTGTTTGTAGTGCTCCACTATCTGCAAAGAACATCTTCTTTCCATTAAAGACTTGATGTCCTGTTAGCATCTTACCATCTTCTGCAAAGAGATACTTTTTCCCTCCAATTTCAGAAAGCTCACTAAATCGTCTAGCACCATTTGATTGGATATAATACCAAGAGCCCTCCAGCTTGAACCAACCACCTGTTTGCATTTTACCATTTGAGTTGAGATAGTAATCATTACCCTTAGCATTCTCTCCCCAATCATCATTAAGGTGAAGCCAGCGGCCTGCCTGCATTTGCCCTTTTCCATTAAAGAAGTAAGTGGCTCCGTCAATCTCTCTCCAACCGATAGCCATTTCCCCATCACGTAAACGATATTTCCAGTAACCACCTTCTTGATACCATTTTTCGTCAACTACGGGGA
>NZ_KQ970181.1:824187-826228 GCF_001579015.1 Streptococcus oralis
AACCACCTTCTTGATACCATTTTTCGTCAACTACGGGGATGTCTGGGAAGAGATTAGAAACATTAGCAAATCCTTTATCGCTAATATCAAAAACAGTTGCATCCTGAGTTTGACTAGAAGCTCTGAGAACTTGAATATTTTTCTTTTGGAGATATTCTCTGGTTGAAGCGACATTAATATCACCACCAGTTGTTTGAATGATCATCTTTGGAGATAGGTTTTCAAGAAAATTAATCGTATTTGAAATTGTTGCATCATAATGATGGTTCCATTTCATCATATCAACCTTGCCGATAACTGGACCTAACTTATCTTCTGCCCCTTCGGCATTATCCAAATCTCCACCAAGATAGATTCTCTTTCCTGCCACAGTCACCACTGAAACGATTGAGTTTGAGTTATCATCTCGAACTTTTTTCAGGTTACCGTCAGCATCATATTCATTTTTATAATTATAGAGTTGGATATCCATATCACCTAATTTAAAGTGACTATCCTCATCTGTAATATTCTGAATAAGAGTAACCCCTCGTTTTTGTGCGGCTCTCAAAGCATTATCGTAATTAAAAAGATTATCCCAGAGTCCCCAGTGTGAGGTAATCCGTTCATCTGAATATTTTTTCAAATAAAACTTATCAACCTGGTAACGATTAAGTATTTCGTCCGCTCCACCAATATGGTCACTATGGACATGAGTTCCTATGATTAAATCTAATTTTTTAACACCTATTTGATCCAAGTGGCGAATCAATCGATCCTCCAATACTTGATAATTTCTCATAGAAATTCCCCAGCGACTTGGATACCTTGGGTCACTCCCATCAGGGAAGTCATAGTCTTCCCCCATATCAATCAAGGCGTAATGACCATTACTTTCAAGAAGGATTGCATCACTCCCAGATTTTGCTTTAGTATTTATAAAATGGATACGATTACCCGAACCAGCAGTAATGGTGTCTGCATCAACTTGTTGTGATAAACCAATCAACACAAAAAGGAAAGCAAGTAAACTATAACTGACTGATTTAACTAATCCTTTATTCTTCATCTTGAACACTCCTTTCTCGATGAAAACAATCTCTTACTAATCAATCCAATAATTCTTATCAGTTCCTGGAACCTGTTGTTCAACAGGTGGTGGAGTCATATAGTCTGCTCCAAATTCGTAGACAAGAATTTCATGGTATTTTCTCGGAGCCTTCACTACGATGTTTTCGTATGGCATATCAATCAGATCATAGAGCCATTCTTTTTTGATTCCCGCTGAAAAGCTAGGATCAAATATCGTACAAGTAAGATCTGTAGCTTGATTTACACTATATTTCAAAGCAAGATTCTCTAATTTTTGATTCCAAGTTTGTGGAGAGCTAAGACGGAAAATAGCTGACCCAATATAGCGAGGCAGATTTTTTATCCCCCCATTTTCTGATTTAATTCCTTTGAAATTCAAAGAAGAAAGGCGGACAAAATGTTTATAGAGCTTCATTTTCTTACAATCACTTTCCTCCGTCACGACACCATCGTATGGAAAAATGTCAACGCAAGTTCCTAATACAACTGTCGGGTCCAGAAGATTGGCGTCTCTACGTGTTCGAATGTCATGAACACGTAGATAACTGTAAGGATAGCCTTTTGTTTCTCTAAATGAAATCAATTTGTAGTAGGGATGATTCTCATTTTTTAAAACCTTATAAAGTTTTTCAAATTCATCTCGCGCCAAGGAAATATCCGTATCATCATCCCAAGGGATAAATCCCTTATGGCGAACAGCTCCTAGTAAGGTTCCAAAATCAATAAAATATTTAATCTGATGCTGTTCACATAGTTCATGTAGATACTTTAAAATATCCAACTCCACTTGTTTTATTTCTTCAAGACTTAAAACTCTCTCAGACATACTTTCTATTCTCCTAATTTCGACTAATTCTTTAAACGATTTTTAACTGCGATTTGCTTACTTAGAATTTTTAGTGATTTTCCACAGTTTGAAATCATGGTGAGATACTCTTTGTTCAAGAGGGGGCAATTGCATGTAATCTCC
>NZ_KQ970181.1:826248-831391 GCF_001579015.1 Streptococcus oralis
CATGGTGAGATACTCTTTGTTCAAGAGGGGGCAATTGCATGTAATCTCCATAGTCAGAAGTCAGAATTTCATGGTAATGTTTTGGAATCATAAATTCCTTGCCTTCAAACGTTCCCACAATCACTTGTTCCAACCACTCTCGTTTCCAAACTGGTTTATTCATATCCTTGTAAATCAAATAATCAACTTGCTCGTAGTCAGCAACTGCTCTAGATTTGGCAAGCTCATCAATTTGCTCAACATACTTATTCGTATTTGTGAAATAGAAAATGACAATAGAAATATAACGGATCAAAGAATTCAGTAGACTTTTTGTATTTGTAATTCCTTTAAAAGTATAACAACTCAATTGACGTTTCTTTATCAGTTTCGTCATCTTATTTTTAAAGTCCGCGTCATCTTCGTATCCATCCACAGGGAAAATGTCTACATAGATTCCCATATTGGAATCAATTCGTACATCTTCTTCCAGCAAGTAGGTATGGTTATCCTGCACTTTCATGAAGGGATAGACATAGTTGAGATTATTTTTATAAGACATAACCTCATAACGTTCATCAGGGTTAGCGATAAGGTAATCTTGTAGTTTCTCATAGTCTTCTCTTAGCATGCAGATGTCCATGTCATCATCCCAAGGAATGAAACCTTTATGGCGAACCGCACCAATTAGACTTCCATAAGCTAGGAAATACTTAACACCAATTTTTTGACAAACTTCATGAATATACTCCATGATTCCAAGTTCCATCTGTTGAATTTCACTGACATCTGTTACTTCTTGATACCGAACTCCTTCATCCCGTTTGCAAACCACTAGTCCATAACCGATTGCCAACCAAAAGATAATATTGATAAAGTTGGTAGAGTACATGATCTGACTTTCAAACAACTGACCAAACAAGATACCGAAGAAGAGAATCATAATCAATTTATCAGTATTTCTCTTAGAAACAATCAAATAAGTTAAAAAGCGCTTGATAACATAACCCAATATAAGAAGGAAGGATACTAAGCCTAGAACTCCAGAACTAACAAATATGGTCACAAAAATGTTATGGAAGTTCCCACCAATAAGGGAATTTTGAATCTCAAATTTACTGAAATATTCTGTGTAGTAATCTGGAACATTCCGTACACCATAACCAAAAATTGGTTTGGCACTTCCCATTTTAATAGCATTTTTCCAAATATAGGTCCTACCACTTGGTGTTGTTTCAATTAAATGGAGTTCACCAGTCTTCTTGGTAACAGACGAATCTGTCTCAGCATAGGATTGCCCTTTATTTAAGTCAAAAACAGTCGCAGTTTCAGATGAGATATAAATTGAAGTTGCATAACTTAATCCAATATTGGTAGCGGTAATCAGCAAACCAGTAACAATAAAAGTAAGGAATCGTTTAACGATACTTCCTCTAGTAACAAAGAAACTATAAAGTCCAATCATGAGAAGCAAGGACAATAAGGCTCCTCGACTTTGCATAGTAGCGAAGTAAACTAATTGAATCACATTATTCAGTTTAAGATATACAGAATATTTACTTCCTTTATGGATCAAATACATAGCCAGAATAATGCTAATGTATGAAAAAATCGCACTAGCATTAGGATTGACAATTCCCCACAGACGTCCATTCATGACACCATAGTAATAAGATTGCTCTCCAATCTTAAATAGGATAAGGACTCTACTTACCAATAAACCAAATGCAAAGATTGCGGAAGAGAAAGAAATAATTTGAACTGTATAGGCAATCCAGTCAAATAATTTTTTGAGTTGATCTGATTGTAACATGGTAAATAATAAAACATAGGTTACCATAAAAAGTATTTCAATCACATTCCCAATCAAATGTCCGGAGCGATTGAATACTGCTGATAGCAGATGACTCCCAGATAACAAGCCAAATAAGGCCAAAAACTTTCGATCTACTGTAATCTGTTTCCACTTAAACAACAGTGTGTAGCAAATATAAAGTACAACAATCGCTGACAATCCCTTATAGATTGGATTTGCTACCTTATAAACTAGTGAACTCATACTTAAAATCGAAATGAAAACAAACAGATATGAAATCCATAATTTTGATTTTTCAAAGTATTCATCCATTTTTGAAAAATTCATTTTCAACTCCTTCTCATAATATTAGTTTCTTAACCCAACAATTTTCTTATACATCCATGGAGAAAATACAAGTGATAGAACTGCTATCTTGCGAAATGTAGTGAAATAAGCATCCTTCCAAATTTCGTGTCGATGCTGAACAATCCAAGACCTCAACTCAGCTTTCTCCTTTTGATACTGTTCAGATGAAGTAAAGATAATTTTATCGTAAACTGTGATATATGACCAACGTTCTCTATTTTTTAATTCAGGTTTTAAATCAGGAAAGGCTTGTGATACTTTAGCGATTATGTACTTATAAACTTCTATCGTGTCAAATACATGCTGATTAACAGATGTTGTCGCACTTCCCTCACGATGATCATAATAATAAATTGGTTTGTCAATAAATACGCTACTGCATCTTGTCTTTAGTAGCAATTCAGTTAAGAACAAGGCATCTTCAGCTAGATGATAGCTTGTATTAAATTTTTCATCCACCAGTAGGTCCCTCTTAAACAGTTTTGCGACAGGAAAAAATGACGTTCTAGTGGTCATCAGTAATTCCTTCATGGTTTCTTCTGTTGACCATATTTCTTTTCTTCCAGAATGAGGAGGTAAATCTGTCACAATTCCATTTTTAATATGGTGCAGAGGAGCGATTGTAAACCCTACGAACTCCTCATCATCAACTGCACCAATCAAGATTTCCAGATAGTCTTTCGTAACGAAATCATCGCTATCAATAAAGGTGATCCAAGCACCAGTCGCCAGCTTGATTCCTGTATTTCTCGCATTTGAAACTCCAGCATTTTCAAGATGATAGACCTTAACATTCTCATGCTGAGAGGCTAAATTGTCACAGATAACTCCGCTGGAATCAGTGGAGCCATCATTGATCAGAATTAGTTCAAAATTGGCATAAGTTTGTTGAAGAATCGACTCCACACATCGTTCCAGATAGGCTTCTACATTATAGACTGGAACAATGACGCTAATTTTTTCTTCCATCATGCCCCATATTCTCCCTTGTACTCTGTATAGCTCTTGTCCATGTCTGCTATAATGGCATCATGATGCGGCACTTGCTTGTCTGCTGGTGGTGGCGTCATATAATCCCCAAAAGCAGTGCTGAGATAGGCATCATAGCCGACTGGAATGGGCATCTCAGTATCTTCAAAAGGCAAGAAAACATTGTCTTCAAAGGATGCGATTGGGTACTTGTTTCTCATATAGCCGGGACCTGAGCATAATTCCGTAATGCCATCGCTCTCAGCTAGACTGTACTTGGTCATTTCTTTCTCAGCTTTTTTCCAAATGCGATAACGTAGACCTTTGGGAGTCAAACCGAGTAAAATGCGACTCCCCCATTTCATGACTGCACCATGCTTTTCTGGAATAGTTTGTGCGCAAAAGAGTGAATAAATCAAGGCCCAGCTAACCTGTTTTTTACGCTCAGCTGGATTCTTAGGATAATAATCTAAAGGTAAAATATCCAAGGCTAAACCGTGTGGCAAATCCAAATCCTGCTGATAAGGCTTGATACAGGTCGTTTCCTTATCTCGAATGGTAATAAAAAGGTTCCGATCGACAAAATCCTTCTTGCTTTTTGAAAGAAAATAACGCTCATCTGCATAACGAGGCCATAATTCTGCCAACTTTTCATAGTCCTTGCGAGGCATGAAAAAATCTAGGTCATCATCCCAAGGAATAAAGCCCTTGTTACGAAGGGCACCGATAGCCCCTCCACCACAGAGATAGCACAACAAGTCATGTTCTTTACAAAATGCGACGAAATATTCAGCCATTTCCAGACTACGAGCCTGAATCGCTTTCAAATCACTCATGTCTCTCCTCTTCTGTCCAATAACGAGTTATATCGTTTTATTATACCATAAAAAAGCCTTAAAAATCCATCAGATACCGTAAAAAATCAAAGCTTCATCTACTCTTTTTGCTAGTGAATAAAGCTTTGATTTTTATTTATATACATCTTATCTCATTCCCATTTGGGCGAGTTTAGTCCGATATTTGTTTTGGTCGACAAGTAGACCTTGTCCTCCGTAGACATCATAAGCGTCTACCCAATCGCCAAGTTCTGGCACTGTCAACCTTTCAATACCATTCTGGGCACCTTCGATAACTGACAAACCATTGGTCAATAAGAAGCTATACGGTAGATTGGTTGAAGTCATTCCAAAGACCTTTCCAAGCGCCTCTGAACCTGTAAAGAGTTTGGTCGGGTCTTTGATTTGCTCAAGAACAGCTGACATGACCTGCTGTTGACGTTTGGTACGGCCATAGTCTCCTTCATCATCATCACGGAAGCGGGCGTAGTTAAGCAAGGTTGAGCCATTCATTTGTTGCTTGCCCGCACGAATCGTTTGAGTTGGCGACTCTGTTTCTGTTGCATGAAGATCATCTCCAACTGCAACTTCTGTCAGAGACTGACCATTCAATGTTGAGAATTGAGCATCGATGGTCACCCCATCAGGAAATAGAGTATCAATAGCAGTTGCAAAGGCCTGAAAATCCACTAGAGCATAATACTTAATGTCCAAATCAAAGTTATCTTTTAAAACCTTGCGAACCATTTCTGCTCCTTTTTGTCCCTCCTGCTCCCCAAGTTCATAGGCTACGTTGAGTTTGTTATCCCTCTGCTTCTTTCCATTCACAATCTGGCTGTAGCCATCAATATAGACTAGGTTGTCACGCATGAAGCTGACTAGCTTGATCTTCTTATCTGATCCGCTAACGTTTAGTACCATGATCGTGTCAGTACGGGTCTCTGCACTATTTTGACCGATACGGCCATCTGTTCCCATGACTAGGATGTTCACACCATCTTTGGTATCCTGACCATTAAAGACCTCTACTTGAGCTGCCTTGGCGTCAGCTGGCTTATTGCTAGTAGTTGCCGACTGGAAACCTCGAAGGAACATAATAATCATGCCCGCAGCCACACAGGTTATCAACAGTAAAAGCCAAATTAGAACTCGTTTAAAAAATCTTCTTGGTTTCTTCTTTTTTACTTCTGGAAGA
>NZ_KQ970181.1:831411-835483 GCF_001579015.1 Streptococcus oralis
TCTGATGTCTATTCGAGCGACTTTGATTGGAATATTGTGGAATCCCAATGTCCTTCCCTAGGTTTTTCTCCCTTTCATTAGAGGATAATTCGCCGTCTATTTTTCTTTTCAGATAGTCAAATTCTCTCTTTTCTCTGTCATTTAGGTAATGAATATTCTTAAAAAGGTAGTCATAACGTAACTGCTCATGATGACTTAAAGGGCTTTCTTTGCTCATAGGCTCTCCTTTCCTAAATCTCTAATGGTGAAAATAGGGTAGGTTCCCAGTATCTTGTACTGGATCCCAATTGTTTCGAGTTCTTGTCTGGCAAAATGAACCAGCTCTTTGGCACCATAATCCACATCAATAATGAAAAAATATTCTCCCAAGGCTGTTTTCAAAGGACGGCTTTCTATCTTGGTTAAGTCAATACCTCGCCAAGCAAAGGTTGAAAGAGCCTTGTAGAGGGCTCCGGGAAGGTTGTCTGGTAAGGTTAAGGCCAAACTCATTTTTTCAGTTTGTGATTGCAGAGGGATAGTGGGAATCTCGGACCCTAAAACCCAAAAACGAGTGAAATTGGCTTCCATTTCTTGGATATTTTCTGCTATCAACTCCAAACTATACTCGGCAGCTGAGTTTCTAGGGGCAATAGCTGCAAAAGGTTGGTCTGGATGTTCAGCGATGAAGCGGGCTGCATAGGCTGTGCTTGCCGTCACTTCAAGCTGGGCTTCTGGGTAATGCTCATCTATGAATTTCTTTCCTTGAGCCAGAGCTTGAGGGTGAGAAAAGATTTTCTCAATTTTTAACTGACCAGGAACTGTCATAAGTTGCTGATGAATGGGTTGTACTATTTCTGCAACAGCCTGAATGTCCGCCTGATGAAAAAGATAGTCCAAGCTTTCATGCACACTTCCCTCAATGGAGTTTTCAACTGGCACCACCGAATAGTCCACCAAGCCTTGTTCATAGGCCTTGATAACATCTGTAATATTGGCAAAGGCTTGTAATTCCTCATTAGGAAAAGCAGTCTGCACAACGTGGTGCGAAAAAGATCCCTTAGGACCTAGATAGGCAATTTTCATCTCAGCTCCTCTATAATTTCCTCTGGACTTAGCTTGGTCACATCTAGAACACGACTGGCTACTTCCTCGTACCAAGCCTGTCTTTCTTGAAAAATCCCTCGCAACTCTTCCTTACTGTTGTTGAGAAAAAGTGGACGCTGATTGTCCTTATCTGCTGCGACACGTTGATAGAGAGTGTCAAAATCTGCTTTCAGATAGATGTTATCAGGATTTTGTTTGAGCAAGGCACGATTTCTCTGATAAACGACTACTCCTCCACCAGTTGACACAACTCGGTCTGTTTTTAGTAAGTCCGCTAAAACTTCTGACTCCACCTGACGAAAGGCCGCTTCTCCTTTTTCAGCGAAAAAATTTGCAATGGACATGCCTAAGCGTTCCTCGATCAAGGCATCCATATCTAGGTAGTCTGGATCTAAGCCTCTTGCGATAGTCGATTTGCCAGCTCCCATAAATCCTAGTAATACCTTAACCATGAATCAAGGTCTCCAAATCATCAAAGAAGCTTGGATAGCTGGTATTGATGGCTTCAGCTCGTTCCAGCTCGACTTCTCCGTCCCTTACTAGAAGAGCAGCAATGGCTGACATCATGCCGATACGGTGGTCACCAAAAGTATTGACTCTAGCACCATGAAAAGATGATTTCCCTTTGATAATCATTCCATCTGCCGTAGGAGTAATATCCGCTCCCATGCTATTTAAGGCGTCTGCCACCACCTGAATGCGGTCGGTTTCCTTAACCTTAAGTTCTTCAGCATCCTTAATCACTGTGACACCTTGGGCTTGCGTCGCTAGAAGAGCAATAATAGGCAATTCATCAATCAAACGAGGAATCAAGGCTCCACCAATCTCTGTTCCTTTCAAGTCAGAAGACTCGACAGTTAGGGTTGCAGATTTTGCGATTGGATCGATTTCAGTTATTTCTAGTTTTCCACCCATAGCGCGAATGACATCAATGATACCCGTACGCGTTTCGTTAATGCCCACATTCTGAAGCACTACACGAGAATCTGGAACAATCAAACCTGCGACCAACCAAAAGGCGGCACTGGAAATATCTCCTGGAACGATAACCTTTTGTCCTGTCAATTTTTGCGGGCCAGAGACAGTGATCGTTTTACCACTCACACTTAAATGACCACCAAATTGCTGTAGCATATCTTCTGTATGGTTGCGAGTGCATTCTTTCTCGATAATAACTGACTGACCCTGAACCTGCAAGGCAGCAAATATCAAGGCAGACTTGACTTGGGCAGAGGCGATTGGCAACTCATAGTAAATTGGTATTAGGTTTTTAGTACCCTTCAAGTGCAGAGGAGGCAGGTCTCGCTCGGTTTGCCCTGAAATGCTGACACCCATTTTTTTCAATGGAATAGTCACGCGATCCATAGGACGTTTAGAAAGACTGTCATCACCGAACATCTCTACTTCGAAGTCTGCACCGGCAAGGACACCTGAAATCAGGCGAATAGAGGTTCCAGAATTCCCCATATCCAAAGCATGTTGCGGAGCTTTAAGGCCATCCATCCCAACACCTTGAATGGTAATAACTCCGTCTTTGTCCTCAATCTCAACACCAAGATCACGAAAAACTTGAATAGTCGAGAGCACGTCCTCGCCACGCAAAATATCATAAACCTTGGTCTCACCTTCAGCTAAACTTCCAAAGATAATCGAACGATGGCTGATAGACTTGTCACCTGGAACTCGGATACTGCCATGTAAGTGGCGAATGTTTGTTTTTAGTTTCATAGTTGACCTCATACTTGCAATACTTTTTCTTATTTTATCAACAAAAAAGCCAGAAATTCCTGAAATTTCTGGCTTTTATACAGATAAAATACTATTTCAACAATTCTGAAACAGGTTCAAAGACAATTTTTTCAATGTCTGAAAGGTAAATCGATAATTGTTGCTGCTTGGCAAAGAAATCTGACAAAAGAGCGTTTTCTTGAATTTGCTTGCTGAAGGACTGCATCTTCTCTTGGAAAGAAGCATCTGGCATTTGTCCCGTTTGCGCCATGACTTGGATTTCTTGCTGGAAGGCAAGGTATTCTGCAAAAATCTTGCTAGCTTGTTCATCAGCTTGGATGGCATCTTTGGCTGCCTTGACAGCCTTGTATTCTGGTAATTCGCGTAAGCCGCGACTGAGTTCATTTGCACTATCGTAAATATTAGACATGATTTTCTCCTTATTTGATGACAACTGTGTAGTCCGTATTTTCTGAAATTAAGCGCTCAGCTCGTTCCAGATCCTGAGCATTTTTAAAGGAAATTTGTAGAATCCCGTGAACATCCTCACGGTTTTCTTCATTGATGTGGATATTGACCAAGGAAGTCCCACGAAGTAATTCCAAAATCCGCAAGATAACATCTTCTTCATCGGGAACATCGACATAGAGGTCATAAGAACTATCCACACCACCACGTTTATGAATTTCCATGGCCTGACGTTGCTCACGCGCTTGGTTGAAAAAGTTCCAAATCTGCTCTTCTTCCCCCTTGCTAATAGCCTGACCAATCCCATCTAAGCGTTCCTTGAAATCCTCAATCCGCTCTATGATGGCCTCGCGATTGGACAAGAGAATGGAAGTCCACATACCTGGTTCACTCTCTGCAATCCGGGTCATATCTCGAAAACCACCCGCCGCAAAGCGCCTTGTCATCTCATGTTCTCTTGCATAGACTGCTGTTTGCTCCATGAGACCCGATGCCAAGATATGGGGAAAATGGCTAATCTGTGAAGTCACCCGATCGTGCTCCTTGGCATCAATCTCGATAAAGCGAGCATGAAGACCTGAAAGCAGGGCCTTCATTTCATCAAGCGTATCTGGACTAGTCAAATCCGATGGAGTAAAGATATAGTAGGCATTTTCAAAAAGATTGACATCGGCAGAGGCAGCTCCTGTCTTGTGGCTACCAGCCATAGGATGGGCCCCGACAAAGCGAACAGGCTTGCCAGCCAAATACTGCTCCGCTGCATCCACTATGTCTGACTTGGTCGAGCCAGCAT
>NZ_KQ970181.1:835870-843605 GCF_001579015.1 Streptococcus oralis
CCAGTCTAGCATCCAATTTTCGGTCCCATTGGACATAGGATCCGAGTCCTACTGGAACGCCTCCGACCACTGTCTCAACAACTCCACCGATGGTATCACCGTCACGCTTGATTTGGTCAATATAATCCTTGATTTCCTGTTCTCGTTCTTGGTTGACAATAGAAACTTCTGACTGGGCAGCTCTTTCCTTAATCTCAGCGACCGTCAGATTTTCAGGGACATCGATTTCCTTGCCACCAAAGACCACGACATGGTTGGCAATTTCCATATCCAGCTCTGCCAAGAGGCGTTTAGCTACTGCCCCAACTGCCACTCGCATAGTTGTTTCACGAGCAGATGAGCGCTCCAAGGAATTTCGCAAATCATCAAAACGGTACTTGATACCCCCAACCAAATCGGCATGACCTGGCCGAGGATGAGTGATTTTCCGTTTGCTTTTAAGGCGGTCTTCAATGTCCTCAGCAGACATGATATCCAACCATTTTTGATGGTCCTTATTGACGACATCCATAGTAATGGGAGCCCCAGTCGTCTTCCCATGGCGAACACCCGAAGTAAAGACAACCTGATCACTCTCAATCTTCATACGGCCACCACGACCGTAACCACCCTGACGGCGTTTCAGATCCTCATTGATGTCCTCTGCTGTCAAAGGAAGTCCAGCAGGAATTCCTTCAATGATAGCTGTCAGACGGGGTCCGTGTGATTCTCCTGCAGTTAAATATCTCATAGGCTCTCCTTATTTTACCAAGTAGTCTTTCATCTCTTCTAAGGAAACAGGGTGAATGGTCGCTGAACCAAGATCTGGCACCAAGACCAATTTCAAGGTGTTTCCACGCGCTTTCTTATCATGAGTCAAAGCTTGATAAAGTTTGTCAACATCCCAGTTTTCATAGTCAATAGGAAGTCCAAATTTCTGACACATTTCAGTGATGGACTGAGTCATTCCTTCTGGCATAAGACCTTTTTCCTCAGCAACCTTGGAAATCTGCACCATTCCCATGGCTACAGCTTCTCCATGCATGACTTTTCCATAACCTGCCGTTGCTTCTATGGCATGACCAATAGTGTGGCCAAAATTGAGGTAAAGGCGGACACCATTGTCCAATTCATCCTCAACTACCATCTTGCGCTTCACCTGACAAGAATGTTCGATCAAAGTTTCTGCATGTTCCAGAATGCTCTCCACAGAACCATCCAACTCTGTCAGTAGAGCCCATAATGCTGGATCCTCAATCAAGCCATACTTGATAACCTCACCCATCCCTTCTATCAACTCCCTTTTCCCGAGTGTTTCAAGGACAAGCGGATCAATCAGAACCCCGTCAGGTTGGGCAAAAGTTCCCACCATATTTTTAGCAAAAGGAGTATTGACACCCGTCTTTCCACCGATAGAAGAATCAACCTGGGCTGTCAAACTAGTCGGAATCTGAACAAAGTGAATGCCCCGCATATAGGTAGAGGCCACAAAGCCTGCCAAGTCTCCAACGACACCACCACCAAGGGCCACAATCCCATCGCTACGAGTCAGACCTTGCTTGACTAGAAATTCATAGACTTTCTGAACAATAGTTAAATTCTTTCGTTCTTCACCTTCTAAAAAGTCAAAAACGGCTACCTGAAAACCAGCATCTTCTAGGCTGAGCTTGACCTTCTCCGCGTAGAGTGAGGCCACATGGTTGTCTGTTACGATAACCACTTTTTGCGGTTGCCAGAGCTCTCGCAACCATTGACCTGCTTGCGATAGACAACCTTTTTCAATCTGAATATCATAAGGATGATGTGGAATATCGATTCTGATTTTCATAGTAGGGTCTCCTTTTCACTATTTATATTTTTCTGTTAAGGACTGCCAAATCTCGTCTGTCGGCATTTCTTTACCTGTCCACAGTTGAAAAGCTTCAGCAGCTTGATAGAGCAACATTCCCAGACCATTGACCGCTGTATTGCCCTGACTTCTGGCCCATTTCAAAAATGGCGTTTCAAAGGGTTGGTAAATGATATCTGCCACCAAGAGAGTTTCTGGCAAATTGATGCTTTCTGGAACTGGAGACGACTGGCCATCCATCCCCACACTGGTCGCATTGACGAGTAGATCCGACTTGGCAATCTTTTCTTGCAGTTCAGAAATATCCTCTAAAGCATACAAGTCCACTTTAAAGCCTGTCTGCTCCTGTAACTTGGTCAGGTAAGGTCTTGTTTTTTCCATGGAAACTGAACGAACAAAGACTGAAATCTGACTGACGCCATCTAAAATAGCCTGTGCCAAAATGGACTTAGCCGCACCACCTGCTCCCAGAATGGTCATTTTCTTATCTGAAATTGTAAAAGAAGGCAAGCTCTTAAAGAATCCCTTGCCATCTGTATTATATCCAATTAACGTTCCGTCTTGATTAACAACTGTGTTGACCGCCCCAATCAAACGAGCCTCATCAGTCAACTCATCCAGATAAGGAATCACTTGCTCCTTGTACGGCATGGAGAGATTGATTCCAAACATCTGGTAACGTCGAATATTAGCGACTGTTTCTGCAAGATCACTCGCTTCAATTTCCCAAGCCACATAGACACCGTTAGTATTTGTTTCCTTAAAGGCACTATTGTGAATAAAGGGAGACATAGAGTGTTTGATTGGATTCGCAACGACAGCCGCCATGCGTGTATAGCCATCAAGCTTCATCCAAAATCTCCCTGATTTTCTTCATGTTTGATAGCGAAATCTGACCTGGAGCACTCGCTTCATCCAGACTCGCAAATGACCAACTTGAACCCGTCACATCTGAAGTGATACGAGATACCTTGCCCATTTTCCCCATGGAAATGGTCACGTACTCTTGCTCAGGGTTGAGTGTTTTAAATCCTCGTGTGTAGTTCATCAAGTCTAAAACATCTTGCTCCGTATGGGCCATGACAGATACCTTAACCACTTTTGGAGAGAGACTGGTCAACTCAGACAGGATCTCCATCATGTTTTCAGGTGTTTCCTGGAAATTATGATAACTCAATACAAGATTTGGAAAATCCAACATCTCCTCAAAAACGTCCTTGTAGCTGAAATACTCAAAATCAACGTAATCTGGTTGATAGAGCTGGGTAACTTCCTTGATGATTTGAACATACTCTTCGGAAGACAGTTCAATTTCTCCTCCCTCTGCGCGAGTCCGAAGAGTAAAGACAAGTTCACGTCCTGCAAATTTCTCAAAGATAGCGGGTGCTACCTGTAAAATAGCGTCCTTTGCAAGAAAGTCCGCACGCCACTCAATGATATCGGCATCTTCATACCGTGTGGCATCCAGCTCTTGCGCTTCTTCTAAACTTCTTGGCATCACTGAAACGATTAATTTCATCTACTAACCTTCATACTAATCACCTTGAGGTAATTACTGCTTTCATCTTTTTTATTATAGGCAAAGTCTGCTGGAAGTCCGTATTCATTCAAGACTTGATACCTTTTTCCTGCAAAACCTTTATTAATTTGTTCTGTAAATTTCTGGCGGGAAACATTGGCAGCATTCGTACTTGCAATGATAATGCCTCCCGGATTTAAAATCTCTAGACTCTTGGAAACCAACTTGTGATAATCCTTAGCTACAGAAAATGTTTGTTTTTATTGCGAGCAAAGCTCGGCGGATCCAGGACAATCACATCGTATGCCAAGCCCTTTCGCTTGGCATACTTAAAGTACTCAAAGACATCCATGACGATAAAACGATGGTTGTCTGTACTGAGTCCATTTGCCAGAAAATGAGCTTCTGACAGCTCTCTGGACCGTTTTGCCAAGTCGACAGAAGTCGTTTCACTCGCGCCTCCCATAGCTGCAGCAACTGAAAAGGCAGCTGTATAGGAAAACATATTGAGCAAGGATTTGCCCATGGCTAAACCGTCTACCAAACTACCACGAACCTCGTGCTGATCCAAAAAAATACCTGTCATCAAGCCATCATTCATAAAGACCTGATAGAGTACGCCATTCTCAAGAACAGTAAAGTAGTCTAGCGCTTTCTCACCATAGACATGAGCAGACTCGTAATCTAGACCTTTAAAACGAATCTTCTCATAAGCCCCCAAGACCTCAGGAAAGACTTCCTTAAAAGCCTTTATAATCAACTTACGAATCTGATAAACATAAGAGTTATACCAAGAAAAAACCACATAATCTCCGTAGAGATCAATAGTCAGACCCCCAAAATCATCCCCCTCTTGGCTAAAGAGGCGAAAGGCAGTTGTCAAGTCATCCTGATAATAAGACTTTCTAGCTTCCTTAGCTTTACGAAACAGAGTTTCAAAGAAGGCTTGATCGAAAGAAACTTTTTCCTTGCTGACCAACCAGCCAATGCCCTTGTTCTGCTGAGAAAGATAGGCAGTCCCCAAAAACTTTCCTTCTTGACTAAGAACTTCTACTGCCTGATCTGTCAGATCAATATCTGTTAAATCGCTTGCTTCCAAAAGAACTAGACCCTTAGCTAGCTTTTTTTCAACACGTCTGCTGACCCTAATTCTATTCATAGCTACTATTATAGCAAATTTTGTGACAATTCTCAAAAAAGAAACCGTTTAACCATCTATACTTTAGTTTACTGAGTGTCACTTTTGTTAAAAAAGTTTAGTCAATTTACTTTTTCAATAAAACATCCTTTCCCTTACTATGGAAAGAGAGATTTTAATCTATAAAAATATACAATTCTAGAAAGGAGTATAGAAAAAACTGCGCAAACGTTTGCGTAGTTTTGGACTTTATGGTAGAATAAAACACAACATTAATAAGCAAGAGGAAAAACAATGCAAAATCAGACACTTATGCAATACTTTGAGTGGTATCTGCCTCATGACGGACAACACTGGACGCGATTGGCAGATGACGCTGAACACCTAGCAAATCTTGGTATCAGTCATGTCTGGATGCCACCTGCCTTCAAGGCGACTAATGAAAAAGATGTGGGCTATGGCGTTTATGATCTTTTTGACCTAGGAGAATTTAACCAAAAAGGGACTGTCCGTACCAAGTATGGATTTAAGGAAGATTATCTGCAAACGATTCAGACTCTCAAAGAACATGGAATCCAACCTATGGCCGATGTGGTTCTCAATCACAAGGCCGCTGCCGATCACATGGAAGCCTTTCAGGTCATCGAAGTCGATCCTGAGGACCGTACAGTTCAACTAAGTGAACCCTTTACTATCAACGGATGGACCCACTTCACTTTTGATGGACGTCAGAAAACCTATAATGACTTTGAATGGCACTGGTACCACTTTACTGGTACTGACTACGATGCCAAACGCCGTAAGTCTGGCATTTACCTGATCCAAGGAGATAATAAAGGTTGGGCAAATGAGGAATTAGTCGACAACGAAAACGGCAACTACGACTATCTCATGTACGCTGACCTGGACTTTAAGCACCCTGAAGTCATCCAAAATATCTATGACTGGGCTGACTGGTTCATGGAAACGACTGGTGTAGCTGGTTTCCGCTTGGATGCCGTTAAGCATATTGACTCCTTCTTTATGGGCAATTTCATCCGTGATATGAAGGAGAAATACGGCGAAGATTTCTATGTTTTTGGGGAATTTTGGAATCCAGACAAGGAAGCCAACCTAGACTATCTCGAGAAAACGGAGGAACGTTTTGACCTTGTCGATGTTCGTCTCCACCAGAATCTCTTTGAAGCCAGTCAAGCTGGTGCAAGCTACGACCTTCGTACTATCTTTACTGATAGCTTGGTTGAAATCAAGCCTGATAAGGCTGTCACTTTCGTTGATAACCATGATACTCAAAGAGGACAGGCACTCGAATCAACCGTCGAAGAATGGTTTAAACCAGCAGCCTATGCGCTCATTTTATTACGCCAAGATGGTCTTCCATGTGTATTTTACGGAGACTACTATGGTATTTCAGGAAAATACGCCCAAGAAGATTTCAAAGAAGTCCTTGACCGACTCCTCGCCATCCGCAAAGACCGAGCCTATGGAGAGCAAACAGACTACTTTGATGATGCCAACTGTATTGGATGGGTACGTTCAGGTGCTGAAAATCAATCTCCAATCGCAGTCCTTATCTCAAATGACCAAGAAAACATCAAGTCCATGTTTGTCGGCCAAGAATGGGCTAACCAGACCTTTGTAGATTTACTTGGAAACCACCAAGATCAAGTTACAATTGATGAGGAAGGTTATGGACAATTCCCTGTCTCAGCTACTTCGGTAAGTGTCTGGGCTGCCAATAAAATCTAAAAAACTAAGCCAAGTCCACTAGGATTTGGTTTTTTAAAATATCTTGAATTATCAAATTAAGTACACATTTTCTTCATAGAAAACTTCATAAGGTGTTTTCCAGTTAAGATATTTTCGTGACCTATTATTAAGTTTGTTCTCCCACAGCTAAATGGTTTGTTCATCAACCAATGTTATATCACTTCCTTTTGGAAAATATTCTCTTAGATGTCGCTTCCATTCCCGACTAATGCTGAAAGGGTGACGATGGAGCAGCTTAGCATTTAGGCCTTGTATATGGTAAATGAGGATACTTTCACGCTCATCTATGGTAAAATGATGGGAGCTCATAAGATTTCCTTTAGTAACTAGTTCGTTCAATTCTATTTTATTAGAAAATCTTATGAATTTTTATTGTGCACTGAATATTGTATATTCAAACTTTTAAATAACCCATGGAACTAGAAACACTTATCCTTGGTGGAATACTTACTAACATATGTATATGGTCTGGCATTAAGTGACCCTCTATAATTTCAACACCTTTATAAGTACACAAGCAATGAAATATTTCGCCTAAACTACTCCGATATTGATTATAGATGACTTTTCGTCTATGCTTAGGGGTGAACACAATGTGATACTTACAGTGCCACTTTGTGTGTGATAAACTACGAGACTTCTGTGCCATGGTTTTCTCCTTTCGCTTTACAATTGGCTTGAACACCTTTATTGTATGGCGTTTGGAGTTTTTTTGGTATAACCTTCGACGCGCGCCTACATAGCGGGTGGTTGATTTGTCTAACTTTTGGAGTACTGTTCACAAGACGGGGTTTTGTGTTATAATAGAGGCATGAAAACAAATGATATTGTCTATGGCGTCCATGCCGTTACTGAAGCCCTGCTTGCAAACACCGGAAACAAACTCTACCTCCAAGAAGATTTAAGGGGGAAGAATGTTGAGAAAGTCAAGGAACTGGCTGCTGAGAAAAAGGTGTCCATCTCTTGGACCTCAAAAAAATCCCTCTCTGAAATGACCGAAGGTGCCGTCCATCAAGGATTTGTCCTTAGAGTATCTGAATTTGCCTATAGCGAGCTCGATCAAATTCTTGCCAAAACGCGGCAAGAAGAAAATCCTTTGCTATTGATTCTGGATGGGTTAACTGATCCTCACAACTTAGGTTCTATCTTGAGAACTGCGGATGCGACCAATGTTTCAGGCGTCATCATTCCCAAGCACCGTGCTGTCGGAGTTACTCCTGTCGTTGCCAAAACGGCCACAGGAGCTATTGAGCATGTACCGATTGCCCGAGTGACCAACCTCAGTCAAACCTTAGATAAACTCAAGGACGACGGCTTCTGGACCTTTGGAACGGATATGAACGGTACTCCTTGCCACAAATGGAATACAAAAGGGAAAATCGCCCTCATCATCGGAAATGAAGGAAAAGGCATCTCTAGCAACATCAAAAAACAGGTCGATGAAATGATTACCATTCCCATGAATGGGCATGTTCAAAGC
>NZ_KQ970181.1:843846-852877 GCF_001579015.1 Streptococcus oralis
TTTTTTATGATTAACTATGTTCGGTAATAAACTTGTAGGCTTCTTGCCCAGCGATAGCCCCATCACCAACTGCTGTTGTCACTTGGCGAAGGTCTTTATGACGAACATCCCCAACCGCAAAGATACCATCAACTGTAGTCTTCATGTGATTATCTGTTACAATCCAGCCTGACTGATCTTGAATATTCAAATCCTTAACAAAATCACTAACAGGGTCCAGTCCAACATAGATAAAGACACCTCCAAAGGCTTGCTCTGTCACTTGACCAGTTTTCACATTTTCAAATACAACTGACTCTACTCGGCTTTCACCTTTGATCTCTTTGACTACAGAATTCCAGATAAAGTTGACTTTCTCATTTGCAAAGGCACGGTCTTGCAAAACTTTTTGAGCACGAAGTTCATCTCGACGGTGAACAATAGTAACAGTCTTTGCAAAGCGAGTCAAGAAGAGAGCTTCTTCTACCGCAGAATCTCCTCCACCAACTACGAGCAAGTCTTGGTCACGGAAGAAAGCACCATCACATACGGCACAGTAAGAAACGCCTCGGCTATTTAGTTCTTCTTCTCCAGGAACACCCAAAAGACGGTGTTTAGACCCAGTTGCCACGATGACAGTACGGGTTTCATAAACTTGGTCATCAGTGATGACCTTCTTATAGTCGGCATGATCTTCAATCTTTTCAACAAATCCATAAAGGTGCTCTACTCCAAGATTTTCAAGAGGTTCAAACATCTTCTCTGCCAATTCAGGTCCACTAATATTGGCATATCCAGGATAGTTTTCGATATCAGATGTGTTGTTCATTTGCCCACCTGGCAGACCACCTTCAATCAAAGCTACTTTCAGATTGCTTCGAGCAGCATATAAGGCAGCTGTCATTCCCGCAGGTCCAGCACCGATAATAATCGTATCGTACATTTCGATTCCTTCTTTCTTGTTGTAACTGTCTTTATTCTAACTTATTCTTGCTAGTCACGCAAGGATTATGCCTTGAAAACCAAGAGCAAACTCATAACGGCAAAGGATAACACCGGAACTACCAAAACTCCAATCATAATCATATCATAGAGATGGGCTTGACGAGCCTTGGCTGTCTTGTCCACACCAGACATAGCTCGCAATCCAATCCAAATCCCTAGAAAAATCACGACAAGGATGGTCGTTAAGATCAAACTCTCGAAATACAAAGAAAATAAATGCAGTAGCATGATCTCTCTCGTTTCTATCTTTTTTAAAGAGTAAACTCAGCTAGTCCAACTAACTGAGTTTTCCTTTTTCTATTATATCAAATATAAGTCCGTTTGTAACTAGCGAAGAATTCTTTTGTCCGTTCTTCTTTTGGATGATTGATGATTTCATCCGGTGTGCCAGACTCGATGATTTTCCCTTTATCTAGGAATAAAACCTTGTCTGCCACTTGGGCTACAAAAGACATATCGTGACTGACCAAAATCATGGTCTGACCTGACTTGGCAGCATCTGCAATAGATTTTTCTACCTCACCGACCAACTCTGGGTCGAGGGCTGAAGTGGGTTCGTCCAAGAGCAAGACATCTGGTTTCATAGCAAGCGCACGCGCGAGGGCAACCCGTTGCTTTTGTCCACCTGATAAGTGGCGAGGGTAATGGTTTTCACGGTCAGAAAGTCCAACCTTAGCCAACTCTTCCTTGGCGATTTTTGTTGCTTCCTCGTCCGATAATTTTTTAACGACAACCAAACCTTCCTTGACATTGTCAAGGGCTGTTCGTCGTTCAAACAAATTAAACTGTTGGAAAACCATGGATAACTTGCGACGAAGGGTTAGGATCTCTTCTTGGCTAATCTGAGAAAAATCAACTGTAAAATTGTCAATCTGAATCGTTCCACTATCTGGAATTTCAAGGTAGTTCAAACTACGAAGAAAGGTTGATTTCCCCGCTCCAGATGAACCAATCAAGGCCACTACCTCCCCTTTTTGGATATCCAAGTCCAGATGATCCAAGACTGTCTGTCCTGAAAAGGATTTGCTTAAATTCGAAATCTTAATCATTAACGAAGGTCTCCTTTCACATCTGTAGACACTGTATCCGGCGCTGAGATAGCCATTTTTCTCTCGATGAAACGACCGAGGCTTTCAATTCCGATATTGACTACCCAATAAACAAGGGCAACGGAGATGAAACGTTCAAAATAGCGATAATCAGCTCCACCCAAAATCTGAGCCTGGGCAAAGACCTCCACAACACCTGCGCTAAAGGCTAGAGAAGTTCCCTTGGTCAAGCCGATTAGGGAATTAATCAAGGTTGGAGTCGCAACAACAGCCGCATTTGGAATAATCACGCGACGATAAACTTGAGCACGAGTCATACCCAGACTACGCGCCGCCTCAATTTCACCTGGATTAACAGAAAGGATGGCTGCACGAATCGTTTCACTTGCATAAGCCGCCTCATTAAAAGCAAAGGCCACAATCGCAAAAAGTGCCGCTGGAATCGCATTGATATTGAAACCAGTGCCCCATTGCTGGTTGATAGCTTTCAGTGCTAAAGGAATTCCGTAGTAGGTCAACATAAGTTGAACTAGGATTGGGGTACCTTTTAAGAAGCTGACGAAAAAGGCCTGCAAGGGATATAAAATCTTAACACGATTGATCTTAACAATGGCAAAAATCAAGGCAAGTAGCAAACCAAAGAGTGCACCTCCAAGCGTCAACATCAAGGTCGTAGGCAGTTGTTGGACAATCCTTGGAATTCCATCAAAGACCGAACGCAAACTAAAGAGCTTACCGTCCGGAATGAATTGCATCAAACTTTGGTACCAATCTGATGCTAAAAATGTTGTAACAGTCATAAAAACATCCTCTCCTGATAATGATTCATTCTATCATACTTCTGCTCGCAAGCAAATTATTTGCTACGGGCTGATCAGACTTTGTCTATCTTCTAGTTTATCACACTTTAAAACAGGGAGGCTATATATTTTACCTATCAAGGAGATAAATAAAAACTATCTCAAACCTAAGTTCTCATAGGTCTTTCTATAGCCGATTTGTTTAACAGCACCATTCTCCACCAAAATTGGACGTTTCAATAACATGCCATCACTCGCTAGAAGCTTGGCTGCTTCTTGTTTTGACAAACTTCCCACCTTATCTTTTAGGCCAAGTTCACGGTATTTGATCCCGCTGGTATTGAAAAATTCTTTCACTTCAAAACCGGATGTTTCTAACCAGTTCAAAATCACGTCATCACTTGGTGTTTCTTCTACGATGTGGACATCTTGGTATTCCAGTCCAAGTTGATCCAATTCATTTTTTGCTTTCTTACAAGTTGAACATTTTGGGTATTCAATAAATTCTAACATCTTCTTTTCTTTCTATTTTTTATTTTCTTGAAATGCTGCACCTTCATGTTGCAAGAGCCAAGCTTTCTTTTCGACTCCAGATGCATAGCCTGTCAAGCGATTACCTGACCCCAGCACACGATGACAGGGTACGAGGATGGACCAAGGATTACGTCCCACTGCTCCGCCAATCGCTTGGGCAGAAGCTACATGCAAGTCTTTCGCTATTTGTCCGTAAGTTACTGTTTGTCCATAAGGAATGGCCTGTAAGTAATCCCAAACCCGCTTTTCAAAATCTGTTCCAATGGGAGCCAGAGGCAAGGAAGACAAATCTTGAGCACATCCATCAAAGTAAGTATCTAAATAGGAAATAGCCTGGTCTAGGACAGGGTGTTTCTTAACTACTTCTATACTATCTCCAGCGATTCCCCTCTCAAAATGAGTTTGGTCCTGTACCCAAATTCCATACAGATATTGCTCGTCAGCAACTAAGGATAAGGTTCCAATTGGCGACGGGTAGAGCATTTTTGCGTACTTATTCTGCTTCATTTTTTTAATTTCTGATAGGCCAAACGTTCCCCATCAACTGGAACCTTACCGACCTGTTGGAAGCCCAGCTTTTCAAAGATATGCTGCATAGCTTTGTTTTCTGCATGCGTATCTGAACGAAAATCTAGATAATCAAAACCTTCAATCAAGCCTTCTAAGAACGTCTGAACAACTCCCTGTCCTTGGACATCTGCTGCCACAGCGATACGGTGAAAGACCAGATATTCTGATTCTCCCCCCTGCCAACTTCCTTCATAAATGGCTTCATAGGATTTTTCTGGGCTCTTGGTCACAGCAGCATAGGCTAGTAGTTCTCCTTCTTCCAAGGCCACATAGGCTTGACCTGAGATGATATCATCGATAATGATGTCGGCATTTGGATAGCCATTTTGCCACTGGTCGCTACCAGACTTGGCTAAGCACTTTTTAGCATCCTCCATTACCTGCATAATCGCATCTACTTCGTTTGGAAAAGCTAAACGAATCTCCATCTCTTCCCCTCATTTCTAACTAGTTTCTCTCATCATAGCATAATTTAGGGCTTTCTACAAGCAGTTGAAACTTGACTTTTGTTTTTTATTATTTTATAATCTAGTTATAAAAACTAGATAAAAAGGAGTTGGAAATGAATTCTATCTTTTCCTACCCAAAATGGGAAGACATTCCAAACATTGACCTCTATCTGGATCAGGTTTTGCTTTATGTCAATCAAGTCTGCGCCCCCATCTCTCCAGATAAAGAAAAGGGCCTGACCGCATCCATGGTCAATAACTATGTCAAACATGGTTACTTGACAAAGCCTGACAAGAAGAAATACCAACGCAAACAGATTGCCCGTTTGATTGCTATCACTACTCTCAAATCTGTCTTTTCGATCCAAGAAATCGCTCAGACACTTAATACTCTACAAACTCAAGCGAGCTCAGATCAGCTCTACGATGCTTTTGTGGACTACATGAACAAAGGAATCGATCCAGAAAATCCTATTATCCAAACCAGCTGCCAAACGGTCAAACTCTATCATCAAACTCTAGACTTAATCCTTAGCAAAGAAGAGGAGGAAATCCAATGAATACCAGCTTAAAACTCAGTAAAAAACTCAGTTTTGGAGAAGAAATTGCCAATAGCGTGACCCATGCCGTGGGTGCAGTTATCATGCTCATCTTACTCCCCATTTCATCCACCTATAGTTATGAAGCACATGGATTTTTATCATCTTTTGGTGTTTCTATCTTTGTTATCAGTCTATTTCTCATGTTTCTCTCGTCAACCATTTACCACTCGATGGCCTATGGTTCGACCCACAAATACGTTTTACGAATCATCGACCATTCTATGATTTATGTGGCTATCGCAGGCTCTTATACGCCAGTCGTATTGACCTTGATGAATAACTGGTTTGGCTATCTGATTATTGCCATTCAGTGGGGAACAACCATTTTCGGCATCCTCTATAAAATCTTTGCTAAAAAGGTCAATGAGAAATTCAGTCTTGCTCTTTATCTAATTATGGGCTGGTTGGTTCTGGCTATCATTCCTGCCATTATCAGTCAAACAACACCAATCTTTTGGAGTCTCATGGTAACTGGTGGACTCTGTTATACAGTTGGAGCTGGATTCTATGCCAAGAAAAAACCTTATTTCCACATGATCTGGCATCTCTTTATCCTAGCCGCATCTGCACTCCAATACATCGCTATTGTTTATTACATGTAAAAAAGTTGAGAAAAGATTCTCAACTTTTTTCTTTACACATATTGATAAAGTACTGGTGCAAGCTAACATCATCGGTCAATTCTGGATGAAAAGAGGTCACCAGCATATTTTTTTCCTGAGCTGCAACGATTTGGTCGTCTACGGTTGCTAGAATTTCCACACCCTCTCCAAGACTACTGATAATCGGACCGCGAATAAAGGTCATGGGAATCTTGCCAACTCCTTTACATTCTGCCTCAGTATAGAAACTTCCCAGTTGGCGTCCGTAGGCATTGCGCTCAACTACTATATCCATGGTTCCAAGATGACTTTCTTCCTGAGAAATAATTTCCTTAGCTAGCAAAATCAAGCCCGCACAAGTACCAAAAACGGGAAGGCCAGAAAGTATAGCTTCTCGGATGGGAAGCAACATCTGCTGATCACGCAAGAGTTTGCCCATGGTTGTGGATTCCCCACCAGGCATTATCAAACCAGACAAGTCACTCTGATGCTGTTGAAAATCATCTAAATTTCTGATTTCGACACTTGTGACACCTAATTTATCTAGCACTTTTTCATGCTCTTCAAAGGCACCTTGCAAGGCTAATATTCCAATTTTCATCTATTTTCCTCGCTCAGCCATGAGAATTTGGATTTCATTCTCATTGATACCAACCATGGCTTCCCCTAAGTCTTCAGAGATTTGAGCCAAAATTTGAGGATTTTGGTAGTTGGTTACGGCTTTGACAATAGCACTCGCCCGTTTAACAGGGTCGCCTGACTTGAAAATACCTGACCCAACAAAAACGCCTTCTGCCCCCAGTTGCATCATCAAGGCCGCATCTGCTGGCGTTGCAACACCTCCAGCTGCAAAATTTACAACTGGCAATTTTCCATGTTCATGGACGTATTGAACTAATTCAATAGGGACTTGCAAGTCCTTAGCAGCAACATAAAGTTCGTCCTCACGGAGATTTTGAATGCGGCGAATTTCCTGATTCATCATGCGCATATGACGAACGGCTTGGACAATATCTCCTGTCCCTGGTTCTCCTTTGGTACGAATCATAGAAGCACCTTCAGCGATACGACGCAAGGCTTCTCCCAAGTCCTTAGCCCCACATACAAAAGGTACTTGAAATTCTTTCTTGTCCACATGGAAACGGTCGTCAGCTGGAGAAAGCACTTCACTTTCATCGATATAGTCGATCTCAATGGCCTCTAAAATCTGAGCTTCTACAAAATGCCCGATTCTAACCTTGGCCATCACTGGAATGCTCACCGCTTCTTGGATTTCCTTAATCATCTTTGGGTCACTCATACGGGAAACACCGCCAGCTGCACGAATATCAGCTGGAATCCGCTCTAAGGCCATAACCGCAGCCGCGCCAGCAGCCTCTGCAATACGGGCCTGTTCAGGATTTTGTACATCCATGATAACCCCACCCTTGAGCATCTGCGCCAAGTTTTTATTTAGTTCATAACGATTTTCAGTCATTTCTTTATCCTCTTCACTTGTATTGGTAGCTACCATTCCATTTTAAGCCAGAAAAGAATGAACCTCAAGATAAAAAAATCATAATTGTATGGGTACAAAATGATTAAAAAACTATCTGACCTTAACTTAAGGCCAGATAGCTCATTTTTTTATTTTTCAGCTGTAAGTGCAGCCATTGTGATGTAGTTGTAAGGTTTGTTAAAGTGTGGCAAGAAGAATAGGTCTGTCAAGGCCAACTTGTCAATTGTCACATGTTCTTGGATAGCAAGTGAGAACATGTGGATTCCCATACTGATAGCAGAATCACGTGATACCATTTGAGCACCAAGAATTTCACGGCTGTCTTTGTCAAAGACAATCTTGATAGCAACTTCGTGATTGTCATGTTTGATAAATTCAGGTTTTTGAAGATCGTTAAAGCCAGTTTCAGTTGCGTTATAACCAGCAGCTTTTGCTTTCTCAAGAGTCAAACCAGTTGAAACCATGTGAAGTCCGTAAATTGAGATACCGTTTGATCCTTGCACACCGATTCCTTCAAGTTCATGTCCACAAGCATTGTAAGCACCAACGATACCAGTACGAACAGCATTTGAAGCAAGCGCGATGTAGCTAGTGTCTTTACGAGCGTTGTCATAAACAGTTGCACAGTCACCAACAGCGTATACACCTGGAATAGATGTTTCTTGTTTCTTATCTACAAGAAAGGCACCGTTGCGGAAGAGTTCAATCTTACCATCAGCAAGGGCCGTGTTCGGACGGAAACCAACTGCAAGAACCACCATATCCACATCAAATGTTTCTTTGTCTGTTACCAGGCGTTCAACTTTGCCATCACCTTGGATTGCTTTTACTGTTTGACCTAGTGCCAAGCGGATGTTATGATCTTCCAAGTTCTTCGCCATCATTTGAGTGAAGTCTTTGTCATAGTAACCATTTAAGACAGTGTCTACGATATCTACTAGAACCACTTCTTTTCCAAGACGCTCGAAGGCTTCAGCAAGTTCTACACCGATGTAACCACCACCAACAACGGCAATGCGCTCAAGGTGCTTGCTCTTGTCTTCAAGTTTCTCAATAACTTCTTCAGCGTTTTGGTACAACTTAACAAATTGAACATTTTCAAGTGTTGCTTTGAATTCGCGGTTGCCCTTAACAATTTCAACACCTTCGATTGGAGGCAAGATTGGAGTTGAACCAGTCGCAAAGATTAATTTGTCGTAAGATTCTTTGTGTTCTTGACCTTCAACTTCTGCAGTCACAACTTTATTATCGTAGTCAATTGAAAGAACTGGTGAGTTCATGTAAACTTTAGCACCTTTTGCTTCCAATTTTTCTTTATCAGAGTAGAAGAGACCTTCTGGGCCATCAATTTGTTCCCCGATCCAAAGCGCCATTCCACAACCAAGGAATGAAATATTTGAGTTTTGGTCAAATACAACGATTTCATTTTCATGTCCGAAGTTGTCCAACATAGTATTGATACATGCTGTACCAGCGTGGTTAGCACCAACTACAACGATTTTACTCATAGAAAAATTCCTACCTTTAATTTATGATTTACCTTTCTAGTATAACATTTACTGTTAGCGTTTACAAGGAATTTGCTTAGATTTCTCTTTTTTTCAGTAAAAAGATCCTTATTATATTAATTGTTTTGAGTTCCTATCCCATATTTTATATTTTTTAAGCATATTTCTTGACTTTTTGTCAAAAATTATTTGTGAAAACGCTGACTTTATGTTATGCTAGAAACATGGAAAGAAAATGTAAGGGGTTAAATCATCATAGAATTTAACATAACTTAGAAGATTTCCTATGAAGTAGAAAGGAGTTGGTAGCTTGCCTCTTCGTTCACGTTCTGAACGGCTAATGGGAACAACTATCACCATTTCATTAGTAGATGAACAGGCCGATTGCCTGCTTCAAGGAGCCTTTGATTTGCTCAAAGAGCTCGAGTACCGCTT
>NZ_KQ970181.1:852897-854737 GCF_001579015.1 Streptococcus oralis
ATCCTGACCTGTTTGAACTGATTGAACTTGGTTTAGAACACAGCCTAGCTCCATCTAGCCACCTCAATATCAGTATTGGCCCCTTGATTCAAACTTGGCGAATCGGCTTTTCAGATGCCCGACTCCCAGAGCTAAATGAAATCGAAGTTGTCTTGCCCCTAGTTGACCCGCATTTTATCAAGTTAGATCCCGCTAGCTCTACTATATTTTTAGAGAAAAAGGGAATGAAGCTTGATTTAGGTTGCTTAGCTAAAGGCTATAGTGCAGATAAGGTTGCTCAGTATTTAAAAGCACACGGAGTCACTTCTGCCTTGATCAATCTCGGAGGAAATATCCTCACCATCGGGAACAATCAAGCCAAAGAAGGGAAAGCCTGGCAAATCGGTATTCAAGATCCGCGAAATCCTCGTGGCAATCATCTCCTAACCATTCCTGCTTCTAACAAATCCGTCGTCACTTCAGGTATCTATGAACGCCACCTGACAATAGACGGAAAAGACTATCACCATATTTTCGATAGTGAGACAGGATTCCCTGTCGAAACAGAGCTCGCTAGCCTAACGATTATCTCAGATAAATCCGTCGATGGTGAGATTTGGACAACGCGCCTTTTCGGAGAACGAAGCGCTTCTATCCTCTGGCAAGTCGAAAGTTTAGATGGTATCGAAGCCATCCTCATCGACAAAGAGGGACGCATTGCATGTTCTTCAGGCCTTCAAAATTGTATTATGTAAAAAGAGAAAGGAAATCTCATGCTAAAACTTATTGCCATTGTTGGAACGAACTCTAAACGTTCTACAAACCGCCAATTGCTCCAATACATGCAAAAACACTTTGCGGATAAAGCTGAAATTGAACTCGTTGAAATCAAGGACATTCCTGTTTTCAACAAACCAGCAGATAAACTTCTTCCTGCTGAGATTCTTGAAATTGCTGCTAAAATCGAAGCATCTGATGGTGTCATTATCGGTACTCCTGAGTACGATCACTCTATCCCTGCAGTTTTGATGAGCGCTCTTGCTTGGTTATCTTATGGAATCTACCCACTTTTGAACAAACCAATCATGATCACTGGTGCTTCATATGGTACACTTGGTTCATCTCGTGCCCAATTGCAACTTCGTCAAATCTTGAACGCTCCTGAAATTAAGGCAAATGTTCTACCAGATGAATTCTTGCTTTCTCACTCTCTTCAAGCATTTAACCCAAGTGGTGACTTGGTTGACCTTGATGTTATCAAGAAATTAGATGCCATCTTTGATGACTTCCGTATCTTTGTGAAGATTACTGAGAAATTGCGTAATGCACAAGAATTGCTTCGCAAAGATGCAGAAGAATTTGACTGGGAAAATTTGTAAGATAGGAGACCGAAAGAATGAAATTTGTTGGACTTGTTGGATCAAACTACGATCAATCATATAACCGCAAACTCTTGGAATTTATCCGTCGCAATTTCAAATTCAAATTTGAATTAGAAGTCCTTGAAATCGACGAAGTTCCAATGTTTAACCAAGACGAAAAATGGGACGACAGCTTCCAATTACGCTTCTTGTATAACAAAATTACACGTGCTGATGGTGTCATTATCGCCACTCCTGAGCACAACCACACTATCTCAGCTTCTCTCAAATCTGTACTTGAATGGCTTTCATACGAAGTTCATCCATTGGAAAACAAACCTGTCATGATTGTGGGAGCATCATACTACGACCAAGGAACTTCACGTGCCCAAGTTCACCTTCGTAAGATCCTTGACGCTCCAGGTGTCAATGCCTACACACTTCCAGGGAATGAATTTCTTCTCGGTAAAGCCAAAGAAGCTTTTGATAACAATGGAAAC
>NZ_KQ970181.1:855386-858315 GCF_001579015.1 Streptococcus oralis
AACCATTACAGAAGTTGACCCTGACGATCCAGAATGGGTAGAAAAAGTTGCTGCAATCACTGGTGCTGTTTCTGGTGATACCTATGTCAAACTGGACCACGGTGTCTTGACAGTTAACCAAATCGATATGTTCTTGAAAGCTATGCCATTTGAATTGACATACGCTGATGACAACAACCAATTCCTCTACTACAACAACGCTCACCAAGATCCAAACACTATGTTTGCTAAACGTGTGCCACCTCAATCAGGTAACCGTATGTCGACTGTTCACAATTCTCTTCCGCCAGCACGTATGAAGAATGTAGAGTGGGTTATCGGAACACTTCGCAACGGAAACCAAGAATACGTCCGTACTATCGTTCCAGGTTCTCCTGCAGGTGTCATCAACACCCACAACTACCAAGCTATGTACTATCCTGACGGATCATACGCTGGTATCAATGAAATCGTGTTTAACTTCCAACCATGGCTTGACTGGTACCTAAAAGAAACTGGTCAACGTTTGGTAGGTGGTAGCGGACCATTTGCTCCTGCTGCTGGAGGTCATGGAGACGCCGATGCTACTTCTGGCGCTTCTGATTCAGGGGATGCTGGAGGCCACGGTGGTGACGCAGACGCTACTTCTGGTGCAAGTAACTAAGAAATCAAAAAGGGTTTTGTAGATCATCTACAAAACCCTTGAACTTTATGAATTTGGATCATCAAGACTACGACCGTGCAAGCCTTTTTCACGTTGTACTTGACGTAGTTTTTCTGGTGTAACATCGTTGCCTTCTTCGTCCACGATTTTAATTCCTTCAATGTGGTGACGAACAGAACGACGATAGCCTTCGATGTATTCCTCGCGAAGTTTAGCTTGTTCCACTTTTTCAGCAGAAGTCAAGCCTTCTGTTTTTTCTTTTTGGCAAGCTCGTTAATACGATCAATTTTTTTAGGATCCATGTTTATCTCCTTTATGATAAGGTTTAATCCGTTTACCAGATTTTATTTGGTATTAATTTGGTTGAAACGTGCAAGTTTCGCTGCTTTCTTGGTTAATTGCGACAAGATAGCCAAACGATTTTGACGGACATCCTGATCTTCAGCCATTACCATGGTATTTTCAAAGAAAGCATCAATAATTGGACTAAGCGCAAAGAGTTGTTCTAATTGCTGACTTGCCGTTCCTGACAAAACAAGCGATTCTACTGATTCTGCCAAGTCTTTCTCTTCTTCATTTTCAAAGAGAGCAGGATCAACTGTGTCAGAGTCTTCTGCTTTCTCAGCCAAATTGAAAGCACGTGAGAGGGATTCGACAGATGATTTGAAGTCTTCTTTCTTGCTTGCTTCGACAAGAGCACTTGCTGCTTCTAGCATATCTGCCACAACAAAATTCGAACTTGCAAGAACCGCTTCCTTAATGTCTTTTGGAGTAGAACCCATCATCTTATCAACACGAGCCTTGATAAAGTCCATAACCTCTGCTTTATTTTCATAAGTTAAGCTGTCGAATTTCAAATCATAAAGGCTATCGATCAGCTCATCCATAGCAATATGCCAACCAAAGGCATCCAAGATACGAACCACACCTTGTGTCGCACGACGAAGGGCATAAGGGTCATTAGAACCTGATGGAATCAAGCCTACTGAGAAGAAACTCAAAATTGTATCCAATTTGTCTGCGATGGCTAGAATAGCTCCAACCTTGCTCTCTGGAAGAGCTCCGTCAGCTGATGTAGGCATATAGTGTTCACGAATAGCAGCCGCAACTGCTGGAGTTTCTCCAGCAAGAAGAGCATATTTCTCACCCATAATACCTTGGAGTTCATCAAATTCACCAACCATACCCGTCAACAAGTCAAACTTGTAAATGGCTGCTGCACGAGCAAGGTCAACTGTTTCATCCACTGACAAACCAGCTTTTTCTTCCAAGAGAATGGCAATCTGCCCCGTACGAATCATGTGTTCACGAAGAGAACCTATCTTTTCGTGGAAGGTCACATGGTTCAATTTTTCAACAAGGTCTGAGATAACCAATTTTTGGTCTTCACGCCAGAAGAATTCTCCGTCTTCCAAGCGGGCAACTAAGACTTTTTCGTTTCCCTTGATGACATTTTCCAAATACTCTGCGTTTCCATTACGAACAGAAATGAAGTTTGGCAAGAGTTTTCCATCTTGATCACGAACAACAAAGTAACGTTGGTGTTCCTTCATCGAAGTTACCAAGACTTCTTCTGGAACTTCAAGGTATTTGGCATCAAAACTTCCCATGAAGGCAGTTGGGTATTCAACCAAGTTCAAGACTTCATTCAGCAAGTCAGCATCAATTTCGATACGTACACCATGTTCAGCTTCGATTGCCTTGATTTGGTCAATAATCATTTGCTCACGTTCACGAGGATCCGCGATTACAAACTGTGCACGAAGGTCTTCTTCATAGCTCACTGCTGACTGAATCTTAGTTTCTTTTCCCAAGAAACGATGACCACGACTCACACGATCTCCCTTGATATCAAGGAAATCCAAATCAAACTCTTCTTCATCTAAAAGAACAGTTAAAGTGTGTACGGGGCGAATGTATTCAAAAATATTTCCAGCCCAGTGCATGCTGACTGGGAAAGTTAGGGATTTCAAGACATCCACGACACCAGGAATGATAGATTCAACTGCTTGACCAACTTCTTCCTTGGTAACATAGACATATTCTTCACCCTTGATTTCACGGAATTCAATATCTTCAACAGTCAAACCTTTCCCACGGACAAATCCTTGAGCCGCTTTGGTGAAGTTCCCATCACCATCCAAGGCAATTTTCTTTGCTGGACCCTTGAAATCTTCTGTCAAATCAGATTGCTTGTCTGCAAGACCAGTTACACGAACAGCCAAACGACGTGGTGTTGAGAATGTCTGAATAGCTTCAAAAGACAGACGATTTTCCTTGAGGAAG
>NZ_KQ970181.1:858335-877962 GCF_001579015.1 Streptococcus oralis
CTTCAAAAGACAGACGATTTTCCTTGAGGAAGGCTGCCATTTTTTCACCTAGTTGTTTTTCACTTGGAGTTACTACGTAGGCTGGTAACTCTTCAAGACCGAGTTCTACTAATAAGTTTTTTGTCATATTTTTTCTCCAAAAAGTATCTTTTTATTTTCCAGTTTGCCTTATGTGATTGGCACGCAAGCAACTAACTTCGTTGTTTCATTGCTAAAATTGGAGTCGAAAGTCTCCAATTTTGCCTAGTATCCTTAGCTTCATTAAGGATATCTTCATCACTGCGACAACTGGATCAGGGCTCACTCTGTTCGCCCATTTTCGTAATTTGTCACTCTCTTTACTCAGCGTCTTCTGCTAGGAGTTTAGCCCGTGTTGCTTCATCCAAAAGTGGGTAGCCTAGGCGTTTGCGTTCTGCAACAAAAGTTTTGGCTACGACACGGGCTAGGTTACGGATACGAGCGATATAGCCCGCGCGCTCTGTTACAGATACGGCACCACGCGCGTCAAGCAGGTTAAAGGTGTGTGAACATTTGAGAACATAGTCATAAGCAGGGTGAACCAAGCCCTCTTCCAAAGCACGACCAGCTTCTTTTTCAAACTTATCAAAGTTTTCCAGCAACATCTCTTGGTCCGAAATTTCAAATGAATATTTTGAATGCTCGTACTCAGGCTGGATGAAGATTTCTCCGTATTTTACACCATCAGCCCATTCAATATCGTAAACAGAGTCTACTTCTTGGATGTAGGAAGCCAAGCGTTCCAAACCATAAGTAACTTCCGCAGTTACAGGGCCAGTTGCCAATCCACCGACCTGTTGGAAATAAGTAAACTGAGTGATTTCCATCCCATCAAGCCAAACTTCCCATCCAAGACCAGCTGAACCAGTTGATGGATTTTCCCAGTTGTCCTCAACGAAACGAATATCGTGTTCCAAAGGATTGATGCCCAATTTTTCCAAAGACTCAAGGTAAAGTTCTTGAATGTTTGATGGAGAAGGCTTCATCACTACTTGGAATTGGTGGTGTTGGTAAAGACGGTTAGGATTTTCCCCATAGCGACCGTCAGCAGGACGACGTGATGGCTCTACATAAGCCGCATTCCATGGCTCAGGTCCAATAGCACGAAGGAAAGTGTACGGACTCATGGTTCCCGCACCTTTTTCATTGTCATAAGCCTGCATGAGCATACAACCTTGGTCATTCCAAAATTGTTGCAAAGTCAAAATAATTTCTTGAAATGTTAATTTCTTAGACATTGAATACTCCTTAATAAAAAATGATTTCTTGCGACACGAGTCTGCCTCGTCGATTATACGAGGCAAGACGAGTTAGTACTGCGTCTAGCTCAGCACCCTAGTGCTGAGCGTAGGGCAGTCCGACTGTAAGGAGGTTTCTGCCACTGACGTAGTGGAAAGTCAATTTTTTAGACATTGTTTACTCCTTTAATTTATATTATCTTCTTAGGTTTATTTATCAAGCAACCAAGAAAAAGCTGGGTCCTGAAAAATATGACGTTTGGGAACAGTTTGTAAATTCTGATCGCATTCATCTATTGTTCCTAATTTCAAAGCGCAAACTTCTGGTATATTTTCTTGAGTAGTGAAAATTTGACTATGACAGTTCTGGCAATAATAACGTTGTTTCCCTGGAGATGAACTATAGGTAACCAAATTCTCTTTTCCATACAATGCCAGGTTTTTGCTGCTAACTTTGGCATTAACTGTGTAGGCCGACGCAGTTGTTTTCCGACAGAATGAGCAATGGCAAAAAACTATTTCCGATAATTCTTCATCTAGAGTGTAGGTGACTGCTTTACATAAACAAGATCCTTTAATCATTATGTTCCTTTCCTCTTGGGTATTTGACGAAACTCAAAAAAACCGAATTTCAACACCCAAGCCTTACGACTAGGGGCGTCAGAAACGCGGTTCCACCCTAATTTATTACTTCATTGTTTTTAAAAATACGACAGAAAGTGCCAGTTTCTTACCTTGTCCTACTTGGCTCCCACTATCCCAAGCTCGCTTGAAGAACGCCATAAAACTTTCTTTCCTGTTGAATATTATATCAGAAAGGCAAGAAATTTACAATTCTTTTTCTTACTTTCTAAAAATCCATCTCATCCACACGTGGTGCACCAGAAGTCACCGAGATAGTCTTTAAGATTTCTCGCTCTTCTTTGCTGAGTTCAATCCCAAAACAGTCAAGATTGCTCTGGATACGAGAGGCAGTCACGGACTTAGGTAGAGGTAAGAATCCTTCTGCCAAACTCCAAGCCAAGGCGATTTGAGCCACTGATTTCCCATACTTAGCAGCAATTTCTTGGACTTCTTTCTTGTCAAACAACTCTCCTTGTCCAAAAGGTCCCCAGGCTTCTAGGAGAATGCCTTTCTCTCTACAGTAATCAACCACTTCCTCTTGATAAACTCCTGGTGCCAAGCGCACCTGATTGACCGCTGGAATGATTCTTGCTGTTTCTAGCAAAGCATCCAAATGCTTGGGAAGGAAATTACTAACTCCGATAGCATGGATTTTGCCTTCTTGGTAAAGGTCCTCCATCGCTCTCCAGACTTCAGCATTGCGAGTTTCCCATGCGTCATTTTCTCTTAGTGGTTTTGGATTTGGCCAATGGATAAGGTACAAATCTAGATAGTCCAAGTCTAGTTTTTCCATTGATTGCTCAAAAGCTTGGCGAGCTTCTTCATAGCTGTGATTGGTGTTCCAGAGTTTGGTTGTTACAAAGATTTCTTGGCGTGGAATACCGCTATCTCGAATAGCGCGACCAACACTCTCCTCATTTTTGTAGATAGCTGCAGTATCGATATGACGGTAACCAGCCTTCAAAGCTTCTAAAACAGCTTGGTAGGCCACTTCTCCATTTTCAGCTTTCCATGTTCCAAATCCTAAAACTGGGATTGAAACGCCATTATTAAGTGTGTAAGTTTTCATCGTTTTCCCTTTCTATGTGAAGAAAATCTAAAGAAACAATGCCTGATTACCAGAACACTTGCTCCTTTAGATTTTGATAGTTATTGATCACGGTCATAATACATTTCGTGAGCTTTCAATCGAGAATTCAGCAATTCCGGAACAGTCACAAATGTATAACCTTGCTCTTTTAGATATTCTATAATCTTTGGAAGAGCATTAACTGTAGCGCCATGAATATCATGCATAAGAACAATCGATCCATTACGAACCTGATGCTGAATCTCTGTTAAAATAGCTGTTTCATTCTTACTCTTCCAGTCCAAACTATCCACATTCCACATGATAAAGCTCAAGTCCAGACTGTTACGGATATCATCAGTAATGGCACCATAAGGCGGACGCATGAGTTTAGAACTCGATCCTAAAACCTTGGTCAAGGCATTTTCTGTATCCGTGATTTGCTTTTTAGCATCTTCAAGAGTCAATTTTGAAAGAACTGGATGATCCCAGCTATGGTTTCCCACAACATGTCCTTCTGATTTCATTCGTTTCAGAAGATCCTCATTTCCTGCGATGTTTTTGCCAAGTACAAAGAAGGTTGCCTTTACACCGTACTTAGCCAAGGTATCCAAAGCTTGTGTAGTTGTAGATGGATTTGGGCCATCATCAAAAGTCAAGGCTACAACTTTTTTATTTTTTTGTACAAAGTAAGCTTGGTAGAGCTCAGCATCCTTTTCTAATAGATAAGAAGACTCCAATACATCAAAGAAACTGGATATTGGCAGAGCAATTTCCTCCAGAGTCTCTCCTGGATTGGCAGGATAAAGGATGATTTGACTATCTTTATAATCAAAGCTCCATGATGCCAGATCTTGGTCTGTAAAGTTTTTTAGAACCTGATCAATTTTTGTCTGGTCAAGTTTCTTATCTTCTAGAGTTGATTTGATTTGACTCAGCAGGAGTTCCTTAGCCTTGCTAGCATCTTTGAAAAGTTGACTAAGAGTAAAAAGTGTACCATCTTCTGTCAAGTAAACTTTCCCCAAAGAAGTCTTTTCTTTTTCTTCAACCTTAGCTGCAGACAAATCATAAACTTGCTTAGTAATATTACGAGCAAGAACTCCCTTTAAAACAGGATCCAACTGCTCCGTATAATAAAAAACCAGATCCTCTTTATCTTCCAGCTTTTCTTTGATATCCTGGTTAATCTTTTCTCTAACAGACGCAATGACTTCTTCTCCTTGAAGAGGGTAGTAGACAATCACTTCGGCTTGACCTTTTCGGAAATGGTCTTTCTGACTGCCTACGTTGAATTGTTGATCTTTTTCATTTTTTAAGGTTTCAATTTTCTGTTCATAGGACTGTTTCTGCAAAATCTTGTAACCAATCACGCTACCTAGGCAGAGCATAGTAAGACTTAAAATACCTACTAAAACCAGTAATACATTTCTCTTTTTATCGTGATGGACACGTTTCGCTCTATTTTTTCTCATATTCTTATCATATCAAATCCAGACCATAATTTCAATGATAAACAGGTATTCTACTCTTTAAAAAATGATAACAAAAAAGCCTAGACAATCTAAGCTTTTTGAATCTTAGAAGCGGATTGCTTCACGTGTTTTTTCATAAGAAGAGACGAATCGATTTGTAACTCCGGGCTCTGCAACTTCCAAGGCTTGAGAAATTTTCTCAAATGAAGTTTGGTAGTCAAAGTCTCTTTCAAAAATTTCAAGCGCTTCGTTGAAAGCCTCTTGGATACGTTCATCAAATGAACGGTAACGGTTTGAGTATTGTAAAAGTTGTTCTGTCAAGGTTGCATATTGAACGATATTGTAGGTTTCTGTTTCCAAAGCCTCCATATCATTTGTAGCAATCTCAAGAATGCGATTGACTGATTCAATATTGACTCTGGTCTGTTCCAATTCAACCATCAAATCTTCTATATTGTTACTTGTTGTAAAGAAGAGTTTCAAGAAACTTTGAGGAATACCTGGTAGGTTTCTCTTTTCCATATAGCGTTTAATAGTATGCAATCGATTTACATAGACATTAGCCTTTTGACGGGCATTCAAATCATCTTTTTCGATTTGCGCTAGATGCTCACTAACAGAGATTTGTTCATCTTCGATATCTTTCAGAGTATTTTGAAGTTCTTGCAACTGCTCCTCTAAAATAGAATATGCTTGACTTGGCTCAGCTTGGTCTTCAATCACTTCCATGATTCGTACTTCAAGCTCTGATAATTCGGCATGAAGACGACGAACATGATTTCCATAACTCTCTGGAAGGAGATATGTTTTAGTTAGACGCTCAATATCCTGAGCAAGAACTTGATTATTCTCCTTCATATGGTTGAGATAAGTTGGTAAGGTTTCAAGTAAACCTTCCACTACCTTTTGAGATGCTACCTCACGTGAGAAGATAGCATAAAGCGCATTGATTTCTTCTTGGATTTGCGTATTTTCATACTCCGCATTATCCAACTCCAAGCGTTGAATATTTTCTTGATTTTTCTTCAACGATTCATGCAAAAGTTGGAAACGAGATTCGATATCTGTCTCGATAAAATGATAATTAACACCCAACAACTTACGGTAACCTTCTTCAAGATCTTCCAATTGCTCTGGAAGTTCCTTTGATAAGGTTGTTACAAGGCTTGGAACACGCTCAACCATATGTGTCAAAGCAAGAATATGATTTTCAGTATCATCTAAAATACCAGCAGCTTCAACTGGATCACCTGATGAGTTCAAGGTAACAAATTGAGAAAATTCTGATTGGATGTTTTCCAATTGTTTCTCAATTTCAGGTAACGCCACACCATACTGTTCTGAATTTTCTGCTACCGTATGTTGTAGACTTTCAAATAAGTCCAAAGCGTGCAGAACACGTCCACTATTTTTAGATTCTTGTTTTTCAAGTTCTGAAAGAGCGTCGCGAATGGCAACAATGTCTTCTTCAATCAAGCCAATTTGGCTTTCAATTTGATCGATCTTATGTGCTGCTTTGAAAAATCGAAAAGAATTATTATACCCTTCTGCTTCGAACAAATTGTTTTCAATATCAGCAAAAGAATTGAGCGATAAATCAACCCATTTTTGGTTCCACTCACGGAAGGTTACTTGGCTTTGACCAATCAAATGCATGTTTTTAACCGCTTCAACCTCGTCATTTACTGGAAGGTTGTAGAGTTCCTCTTTTTTTTCTTCGAGGGCTGCTAATCTACCCTCATTTCGTTTTCGGAGAAAAACAGCTACTCCATATGCTAGAATCAAAATGACTGCAATCGCAACCATTAGATAAATTAGTTGTCCATTAGACATATCAAACTCCTTTTATACTAGAAACAATCGTATTGATTATATCATATTTTTTATGTCATGGGAACTATTTCCCACATTTTTAAACGTCAAGCGTACTGTAAACAGCATTTTCTTCGATAAATTCACGGCGAGGTTCAACTCGATCACCCATTAACATATCAAAGATTTTATCGGCTTCTGCTGCATCATCTACTGAAACACGTGCCATCAAGCGATGTTCTGGATCCATAGTGGTTTCCCACAGTTGGTGGTCGTCCATTTCTCCCAGACCTTTATAACGTTGGATGGTTGGTTTTGAGCGCCCTTCACTATGACGTGCTAAGGCTTCTTGGAGTTTAATTTCTTGATCTGCACCTGGCTGGATGTATTCTTTGATCTCACTTCCTACTTTAACCCCATAAATCGGTGGTTGGGCAATATAGACATATCCAGCTTCTAAAATTGGTTTCATGTAGCGGTAAATCAGGGTCAAAAGAAGGGTCCGAATGTGGGCTCCATCGACATCAGCATCGGTCATCAAAACGAGCTTTTGGTAACGAGCCTTAGTGACATCAAATTCTGCTCCAAAACCTGTTCCCATAGCTGTGAAAAGGCTTCGAATTTCTTCGTTAGCAAGAATTTTATCCATGCTAGCTTTTTCAACATTCAAGATCTTACCACGAATTGGCAGGATAGCTTGGAATTCACGATTTCGACCAGATTTAGCTGATCCACCAGCTGAGTCTCCCTCAACGATGAAGAGTTCTGTTTCAGCAGGGTTGTTTGAAGAACAGTCTGCTAGTTTTCCTGGTAAATTGGAAATTTCCAAGCCAGATTTCTTGCGAGTGACTTCACGCGCACGTTTGGCAGCTACACGAGCCTTGGCAGCTAAAATCCCTTTTTCCACGATGCGCTTGGCAATCTGTGGATTCTCCATGAGGAAATCAGAGAAGGCATCGCTAAAGAGACGATTGGTAATTTTAACTACTTCGCTATTCCCCAGTTTGGTCTTGGTTTGTCCCTCAAACTGCGGATTTGGATGCTTGACAGAGATAACGGCGGTCAAGCCTTCACGAACATCTTCCCCTGTCAGGTTGTCTTCATTGTCTTTTAGCAGTTTATTCTTACGGGCATAATCGTTGATAACACGCGTCAGTGCTGTACGGAAACCTTGCTCATGCGTTCCACCTTCATGGGTATGAATATTATTCGCGAAACTCATGACGTTTTCGTGGTAACCAGTTGTGTACTGCATGGCTACTTCAACTGTGATATCATCCATCTCACCGTCTGTGTAGATTGGCGTATCAAAGATAACATCCTTGTTCTCATTGATATATTCAACGTAGCTAGCAATCCCACCTTCATAGTGATAATGTTTGGTTTGTTCGAGACCTTCACGCTTGTCTGTGATGGAGATTCGAAGACCTCGGTTCAAAAAGGCTAATTCTTGAATCCGTTTGTTTAATTTGTCAAAGTCAAAAGTCGTTGTTTCTGTAAAAATCTCTGGGTCTGGTGTGAAGTGAACTGTTGTTCCAGTTTTATCCGTATCTCCAACGACCTCAAGATCAGCAACTACATGACCACGACGGTATTCTTGGTAGTGAATTTTGCCATTTTTGTGAACATGAACGTCTAGTTGCGTTGAGAGGGCATTTACTACTGATGAACCCACACCGTGAAGACCACCTGATACCTTATATCCGCCACCGCCGAATTTTCCTCCGGCATGAAGAACTGTAAAGACGGTCTCAACAGCGGGACGTCCAGTTTTTTCCTGAATGTCAACAGGAATTCCACGACCGTCATCCACAACGGTAATAGAATCATCAGGTTCGATAAAGACTTGGATATGACTGGCAAATCCGGCCAAGGCTTCGTCAATAGAGTTATCAACAATTTCCCAGACTAGGTGGTGAAGACCTTCTTTTGAAGTCGACCCAATATACATACCTGGACGCATACGAACGGCTTCAAGCCCCTCCAAAACTTGAATTTGACTGGCATCATAATCCTGTGCTTGTTGATTTTTGATTTCTTCTGTCATTTTTTTCCTTTTCTTACATGTCTATTGCTTGTCTCAATGTCGCAACGTTATTAAAAAGATAGGCATCTAAGCCAGCAGCTTCACCTGCTTCTACATCAATCTTTCTGTCACCAATGACCAAACCAGATGTAATATGATATTTATCACGTAAATAAATCATGGACTCAGGATCTGGTTTTCGTTTAAAGCCAGAACTGGCAGTCACCACCTCGGTGAAGTAGTTGGCTATCTGGGTCTTAGCAAGAAGTTCCAGAACTTGGTCATTTCGATGAGAAACCAAGAAATGGCGACCACCCTTGTCAGAGATGTCTTTGAGTAACTCTGGAATTCCCTCAAACAGAACTGGATGCTCTAGCTCACGTGCCTCATTCTCTTTGTAGCTCTCTAAAAAATCCTCGATATCTGGGGCAAACTTCTCGATAGCAAAAGCTGTCGAAACCTTCAAGGCTTCGTAGACACGGTCGTGCTCTTGCTCTATTCCGTATTGGGCTAAGGTTTCTACAAAGGCTGCTGTAGAAGTCTCATAATTATCCAATAGGGTGCCGCCTAAATCCCATATGTAGTCGTGATATTTCATACCCTTCATTATACCATTTTTTTACGAAAAAAGCGATGATTTCCTAGATTTTTCCAAGCAAAAAACGAGAGTTTAACCCTCGTTTTACTGTTGATTTTCAAAGACATCTCGATAGAGCATGCCGACTCGTAAACTTTCAGCATCTCCTCCCAACTGCTCTACCAACTCATAGGCAAAGGCAAGGGCAGTTGACGGTCCTCGGCTGGTTGTTAGATTGCCATCCACAACTACTGTTTCCTTTCGGTAAATTCCATCACTGATGTTCTCCTGAACACCGTCATAACAGGTGAAGTACTTGTCTTTCAAAACACCTGCTTGATGGAGGGCGATTGGAGCTGCACAGATGGCCGCAATTTTCTTTCCTACCTGGTTAAAGGCTTGAATCTCAGAAATGAGGGCTTGATTATCCCGTAGGTAAGCTGAGCCTGGCATGCCACCTGGAAGAACTACCAAGTCATAGTCGGATAAATCACCATCAAAGACACAATCGGCTTTTACCTGAATGCCATGTGATCCTGTCACGTGCTCTTCAAATCCTACCATATCACATGAAATGTTTGCTCGACGCAAAACATCAACTACTGTCAAGGCTTCGATTTCTTCAAAACCCTGAGCTAAGATAACTGCAACTTTTGCCATAGTGGCCTCCTTATTTGATTTGTTTTAGGACGACTTTCTTTCGTTTGAATGGAATTTTCCCACTTTTCTCTTCTGCTAGATTAGTCTGGTAACTCATAGACAAGAGGAGACCGACACCGATGAGGTTACTAATAATTGCGGAGCCCCCTTGAGAAATGAATGGTAAGGGAATCCCTGTCAAAGGAAGTAAGCCTGTCACGGCACCGATATTTTCAAAAATATGGAAGAGCAACATCATGATAAATCCAGTTGAAATGTAGGTGTAGAACTGGTTATTTGATCTGAGCGTAATCTTCAACATACGATAGATGAGAAGCAGGTATAAAGCAATGACAAAGACCGAACCAATAAAGCCAAAATCTTCAGCAATTACGGTGAAAATCATATCACTTTCACGTACTGGAATGAGGAGATTGGACACATTAAAACCTTGTCCAAACAAGCCACCACTTCCAATAGCAATTTGTCCCTGCGCCTGTTGGTAGGTCGTTGTTTGTGCAAAATCAAAGGGATTGAGCCAAGCCAAGATGCGGTTGATCTGGTAGGTTGGCATTCCAATCTGATGCAAGAAGGCACGTCCATCCTTGCTTATAAAGATGGCCATGAAGCCTGCAACTGCAGTCACTCCTGTCGCAAAAACAGGAATGATAATCTTCCACGAAACACCTGAAAGGAGAACCATGCCTGCAAAAATAGCTACAAAGACCAAGGCAGTCCCTAAGTCACTTTGTAGGGCTAAGAGAATCAAGACTGGGATGGTAAAGGCGATCATCCAACCAATCAATAGGAAATCTAAGGGAATAGTCCGTCGCCATTCCTTGTGTTTTTGAGTGAATTGTACGATGACTCGAGCTAGCATCAAGATATAGGAAATCTTCATGAACTCCGATGGCTGGAAAAGTGTCGTTCCACCAATCGATACCCAGTTCTTGGCACCTGTAGAAGCGACCAAACTCGGATTGTAAAAAACAAGAGGGAGAACCATCAAGGCCAACCCTAAGCCATAAAGATAGGGAGTCACCTTCCATAAAAACTCGGTATTGAAGAACATGACGACAAACCCAATGACAAGCCCTAGGGCAATCCAAGCTATTTGCTGACCTAGTATTGGAAGTACATTATTGGGATAGTCATGACTAACTGCTATATAAATGGCCACTACTCCAATCACCAGTAAACAAAACACTGGTAGGAGGAGGCTATAATCGACTCGAGAGTCGAAGGAACGTTTCATATTTTTTACCTTTTCTCTTTCTTGGATTTTTCTTTCATTCTATTGCGACGAGATTGGAGAAAATCAGCTACAGCAGACTCTAGCTGGTCTCTAGAAAGGATCCGAACGGTCCTTTCTTTTGACAAGGCCTGAGCGATTTGTTTGCCGTAACGCTTGCTGACGACACGACTGTCTAAGATTACAGCAACCGAACCTTGGTCGGGTCGTCTGACAGTACGGCCCAAGGCTTGTTTTAGCCGAATGATAGCCATCGGCAACTGATAATCATAGAAAGGATTTTTCCCTTCTTGACGCAGTTCTTGGTTTAATTTTTTGGTTAACGGCTCTTGGGGGTTTTGGAAAGGCAATCTCGGAATCACTTGGATCACGCAAGGATGGGTTGAAAAATCAACTCCTTCCCAGAAACTACCTGTTCCGAGTAAGATCTGGCGTTCACCTTTTTCAAAACGTTTTTTCAGTTGGCTTGGTTCCCCATTTTTATACTGAGCTAGATGAGGTTGGTCTAGCAGGTCCGAAACTGCCAGCAACATCTCTTTTGAAGTAAACAAAACCAATAAGGGTTCTTGAAAGGCCTGTAAGCTTCGAATGACAGAAGCCACTTCACTAGCATAGTCAAAAGGGGAAACTTCTGTCACAAGAGGAAAATCATTGACTAGAAAGACTTCTTGTTGCTCCTGTTTTGCTACATCAAGTTTAACAAGCGGAGCGTCTGGAAATCCCAATAAATCTGCTAAGGAAACCCGATTGCTGATTTCAAGAGTGGCTGATACTCCTAGGAGCCTACAATCTTCTGGCAATAAATCTGCTAGTATAAAGCGGCCTTTTTTGCTTGAACAAATCAAGACATCCTTGCTCGATTTCTCTGCTGTAGCAAGCCAAAATTCACGGTCCGAGGTGAAAAAGTTTGCAATCTCTTTATACTCTGGGAGAGCTAACTCCGAAAAATGCTGGCGCAACTCTTCAAGAGAATCCAACCACTTTCCATTCTTCAGACCTGACTGATAGTGCTCCATCAAGTAACGACATTCAAAACCTATACTCTCAAGCAAGCGTTTCTGAACCAAATCTTCCTCTGACTCCAAGGACTTATCAAGCTGGGTTACAAGTTCCTCAAGGCGATAAGCCTGCTGGGCTAGATTTTCGAGAGCTAGCAGCATTTTTTGAGCTTCATCCAATATCACCAAACGGTTGTCGATAAACTCTGGATTGTCTTCCAAACGAGTGACCAGATAGGCATGATTAGTCAAGAGAACGCGACTGGTCTTGGCCTTTTCCTGCCCTCGTTTCCAAAAATCCTCTGTGGCAAATAAACTTTTCTTTGAAAGCTTGCCATCGTGGACTAGTTCTGGCAGAAAGTGCTGGTAGCGATAAAGCTGCCCGATTTCGTCCAAGTCACCTGTTTCTGTCTCTGTTAGCCAGATAAGCAGTTGCATTTTAAAGCGAGTAAATAGACGATTGGACTCCGGTCGATGGAGGACTTGGTGAAAGGCATCCAATTTCAAGTAATTTTGAGGCCCCTTGAGGCTATGAATTTCCAGATGGAAGATCTCTTTTAAACGCAGACCTTCTTCTTGCATGATCTGATTTTGAAGAATTTTAGTCGGAACGCTCACTAGGATTCCAGCTTGACTCTCCAAGTTCAAAGCTGGGAGGAGATAACCATAAGTCTTGCCCAGTCCCGTTTGGGCTTGGATAAAGGAAGTCTGGTGTTCTTCCAATAATTGCTCAATCTTCTCCGCAAAATCCAACTGTTGCGGTCGTTCCTCCAGCCCCAATAAAGAAATATTTTTAGCAAAGTCTTTGGATAACTTTCGTGGGACTAAGGCTTTGCTTTCCTTTTTGAGGAAAAGCCCATGAAGTTCCATCAAGTCTGGCGAAGACAAGAGAGATTGTTGCTGATAGACCTCCTCAATCACCAGATAACTTTCATAGAGAAGGTTGTCTGCAAGGTTTAACAAGCTTTCTAAGAGCCCTTTAGGTAGCTCAAAAAGTTTTTGACGCATGTAGAGCAAGAGTTCAGCTGTTGCCTGAGCATCTGACAGGGCAGTATGGGCATGTTCCAGCTCAATGCCCAACTCTTGACAAAGGATACCTAAGTTATACTTTTCAAACTGAGGATACAGAACTTGGGCAAGCTCAACTGTATCCACCCGAGGTGTGCGCAATTCATATCCTTCAAAAAAGAGAAATTCTGTAAGAAGGTTGGCATCAAACTGTACATTGTGCGCAACAAAAATACCGTCCTTAACCAATTCAAAAATTCTTCCAGCCACCTGAGAAAATTCTGGTGCCGCAGCCAAACGCTGATCGGTCAGACCCGTTAATTCTTTGATATGAGAATCCAAGGGTTCGTGGGGATTGACATCGGTCGCATACTGATCGATGATGTTACCATTCTCAATCACCACAATGCCCACTTGAATAATTTTTGCCTTGCTTCCAGTGCTGGTCGCCTCTAAATCAACGACCACATACCGATCATTTCTCGCATTCATCATTAAAAATTATATCAAAAAAAGCATGATTTGACACCCCTCAACTTTGATAACAATCTCGCTTTAATTGCGAGTTTGAGTAAAAACCCAGACCTTAAAAGTGAGAATTTCACGCAAGTTCAGCAGTTGGTCGCTAGTTCTGAGGTATTTGAAAACCTTATCAACAAAGCTACATCAACATAAAAAGGCAACCAAGGTATTAGCTGCCTTTTTGAGATATTTTTTTCATTGTTTTCGGAAGAGCTTTACTAATTTCGGTAGGCAAGACAAGGTAGTGTTCTTGAGCTAGTTCTTGCGCAATAGCTGAATGAAGGTGAGTTGCTGCCACCACTCTCTGATAGAGACTGACTTGGTGAAACTGACCTGCAAAACCTGCAATCATCCCAGCCAGAGTATCTCCCATCCCACCAGTTGCTTGATAGGGGCCTCCAACCTGTAACTGATAATATTCAGGCTGACCAGCTTGCCAGATACGAGTTGCTGGCCCCTTCTCGACTAGAATCGTTCCTTGAGGAAAAGCTGAAAGAGTTCTAGCAGTCGTCTCTGTATTTTGATGGTCAAGAACTATACCAGATAGTCTTTCCCATTCCTTTTGGTGGGGAGTTAGGATAAGCTGACCAGAAGAAAATGGTAACTGGCCGTTTGCTAAGATGCCCAAAGCACCGCCATCTGCAATCAAAATCTGGTCTTTTCTAAGGCTGTCACAGACCCGTTTTATGATTTCTTCTCCGAATGCATCCTCTCGCAAACCCGGACCTAACAAGATAACTTCAGCCTTTTCCAACTGTTCTTCTAACAATTGCTGGTCTTGAAGAGAAAATGCCATGGCCTCAGGTAAATGACTGTGCAGAGCCACAATATTCTCCTTATCCGTGCCAACAGTCACTAACCCTGCCCCACTTTTGACTGCTGCAATGGCTGACATGATGATAGCTCCCCCATAGGGATAGGTCCCTCCCAGCAAGAGCAGACGACCGTAATCTCCCTTATGACTGTGACGAGAACGTTCAGTAATGACTTTTTCTAGTAAAGTTTGATCAATCACTTTCATCGATTTTTTCCCTCTCACTCCATTATACTACAAAAGGAGGGGCGAACCTCCTTCTACACTATTTTCCCTTAAATTCCGCAAAAGTCTGTAAGATTTTAGCAGCAACTGCTGGAGAAGGAGCTCCTTTAAGCTCTAACGTGTCATCTGCATATGGAGTAAGGCCAGCAAAATCTCCTATCTGAACTGAATAAAGAGATGTCTTAAACAGTTCAATATCGTTTTGGTCATTTCCAAAAGCGATGAAGTTCTCCCCACATAACTTTTCAACAGTTGTCGCCTTATGAGTATCCAAGGGATTAACATAAAGGCACTTTTCATGCGCATGATAAGACAGATGGGCTAGCCCCAGTCTTTCTAACTGACCAAGCAGATCATCAAGCAACTCCTCATGGTCACCCATATAAACGACTACCTTAATCGGAGTACCCAAGTCCTCAAGTTTCTGATGACGAGCCACCTTTAGGGGATCCACACTGGAAAAAAATGGAATCTTCTCTACAATCTGACCACTATAGTCAAAGCAATCATCTACAAAGAAAGGGAGATTATAAGTCTGGCAATAATCCACTAGCGACTGATAAACTCTAGCATCGAGATTCCTTTCGAGAACAGCCTTCCCTAGATGATAGGCTACGCCACCATTCAACCCTATGACCAAGCGCTGACTGAGTTCAGGGCCCAATAAACCCAAGCAATCCCGATAAGAGCGAGCTGAGGCAAACACAACCTCATGCCCATAATCTTCAGCCTTTAAAAGAACCTGCTTAATCTCTTCATCTATGGTCATGTAGTCAAAAGATAGCGTTCCATCCAGGTCAAATACGAATTTCATCTTACTATTCCTTGTTTAGTGTTCGAAGAGCTGCCTGATAGGTTTGCTCCATTAGCATGGTAATAGTCATAGGTCCAACTCCACCAGGTACAGGTGTGATGTGACTAGCAAGTGGTGCAACGGCATCATAATCAACATCTCCACAAAGCTTGCCATTTTCATCTCGGTTCATCCCAACGTCAATGACAACCGCGCCAGGTTTGACAAAGTCTGGAGTCACAAACTTAGCACGACCGATTGCAACCACAAGAATATCCGCCTTTGCAGCCACCTTGGCAAGATGATGGGTCCGTGAGTGGGTCAAGGTTACAGTCGCATTCTTGGCTAAAAGAAGCTGAGCCATCGGTTTTCCAACGATATTTGATCGACCGATGACAACCGCATTTTTACCTTCTAGATCAATCCCATATTCATGAAACATCTCCATAATTCCTGCAGGTGTTGAAGGAATCATAACTGGATGACCAGACCAGAGGCGACCCATGTTTAGGGGATGGAAACCATCCACATCTTTTTCGGGATCAATGGCCAATAAAACTGCCTCTTCATCAATATGTTTTGGTAAAGGCAACTGGAGCAAAATCCCATGCCAAGTTGGATCTTGATTGTATTTGGTAATCAAGTCTAACAATTCTGCTTGGGTAATGGTCTCTGGAACTCGCACTACTTCACTACGGAAGCCAGCAGCGAGAGCTGAGCGTTCCTTGTTGCGAACGTAGACTTGGCTGGCTGGATTGTCCCCCACCAAAATCACCACCAAGCCTGGAACTAAACCTGTTTCTTCTTTTAGTTTGGCCGTCTTTTCAGTCAACTGTCCTTGTAACTTAGCCGCAAGAGCCTTCCCATCAATAATCTGTGCCATATCTCTTCTCTTTTCTATCAGATATCCTCTATTATAACAAAAAATACCTTGTCATTCTAACATTTCTTGACTAATGGACCTTATAGTCAAAAACTATAAGAAAAAGCCCTTATCGAGCTTTTGTACCTATTTATATTAGGTGAATCTGTCATGCTTTCTTTTTAACTTTAGGAGCCGGTAAGACTTCATACATATCCTTAATTAATCTCGTTAGAAATGACTTATCTTCAATGTTTTCTATCAAAATCATCTCCTTAGCTCCTTTATAAGGACGTTCAAGCCTAGTCTGTGCCAGTTAATCCAGAACCACCTTCACAGGCTTAAGTACCAGACGATTATCATAGATTCCCCCAATAATCTTCCCACGATAATAAAGGATATACTCTCCCATCATTGGACGATAACTCATCTCCTCTAGCTCTGATAGCTGTTCGAGAATAAAATCTAAATATTCTTTACTGGAAGTCATGATGCCTACTCCCCTTCTTCCAAAAATGAGGTTTTACAAAACCTTACTCAAAAATTCCTTGGTCCGTTGTTCTTTTGTTTGATTGAAAATCTCCTCTGGTGTTCCATCTTCGACAACAACTCCATCCGCCATAAAGATAACACGGTCTGCCACCTCACGCGCAAAGCCCATTTCATGCGTCACAATCACCATAGTCATCCCTGACTTGGCAAGGTCTTGCATAACAGCTAGAACTTCTCCGACCATCTCAGGGTCTAGGGCTGAAGTCGGCTCATCAAAGAGCAAAACATCTGGTTCCATAGCAAGTCCACGTGCAATGGCAATCCGTTGTTGCTGACCACCTGACAAACTCTGTGGATAGGCCTTTGCCTTATCTGGCAAGCCAACTTTTTCTAATAGTTCCTGTGCTCTTTTCTCCGCTACTTCCTTGCTTTCTCCTTTGGTTTTGATTGGAGACAGGGTGATGTTTTCCATTACCGTCATATTTGGAAAAAGGTTGAATTGTTGGAATACCATGCCCATCTTTTCACGCATAGCAAAAAGATCATTCTTCTTATCCGTAATATCGACTCCTTCAAAGATAACCTTTCCCTTACTTGCTTCCTCGAGAAGATTCATCGAACGAAGGAGAGTTGACTTCCCACTCCCTGACGGACCGATAATGACCACAACTTCTCCTCGTTTAATCTTAAGGTTGATGCCTTTTAAAACTTCATTTTTCCCAAAAGACTTATGTAGTTCTTCAATTTTAATCAAAGTTTCTGTCATTATTTCTTGTCTCCTTGTCCAATATGTTTTTCAAATGCTTTCAACGCCACTGTCAAAACAGAGGTCATAATCAAATAGTAAAAGGCTGCAAATAAAAGGGGAGTCAACGGTAAATAAGTTGTTGTTGCTACTGTCGTTGCACCATTCCACAACTCCATCACCCCAATCGCTGATAAGAGGGAACTATCCTTGATAATGGTGATAAATTCATTTCCCAGAGCTGGAAGAATATTTTTGATAGCTTGTGGCAAAATGACATAGCGCATGGCATTTTTCGGACGAATACCTAGAGAATATGCAGCCTCTAACTGCCCTTTAGGAACCGCATTGATCCCCGCACGAACAGTTTCTGAAACGTAAGCACCACTGTTCATAGAAATAATCAGAATACCAGGAATCAAACGAGAAAGATCAACACCTAAAATTCCCACTTGGATAGTCGGAGCATTGATATGCATGAGGGCAAAGGCAATCATAATCTGAACCATCATCGGAGTTCCACGGAAGATCCAAACATACATATTGGCAAACCAAACAAGCGGTTTAAAGCGTGATCGCTGAGCAAAGGCCAGTAACACACCTATAATGGTCCCTAAGCAGACAACAAGGATGGAAATCAATACGGTAATCAGAGCACCGTAGTTAAAATACGGTAAATACTTTGGTAAAAAAGAAAAATTCATATTCAATTAACTTTCTATGTATTAGATTGTATGATTATAACATGAATTGAATTAAAATGCAATCCTTTTTCTCCAATTTTAACAATTAACTTGATAGAATAGAGAAATAGAGAGAAATCACAGTTTTTTTCTAGTCAACTACCTCTTGTTTATGGTAAAATAGAAACGATAAGAAATGGAGGAGAATCAAAATGGAATCACATTTGGTTAGAATCATTAACCGCCTAGAAGCAATGACAAAAGATGGTGGAAATCTAAAACGTAATTTTGAACGTGAAGGTATTGTTGTAGCAGAAGTTGCATACAGCCACGATGAAGAAAACGGATCACTCTTCACCCTTCGCGATGTAGAAGCTCGTGAAACTTATACCTTTGATAGTATTGATTTGATTGCAATGGAGATCTACGAACTCCTTTACTAATATGAAAACAACGGGCAGTAAGGCCCGATGAATGAGAATCCTTTTTGTCACCACAAATGGGATTTTTTCTTACCTTCAATGTCGCTAGATTCTCCATAAATCCTTCTTTTAAAAACGACCACTTCCCAATCTTTTTACTTGCTTTACACCTTAATCATGCTATAATGAGAGTATAAAACTTTGACTATTTTTGACCTTTTTTCTTAGGCCAAGAATAAGAATGAAATGAGGTAGATGTATGCTCTGTCAAAACTGTAAGATTAACGACTCAACAATTCATCTGTATACCAATATCAATGGACAGCAAAAGCAAATTGATCTCTGTCAAAATTGCTATAAAATTATCAAAACAGATCCAAATAATACCCTCTTTAAAGGAATGACTGACTTAAACAATCATGACTTTGATCCATTCGGTGACTTTTTCAATGATTTGAACAATTTCAAACCTTCTTCTAATAACGTCCCTCCAACTCAATCTGGTGGGGGATACGGAGGAAACGGTGGTTATGGACCTCAAAACCGCGGCCCACTTCAAACACCTCCTAGCCAAGAAAGAGGACTCCTAGTGGAATATGGTATCAATATTACTGAGATTGCTCGTCGGGGGGATATTGACCCTGTTATCGGTCGAGATGAGGAGATTATCCGCGTTATCGAAATCCTCAACCGTCGAACCAAGAACAACCCTGTCCTTATCGGAGAACCAGGTGTTGGTAAAACAGCCGTTGTTGAAGGTCTAGCTCAGAAGATTGTCGATGGCGATGTTCCCCATAAACTCCAAGGCAAGCAGGTCATCCGTCTGGATGTGGTTAGTCTAGTCCAAGGAACAGGGATTCGAGGCCAATTTGAAGAACGCATGCAAAAGCTCATGGAAGAAATCCGCAAACGCGAGGACATCGTCCTCTTTATCGACGAAATCCATGAAATTGTCGGTGCAGGATCTGCTGGCGATGGCAATATGGATGCAGGCAATATCCTCAAACCAGCCCTTGCCCGTGGTGAATTGCAACTAGTCGGTGCCACTACTCTCAATGAATACCGTATCATTGAAAAAGACGCTGCCCTAGAGCGCCGTATGCAGCCTGTCAAGGTAGATGAACCAACTGTCGAAGAAACCATTACCATCCTCAAAGGGGTCCAAAAGAAATACGAAGACTACCATCACGTCAAGTATACTGATGCGGCTATCGAAGCTGCTGCAAATCTTTCCAACCGATACATCCAAGATCGCTTCTTGCCAGATAAGGCTATTGACCTCTTGGACGAAGCTGGTTCTAAGATGAATTTGACGCTGAACTTTGTTGATCCTAAA
>NZ_KQ970181.1:878000-880362 GCF_001579015.1 Streptococcus oralis
ATGAATTTGACGCTGAACTTTGTTGATCCTAAAGTGATTGATCAGCGTTTAATTGAAGCTGAGAATCTCAAGAATCAGGCTACACGAGAGGAAGACTTTGAAAAAGCTGCCTATTTCCGCGATAAGATTGCCAAGTACAAGGAAATGCAGAAAAACAAGGTGACCGATCAGGATACTCCTATCATCAGCGAGAAAACTATTGAACATATCATTGAGCAGAAAACCAATATTCCTGTCGGAGAACTCAAAGAAAAAGAACAGTCTCAGCTTATCCATCTAGCAGACGACCTCAAAGCTCATGTCATTGGTCAAGATGAAGCTGTCGATAAGATTGCCAAAGCCATCCGTCGTAATCGTGTTGGACTTGGAACTCCTAACCGGCCAATCGGAAGCTTCCTCTTTGTCGGACCAACTGGTGTCGGTAAGACAGAACTTTCCAAACAACTAGCCGTTGAACTCTTTGGTTCTGCTGACAGCATGATTCGCTTTGATATGAGTGAATACATGGAAAAACACAGCGTGGCTAAATTAGTCGGTGCCCCTCCAGGATATGTAGGCTACGATGAAGCTGGGCAACTGACTGAAAAGGTTCGTCGCAATCCCTACTCTCTCATCCTTCTCGATGAAGTGGAAAAAGCTCACCCAGATGTCATGCACATGTTCCTTCAAGTCTTAGACGATGGTCGTTTGACAGATGGGCAAGGACGGACAGTTAGCTTTAAAGATGCTATCATTATCATGACTTCAAATGCCGGTACTGGTAAAGCCGAAGCCAGTGTTGGTTTTGGAGCTGCTCGTGAGGGTCGAACCAACTCTGTCCTCGGTGAACTTGGCAATTTCTTTAGCCCAGAATTTATGAACCGTTTTGATGGCATCATCGAGTTCAAAGCTCTCAGCAAGGGCAACCTTCTCCAAATCGTCGAACTCATGCTAGCAGATGTCAACAAACGCCTTTCTAGCAACAATATCCACCTCGAAGTGACAGACAAAGTCAAAGAAAAGTTGGTTGACTTGGGATATGATCCAAAAATGGGAGCACGCCCACTCCGTCGTACCATTCAAGACCATATTGAGGATGCTATCACAGACTACTACCTTGAAAATCCAAGCGAAAAAGACCTCAAGGCAGTCATGACAAGCAATGGCAAGATTCAAATCAAATCTGCCAAAAAAACTGAAAAAACAGAAGAGATTGCTTCTGAAAAAGAAGATTAGAACGATCTAACAGGTGCAGGAAGTCTATCATTTCTGCACCTTTTTTACTAAAATAACTGTAAATTCTTGACAGCTTGCCCCCTCGTCCATTATGATAATAATAAAGATACTAGAGAATGAGGAAAGTTCAATGGCAAACCCAACCTTTGGTGAAAAAAAAGAGAATATGACCTACCAGCCCCGCTATGGTGTGTACGCAGTTATTCCTGATGCAGAAAAAAACAAATTGTCTTAGTTCAAGCTCCCAATGGTGCTTGGTTCTTGCCAGGTGGAGAGATTGAAGCGGGCGAAGACCATCAAGAAGCACTAAAGAGAGAACTAATTGAAGAACTAGGCTTTACAGCTGAAATCGGAAACTATTTCGGACAAGCTGATGAGTATTTTTACTCTCGTCACCGAGACACCTACTACTACAATCCAGCTTATCTCTACGAAGCCATTTCTTTCCAAGAAGTACAAAAACCTTTGGAAGACTTTAATCATATTGCTTGGTTTCCTATTGACGAGGCAATAGAAAAACTCAAACGCGGTAGCCACAAATGGGGGATTGAAGCTTGGAAAATCCAGCATGGAATTGACTAAAATACACGATTTTATCCAAAAAGTGTTATAATAGAGTTAGAAAATCGGAGGAACTATTATGAAGCTTATCAACACGACTAATTCACACTCGCAACTTGTTAAAAGCCAATTAGAAAGTACTGACGCAACTCTTGTTGAGGTCTATTCCGCAGGAAACACAGATGTGATTTTCACTCAAGCTCCGCTTCACTATGAAATCCTCATTTCCAATAAACACCGCGCTATTCGTGAACCAGAAATCGAAACCATCCAAGACTTCTTCATGAAGCGCAAAATTGATAAAGATAAGATCGATGAAGCCAATATCAAGACGCTTTATTCAGATAAATTAATTGAAATTTCTATTCCTACAAAATAAAATCCAAAAACTCAAAAAAGCAACAGCTAAAAAAAATTAGTTGTTGCTTTTTGCATGGAGCTTCACCTTGGTAAAATGTATTGTTCAATTCAGCCAAAAACCCTTTCATGGTTAATAATCTTAGAAAAAGGAGTGTATCCCCTAATAAGATGTTCTCCCTTTTCAAAAGATGGGAAGCTTTGTCTTAGATTATTTAATATTTATTTC
>NZ_KQ970181.1:880382-883599 GCF_001579015.1 Streptococcus oralis
AATCGCATTCAAACCATAGTGGTCGCTGACTTGTGGACTATTCTGCCCATCAAAAACCACATGCAAGCTTTCTACTTCTAACTCTTTGGTCGTAAAGATGTAGTCGATTCGTAGTGGCTCGGTATTGCCTTTCCAACCATCAATTTCTGGTGGAACGGTATAGCTGCCACTTCTTTCTTTCGCAACTTCAAATGCGTCTTGTAATCCCAATGGGCTAGCTAAGATTGCTTGATAACCTTCCTGACCAGCTGGGTTATTGAAATCACCAGCTAAAATCAAAGGTTTGTTCAAATCTTTCAGTACAGCCTCAAATCGTTCCCATTCTTCCTGAAAACCTTTATCCCACCAAGAGAGATGAACGCTTGCAAGAGCAAGCTCCTTTCCTTCAACCTCTGTCTCAGCCAAGGCAACACGGCGAGTATGGTAGTCTGTTGGATCATCTACATCCGAAACTAAAATCTCGCGTGCTTGAATTGGTGTCTTAGATAAGATAGCTACTCCCTCATGGTAGCGGTCATAACCAATATGATTATAGGCCCAAGTCCAGTAATAGCTTCTTCCTTTCTCAGCCAATTTTTCAACCAGAAGTCGGACATAGTGATCCTGATGAATGGGTTCTGCTGATGGTAAAGCTTGATAGAGGTCAGTAACATCTACCTCAGGAGAAGTAATTTCCTGATTGATTTCTTGGAAACAAATCAAATCATAGTCTTTATCAAGAATATCTTGGAGCAAGAGCTGGAATTTTTCTTCTGCTTCTTTCTCCATCCAACTGTGGGTATTGAGTGTTAAAAATTTCATGCTTTTCTCCTAAAACAAGAGGTTGGAAAACAGCTTCCAACCTCAAGTATATTACAATTCTACTTTAGCAACTGCTGTTTTCGCTGCAAGAGAACCAGTTTGTTCTAATTTAACAGATTTGATTGCTTCAGCATTTGTGAAGACAACCACTGTTGAAGTTTCGCGACCTGCTGCGCGGATAGCATCCAAGTCAGCTGTAACAAGAAGATCACCAGCAGCAACCTTTTGTCCTTCAGCTACGTGAACTGTGAATGGTTTTCCTTCAAGACTTACTGTATCTAAACCGATGTGAACAAGTACTTCAAGACCTGAGTCAGTGACAAGACCGAGAGCATGTTTTGTAGGGAATATACTTGATACTGTACCAGTAACTGGAGATACAATGTTACCATTTGCTGGTTCTACCGCAAATCCATCACCCATCATTTTTTGAGCAAAAACAGGATCTTTCACTTGTTCCAAGGCAATGACTTGACCGTCAGCTACTGAGTAAACATCCTCAGTTACACCTTTGAAATGTACAGTGTTTTGTTGAGCTTCTGTCATTTGGCTTGGAAGAGTTTCAGGAATTACTTCACCTGAGTCAAGGATATCTTGAATATCAGATTTCAATACATCAGCTTTTGGTCCGTAGATAGCTTGGACACCTTGTCCTTTCATGACAAGACCCATAGCTCCTTCGGCTTTCCATTGTTCCTCAGTACCAACACGATCTGCATCTTTAACAGTTACACGAAGTCGAGTCATACATGCGTCTACATCTACGATATTTGCACGCCCACCAAGAAGGTTAATGATATTTACAGCTTGAGAAGCGGCTGCAACTTTTGTTTCACCTGAAGCAACTTCTTCTGAAGCACCTTCAGCAGTTTCATAGTTTCCGTTACGTCCTGGAGTTGCGTAGTTGAATTTCTTAATCATGAAGTTCGCGATGAAGTACATGATCACAGCAAAGAGGACAGTTACCCAGATAAAGTTAATGACATCCATACCAAGACCAGCATTGATAGCTAGTGGAGTACGAGTTAAGAATTCGATTGAACCGAATGAGTGCACACGAAGGTGAACAATATCAGCCATAGCAAAGGCAGCACCTTGAACAACAGAATAAACAAGATAAAGAGGTGTTGCAACAAACATGAACATATATTCGATTGGCTCAGTAACCCCTGTCAAGAAAGTTGCAAGAGCTGTTGCAATCATCATTCCTTTGTATTGGTGTTTCTTGTCTGCTTCAACATTACGGTAAATAGCAGCAGCCACACCCATCAAAATACCGAATGAACCGATCATTTGTCCAACTTTGAAACGAGCTGGAGTTACAGTTGTAAGTAAGTGTTGGTATTGGTTTGCATCAGTTCCTTTAAGGTTTACAAGGTCTGTTACCCATGCAAGCCAAAGTGGATCTTGACCAAATACTTGAGTGCCTTTTGCTGCACCAGTCAACACATCATAAGTACCACCAAGAGCTGTATAGTTCATTGGGATAGTCAACATATGGTGAAGACCAAATGGCAAGAGCAAACGTTCCAAAGTACCATACAAGAATGGTGCAAGAACAGGTGCTGTTTCTTGTGAATTCGCAATCCAGATACCAAAGTTGTTGATACCTGTTTGAACAACTGGCCAGAAAGCAGCAAGCACAATTGCTGCAATAGCTGAACGAAGGATGACAACGAATGGGACGAAACGTTTCCCATTAAAGAATGAAAGGGCATCAGGAAGTTTACGGAAGTTGTAGTATTTGTTATAAGCTGTTGCCCCAACAAAACCAGAAATAATCCCTACGAAAACCCCCATGTTGAGCGCTGGCGCCTCAAGAACGCTGATAAAGTAGTCAGCAACCTTGATTGAACCACCAAAGAAGGTAGTAACCATTGCTTCTGGGTTTTTCAACATATCACCCGTAACACCAAAGATAGTACCTGTAATACGGTTAATCAAGATAAAGGCAAGCCCGGCTGCAAATGCACCACCTGCACGTTCTTTTGCCCAGCTTCCCCCAATAGCAAGGGCAAACAAGATATGAAGGTTACCGATAACCCCCCAACCAATTTGCTCAAGGATTCCACCTGTAATCACTAGAGGAGCAAGGTTTGGGTCGATCATCACGATTGATTTCCCGATTGAGATCATCAATCCCGCCGCTGGCATAACGGCGATAACCACCATTAAAGCCTTACCGAATTTCTGCCAAAATTCGAAAGACAAGACATTTTTGAATGTAGCTTTCATCATTCAAATCTCCTTTATTTTATTTAGGCAAACGTTTTACGAAAACGTTTGCACTTATTTATACCTTAATTATACCACTTTAATTTTTTTGTAAAGGCTTTTATAAAAAAATTTTGACTATTTCTCTCAAATTTTTTAATTGCTCTATTGTAAAATGAAGTGCAACACAAAAGACATGTTC
>NZ_KQ970182.1:0-18295 GCF_001579015.1 Streptococcus oralis
CCCTCTAAAAGAACACCCGCAGGAATACGCGCACCAAGTTTTGTAAATCGTTTCGGATCTTTTAGGAATTCAACAACTTCGACTAATTCTTGTTTTTCTTCCTCGGCACCTGCAACATCTGAAAATCGTACCTTGATATCTTCTTTGTTAGCAGCCTTGGCCTTGCTACGTCCAAAACTCATTGGATTTCTACTATTGTTTCCTCCCATATTTCCCATCATAGAGAATAAGAAGAAGAAGAGAATGGCAAATGGCACAACAGAGACAAGGATATTGATCCACATACCACTCGAACTCTCATGTTTAACCGTTACCTCAGCCTTATGTTCAGAAGCAAGTTTTTGCAATTCTGCAACTGTTGAATCCGACGGAAGAATGGTACTTGAGAATCTTTCTACTGTTGTAGCAGCAGGAGTGAAAAATTGAATTCCTGTTTCTTCTTTACTAGTCTTAGGATTTTTATAAACGCCAGACACCTCAATGATGCTACCATTTGGCTGATAGGTCAATTCTTTTACATTGTCTGCTGTAATTTCTTTTACCAATTCTGTATAGTTAATTTTTTCACTTTTCCCAGCAGCATTTCCAGAGTAAAAATACTGGAATCCTGTTACAAGGAAGAAGATAATTAACAAGTATAGAAATGGATTTTTAACTAAACCATTATTTTGTTTTTTCATTAAAGAATGCTCTTTCTAATTTGAATAAACTTCCTCTTTCAACACTCCAACATAAGGAAGATTACGATAATTTTCTTTGTAGTCCAAACCATAACCTACTACAAACTCATTTGGAATCGTAAAGCAAGTATAATCTGCTTCGATTTCAACAATTCGTCCTTCTGGTTTATCCAACATGGTTGCAATCTTAACAGAAGCTGCTTCTCTTGCAATAAACATATCTCTCAGGTTCTTCAAAGTTTGACCTGTATCGATGATATCTTCTACAAATAGAATATGTCTTCCTTTGATATCCTGAGTTACGTCTTGCTTGATATTGATCACACCACTGCTTGCAGTTCCACCATGGTAGCTAGATACCATCATGAAATCCATCTCAATATGTGTATCAATATGTTTAACCAATTCAGCCATAAAAGGAATCGAACCTTTCAAAATTCCAACAAGAATTGGATTTTTTCCCTCATAATCTTTGGCTAATTGTGCACCTAGCTTTTTAGCTGCTTCTGTAATTTCATCATGTGAAATGAGGATTTTTTTAATATCGTGTTCTAACATCTTTTTACCTATCTATTTTTTCTATATAAAGTACAGTGTTCATTATATCATTTTTCATGTTTTTACTCAAATCACTGGTCGCAATTCCTAAAATTGAGACAATTTCTCCAAATTGCTCAATAATAGGAGTTGTTTTTCGTTTTTCAATAGGGATTTTCAAATCTATAAATAGACGTCTCAGTTTCTTTCGATGACCATTCAGGACAAGAACATCGCCAGGTTTTCGACACCTAATATGTACCGGTGTTTCCCGTGAAACCATTATTTTTTGAACAGAATCTCCTTCAACAGGAATACCAAAGGAAAATAGATAGCCCTTATGTCGAACTTGATTTTGATAGTGTAACACAAGTTCATCTTCCTTTTCATCAGCCTGAGGACTGATTTTACAAACTCGAAAATTTTGATACTCTTTTATTAATTCATAACCATTTTTCAGTGGGTGATGATGCTGGTTTTTCCTTGCTAAAATCTGTCGAATTTCAGCAAACTGAGCTTTCGTAAGATTTAAGTCAGGAAATTGATTGAGATAGTTTTGGAGCAAGACCCCTTGAGTTTGTTTTGAGTATGAAAAGAGCTCATTCAAATCTTCTACATCAATCTGTTCAGAAAGCTCCGTTATAGCTACTTGGTAATCTGAAATCTCACTTCCTAGATTTAAAAGAGCGGATCTAAGGCAAGGATTTTCTTTTTCAAGTTCTGGTAAGTACCTATTTCGAATGCGATTGCGAAAATAGACATTTTCCTGATTTGTTTGATCTTCGAAATGAAAAATTGGTGGAAAATCTTTTTTATGAAAATGCAACAAGGGACGGAGGATTTCAATATCATCAACTACTTGACTTTCTCTTATTCCTATTAAATGACGTAGTCTACTACCTCGAATCAAGCGCATAAAAATCGTTTCAACCTGATCATCTGCATGGTGGGCAGTGACCAAGGCTGTCGCCCCAACCTCTTTCATAATTTCCCTAAAAAAATCATAACGAAACTCTCGAGCACGCGCTTCTGAAAACTCTCCTGAAAAGCTTGTGATATAAATAGGAAGTCCAGCTACATCAGCTAACTTCCTTAGTTCATCCTCCTCCCAGTCAGACTCAGTTCTCTGCTTGTGATTGACATGAGCTAAAATCAGCTCAATTTCCAACTCTTCTTGATAGGTGGACAGTAGATGGAATAAAAACATTGAATCCAGTCCACCAGACAGAGCCAATACGACTTTAGAATGTTTTTTGAAATACTCTTTTCGGAGAAAATGATTTAAAAAATCCTGCTCCCTCATTTTAGAACCTCATAGACATCCTTGGCTATCTTAGCAATAGTGTCATAATCAGAATTTTTAGTGAAAATAGAGAGAACGAAAGGAGAGTCTGTATAGACAATGGCAGTGTCATGTTTAAACTCATCCGCATCTCCGATTTTATGAGCTACCTTAACCGAAACACCCTTTGCAATTCGTTGGTTATCAAAATCAGTCTTGCTCAGAGACTCTAGGACAAAGCCATTCTGATTATAAATAGCTTCCATGACCTTTCCAGCCATTTTTGAAGAAGTTAATTTATCATTCACATCCCAATCTTCACCCATAATGGTGGACAATTTTTGTTTAAAAACCCCGTCAGATTGATTAGTCACATAATAACCTAAAATATTATGAGCAACATTGTCAGACTCTTTTGTTACCTTGGTAATTAACTGCTTGAGACTGTAATCTTTGTTATCTTCTTTTTTAGGTAAACTACCACTACCTTCTGGTTTATAAGATCCAGGAAAACTATTTACTTCTGGGGCATACTTGAAGCTACTGTCCAGCGTATATTCCCCTTGATTTATCTTATCTTGAGCATAATAAAGGTAGGCCAGTTTCAAGATGCTAGCTGCATAGAGTTTGCTATCTTCATTCACCCCAGCCTCTTTACCTGTACTCAGTTGTTTAACATAAATAGAGTATTTTTCATTCTGATAGTTGTTTGATAAGATTTCTTGAACCTTCTGGATACGATTGTCCTCTTCTGAGACGAACTCTTTTGGTACCCACCCAACTTGATCAATATGAAGAAATTCTTGTCCCTCAGCAAAGAGGGTTCTATCCACTATTACGCGTTGATAGGGAGAGAGAGATGAAGAAATTTCTTTAGCATCATAAGGGCTATTATAGATAACAAACCCCGGTTCCAACCATACTTGTCTACTTTGAGTTTGAACTTGACTTTGATCATAGACCAAACGCTTATCTGCAACGACAAACTGATGATTGTCTAATTTAAAAACAGGAATACCTTGTCTATTCAAACGCCATTCTACGATTTTAAAGGTGGTTCCAGGAGTCAATTTTCCAGACTCCTTAATCAAATCCTCATTTGCATAGATAGCAGTTTCTCCATAAACCATTGGCGATTCAAGAGGTTCTTTATAGTAAAATCCATAATCAGACTCAGTTAGATAATAAATTTCTTGTGAAGAGTAAGGAAGCTGTTTTTCTGTGCTAACTACTCTTGAAGTTATGATAAAAACAGATAGTAGTGATAACACTACTAAGAACTTACGCATTCTTCCCTTCCCTTTCTTCTTGTAATCGTAATAAATGATTTTTAGTTGCTAATTCTTCTAATTTTTCATCTGACAAACTTAAAAACTTCTCAACAACTTCTAATAAATTTTCCATGACATTACCTCGGAAGCAAATCAGGAATTGTGTAAATCGCTTCTCGTGTCTTTGAGTAATAGTACTTGGCACGTGCATATTTTGCTACATAGTCTTCATCTTTCAACTTTGCAGCAAAAGCAGATTCCTTATCCTTTTCATCACTAAGAGTTTGGTATTGTTCTTTCAATTCTGTCAATTGCTGACGACGTTGCAGTAACTGATTATAGCTTTGGGCCAGATTATAAGTCGGTAAAATAAACAACAAAATCATCAAAATCAGAACCCAACCCATAAAGCGATTTCTCTTTTGTCTTTCCTTCATCAGGTAACGACGACGTTGGTGTTCATTTTGAATAAAAGGATTGTTCATCTGTACAATATTTTTAGACATTTTCTTCTACCCGTGTTTCACTGATAATTTCATACATGCCTGCTGCATCTTCTTTTTTTGTACTATCTTTCATCTCCAGTACTTTTACAAGCAACAACTTATTTCCAAAGCGAATTTCAACTTGGTCATCAACTTTCAAATCCGTTGAACTTTTGGCCAAAATTCCATTTACCTTGATTCTACCTTTATCTGCTACTTCCTTTGCGACTGTACGACGCTTAATAATTCGTGATACTTTTAAATACTTGTCTAATCTCATTTTTATTACCTCAAATTATTATTGTACCATTTTTATCCTTTTTATAGAAGAAAAATGTTAAATGGGATTTGCTTCCTTTGATTCTTTTATCTCTAGTAAACTTTCTCCAAAAATCAGCAGACCTTCTAAAATTTCATAATCCTTCTTGTTTCGGACATCAAATACGACTTCCATCAATCCTCTATTCTCAGCTATAACCGCTTTTAAGTTTGTTGCAGATAGGGCTTTAAAATAATCTTGAGCCAAGAACAGTCGCTGAGTAATTTTTTCAAATTGAACCGTAATCTTATTCTCTTTTCTTTCCACACGTTCTACAAAGACCTTATCCAAGTATGATTTGACCAAACCAATCTCTAAAAGATAGGCCACTACATCTGGATACTCCCCGAAACGATCCATCAATTCTTCCTGTAATTCTTCATAGTTGACACGATTGTCAATTTGACGAATTTTCTTGTAAATTTCAATCTTATGTCGTTGGTCAGAAATATAAGTATCAGGAAGATAGGCATCGATTTGTAAAATCAATTCGGCGTTCCCTTTGGTTCTTGTGTTCCCATTACCATGTCGTTTAGCAATAGCTTCCTCTAGTAGCTGTGAATACAATTCAAAACCAACAGAATCAATAAAGCCCGATTGGGATTTTCCTAAGAGGTTTCCTGCTCCACGAATAGAAAGATCTCGCATCGCAATCTTAAATCCAGATCCCAATTCTGTAAATCCTTTGATTGCTTCTAATCTCTTTTCAGAAACTTCACTGATTGATTTTTCTGGACGATACATAAGATAAGCATAGGCAATACGATTGCTCCGACCAACTCTTCCTCTTAATTGATACAAGGTTGACAAGCCCATATGGTCTGCATTTTCAATAAATAAGGTATTGGCGTTTGGAATGTCAACACCTGTTTCAATTATGGTAGTTGTCACCAAAATATCATATTGACCTTCAATAAAGTCCAACAAAGTGTTTTCTAACTGAATTTCACTCATTTGTCCATGAACATATCCAATCGAAGCTTCTGGAATCAAATTCTGTAATTCTGAAACCTTCTGATCAATCGTGTCAACTTTGTTGTAAAGATAGTAAACTTGACCTCCACGCTCCATTTCACGCAAGACAGCATCACGAATTACACTATCATTCTTTTCCAAAACATAAGTCTGAACAGGATAGCGATTAGTTGGCGGAGTTTCAATAACAGACAAATCTCGGATTCCCAGCATAGACATATGGAGAGTACGAGGTATTGGAGTAGCTGTCAAGGTTAGGACATCTACTTGTTTTTTTAATTCTTTCAAGGTTTCCTTATGCTTGACACCAAATCGTTGTTCTTCATCAATAATCATCAATCCCAAATCTGAAAAAACAACATCTTTTGACAAAATACGATGCGTTCCAATCAAAATATCGACTTGACCATTCTTTAATTTTTCAAGTGTCTCTGCCTGCTCTTTTTTACTTCTAAAGCGACTCAACACATCAATATTAACTGCAAAATTTTGGAATCGTTCCTTAAAGTTGGTATAGTGTTGTTGTGCTAGAACCGTCGTCGGAACTAGAACGACAACTTGTTTATGATCATTGACCGCCTTAAATGCTGCACGCATTGCTACTTCAGTCTTCCCAAAACCAACATCCCCAACCAGAAGTCGATCCATGGGATGAGAATCCTGCATATCTCTCTTGATTTCCTCAATACTACGAAGTTGATCATCCGTTTCAATATAAGGGAAATCATCATCAAAAGCACGTTGCTCATCATCATCAGCTGAGAAAGAAAAACCCTTCAACTGACTACGCTCAGAATAAAGTTTGATTAAATCATCAGCTATATCCTCTACCTGGTTCTTAACTTTTTGCTTGGCCTTTTTGAAATGACCATCATTTAATTTATTAAGTTTTGGCGCTTTACCATCACTTGAAACATATTTGGACAGTAATTGAATTTGCTCAACTGGGATGGAGATTTGATCCCCATTTTGGTATTGAACACTGACATAATCACGGTGAATCCCTTTGATTTCAATTGTTTCAATCCCTAAATATTGGCCAATTCCATGGATATGGTGAACAACGTAGTCCCCTTTTTCAAGTTCATTATAATCTTTTAATCGCTCTGCGTTCGAAGCATGTTGTCTTCTAAAACGACGTTTTATTTTCTTTTGGAAAATCTCATGTTCAGTAATCAAGAGAATTTTTTCATCTACAAAATGAAAACCATGTCTTAGATTACCCTCAATCAAGTTTACAGATTCTTTACAGATACTTGACTTATCTTTGGAATCCAATTTAATCTGGTATTCCTCTAAAACATCCTCCAATGTTTTACTTCCCATTGAATTGCTAGACTGCAGAACAATGGTGTAGTCCATTTTTTTATATCGCTCAATTTCTTCTTTAAGAAAAGAAAATTGATTAAAAAACTCTTGCATTGGATACTGATTAAATTGATAAATGTAATCAAACTTGAGATTTCCTAGTCCTTTTTGGAGATTGGAGAAAAAGGTAACTGGACTTTGTTTTTTATAGTTTTGCTCTATATCTGCAAAATACTGCATATCAGAAAATGATTTACCATTCTGTAAATCTTCTGTAAAGTATTGCGCTAATTCTCTCTCAAAGGCTTCATACTGATTCATCAATTTTTGGTAATCATCAAAGAATACTGGCGTATCTTTTTCAATATAATCAAATATAGTCCATGTTTTATCGTAACATAAAGATAAAAACTTTCGACTATCTGAATGTACTTGTTTTTGATGAAAACTTGACAAAATCTCTTCCAAGTATGATTTTAAAATTGGTGATAAGGTCTTCGAAATTTGCTTTTCTAAAGCTGACTGACCTCGTATATAGTCCCTTTCTCTTAAAAGTATATCACTAGCTGGAAAGATAATAAGTTCTGTTTGATTTTCTTTTGATAATTGTGTCTCTACTTCAAAAGTCCGAATTCCATCTACTTCATCACCAAAAAACTCGATTCGGAAAGGTTCTAACTGAGACATCTCAAAAATATCTAAAATATCTCCTCGAATACTAAACTCACCTTGAGTTTGTACTTGCGTAACTTTGCGATAGCCTATTTCCTTTAATTTGTGAAGAAGATCATGTTGCTCATACTCTTCACCGACTGCAATCCTTATAATACTTTCTTTAAATCCAGTTGGAGAAGGTAAAATCAATCGACTTGCTGCTATATTACAAACTAAAATCCCTTTCTTAGATGAATCAGTTAAAAAACGCAAGGCTTCAACTCGCGAAATGATTTTTTCTTGTGAAGACATCAAAAACTCTACCATAGGAGAGTCATCTACCAAAAATGGATAGACAAATTCCTCTCCTAAGATAGAAAGAAGATCACTGATAATTCGTTCTGCTTCTCCATAAGTCGATGTCAATAACACAATCTTTTTTCTTTTTTTAGACTACTTGCAATTGCAAGAGCCTTGGTAGAAGTTGACAGTCCTAGTATCAGTTGTCTTTTCTTATCTGTCAGATTTTGATGCCATTTTTTTATCTGATCATTTTCTGAGAATAAATCTAATAAAGTCACCATTTAGCCGTTATACCTCTGCATTGTTTTCTCAAAGTTTTTCTCTTGTAAATAGTAGTTTACAGCATCGTCAACCTTGTCAATTGATTGTAAAATACCTACATAGTCATCCTGATCAAACTTACTTAAAACATGGTGAACAACTGACATACCTTTTTTAGGTCTTCCAATACCTATTTTAACACGGTTAAAGACCTGAGTACCTATATGTTGAATAATAGATTTAATCCCATTATGACCACCTGCTGAGCCCTTTGCTCTTAAACGAATTTTCCCAACTTCCATGTCAAGATCGTCGTAAATAACGAGTAAATCTTCAATATCCAAACCATAGTAAGTCAATAAAGCATGAACTGCTTTTCCACTTTCATTCATAAAAGTAGTTGGTTTGACCAGATAAATTTTTTCTCCATTTAAGAAAAAAGATGCTAGGTCAGCTTGAAATATCTTGTCATGTGTAAAGGTGACATTTTGTTTTTTAGCTAATTGGTCAATCAACATAAAACCAACGTTGTGCTTGGTTTCAAAATATTTATCCCCTGGATTTCCCAATCCTACAAGTAATTTAGTCATTTATTTTCCTTTCAAAAGCCAAAAGGGTTGGAATTTTTTTCCAACCTAATTGACACTATTTGTTAAATGTTACTAGACATTAAAGCGGAATTCCATGATATCGCCATCTTGAACGATATATTCTTTTCCTTCTTCACGCAAGCGCCCAGCTTCTTTTACAGCTTTTTCAGATCCGTATTTTACTAGATCCTCATATGACATGGTTACTGCACGAATAAAACCTTTTTCAAAATCTGAGTGGATAATACCAGCTGCTTGAGGAGCTTTCATACCACGCTTAAAGGTCCAAGCACGGACTTCTTTTTCACCAGCTGTAAAGTAAGTTCCAAGTCCAAGCAAGTGGTAAGCAGCTCGAGTCAATTTATCAACACCTGATTCTGTCAAGCCAAGTGCTTCAAGAAACTCTTGCTTATCCTCATCGTCTAACTCAGAAATTTCTTCCTCAGCACGCGCGGAAATAACAACTACCTCTGCATTTTCTGTCGCTGCAAATTCACGAATTTGCTTCACATAATCGATAGAATCTGGATCTGAAACTACATCCTCATCCACATTGGCAACATAAAGAACTGGTTTAGTGGTTAAAAGGAAGAGACCTTTGACAACCTTTTGTTCCTCATCTGTAAATTCGATTGTACGTGCTGATTTTCCATCTTCAAGAACAGGTTTAATTTTTTGAAGAACATTAAACTCTGCTACTGATTCTTTATCTTTTTGCGTACGCGCCATCTTTTCTACACGTGCATAGCGTTTATTAACTGATTCTAAGTCAGCAAGAATCAACTCTAAGTTAATGGTATCGATATCTGCAAGTGGATCCACAAAGGCGTCTTCACGTCCTTGCTCGCGCATAACATTTTCATCATCAAATGCACGCACAACATGAACAATAGCATCTACTTCACGGATGTTGGCTAAAAATTTATTCCCTAGACCTTCTCCTTTTGATGCACCTTTTACAATCCCTGCAATATCTGTAAATTCAAAAGTTGTTGGAACTGTCTTTTTAGGAGTAATCATTTCAGTTAGTTTTTGTAGGCGTTCATCTGGAACTTCTACCATCCCAACATTTGGATCAATAGTCGCAAATGGGTAGTTTGCTGCCTCTGCTCCTGCTTTTGTAATTGCATTAAAAAGGGTTGATTTACCAACGTTTGGCAAACCAACGATACCTGCTGTTAAAGCCATATTTTCTCATTCTCCGTTCTCATTTCAATCCCTAACATTATAACACAAAAAGGGAAAACTTGCTAACTCTCTAACTAAGGGTTCTTAGTCAATAATCTTATTCATTTTTCGTTCAAAATCATGGCGACTCATCATAACAAGGTGATCGCAATTGCTACATTTGATTTTGATATCTGCCCCAACACGTGTAATTTCCCAACGATTGGCTTTTTTACCAGTTGATTTAATGATACAAGCATGTGGTTTTTTCATCTCAACAAAATTTCCAACTTGATACATACTACTCTCCTTTTCTTTTTCGATTATATCATAAAAGAGGCGAGCTAGGCTCAACCTCTTTTACTTAATTTGTACGAACTGGTGTAATGAGCTGCATGAAGTCTTCGTCAGTATCTGCTGGCACAAGAGTAAATGGACGAACAGCTGAGATAAAGCTAATAGTCACCTTTTCGCTATTTAAAGCCTTGAGGGAATCAATCAAGTAAGTTGGGTTGAAACTAATAGTTAAATCATCACCAGTCACCTTCTCCGTATCGATTTCTTCGTTTACTTTACCAACTTCTGGAGAGTGAACATGGGCGCTAACAACTCCACCTTTAATTTCAAGTTTCACAGTACCATTTTGAGTTGCACTTGATAAGAGACGTGCACGCTCCATAGATTGACGCAAATTAACCACATCAAAAGTAATTGTAGTGTTAAAGTCTGTTGGAATCAAGCGATCTGTATCAGGATAGTTTCCTTCTAGGAGACGAGTGTAGAAGCTAATATTTTCACTTCTAAAGAGGATTTGATTATTGGCAAAGAAAATCTCCACTGTTTCAATATCGTCCGTAAAAACAGCTGAAAATTCGCGTAGAGAGCGACTAGGGATCACCACATCGAAATCATCTCCATTTTTTTCAAGAGTCAATTTTTTCTGGCTAAGGCGATGAGAATCTGTCGCAACTGTTTTTAGTTCTTTATTTTGGCTCAATACGAAGTGGACACCTGTTAAGATTGGACGACTTTCTTGCGTACTTGCTGCAAAAGCTGTTTCATTGATAATTTTCTTGAGTAGTTTGGTTTCAAGAACCAAAGGAGTGCTTGCTGATATTTCTTGGATTCGTGGGTATTGTTCGCTATCTTTCCCTTTTAGGGTAATTTCTGATTTGCCACTTGTTAAGACAATTTGTTTTTGTTCAATCTCTTTGAAATCAAGCGTTACATCTGGAAGACTGGATACAACATTGATAAAGAAAGAGGCTTCAAGAAGAATTGAACCTAAGGAAGTAATCAAAAGACCAGCATCTTCATTCTTTTGAGAAATAAAATTTTCAATGGAGATTTGACCATTTGATCCAATTAAAGTAATCCCTTCATTGGTAACATCAATTTTGATTGTTGATAAAATTGGAATAGCGTTTTTAGAGCTTATTGCTCGTTTTGTAGTATTTAAGGCTTGTAGAAATAAATTTTTATTAATTGAAAAATGAATCATGGATTCTCCTTTATTTATTTTTTAGTATTAGAAGGATAATAGAAATAATAGAGTGTGTGAATTCTGTGGAAAACTGATTTCTATTTAGTGACTTCAAGATTTTTAGCTTGTTTAAAAAATGTGGATAAAAAAGATAGAAAAGGAAAAGTTATCCACAAACTATTTAATTTTCTTTTTGATTGCTTCGATTTCTAAGCGTAAATTATCGTCTTCATCAATCAATGATTTTATTTTAGCATGGGCATGAATAACTGTAGTGTGATCCTTTCCGCCAAATTCTTTTCCGATTTTTGGAAGACTATTATCCGTCAGTTCTCTAGCTAGATACATGGCTACTTGACGCGCCAAAACGATGTTTTGAACTCGTCTCGTCCCCTTCATTTCTTTGACACTCACTCCATAAAAATTACCAACTTCAGTTTGAATTTTGTCAATTGGAATGACTAGCAGTTGGCTAACATCTTGTTTGCGAGCTCTAATAGCCTCTGCAGCAATATCAATAGTGATGTCTTTAATCTTCTTTACTCTGGCAATTAAAGTGATATCGTTAATTGCTCCTTCCAATTCTCGAACATTTGAATCAAATTGGCCAGCCAGATATTCTAGGGTATCACTCTGGAAATGGTAGTTTAAATGTTCCGTTTTACTTTGAAGAATGGCGATACGTGTCTCAAAGTCAGGAGGAGTGATATTTTGAGTCAATCCCCAGCTAAAGCGCGTGACAAGTCTTTCTTCAAGGCCTTCTAGGTGTTTAGGACTTCGGTCACTAGTCAGAACGATTTGTTTTTGATTGCTATGAAGAGCGTTGAAAGTATTGAAAAACTCTTCTTGAGTTGCAACCTTTTTGCCACTGAGAGATTGGATATCATCAATCAGTAAGAGATCAAGGCTTCGGTAAGTTTTTTTAAATTTTTCCATTTCCCCGAGCCTCAGATGCTCAAGAAAGTCGTTGATAAAACTTTCGGCAGGAATGTACTTGACACGCGCATCAGGAATATTTTTCAGAATCTCATTTCCAATCGCGTTTAGCAAGTGAGTTTTCCCTAGTCCAGGACCACCATAAATGAAAAGGGGATTATAAGTCAAGGCGAGGTCTTCGGAAACAGCCAGAGCAGCAGACTTAGCCCAGATATTCCCATCTCCTTGAATAAAGTTATCAAAGGTATATTTTTCCTTCAATCCTGTTTCAGAATATGGAATAGCAAGATTGGCCTGTGAAGTAACATAATGATTGCTATTTTCAGAATCCATGACATAGGTTGAAGATTCTTCCTCAGGTTTTGTTAGGACAAATTGAGTTTTTATTTCAGTATCATAAACTTCAAAACCAGCGGCCACAATGATATCCTTGAGCTGTTTTTTCCAAACCATTTCCATTTCAGGTCTAGGTAAAAAGATAGTAGCTACATTTCCCTCCACTTTTATGAGTTCAGCAGGTGTGGCATAGAAATCGTACATAGAACGTGTCAATCTTTCTTGAGCCAATTCTAAGATTTGATTCCAAAATTGTTTTTCTTTCACCAATTATCCCCTCCTTTACTATATTTGATATAAAAAGGTTTACTGTTAAACTTATTTTACCATAGATGTTAGCATTTTTCCACAATCTGTGGAAAAGAATCCACAATGTTTACACTTTTTATCCACAGGTTGGGGATAAGTAAGAAATTCCCTTGAATTCTTTGGTTTTTTGCTATAAAAAATGGTGGATAAATTTGTGGGTTGAAAAAATAAAAGAACAGCCTTATTTCAGGCTGTTGATAATTCTGTCATATTCTTCTTGGCTTGAAAAAGAAATAATAACCTTTCCAGTATCTTTTTTAGAAAGTTTAATTTCTACATTTAATCCCAGTCGTTTTTTTAATTTATCTTCCTCATCTTTGATGAAAGAATCACTTTTTTTCTGCTTCTTTTGTTTTTTCTCTGTCAGTAGTACTTCTAACTTTCTCACAGAGATGTATTCATTTTTAATTAGTTGAAAGAAATATTCCTGTTGCTCTTTATCCAAACCAACTAGTGAACGTGCATGAGCTTGAGAAATTTTTCCATTTTCTACTTCAGATAAGATATGTCCTGGTAGGGAAAGCAAACGAATAAAATTAGTGATATAAGGACGAGACTTTCCCATTTTATCCGCTATTTCAGTGTGAGTAAATCCTTTTTCTACTAAAGATTCGTAGGCGCGTGCTTCTTCAACAGGATTTAAATTTTCTCTTTGCAAATTCTCAATGATTGATTGGATCATCATTTCTTGATCTGAGAGGTGTTTCACAACGGCTGGAATAGAGGTCAGACCAGCTAAGAGAGAAGCCCGATATCGTCTCTCTCCTGCAAGGATTTCATAACCAATTACAGGAGATTGACGAACAATGATTGGTTGAATTAGTCCATTTTCTTTGATTGACTGAGCCAACTCTTTCAATTTTTCTACATCAAATTCTTTCCGAGGTTGGTAAGGATTCTTTTGTATTTCAGAGATAGAAATCATTTCAAATTTTTCCATGATTCTACACTAACATATCTTTTACTTTCTGTAAAGTTTTCTTTACACTGATGTCAATTAAGATTCTAAATCACCAGAATTCTTATCTAATTTTATAGAGGTTGTTTCTTCTTTACCATTACGGTAGTAGGTTATTTTTATAGTGTCTCCAATAGCATGATTGTAAAGGGCATGTTGTAGGTCTGTTGATGAGGCAATCTCTTTGTCGTCAACTTTGGTAATGACATCGTATTTTTGAAGATGTCCATTTGCTGGCATATTACTTTGAACAGATCGAACAACTACACCTGAAGTGAGGCCACTTGGAATGTTTAGTTTTCTAAGATCACTAGCTCCAACATTTGACAGATTGACCATTTGAATTCCAAGAGCAGGACGAGTCACTTTACCATCACTTTCAAGCTGTTTAATGATATTTTGTGCATCGTTTGAAGGAATTGCAAAACCAAGACCTTCTACAGATGTTCCACCATTACTTGCAATTTTACTTGATGTAATACCAATTACTTGTCCTTGAATGTTTATAAGTGGACCACCAGAGTTACCAGGGTTAATGGCCGTATCTGTTTGAATGGCTTTTGTTGAAATAGCTTGACCATCTTCAGATTTTAGAGAAACATTTCGATTAAGACTTGAGATGATTCCCTGTGTAACTGTATTAGCATATTCTGAACCTAGAGGACTACCGATAGCAATTGCTGTTTCTCCAACACTAAGTTGACTTGAATCCCCAAATTCTGCTACTGTTGTAACTTTTTCTGAAGAAATTTTAACGACAGCAATATCAGAGAAAGTATCAGATCCGACAATTTCACCAGGAACTTTTGTACCATCTGCTAAACGGATGTCGACTTTTGAAGCTCCATTGATAACGTGAGTATTTGTTACAAGATAGGCATCTTTGTCGTTCTTTTTATAGATAACCCCTGATCCCTCGCTTGCGATTTGTTGATTATCTGAATCAGAATTAGCTTCATCAGCATTAAATACACTACTTTGTCTACTATTAGAAGAATAAGTAATGATTGAGACAACAGCATCCTTAACTTTATTTACTGCTTGAGTGGTTGAATTTTCATTCTTATAGGATGTTTGAGTGACAGTGCCAGAATTATTATTCGTAGCTTGACTTCCTTGTTTTTGTGAAAGTTGTAGTGTTACAAAACTTCCCAAAGCTCCACTTAAAAATCCGATGAGAACAATTACAAAAAATGTAACTCCTTTTTTGTAAAGTGTTTGTAAGTGTTTCATAAACGCCTCCAATTATTTGTTATTTAATTAAAGTATAAACCTATTAACTTAATTCAAACTTAAAAGTTTAAAGTTTTACACAAGTTGTGGATAACTCGCTTTTTTCTGTGAATTTGCTAGTTTTTCTAGATGATTCTTTGTGAATAAGATGTGAAATAAAGTGTGGATATGATAGAATAGAAGAATGAAAATAAAAATTGTAACAGTTGGAAAACTGAAGGAAAAATACCTTAAAGATGGCATTGCTGAATATACTAAACGTATATCTCGTTTTGCCACTGTAGAAATCATTGAGTTAGCTGATGAAAAAACTCCAGATAAGGCAAGTGAGTCAGAAAATCATAAAATATTAGAAATAGAGGGAAATCGAATTCTTTCTAAAGTTGGAGAAAGAGATTTTGTTGTTGTGTTGGCAATTGAAGGAAAAACTCTCTCTTCAGAAGAATTCAGTAGACAGCTGGAACAGGCTTCTATAAAGGGATTTTCTACACTTACATTTATTATTGGTGGAAGTCTGGGACTATCCCCTGCTGTGAAGTATCGAGCGAATCTTTCTGTTAGTTTTGGACGTTTGACCTTGCCACATCAGTTAATGAGATTAGTTCTTGTTGAACAAATTTATCGTGCTTTTACCATTCAGCAGGGATCCCCTTATCATAAATAGAAGATTGACTTACTTCTTATTTTTTGATAGAATGGTCATGTTAGGTCTCATAGCTCAGCTGGATAGAGCATTCGCCTTCTAAGCGAACGGTCGCAGGTTCGAATCCTGCTGGGATCAATTTTATATGCGAAGCTGGGAAAACTCCCAGCTTTTTTCTTAAAAAAGTGCGTTTCAGGTGCAAAAATGTACAGTTGGGAAGAAATTTTTCTTAAATAATCTTCATTTTGTATAATAAATTTGTAAGTTAATTTACAAGAAAAACAATACAGGAGATTTTATTATGAAAAACACAGTTAAATTGGAACAGTTCACAAAGCTTACAGAGAAAGAATTGCAGGAGATTCAAGGTGGGGAACAAAGAATTTCAGAATTAATACGTAATCTTATTTTTCCAAGAAAAAAGTAATGAAATAAAGGTAAAGAGTAATGGATTTATTTGGGTTAGGGATAGCTATTTTTTATTTTTTCATTATTAGCAAAAGTTATGAATGGATTTGTAAAATAACTAGAAAAGAACAAATTATTTTTTTATGCTACACATGTATATCAGTTTTGATAATTGAAGAAGTTATCAGTCTAGCATATGTAGATGGTTTTGCTCTGTCTAAATTTTTATTTCCTTTAGTTGTGTATGGTTATTTAAGAAAATTAAAGAAGTATGATAAATACAAAGGAATTTTTATCAGTTTACTATTATCTTTAATATATCACAGTACCCATACTTTTATATCTGTAATCTTATCTTCTATAACAGGTGATGACTTTGTATTACACTATAAAGGTATATTCTTTCTAGTAGTATTGTTGTTGACTTATTTTGCTATTCTAATAATAATTCGTTATTTTTATCTAGAAATTAAATATTTTGATAAAGATTATCTCTATCCTTTTTTTAAAAAAGTGATAGTAGCATTTGTTTTTTTGCATACTTTATCCTTTGTTTCAGATATAGTGAGTACGGTTCGTCACTTAAATAGTTTTGGAAGTATTTTATCAACTATTGTTTTTATCTGCTTGTTATTGATTTTCTTTGCAATGAATTCTCACAAGGTTCAAGTTGAAAAAGAGATTGCCCTAAAGCAGAAGAAATTTGAACAAAAGCATTTACAGACTTATACTGATGAAATTGTCAAGTTGTATAATGAAATTCGAGGTTTTCGTCATGACTATGCAGGTATGCTTGTCAGCATGCAAATGGCAATTGACAGTGAAGATTTACAGGAAATTGACAGAGTTTATAATGAAGTATTAGTAAAAGCGAATCAAAAACTGCGTTCAGAAAAATATACTTACTTTGATTTGAACAATTTAGAAGATTCAGCTTTACGGAGTTTGATTGCCCAATCCATTGTTTATGCACGAAATAATGATGTAGAATTTACATTGGAAGTAAAGGATGTTATTACTAGATTGTCAATGGATTTACTTGATCTTGTTCGCATCATGAGTATTCTCTTAAACAATGCTGTTGAAGGGGCCGCGGATAGTTACTTGAAACAAATGGAAGTTGCAGTCATTAAAATGGATTTTGAAACAGTTATAGTTATCCAGAATTCATGTAAAATTACTATGACGCCTTCAGAAGACCTATTTGCTTTGGGTTTCTCTACCAAGGGAAGAAATAGAGGTCTAGGACTTAATAATGTCAAAGAGATTTTAGATAAGTATGACAACATTATTTTAGAAACAGAGATGGAAGACAACACATTTAGACAAATTATTAGATTTAAGAGGGAATTTGAATGAAAGTACTAATTTTAGAAGATGTTATTGAGCATCAAGTGAGACTTGAGAGAATATTGAATGAAATCTCTGAGGAATCAAATATTCCTATTTCTTACAAGACAACAGGAAAAGTTCGTGAGTTTAAGGAATATATCGAAAATGATGAAGTAAACCAGCTTTATTTCTTAGATATCGATATTCATGGAATTGAGAAAAAGGGTTTTGAAGTGGCACAGTTTATCCGTCATCACAATCCCTATGCTATTATTGTTTTTATTACTAGTCGATCTGAATTTGCTACCTTAACTTACAAATATCAGGTATCAGCCCTAGATTTTGTTGATAAAGACATCAATGATGAATTGTTCAAAAAACGTATCGAGCAGAGTATTTTTTACACTAAGAGTATGCTACTTGAAAACGAAGATGTTGTAGACTATTTTGATTACAACTATAAGGGAAATGATTTGAAAATCCCTTACCATGATATTTTGTATATCGAAACAACAGGTGTTTCTCATAAACTGCGAATTATTGGTAAGAATTTTGCCAAAGAATTTTATGGAACTATGACAGATATTCAGGAAAAGGACAAACATACCCAGAGATTTTATTGCTCCCATAAATCTTTCCTTGTCAATGTGGGAAATGTGAGAGAAATTGATCGAAAGAATCTAGAAGTTGTCTTTTATGAAGATCATCGCTGTCCCATCACTCGTTTGAAAATTCGCAAACTAAAAGATATTCTAGAGAAAAAATCTAAAAAGTGATTGACAATTAGTAAGAAATTGATATAATGGTTATATCTGCTACAGATAG
>NZ_KQ970182.1:18342-28481 GCF_001579015.1 Streptococcus oralis
TTAGAAAAAGAACACCATTGATGTTCTTTTTTCTTTTAGTTGGCATCACCTAGCATTTTCATAAGGAAGTCTGTCATTTCTTGCGGGCTTTCTTTTTTTCCATGAGCAATCCAAGTCTGGCAAACTCCAAATAGGGCATTTGTTAGATAAATGCTACTGTATTCTAATTCAATTGGATTTAGTTGTAGTTTCATAAAGCGCTTCTGAAGGTCTGTGCTAAGCATAATGTGAAGCTTATTTCTCAAGAAATTTTGGATTTCTTTTGTACCATTTTCAGATAAGAGTGCAGCTAATAGTGGTTCAGACTCTAAATATTCAAATACTTCTAAAATAGCATCTCTTTTATGATGAGCATGTTTTTGGAAAATATACTCAAAGGTATGAAATAGCTTACTTTGGTAATGTTCAATCATATCATACTTATCCTTGTAGTGAGTGTAAAAGCTGGAACGACTAATTCCGGCTTTTTCTGCTAACTTGACAGTAGAAATTTGATCAAAGGGCTGGTCCATCAATAATTGAACCATGGCATTTTCGATAATGCGTTTTGTTTTTAAACGTTTGTTACTTTCTTTCATAATTTCTCCTTGTAGACAAATTAGACAATATGTCTAAAAAATATTTTTTTACCTTGAAATTTGGATTTTTTGATGTATAATCTATTATATCAAAATTTTAGACAATATGTTTAAAAAAGGAGGAAACATGTTTAAAGAATGGAAAGCAATATTTAAAAAACCGACCTTTATCATTGTAATGATAGGGATTTCTCTCATTCCAGCTTTATACAATATCATATTTTTATCATCTATGTGGGATCCATATGGTCAATTGTCAGAGTTACCTGTAGCAGTTGTCAATAAAGATAAGGAAGCTTCTTATAATGGACAGACAATGACAATAGGTGAAGACATGGTGTCTAATTTAAAAGAAAATAAGGCTTTAGATTTTCATTTTGTTAATGAAGAGGAAGGGGAAAAAGGGCTAGAAGATGGTGATTACTACATGGTAGTGACTTTACCAAGTGACTTGTCTGAAAAAGCTGCTTCTATCCTAACAAATCATCCTGAACAGATGCAGATTGATTATCAGACCTCAAGTGGGCATAGCTTTATTGCAAGCAAGATGAGTGATTCTGCAATGACACAATTAAAACAAACCGTTTCTACTAATGTAACTGAAACGTATACCAAGGCTTTATTTCAAAAAATGAATGACTTGAAGTCTGGAGTAAACAAGGCAGCTGATGGAAGTGAACAATTGGCTAATGGAGCGAATCAATTGGTGACGGGAAGTCAAACATTGACGGCAAATCTTAATACTTTAGCAAACTCAACTGTAACTTTTTCAAATGGAGCAGATCAATTTACAAAAGGTTTATCTAGCTATGTATCTGCAATAGAGCAATTACATATTGGTTTAGGAACTTTTAATAGTGGTTTACAAAGTTATACAAAAGCCGTCTCACAAGTTGACACTGGACTTGGTCAATTAGCGTCAAAAACTCCTGAGTTGGTGACAGGTGTAAATCAGCTAAATACAGGTATAAAGTCCTACACAAGTGGCGTTTCACAACTAGATACAGGTCTCAATCAATTTTCAGTTGGTGTAAATGCTTATACAAGTAGTGTAGAGAAACTTTCTAGCGGAACGAGTCAATTATCCAACCAATCAGATACACTAAGAGATGGAATAGAGCAATTAAATACTGGTATTAAAGAAATTTCAAGTCAATTAAAGTCCTCGTCTCAACAAAATGAACAAATTACTCAATTGGCAACTAGTCTAGGAGAACTGAATAAAACACTACAAGCTCTTACGGTAGCAGATAATACTCAACTGAAAAAGACATTATCAGAAGCTTTGCCAAATCTAACAACTCTTGCTCAGGATATTGTGACCAAAAGTCAGACAGAACAAGAAAAAACTATTGCTAACCTTCAATCAACAGCTACTTATCAATCTCTCACAGAGGAACAGAAGAAAGAACTGACAGAAGCTATTTCTAAAAATTCTAATTCTACTATTGAGTCAGCAAAAACAATTTTAACGACAGTAGGAGGATTGAAAGAAAGTATAGAGAATTCAGAACAACAAGTAACTAATCTATCTGATGTACAGACGAAAGCAAATAAACTTTTACCTTTAGCATCTATCTCCTTGACAACTTTGTCAAGTGGTTTTACAAAGTTACAAACTACTGTAGACAATCAGTTAGTTCCTGGAAGTCAGTCAATTGAAAAAGGAGTTGTAAACTATACTAAAGGGCTGGATACTATTTCTATAGGTGCTAATCAACTAAGTGAAAAGAATGCAAGTTTAACAACTAGTCTAGATCAATTAGTTTCTGGATCAAGTAAGTTGACAGAAAATACATCAACCTTGACAGCTGGAGTAGATGCGTTAGCTGGAAAAGCTCCAGAATTAGTATCAGGTATAGAAAGCTTGTCATCTGGTTCTGCTCAATTGAATAATAAGAGTCCAGAGTTAATAGCAGGTCTTACTAAATTACAATTTGGCTCTGATCAATTAACAGATAAATCAACACAGTTACTTTCTGCAGCATCTCAACTAGGAAGTGGTGCTATGAAGATTGCAGATGGTACTGGAAAACTAGCAGAAGGTGGAACAAGCTTAACCTCTGGTCTTGAAGATTTACAGACAGGAGTTGATTCATTAGGACAAGGATTAGGAAATGCTAATAATCAGCTCAAATCAGCTTCAACAGAATCTGAAAATGCAGAAACATTATCTGAGCCTCTAGTTCTTTCAAAAAGAGATAATGATCAAGTTCCTGTAAATGGGATTGCCATGGCTCCTTATATGATATCAGTTGCTCTTTTTGTTGCTGCTATATCTACCAATATGATTTTTGCGAAGTTACCTTCTGGACGTCATCCAGAGAGTCGTTGGGCTTGGTTGAAGTCTCGTTCTGAAATAAATGGGATTATAGCTATCTTAGCAGGTGTCCTAGTTTATGGAGGTGTCCATCTTATTGGATTGACTGCTAATCATGAGATGAGAACCTTGATTCTGATTATAATCACAAGTTTAGCTTTCATGTCTATGGTGACAGCTTTAACCACTTGGAATAGCCGTTTAGGAGCTTTCTTCTCTCTTATTTTACTACTATTACAGTTAGCATCAAGTGCAGGGACCTACCCCCTTGCTTTGACAAATGATTTCTTTAAAGGTATCAATCCATGGTTACCAATGAGTTACTCTGTATCAGGTTTACGACAAACAATCTCTATGACAGGAAATATTCATCATCAAGTGATTTTCCTTATTATAACACTAGCTTTCTTTACTGTTTTAGGTATGCTAGCTTATCAACCTAAGAAGATGCAAGAAGATTAAAAAAATCGACCAATTCCTTGGTCGATTTTTATGTCATAGATGAATTTCGTTTGTAATTATAGATTCCAAAAAGTAGAAGGGCAGTTACTGAGCAGACTGCTCCAATAACAAAACCATTGGGAATGAAGGAAAGTGTAATGGTTCCTTTTCCTTTTGGAACATCAACCTTCATAAAACCAGTTTGAGCCTGCTTGATTTCAAGTTTTTTTCCATCTTGATAAGCAGACCAACCTTTGTCATAAGGAATGGTAAAGAAAATAGAGCTATCTTGTTTGACTTCATATGTAGCAAAGACTTTATTTTTAGAGGTAGATACTTCTACAGGTTGTTCTTTAATCTTTTGGATTGCCTCAGTCAAAGCTTGGGTATCTAAACGATAGAAGGTTGGAGTTTCAAATGACACTTGAGAATTTCCAGGGAAGCTAACACTGATATTGAAAGTTTTTTGTTCTTCAGTATAACCCAAGTTAAAAAAGTTAAAGGTATTGTCAGTAGTATAAGTCTTCTTTTCTCCATTGACAAGGATGTCAATTTTCTTTTGTTTATCATTAGTAAAATGAAGGTTTGCAAAAGAGAGATAGACTTGACTATTTTGAGGAACCTCAATCTGATAATCAATCCTTGCATCCTCATTCGTAGAACTTGTGATGCTTGTTAAACCATTAGAATTATCTTTTTTATCATATGCTATTGGATAGAAATAATCTAAGTTGAGATTAGCAAGCTGGTTTATAAATAAAGCCTGATTATCCAGAGTATGATTGTTAAAGTTTACATCAGTGTAAATAGATTGAGTGGCAAAAGCAATAGGTAAAGAGAGTTGATTTTTATATAAGGTTAAATGATCCTTTTGATAAATCTCTTGAAAACCATATTTATCAAGGGGAGTTTCTGAAATGTTGTATTGGATTCCAAATAAACTGTCCGCCAAAATGCTGTTATTTGCATAACGGAGATTGAGGTTGGTTCCAGAGGATTTAAATCCAAGCTTGTCCAAACTAGTACTAGCTGAACGATTTCGTACAGATGAGAACTGAGAGATTCCATTGTAATTAAATTTCATACTATCATTTCCAGTTTGAATTTGCAGTTTCTCAGTACGTGTAAATGGATTGTCAATTTGCTTTATAATAGTTTCCATAGCAGTGACATCTCTATTATAGGCACTGCGAGAAGCAAAGGCCCATTCTTTAGCTATTCCTTCCATTTGAGAAGAAGCATTTAAGCTTATCTCAGCTGTTATAAATAAAGATAAAAGAATTGCAAATAGATTTACAGAGATAAATTTTCTGATGACTGCAAGGAGTAAAAGTGAATAAACTAGTAGAAATTCAAGAGTGAGTAGGATATTTAAATCTGTTAAAAAAGAATAGTGTGATTTAAAGTATACAGTAGCTAAAAATCCTGTCAGTATAAGAAAAAGGGAGACAAATAGATTCCAGAACTTAATTTCATTCAGACGATTTAAGACTTCTGATGAAGTATAAATTAACAGAGTAGAAAAGATCCAAGCATAGCGATGCAAAAACATATTTGGGGTATGCATCCCTTGCCAAAATAAATCAAGTGCCTCTATGTAAAAGCTTGTTATTAAAAAAGTGAAGAAGAGTACATAGATAAGTTTCACGTGAAACTTTATGGATTTTATTGTGAAAAATAGAATGGTTAAAATAAAAGGAAGCAGTCCAACAAAAATCATTGGTATAGATCCATACTTAGTTGTATCAAAAGATCCAATGAATTGTTTTGCGAAAATATCTAAATACCAGCTACTGTCTGTTTTTAATTTTGTGATGGCAGTTAACTTCTCCCCATGAGTTTGTAAATCAAACAATGTAGGAAGAGTCATCATCAAACTAACCATTCCTGCTAAAAAGGAGGTAACAACAAAATCAAGAAAAGATGATTTTCGATTTTTAAAGTCCCATGAAATTTGGCAGAGATACCAGAAAATAAGAAACAATGCTGTCATATATCCAAAATAATAGTTTTGAATAAACAAAATTGACAGACTTGTAAAGTATAGTAGACGCTTCTTTTGTGTTATAAGTATGTGTAAGCCAGTTATAATTAAAGGAATTAAGATAAAAACATCTAGCCAGGTTTTAATCTCTAACTGACTGACAGTGAAGCTCATTAAAGCATAGGAAGTAGATAAGGCTAGTTTTAAAGGCTGAGGGATAGATTGAAATAATTTATTTAAACTAAAGTAGGTTGACAGACCAATCAATCCAAATTTTAATAGAGTGGTTAGATAAACAGCATCTGGCATATTCGACAGATTAAAAAAGTAAACTAGAGGTGAGAGAAAACTACCTAAGTAATAACTAGATAGAGCATAGAAATTCAGTCCGAGGCCACTTGTAAAGGTGTAAAACAAACTACCATTTCCATGTAGAATATTCCGTAAAGCCACATCAAAAATAACGTATTGATGGAAACCATCTCCTAATAGTGGAGATGTATCACTATTCCAGTAGATACCTTGAGATAGATATACTCCAGACATAATCACTACAGGAATGATGAAAGAAATAAAATAGGTCCAATATGTTTTAAAAAATGATTTCATGTTACCTCATAGAATGATAGAAAACTCAGTTGGTTAACCCAACTGAGTTTTGAAGTCTTATTTAGTCTTTCCAAAGTTCTTTAACTTTTGCTTGTACTTCTGCATTTTCTAGGAATTCATCATAGGTTTCATCGATACGATCGATGACGCCATTCTTAGATAAAACAATGATATGGTTTGCCAAAGTTTGAATGAACTCGTGATCATGACTGGCAAAGATGATGGATTCTTTAAAGTTTTTCAATCCATCGTTCAAGCTTGAGATAGATTCCAAGTCCAAGTGATTTGTTGGATCATCAAGTACAAGGACGTTTGATTTCAAAAGCATAAGTTTTGAAAGCATGACACGTACTTTTTCTCCCCCTGACAAGACGTTTACAGGCTTGTTAACCTCATCTCCAGAGAAGAGCATACGACCAAGGAAACCACGTAAGAAGGTATTATCGTCTTCTTCTTTACTTGCAAATTGACGTAACCAGTCAAGGATTGACTCTCCCCCTGCAAAATCAGCCGAGTTGTCTTTTGGCAAGTAAGAACGGCTAGTAGTAACTCCCCACTTGACAGTTCCTTCATAGTCGATGTCACCCATAATTGCACGAATTAATGCAGTCGTTTGGATGTCATTTTGTCCAATAAGAGCTGTTTTATCACCTGGACGCAAGATAAAACTAATATTGTCCAAGATAGTCTCACCGTCAATCTTTACAGTTAGATTTTCTACTGTCAAGAGATCATTACCAATCTCACGCTCTGCTTTAAAGTTGATAAATGGATATTTACGACTAGATGGCACAATTTCTTCTAGTTCAATCTTGTCAAGCATTTTCTTACGAGACGTTGCTTGTCTTGACTTAGAAGCATTAGCTGAGAATCGAGCAACGAATTCTTGCAATTGCTTAATTTTTTCTTCTGCCTTAGCATTACGGTCTGCTAGCAATTTAGCAGCAAGCTCAGAAGATTCCTTCCAGAAGTCGTAGTTTCCAACATAGAGTTTGATTTTTCCAAAGTCAAGGTCTGCCATGTGAGTACATACTTTGTTGAGGAAGTGACGGTCATGGGATACAACGATGACAGTGTTATCAAAGTCAATCAAGAAGTCTTCTAGCCATGTAATGGATTGGATATCCAAACCGTTGGTTGGCTCGTCCAAGAGAAGAACATCTGGTTTGCCAAAAAGTGCTTTGGCAAGGAGAACTTTTACTTTTTCACCATTTGCCAATTCGCTCATGTTTTGGTAGTGCAATTCTTCTGGAATGTTTAGGTTTTGAAGTAGTTGAGATGCTTCACTCTCTGCTTCCCAACCTCCAAGTTCGGCAAATTCACCTTCGAGTTCAGCAGCACGGACACCATCTTCATCGGAGAAATCTTCCTTCATGTAAATAGCATCTTTCTCTTTCATAATGCTATAAAGTTTTTCATTTCCCATGATAACGACATCAATTGCACGTTCATCTTCATAGTCAAAGTGATTTTGACGGAGGACAGAAAGACGTTCGTCTGGACCAAGAGAGATGTGACCAGTTGTAGGTTCAATATCACCAGCTAAAATTTTTAAGAATGTAGATTTCCCAGCACCATTAGCACCAATTAATCCGTATGTATTTCCTTCTGTAAATTTGATATTGACATCATCAAAAAGTTTGCGATCACTAAAACGTAGTGAAACATCAGATACTGTAAGCAATGTTTTTCTCCTATAATATGTAATATATTTATTCTACTAGAAAAGAGAGAAATATTCAAATTTTTATTTGTCAATTTTATGTCAACTAAGTTTACAGTTTTGTTTACAACGAGGGAAATCTTTGATTTGAATAATTTTCTGTTATTTTAACAAAAAAATGCTATAATTGAAGAGACCATTTCGAAGGAGAAAAAAATGACGAAACCCATTATTTTAACAGGAGACCGTCCAACAGGGAAACTGCATATTGGACATTATGTTGGTAGTCTAAAAAATAGAGTATTACTACAGGAAGAAGATAAGTATGAGATGTTTGTTTTTTTGGCGGACCAACAAGCCTTGACAGATCACGCCAAAGATCCTCAAACGATTGTAGAGTCTATTGGGAATGTTGCCTTGGATTACCTAGCAGTTGGATTGGATCCAAGTAAATCAACTATCTTTATTCAAAGTCAGATTCCAGAGTTGGCTGAGCTGTCTATGTACTATATGAATTTGGTGTCACTAGCTCGTTTGGAGCGTAATCCGACAGTAAAAACAGAGATTGCTCAAAAAGGATTTGGGGAAAGTATTCCGACAGGTTTTTTGGTTTATCCAATCGCTCAGGCAGCAGATATCACAGCCTTTAAGGCTAATTATGTCCCTGTAGGGACAGACCAAAAACCAATGATTGAACAGACTCGTGAAATTGTGCGTTCCTTTAATAATGCTTATAATTGTGATGTATTGGTTGAGCCAGAAGGTATTTATCCAGAAAATGAGAGAGCAGGACGTTTGCCTGGTCTAGATGGAAATGCTAAAATGTCTAAATCCCTCAATAATGGTATTTATCTAGCTGATGATGCTGATACTTTGCGTAAAAAAATCATGAGTATGTATACAGACCCAAATCATATTCGGGTTGAGGATCCAGGCAAGATTGAAGGGAATATGGTTTTCCATTATTTAGATGTTTTTGGTCGTCCTGAAGATGCTCAAGAAATTGCAGAGATGAAAGAACACTATCAACGTGGTGGTCTTGGTGATGTGAAGACGAAACGTTATCTACTTGAAATACTTGAACGCGAACTTAGTCCTATTCGTGAGCGTCGTATCGAATTTGCTAAGGATATGGGTGAAGTGTACAATATGCTTCAAAAAGGGAGTGAAAAAGTTCGCGAAGTTGCAGGTCAAACTCTGTCTGAGGTTAAGGGTGCAATGGGGTTAAATTATTTTAAATAATAGATAAAATATGAATCGTAAAACTATCTCTTCTATAGAATTACAGAGATAGTTTTTTATGTTTTCTGCCATAAATATAATTGACAAATTTTCATAGAATGGTATGATAGATACAATACAAAAAAGAGTCAAGCTCAAAAAGAAAGAAAAGAGGAAACTTCAATGTCTAATTGGGATACTAAATTTTTAAAAAAGGTTTTACCTTTGATGATGTATTGCTCATTCCAGCAGAAAGTCATGTGTTGCCAAATGATACAGATTTAACAACAAAATTGGCAGATAATCTGACTTTAAATATCCCAATTATTACAGCCGCCATGGATACAGTCACAGAAAGTCAAATGGCTATCGCCATTGCTCGTGCGGGTGGTCTTGGAGTAATCCATAAAAACATGTCAATTGCGCAACAAGCAGATGAAGTTCGCAAGGTAAAACGTTCTGAAAATGGTGTTATTATTGATCCATTCTTCTTGACTCCAGAACATACCATTGCTGAGGCAGACGAACTGATGGGACGTTACCGTATCAGTGGTGTTCCAGTTGTAGAAACACTTGAAAATCGTAAATTGGTTGGTATTCTAACAAACCGAGATCTTCGCTTCATTTCAGATTATAATCAACCAATTTCAAATCACATGACTAGTGAAAATCTTGTCACTGCTCCTGTTGGCACAGATCTTGCAACGGCTGAAAATATTCTTCAAGAACACCGTATTGAAAAACTTCCTTTGGTTGACGAAGAAGGCCGTCTTTCTGGCTTGATTACTATTAAGGATATTGAAAAAGTTATTGAGTTTCCAAATGCTGCCAAAGATGAATTTGGTCGTCTTCTAGTTGCTGGTGCGGTGGGTGTCACTTCAGATACATTTGAACGTGCAGAGGCTCTCTTTGAAGCAGGAGCCGACGCAATTGTTATTGATACTGCACATGGTCACTCTGCTGGAGTTTTGCGTAAAATTGCTGAAATTCGTGCTCATTTCCCAGACCGTACTTTGATTGCTGGTAATATTGCAACAGCAGAAGGAGCGCGTGCCCTTTATGAAGCAGGTGTAGATGTTGTCAAGGTTGGGATTGGCCCAGGTTCTATCTGTACTACTCGTGTGATTGCAGGTGTGGGTGTCCCACAAGTGACAGCAATTTATGATGCTGCAGCAGTTGCGCGCGAATATGGAAAAACGATTATTGCTGATGGTGGAATCAAGTATTCTGGAGATATTGTAAAAGCCCTTGCTGCAGGTGGAAATGCAGTTATGCTTGGTTCAATGTTTGCTGGAACAGACGAGGCACCAGGTGAAACTGAAA
>NZ_KQ970182.1:28501-30293 GCF_001579015.1 Streptococcus oralis
TTTTCCAAGGACGCAAGTTCAAGACTTACCGTGGTATGGGATCAATCGCTGCAATGAAGAAGGGTTCAAGTGACCGCTACTTCCAAGGTTCTGTTAATGAAGCAAACAAACTCGTTCCAGAAGGAATTGAAGGTCGTGTTGCCTATAAAGGTGTTGCAGCCGATATCGTCTTCCAAATGATTGGTGGTATTCGCTCTGGTATGGGTTACTGTGGTGCAGCTAACCTTAAAGAATTGCACGACAACGCTCAATTTATTGAAATGTCTGGGGCTGGTTTGAAAGAAAGTCATCCTCATGATGTACAAATCACTAATGAGGCGCCAAACTACTCCATGTAAGAAGTAAAAAGAACTCCTGAAATTCAGGAGTTCTTTTTACAGAGGTGTCAATTTTAATTTACAGATATTTTACCGTTTTGGATGTTGAAAATACTAAGATTTTCTGGCAAGTTTTGCAAGTGGTCTAAACTTGTTGTCGTGATGAAGGTTTGGATAGATTGTGAAATAGTTTCTAGTAATTTTAATTGTCGTGTGTTGTCAAGTTCGCTCATAACATCGTCAAGCAAGAGTATTGGAGACTCGTTGGTAATACTTTTCATTAGTTCAATCTCTGCTAGTTTGATAGAAAGTACAAGACTACGATGTTGCCCTTGACTTCCAAAACTAGCATCCATACCATTGATATAGAAAGCAATGTCATCTCGATGAGGGCCAACACCAGTATTCTTTTTAAATAAATCTCTTGATCTACTTTTCTCTATAGCCATTTTAAAAGAATCCTTTAAGACTTCTTCATTAGTGAAGTTGACAGATGATTGATAAGATATTGACAACTTTTCTAATTGATTTGAAATTTCTAAGTGTTTTTTTTGACCAAATTTTTCTAAGTCTTTAATGAATTTTATCCGATGCTTTATGACGCGACAACCATACTCTACTAACTGATCATCTAAGACCGACAGAAATGTTTCGTCAATCTTCTGGCTGGATTTTAGGTAAGTATTTCTTTGCTTGAGTATATGGTTGTAGTTTGACAAGTCTGACAAGTAGATTGGTTTAATTTGTCCCAGTTCTATATCTATAAACTTTCGACGAACGGAGGGCGCTCCTTTTATTAGCTGGAGATCTTCAGGTGCGAAGAGGACCACATTCATATGTCCGATGTAGTCTGAGAGGCGAGCTTGTTTTAAATGATTGACTTTAGTCACACGCCCTTTCGGTGTTAGATCAATTTCTAGAGGGATAGAACCTGTTTTTTTCTGTAGCAAGCCAGAAAGATGGAGTTGTTCTTCATCAAAATGAATGAGATTTTTATCTGTCCGAGTACGATGACTACGTGTTAAGGCCAAGAAATAGATTGCTTCTAGAATATTGGTCTTTCCTTGTGCATTCTGACCTAAAAAGACGTTTAATTTTGGATTGAAATCAATTTTTGTCTCTTTGTAGTTTCGAAAGGTTTTAATTGTTAAATGTTGGAGCCACATGATTATCTTCCTGGAAAACGTGGAGCTTGTTTGGTTTTAGGTGATAAAGTAGTTTTTTGTTTTTCTTTCTTTACACCCTTATTCATCTCTTTGACAAGTTTAGCAATCCGCTCTTTTTCAATCTTATCTGCTTGGTATTCTTCTTGCTCTTTTAAACTTGGTTGTGTCAAGGTGATGTCAATCTTTAAATCAGGGATGTCAATTGCATCTCCAATACGGATTTTCTTTCCACGTCTAGTTTCTAATTCACCATTAAAGTAAACTTGATGTTCCATCAAAAAGGATTTAATAGCACCACCGCTTTGTATA
>NZ_KQ970182.1:30993-44895 GCF_001579015.1 Streptococcus oralis
AGCACCACCGCTTTGTATAATTCCAAGCTCTTTTAGAAGGGCTTGGAGCGTAATAAATTCTTCAAATAATTTGTATTCCATAATTTACCTCAATCTAAGGTATTATACCATATTTCTTAGAATTAAGTGAGCAAAATTACTGAAAATGAAAACGATTTTACTCTTTAAAGCTATAAAGAGAACAAGAAAAATTTTGATTTTCGTGGTATAATAGAACTCTATATGTAAGGAGGTAAGGTATGGAGTTAGTGCCTGGAATTTCAGCACATTTTGTTCAATCCAAAAAGTTTAAAACAAATAAAATCACTATTCGTTTTACTGCTTCCTTATCTCTTGAGACAGTAGCAGGACGCATGTTAAGTGCGAGTATGTTGGAGACTGCCAATAAAGCTTACCCAACATCTCAAGTTTTTCGTAGATATTTAGCAAGTTTGTATGGAACAGATATTTCTACGAGTGCTTATCGTAGGGGACAGGCACATGTTCTTGATTTAACATTTACCTATGTGCGGGATGAGTTTTTGAGTAAGAAAAATGTCTTGACTTCTCGAATTTTGGAATTGGTGAAACATACTTTATTTGCCCCCTTAGTTCAAGATGGTGCTTTTGAGTCAGCCTTATTTGAAATTGAAAAAAACAATTATTGGCTAGCTTAGCTACTGATATGGATGATTCATTTTATTTTGCTCATAAGGAGTTGGATAGCTTGTTCTTCCATGATGAACGTCTTAAATTGAGATACAGTGATTTACGAAATCGTATTTCAAATGAGTCCCCAGAAAGTAGTTACACTTGTTTTCAAGATGCTCTGAAAAATGATCGAATTGATTTCTTTTTCTTGGGTGATTTTAATGAAGTAGAAGTGAAGGAGTGGTTGAGGTCATTCTCCTTTACTGGGCGTCAAATTGATGTCAAGCCTCAGTACCAACAACCATATTCAAATGTCCTTCGGGAAGGAATGATTCGTAAGAATGTAGGCCAATCCGTTTTGGAATTGGCTTACCATTGTTCTACGAGCTATGGAGACAAGCATCATTTGGCCATGGTAGTAATGAATGGTCTATTAGGTGGTTTTGCTCATTCTAAGCTTTTTACAAATGTTCGGGAAAATGCTGGTCTAGCCTACACTATCTCCAGTCAATTGGACTTGTTTAGTGGCCAATTGAGGATGTATGCTGGCATTGATCGGGGAAATCGCAATCAAGCCAGAAAATTGATGAATCATCAATTACTTGAACTAAAAAAAGGTAATTTTACAGATTTGGAGATTGAACAGACCAAGGAGATGATTCGCAGAACCTTGTTGCTTGCGCAAGATAGTCAGACCTCACTAATCGAGCGAGTTTATTTGAATAGTTTGTTAGGGAAATCCACATCAGATTTTGACAGTTGGGTTGAAAAATTAAACCAAGTTGACAAAGAAGCTATCTGCAAAGCAGCAAATAGTGTTCGGTTACAAGCGATATACTTTATGGAAGGAATAGAATGACACCAGTTATCTTTGAAGAAAAATACTATCCTGCTGTAAAGGAGACGGTTTATCAGACTCGTCTATCAAATGGATTGACAGTGTCTCTCCTTCCTAAGAAACAATTTAATGAAGTTTACGGGGTTGTAACAGTTCAATTTGGATCAGTAGATACAAGCTTTACACTATATGAAAAAGGTTTACAGTCTTATCCAGCTGGAATTGCACATTTTCTTGAACATAAACTGTTTGAGAGAGAAAATGCTGAAGATATTATGGAGTCTTTTACACGCTTGGGAGCTGATAGCAATGCTTTTACAAGTTTTACAAAGACGAGTTATTTGTTTTCAACAATAGATCATTTATCAGAAAATTTGGACTTGCTTGAAGAATTGGTAACAGTTGCGCATTTTACAGAAGAGTCAGTTGAGAGAGAGCGGGAAATTATCCAACAGGAACGTGAGATGTACCAAGATGATCCAGATTCGCGTCTGTTTTTTGCAACTTTAGCAAATCTTTATCCCAACACTCCTCTGGCAGCGGATATTGTTGGAAGTGAAAAATCAATTAACAATATTCAGCTAAATGACTTAAAAAATAACTTTACAACCTTTTACAAACCTGTCAACATGTCTTTGTTTTTAGTTGGAAATTTTGATGTAGATACGGTTGAGAAGTATTTTTCGCAAAAGAAACTTGGAAACTTGGAAGAAATGCTAGTAAGGAAGGAGAAGCTTACTTTACAAGTTGTCAAAGAAACAGATAGCCTTCGGATGGAAGTTTCTTCACCAAAACTTGCTGTTGGAATTAGGGGAGCAGGTGAGGTGGCAGAAGAAGCTTGCTACCGTTATAATGTTTTGCTAAAATTACTGTTTACGATGATGTTTGGTTGGACTTCTGAGCGATTTCAAAAGTTATATGAGACAGGGAAGTTGGATGCATCGCTGTCCTTAGAGGTAGAGGTGAATAGCCGCTTTCATTTTGTGATGTTGATGATGGAAACGAAAGAACCTGTTTCGTTGTCGCATCAATTTCGAAAGGCTATTCTCAACTTTACGAAAGATTCAGATCTTACAGAGGAACATCTAGATCTTGTTAAGGGTGAGATGTTTGGAGAATTTTTCAGTAGTATGAACTCCTTGGAGTTTATTGCGACACAGTATGAACCAGTCGACAAAGGGGAAACTATTTTTGATTTACCAAAAATTTTACAAGAAATTACTTTAGACGATGTTCTTGAAGCTGGGCATCGTTTGATAGATGATGGTGATTTGATTGATTTTACTATCTTTCCATCCTAAAATAGATAAGAATATTAGTTAAGAAGGAATGTTAAGTATGAGAAAAAAAACAATTGGTGAGGTTCTGCGTTTAGCCAGAATTAATCAGGGATTGAGTATAGAAGAACTGCAGGCAAAAACGGATATTCAGATGAATTTATTAGAGGCTATGGAGGCTGATGATTTTGATCGCCTTCCTAGTCCATTTTATGCTCGTTCTTTTTTAAGAAAATATGCCTGGGCGGTTGAATTGGACGAGCGAATCATTTTGGATGCCTATGATTCAGGTAGTATGATCACCTATGAAGAGGTCGATGTTGATGAAGAAGACTTGTCTGGTCGTAGACGATCAAATAAGAAAAAAACGTCTTATCTCCCTCTGTTTTACTTCGTTCTGTTTGCTTTGTCGATTTTAATTTTTGTGACCTATTATGTTTGGAACTACATCCAAACTCAGCCAAGTCCGTCTTCGGCTAGTTATAGTGTTGTGAACTCAACTAGTTCAACAACCTCGTCTAGTTCATCTTCTAGTAGTCAGACATCAAGCTCATCTTCTATTGCGGAATCAACTATTACCGTTTCAGGTGAAGGAAACCGCATTGAAGCTCGCTATAAAACGAGTAAGGAAACAGCTACGGTTCAACTGGCAGTATCAGATGCAACTAGTTGGGTTAGCGTTTCAGGAAGTGAACTTGAAGGTGGTGTAACACTGTCCGCAGACAATAAGAATGCAAAAACAACAGTTTCAACTAAGAGTCCCGTTACTATTACTTTAGGTGTAGTGAAGGGAGTTACTGTGACTGTGGACAATCAAACGATTGATACTTCCAAGCTGACAACTCAGACTGGAACTGTAACACTTACATTCACTACAGATTAAGGAAGAACCAATGAAAAAAGAACAAATTCCTAATGTATTAACTATTGGTAGAATTCTCTTTATACCTCTCTTTATTCTTGTTTTGACTTTGAGCCATTCACAAGGCAGTCATCTGTTGGCAGCAATCATCTTTGCAGTTGCTAGTGTAACGGATTATCTTGATGGCTATCTTGCTCGTAAATGGAATGTGGTTAGCAACTTTGGAAAGTTTGCAGATCCGATGGCCGATAAGCTGTTGGTTATGTCAGCTTTCATCATGTTGATTGAGTTAGGTATGGCTCCAGCTTGGGTTGTTGCTATTATCATCTGTCGTGAACTCGCTGTGACAGGCCTGCGTCTGTTGCTCGTTGAGACGGGAGGAACGGTTCTGGCGGCAGCTATGCCAGGGAAAATCAAGACCTTTAGTCAAATGTTTGCGATTATCTTTTTGCTCTTACATTGGAATTTAATTGGGCAACTGTTGCTTTATATCGCTTTGTTTTTCACTATCTACTCTGGTTATGATTATTTTAAGAGTAGCGCTCATGTATTCAAAGGGACATTTGGTTCGAAATGAAATCGATTATTGAAGTAAAAGATCTGTCTTTTCGATACAAAGAAGATCAAGAGTATTATGATGTTAATAATGTCTCGTTTCACGTGAAACATGGGGAGTGGCTCTCAATTGTAGGTCATAATGGGAGTGGAAAGTCAACAACTATTCGTTTGATTGATGGTTTGCTTGAAGCAGAGTCTGGAGAAATCTGGATAGATGACCAACTGCTGTCTTCTGAGAATGTTTGGGACTTGCGTCGACAAATTGGTATGGTTTTTCAAAATCCAGATAATCAATTTGTGGGGGCAACTGTTGAAGATGATGTCGCCTTTGGCTTAGAAAACCAGGGACTTCCTCGTGAAGAAATGAAGAAGAGAGTAGCTGAATCCTTGGAGTTAGTGGGTATGCTGGACTTTAAGAAGAGAGAACCAGCTCGCTTATCTGGTGGACAAAAACAACGGGTGGCCATTGCAGGAGTTGTTGCTTTGAGACCAGCTATTTTGATTCTGGACGAGGCTACAAGTATGTTGGATCCCGAGGGGCGAAGAGAACTGATTCAGACAGTTCAAGAGATTCGAAAAGACTACCAGATGACAGTCGTCTCCATTACGCATGACTTGGAAGAAGTTGCGATGAGTGATCGTGTCTTGGTCATGAAAAAAGGCCAAGTGGAGTCAACCAGCAGCCCAAGAGAACTTTTTTCTCGGGCTGATCTTGACCAGATAGGCTTAGATGATCCCTTTACGAATCAACTGAGAGAATCTTTGAGAGAGACTGGCTATCAGTTGCCGGATGGCTATTTGACAGAAGGAGAGCTAGAGGACAAACTATGGGAATTACTCTAGAAAATGTGAGCTTTACCTATCAAGAGGGAACCCCCCTATCTTCATCAGCCTTGACTGATGTTTCCTTGACGATTGAGGATGGCTCCTATACAGCTTTGATAGGACATACAGGTAGTGGAAAATCGACGATTTTACAGCTTTTAAATGGCCTATTGGTACCAAGTAAGGGTTCTGTTCGAGTTTTTGATACTGTCATTACTCCTACATCAACCAATAAAGAAATTCGACAGATTCGAAAGCAAGTCGGTCTAGTGTTTCAATTTGCTGAAAATCAGATTTTCGAAGAGACTGTTTTGAAAGATGTTGCGTTTGGACCACAAAATTTTGGAGTTTCTGAGGAGGAAGCCAAGAAAATTGCGCGTGAAAAGTTAGCCTTGGTGGGCATTGATGAGTCACTCTTTGAGAGGAGTCCATTTGAACTTTCGGGTGGTCAGATGAGACGTGTGGCTATAGCAGGGATGCTAGCGATGGAGCCTACTGTCTTGGTTTTGGATGAGCCAACAGCAGGGCTAGACCCTTTGGGCAGAAAAGAATTGATGACCCTGTTTAAAAAACTTCACCTTGCTGGAATGACAATCGTTCTGGTAACGCATTTGATGGATGACGTAGCTGAGTATGCTGATCAGGTTTACGTTATGGAAAAGGGGTGTTTGATCCAAAGTGGTAAACCGAGCGAAGTTTTCCAAGATGTAACCTTTATGGAAAATGTGCAGTTAGGTGTGCCTAAAATCACAGCCTTTTGTAAACGTTTGGCAGATAGAGGTGTAGCTTTTAAAAAACTGCCAATCAAGATAGAAGAGTTTAAGGAGTCGCTAAATGGATAGTATGATTTTAGGGCGTTATATACCAGGGGATTCCATCATTCATCGCTTGGATCCCCGTAGTAAATTGCTCGCTATGATTCTGTTGATTTTGATTGTATTTTGGGCTAATAATCCCCTCGCCAACCTCATTCTTTTTGTAGCGACAGGTATATTTATCGCTTTGTCGGGCGTTTCCCTCTCATTTTTTGTTCAGGGATTAAAATCCATGTTTTTCTTGATTGCTTTTACGACTCTATTTCAACTCTTTTTCATTTCAAGTGGAAATGTCTTATTTGAGTTTTCTTTTATAAGAATAACGGATTATGCTTTGCAACAAGCTGGGATTATTTTTTGTCGTTTTGTGTTGATTATTTTCTTTTCAACTTTGCTAACGTTAACGACCATGCCTTTGAGTCTGGCGGCTGCAGTTGAATCTCTTTTAGCGCCTCTGAAACGTGTGAAAGTTCCCGTTCATGAAATTGGTCTCATGTTATCAATGAGTTTGCGTTTTGTTCCAACCTTGATGGATGACACAACGCGGATTATGAATGCTCAAAAAGCCCGTGGAGTTGATTTTGGCGAAGGCAGTATCGTTCAAAAAGTAAAGGCTATGATTCCGATTTTGATTCCTCTTTTTGCTACTAGCTTAAAGCGTGCAGATTCATTGGCAATAGCTATGGAAGCGCGTGGTTATCAGGGAGGAAAGGGCAGAAGTCAGTATAGACAGTTGAGATGGAGTCAAAAGGATACACTGGCGATTCTTGTGATTCTGGTGCTGGGTTGTTTCTTATTTTTCTTAAAATCTTAGTGGATTTGTAAGGTTGATAAAAAATCACAGTAGCAGATCTTTAGTAAAAAAGGTAGGAATATGAACCGTTTTAAAAAATCAAAATATCTAATCATCGTTTTTGTCACAGTTCTGACAGTTTCTGTACTATTGGTGACAACCTATTCAAGTGCTATTGTGACAAAACTAGGAGATGGAATTTCCTTAGTAGATAGAATTGTTCAGAAACCCTTTCAGTGGTTTGACTCTTTCAAATCAGATTTGGGACATTTGACGCAGACTTATAATGAGAACGAGAGTCTAAAAAAACAGCTCTATCAACTAGAGGTGGAATCTAATCAATCAGAAAGTTTAAAAACTGAAAATGAACAACTACGTCAGTTGCTGGATATGAAGTCAAAATTGCAGGCTACAAAAACCATAGCAGCAGATGTGATTATGCGAGCTCCAGTATCTTGGAAACAAGAGTTAACAATTGATGTGGGAAGTTCAAAAGGAGCTTCTGAAAATATGTTGGCCATTGCAAACGGTGGTTTGATTGGTAGTGTTTCAAAGGTGGAGGAACATTCAACAACTGTAAACCTATTGACAAACACTGAAAATTCCGACAAAATTTCCGTTAAAATCCTGCATGGTTCTACTGAAATTTATGGAATCATCGTTGGTTATGACAAGGAAACCGAACTGCTTAAAATTAGTCAATTAAATAGTAATAGCGACATTAGCGCGGGAGATAAGGTGACTACAGGGGGGCTCGGAAACTTCAATGTTAAGGATATTCCTGTTGGCGAGGTTGTTGCCACAACGCACAGCAGTGATTATCTAACACGAGAGGTAACAGTAAAGTTAAGTGCTGACACCAAAGATCTTCATGTGGTAGAGTTAGTGGGGAATTAACAATGAGACTGTTAAAACAAGTTGGAATTTTCTTTTTACTCCCCGTTGTTGTTCTAGTTGATGCTCATATTGGTCAATTGGTGGGATCCTTCTTCCCCCACTTTCATTTAGCCAGTCATTTTCTATTCTTGTTTCTCTTATTTGAGACAATCGAGGTGTCGGAGTATCTCTATCTAGCCTATTGTTGTATAGTGGGTTTGGTTTACGATATTTATTTTTTCCACTTGATTGGAATTGCCACGCTTTTGTTTATCTTGATTGGTGCTTCGCTCCACAAGTTTAACAGCGTGATTTTGACAAATCGTTGGACAAGGATGTTGACCATTATTGTGATCAGTTTTCTGTTTGATATGGGGAGCTATCTTTTGGCTCTTGCTGTGGGACTGACTGTAGATTCCATGCCAGTATTCATCGTCTATAGCCTTGTCCCGTCAATGATTCTGAACTTTTTATGGATGGCGATTTTTCAATTTATTTTTGAAAAAATTTATCTATAAGAAAGAAATATAAATGTAACAAAGGCGTAATATTTATTATGTCTTTTTTTGGTATACTAGTAATGTCTTAAATAGAAGGAGTATTGACAGAATATGAAGAAAAAAATCTTAGCGTCACTTTTGTTAAGTACAATGTTATTTTCTCAAGCAGCGGTGTTAACAACTGTCCGTGCGGAAACAACAGATGAAAAAATTGCTGCTCAAGATAGTAAGATTAGTGATTTGACAGCTAAACAAAAAGAAGCTCAAAAAGAAGTAGATGAAATCCAAACGCAAGTTACAGCTATTCAAACACAACAAGCAAGCTTGCAAGCTGAAAATGAAACACTTCAAGCTGAGTCTAAGAAACTTGAAGGAGAAATTACAGAACTTTCTAAGAATATTGTTGCTCGTAATGACTCATTGGAAAAACAAGCTCGTAGCGCACAAACAAACGGTGCTGCAACTAGCTACATCAACACAATTGTAAACTCAAAATCAATTACTGAAGCTATTTCACGTGTTGCAGCGATGAGCGAGATTGTATCTGCTAACAACAAAATGTTGGAACAACAAAAGGCTGATAAAAAATCAATTGCTGAAAAACAAGTTGCGAATAACGAAGCTATCAATACCGTAATTGCCAACCAACAGACTCTTGCTGACGATGCTCAAACATTGACAACTAAGCAAGCTGAGTTGAAAGTTGCTGAGTTGAACCTTGCTGCTGAGAAAGCTACTGCGGAAGGCGAAAAAGCTACTTTGCTAGAACAAAAAGCAGCAGCTGAGGCAGAAGCAAAAGCAGCGGCTGAAGCAGAAGCAGCTTACAAAGCACGTCAAACAAGCCAACAACAATCAGTAGTTGCTTCAGGAAATACAAGCTTCTCAGCTCAAGTGCAAGCGACATCAACATCGGATGATGAAGATTCAAGCTACACTCCAGCACCTGCTCCAACTCCTGCTAGACAACGTCCAACATATAGCTCAAATGCATCAAGTTACCCAACTGGTGAATGTACTTGGGGAGCTAAAACATTGGCACCTTGGGCTGGAGACTACTGGGGTAACGGAGCTCAGTGGGCAACAAGTGCAGCTGCAGCAGGATTCCGTACAGGATCAACTCCACAAGTTGGTGCGATTGCATGTTGGAATGATGGTGGTTATGGACACGTAGCGGTTGTTACAGCAGTTTCATCATCATCTCGTATCCAAGTATCAGAATCAAACTACGGTGGAGATCGTACAATCGGTAACAAACGTGGCTGGTTCAACCCAACTACAACATCTGAAGGTTATGTTACTTACATCTATCCAAACTAATGAATGAAACGAAGAGGCTCGATTTGAGTCTCTTTTATTATTTTTAATTGAAAGCAAGGCCAAAATATATCAAAACCACTTGAAAATATCGCAAAAATGTGGTAGAATAAAGCTTGTCGTGTAAACGATAATACTCATTCTTGATGAATTGTGAAACAGTTGCCTTTGGGTCGTTTTGCGAGTCGAAGTCAAGAAGAGGAAAAAAACAAAAAGGAGAATTTACTCATGGCAGTAATTTCAATGAAACAACTTCTTGAGGCTGGTGTTCACTTTGGTCACCAAACTCGTCGCTGGAACCCTAAGATGGCTAAGTACATCTTCACTGAGCGTAACGGTATCCACGTTATCGACCTTCAACAAACTGTAAAATACGCAGACAAGCTTATGACTTCATGCGTGATGCAGCTGCAAACGATGCAGTTGTATTGTTCGTTGGTACTAAGAAACAAGCTGCTGACGCTGTTAAAGAAGAAGCAGAACGTTCAGGTCAATACTACATCAACCACCGTTGGTTGGGTGGAACTCTTACTAACTGGGGAACTATCCAAAAACGTATCGCTCGTTTGAAAGAAATCAAACGTATGGAAGAAGAAGGAATCTTCGACGTTCTTCCTAAGAAAGAAGTTGCGCTTCTTAACAAACAACGTGCACGTCTTGAAAAATTCTTGGGTGGTATCGAAGATATGCCTCGTATCCCAGATGTTATGTACGTAGTTGACCCACATAAAGAGCAAATCGCTGTTAAAGAAGCTAAAAAATTGGGAATCCCAGTTGTAGCGATGGTTGACACAAACACTGATCCAGACGATATCGATGTGATTATCCCTGCTAACGACGACGCAATCCGTGCCGTTAAATTGATCACTGCGAAAATGGCTGACGCTGTTATCGAAGGTCGTCAAGGTGAGGACGCTGTAGCGACTGTTGAAGCAGAATTTGCTGCAACTGAAACTCAAGCAGACTCAATCGAAGAAATCGTTGAAGTTGTAGAAGGCGACAACGCATAATTTTCATAAGTCAATTAACCTAAAGGGGCGGGGCTCAGCCCGGCCCCTTTATTTAAAAATAGTAAACATAGGAGAAGAAAAATGGCAGAAATTACAGCTAAGCTTGTAAAAGAATTGCGCGAAAAATCTGGTGCTGGTGTCATGGACGCTAAGAAAGCATTGGTTGAAACTGATGGTGACATCGAAAAAGCGATTGAATTGCTTCGCGAAAAAGGTATGGCAAAAGCAGCTAAGAAGGCTGACCGTGTTGCCGCTGAAGGTTTGACCGGCGTTTACGTGGATGGTAACGTTGCAGCTATCGTTGAAGTCAATGCTGAAACTGACTTTGTTGCGAAAAACGCTCAATTTGTTGAATTGGTAAATGCTACTGCAAAAGTAATCGCAGAAGGCAAGCCAGCTAACAACGAAGAAGCATTTGCATTGACAATGCCTTCAGGTGAAACTCTTGAAGCTGCATATGTATCTGCAACTGCAACTATCGGAGAAAAAATCTCATTCCGTCGTTTTGCTTTGGTTGAAAAGACTGATGCTCAACACTTTGGTGCTTACCAACACAACGGTGGTCGTATCGGTGTTGTCTCAGTGATTGATGGTGGCGATGACGCTCTTGCGAAACAAATTTCTATGCATATCGCTGCGATGAAACCAACTGTTCTTTCATACAAAGAATTGGATGAGCAATTTGTTAAAGATGAATTGGCACAATTGAACCACGCGATCGATCAAGACAATGAAAGCCGCGCTATGGTTGACAAGCCAGCACTTCCACACTTGAAATATGGTTCAAAAGCTCAGTTGACTGACGAAGTGATTGCACAAGCTGAAGCTGACATCAAAGCTGAATTGGCTGCTGAAGGCAAACCAGAAAAAATCTGGGACAAAATCATCCCAGGTAAAATGGATCGCTTCTTGCTTGACAACACTAAAGTTGACCAAGCTTACACACTTCTTGCACAAGTGTACATCATGGATGACAGCAAGACAGTTGAAGCTTACCTTGAATCAGTGAATGCTTCAGTAGTTGAGTTTGTTCGCTTTGAAGTTGGTGAAGGAATTGAAAAAGCAGCTAACGACTTCGAATCAGAAGTTGCAGCAACAATGGCAGCAGCCTTGAATAACTAAAAAAAGGAAGCAATTTGCTTCCTTTTTTTGTTTTAGAGAGCAGCCTCTATTTAAGTAAATAAAAAGCCCTTTAATAAGGGCTAAGTGCATTTAGGAGACTACACTTCAAATTCATAGAGTGCTGTAGACAGATAACGTTCGCCGTTATCTGGTGCTAAAGCAAGGACTTTCTTACCTGTACCTAATTTCTTAGCAACCTCAATTGCTCCGTAGATAGCTGCAGCTGAAGAAATTCCAACAAGGAAGCCTTCTTTTCCGCCAATTTCACGACCAAGTGCAAGAGCATCATCTGATGTTACACGGACAATACCGTCATAGGCTTTTGTATCAAGTGTTTCAGGAATAAATCCAGCTGAGATACCTTGAATTTTGTGAGGTCCTGGTTTTTCACCAGACAAAATTGCGGATTCATCAGCCTCAACTGCAAAAACTTGAATGTTAGAATTTGCTGCTTTGAGTGCATGAGAAACACCTGAGATCGTTCCACCAGTACCAACACCACCCACAAAAGCATCTAGTCCATTAGAACCGAAAGCAGCTAGTATTTCAGCTCCTGTTGTTCTTTCATGCACTTCTGGATTAGCTGGGTTATTAAACTGGAGTGGAAGGAATCCGTCGCGTTCAGCAGCGATTTCCTGAGCTTTGGCAATTGCTCCTTTCATTCCGTCGCTACCAGGGGTAAGGACGAGTTCAGCACCATAGGCTTGGATAATCTTACGTCGTTCCACACTCATCGTTTCAGGCATGACGATAACAACTTTATATCCTTTAGCGGCACCAACCCATGAAAGACCGATACCAGTGTTTCCACTCGTTGCTTCAACAATAGTAGCACCGGGTTTTAGAATGCCATCCTGCTCAGCCTTTTCAATCATGCTAAGGGCAATACGGTCTTTTACTGACGATCCAGGGTTAAAAGCTTCTAGCTTAACATAGACGTCTGCGGCACCTTCTGGAACAATATTATTAAGTTTAACAATTGGTGTTTGTCCGATTAGTTCAGTGATATTGTTATAAATAGTCATAGATATACCTCTTTGTATAAGATGATACTAGTATAACGCGCTCAAGGCTATTTGTAAAATATAGAAATCCTATCGAAGCGATAGGATTTTTTTATATCACAGATCTAAGCCATTAATTTTTAGTCGATTGTGATAAGCCAATTCTAATAAATAGGTATAAAGTGGAACAATATCCGTTTTCTTAGGAAATTCAAATTTATGAGCACTAAAATGCTCATTATGTGCTTTTAGAAAGACATTTTCTAAATAAGTAATAGTAATTTCACTATCATCTATACCTACTCCTGCAGTTTCCATTTCAACGTTAACAATGTTCATCAAAAAGATTGATTTAACAGACATCTTGCGACCCGTAGCCCCTTGCTTATCTGTAAAGATAATACGGATATTTGTAAATATAATTGAGTCACGAATCAGTTTATATCCACTTTGAATTTCTTCATTTTCTAGTAGATATTGTCCATATTCTTTGATAAGAGTTTCTTTGTTTTGCTCGCTAAAGTTATCAGCGAGTCCTTGAATGAATTTTCCAAATGCCATATTGTTCTCCTTTGTTTACACTAAGTTTACAGGAACTTCAACTTCTCGTAAACCTTGATCTGTTAAAGTAACCTTTCCATTAAAAAACTCCACAAGAGCAGCCTTGGTATTTTCTTTCTCTTCCTTATCAACATAAATTATGGTATCAATTTGATCTGTGAAGTTTGTCTCGAGTTCCATGAGATTATGTTCTTTAAGGAAGTTACTGTACTCTTGGTATTGAGCGTAAGACATCTGAATGGCTATGCCAGCTTGCTCTTTGATTTCAATAATACCAATTTCTTTGACAGCCAAAGCTACGCTTCCTGCGTAAGCGCGAATCAAACCGCCAGCGCCTAACTTAATTCCCCCAAAGTAGCGGGTAACCACTACGCAGACATTCGTAAGATTATGATTTTCTAAGACGCCAAGCATAGGGACTCCAGCAGTACCACTAGGCTCTCCATCATCACTCGTACGCTTGATCTCACTACGTTCCCCTACAATGAAAGCAGAGCAGTTATGGGTGGCTTTGTAGTGTTCTTTTTTGATGGCAGTGATAAAGTCACGAGCCTCTTCTTCACTATAGACACGCTTTGCGTGACAGATAAAGCGGGATTTTTTGATTTCTTCTTGGACTTGCCCGTCCTCTTTAATTGTTCTAAATTCCATGATTTAATTGTACTAAAAAATTACCTAAAGCGCTAGATTTTTACGAATAAAGAAGTATGAAAGTAAATCCAAACTATCTCGGTCGCTTGTTTACTGAGAAAGAATTAACTAAAGAAGAACGACAGGTGGCGATGAAACTACCAGCAATGAGAAAAGAGAAGGGAAAACTGTTTTGTCAACGTTGTAATAGTAGTATTCTAGAAGAATGGCATTTGCCTATAGGTGCTTACTATTGTAGGGAGTGTTTATTGATGAAGCGAGTTAGA
>NZ_KQ970182.1:44954-73768 GCF_001579015.1 Streptococcus oralis
AGCTTTATACTATTTTCCGCAGGAAGATTTTCCTAAGCAAGATGTTCTCAAATGGCGTGGTCAGTTAACACCTTTTCAAGAGAAGGTATCAGAGGGGTTGATTCAAGCAGTCGAAAAGAAAGAACCGATTTTAGTTCATGCTGTGACAGGTGCTGGAAAGACAGAGATGATTTACCAAGTTGTGGCCAAAGTGATTGATGATGGTGGCGTAGTTTGCTTGGCCAGTCCTCGAATCGATGTGTGTTTGGAATTGTATAAGCGACTTCAGAATGACTTTGCTTGCGACATAGCACTACTCTATGGCGAATCAGATCCCTATTTTCGAACTCCCCTAGTAGTTGCAACGACTCATCAGTTGTTAAAATTTCATCATGCTTTTGACTTACTGATAGTGGACGAAGTAGATGCCTTTCCTTATGTTGACAACTCTGTTCTTTACTATGCTGTAAACCAATGTGTAAAGGAGGAGGGGGTAAAGATATTCCTTACAGCGACTTCTACAGATGAGTTAGATAAGATGGTTCGCACAGGAGAATTAAAAAGGTTGAGCTTGCCAAGACGATTTCATGGAAATCCATTGATCATTCCAAAGCCAGTTTGGTTATCGGATTTTAATCGTTGTTTAGAGAAAAATAAGTTGTCAGCCAATTTAAAAACCTATATTGAGAAACAGAGAAGAACAAGTTATCCTTTGCTGATTTTTGCATCAGAGATTAAAAAAGGAGAGAAACTAAAAGAAATCTTGCAGGAGCAGTTCCCGAATGAGAATATCGGTTTTGTATCTTCTGTCACAGAAAATCGATTAGAGCAGGTACAAGCTTTTCGAGATGGGGAACTAACAATACTGATCAGTACAACAATCTTGGAGCGTGGAGTTACCTTCCCTTTTGTGGATGTTTTCGTTGTAGATGCTAATCATCGTCTCTTTACCAAGTCTAGCTTGATTCAGATTGGAGGGCGAGTTGGGCGCAGTATGGATAGACCGACTGGTGAGTTGCTCTTCTTTCATGATGGATTAAATACTTCCATTAAAAAGGCAATCAAGGAAATCAAGCAGATGAACAAGGAGGCGGGATTATGAACTGTTTGTTATGTGGACAGACAACAAAGAGTAACTTGACTTTTAGTCATCTCTTTCTTTTAAAGAATGAGCAAAACTATCTTTGCTCAGCTTGTGCTTCTAGTTTTGAGAAGATTGGTGAGAATTATTGTCCAAGCTGTATGAAAACAGGGATGTCAACTCAGTGTCAAGATTGTAAATTTTGGTGTAAAGAAGGAATCGAAGTTAATCATAAAGCGATATTCATCTATAATCAAGCTATGAAAGACTTCTTTAGTCGATATAAGTTTGATGGGGATTTTTTGCTTAGAAAAGTTTTCGCTTCTGTTCTTGCTAATGAGTTGAAAAAGTATAGAGACTATGAATTTGTGGTGATTCCCTTAAGTCCTGAAAGATTGCTTGAGAGGGGATTTAATCAGGTTGAAGGTTTGGTTGAGGCGGCAGGATTTTCCTTTCAAGACTTACTAGGGAAAAGAGAAGAGAAGGCTAGTTCTTCTAAGAATCGCTCAGAACGATTAGCTACTGAAATTCCCTTTTATATTAAAACGGAAGCCCCTCTTCCTAAGAAGATTTTGGTTATTGATGACATCTATACGACAGGGGCGACTATCAATCGTGTGAAGCGAATTTTTGAAGAGGCAGGTGTTTTAGAAGTCAAAACTTTTTCCCTTGTAAGATGAGGAAAAATTTGCAAAATGAAAATGAAAGCGTTATAATATAGTTAGAAAAATAAAAATGTTTAGAAAGAAGGTACTTATATGATTAAATATAGTATCCGTGGTGAAAACCTAGAAGTAACAGAAGCAATTCGTAATTATGTAGTTTCTAAACTCGAAAAGATCGAAAAATATTTTCAACCTGAACAAGAGTTGGATGCACGTGTCAACTTGAAAGTTTACCGTGAAAAAACGGCAAAAGTTGAGGTGACGATTCCACTTGGGTCAATTACTCTTCGTGCAGAAGATATTTCTCAAGATATGTATGGCTCTATTGACCTCGTAACAGATAAAATCGAACGTCAGATTCGTAAAAATAAAACAAAAATCGAACGCAAGAATAAAAATAAGGTTGCAACTAGCCAACTCTTTACAGATGATCTAGTTGAAGATGCAAATGTTGTGCAGCCAAAAGTGGTTCGTTCAAAACAAATTGATTTGAAACCAATGGATTTGGAAGAAGCGCTTCTTCAAATGGATTTGTTGGGACATGATTTCTTTATCTATGTAGACGTAGAAGATCAAACAACAAATGTTTTGTATCGTCGTGAAGATGGTGAAGTTGGTTTGCTAGAAGTTAAGGAATCATAAAATCTTGACAGCTGTGTAAAAGTGGTTTACAATTGTGTAAATCACTTTTTATTTTCGGTTGAGCTCTTCTAGTGTTAGATCTTGGATTTTATAGTTTCAAATGGAGGTAGTCATGAAAGACGTAGTTATTGTTTCGGCGGTGCGAACTCCTTTAGGTTCCTTTGGTGGGAGCTTAAAGAATGTTTCTGCTGTTGATTTGGGCTCTTTGGTCATTAAGAGCGCTTTGGAAAAAGCGAATATTAAACCAGAGCAGGTAGATGAAGTGATTATGGGGAATGTCCTAGGCGCAGGTTTAGGCCAAAACGTGGCTCGCCAAATGAGTATTCAAGCGGGGCTCCCTGAATTTACACCAGCCTTTACCATTAATAAGGTTTGTGGTTCTGGGTTAAAGGCAGTTCAGTTAGCTGCTCAAGCGATTCAGTGCGGCGATGCAGATATTGTCGTGGCTGGTGGTGCAGAAAATATGAGTCAGGCTCCATATGTTTTGCCAAACTTCCGTTGGGGCGGCCGTATGGGCGATTCGAAAGTTGTAGATACCATGATTAAGGACGGTTTGTCTGATGCCTTTAACGAATACCATATGGGGATCACAGCTGAGAATGTGGCTGAAGAATATGGTATCAGTCGAGAAGAACAAGACGCTCTTGCTTTAGAATCACAAAAACGAGCAGTTGCGGCCATAGAATCTGGCCGCTTTAAAGAAGAGATTGTGCCAGTGGTCATTCCTCAACGCAAAGGCGATCCTATCGTCTTTGATACAGATGAATTTCCTAGAAAAGATGCTAGCTTGGAGAGTCTGTCTAAGCTAGGTCCTGTTTTCAAACAAAACGGTTCTGTTACAGCGGGGAATGCCTCAGGTATCAATGACGGAGCGGCAGCTGTCTTGGTCCTGAGTGCTGAAAAAGCTGAAGAATTGGGACTTCCAGTCATTGCTCGCATTCGTTCGTATGCAAGTGCAGGTTTGGATCCTAAGATGATGGGATGTGGGCCGATTTATGCAACTCGCAAGGCTCTTGAAAAAGGCAATTTGACAGTTGATGATCTTGACTTGATTGAGTCAAATGAAGCCTTTGCCGCTCAGGCTTGTGCGGTTGGGAAAACACTTGGCTTTAACACAGATATTGTCAATGTCAATGGTGGCGCGATTGCTCTTGGTCACCCAATTGGAGCTTCAGGCTGCCGTATCTTAGTTACTCTGGTACATGAGATGATGAAACGTGATGCCAAAACTGGTTTAGCAACTCTCTGTATCGGAGGGGGAATGGGAACAGCTCTTATCGTGGAACGTTAGATGATAGTAATCTGAACACGTGGGTAGGAGGGGTGATGAATCCCTCCTACTTTTGTGTCTGAGATTAAAAGAGATCAATCATGAAAGAAAGGCTTACCTCTTTTTAAAGGTCGCTTTTTAAGGGTATTTGTGATATAATAATGCGCAAGAGGTTTAGAATGAAAAAAAATAATTTAACTCCGATTTCTGCAGTTCTACTGGGGATTGCAACTTTCGGAACCTTAACAATGCTGATTATTTTTTCACAAAATAATGTTGTAACAATCAGTGCCTTGTTTTTATTTGTACTTCTTTATCTGCTTTTATTCATCTGGCAAAAAAACAGTATGAAAAGAGCGAAATTGAACAAATCCAATACGTAAACCACCAAGCAGAAGATAGCTTGAATACGCTGCTCGATCAAATGCCGGTTGGTGTTCTGAAGTTAGATTTATCCAGTGGCGAAGTGGAATGGTTTAATCCTTATGCTGAGTTGATTTTGACTACTGAAGAAGGCGAAATTGATGTTGACTTGATTCAAACCATCATTAAGGCTTCGGTGGGGAACCCTGGTTCTTATGCTAACTTAGGGGAAACACGCTATGCTGTTCATATGGACAAGGTTTCTGGTGTCCTGTATTTCTTTGACGTTTCAGGGGAATACGAAGCAACTGTCGAATTGGTAACCAGTCGACCAGTGATTGGGGTCATCTCGGTAGACAACTACGATGATTTAGAGGATGCAACCTCCGAATCGGATATCAGTCATATCAATAGTTTTGTGGCAAATTTTGTTTCAGAGTTTGCTGGTCAATACGCTATGTTTTCTCGGCGTGTGGGGATGGATCGATTTTATCTATTTACTGATTACACAGTTCTTGAGGACTTGATGAATGATAAATTCTCTGTGATTGATGCCTTTCGTGAGGAGTCAAAACAGAGACAGCTGCCATTGACCTTGAGCATGGGCTTTTCTTATGGTGATGGAAATCATGATGAGATAGGGAAAGTTGCTTTAAGAAACTTGAACTTAGCTGAGGTTCGTGGTGGGGACCAGGTGGTTGTCAAGGAAAATGATGAAACTAAGAACCCAGTCTATTTTGGTGGTGGTTCCGCAGCCTCTGTTAAGAGAACGAGAACACGTACGAGAGCCATGATGACAGCTATTTCTGATAAGATCCGCAGTGTGGATCAGGTTTTTGTAGTTGGTCATAAAAATCTGGATATGGATGCCTTGGGGTCTGCGGTCGGCATGCAGTTGTTTGCTAGCAATATCACTGAAAATAGCTATGCTGTCTATGATGTGGAACAAATGTCGCCAGACATTGAGCGCGCCGTCAACTTCTTGGGGAAAGAAGGAGTCACTAAACTCTTGCCTCTTACAGATGCGATGAAGTTAGTCACAAATCGTTCGTTGTTGATTCTAGTGGATCATTCGAAGACAGCTTTGACTTTATCGAAAGATTTTTACGAACTGTTCACTCAAACCATTGTCATTGACCACCATAGACGTGATCAGGATTTTCCCGAGAATGCAGTCATCACCTATATCGAAAGTGGAGCAAGTAGTGCGAGTGAGTTGGTCACAGAGTTGATTCAGTTCCAAAATTCTAAGAAAAATCGCTTAAGTCGTATGCAGGCTAGTGTACTGATGGCTGGTATGATGTTGGACACCAAGAACTTTACATCTCGAGTAACGAGTCGAACTTTTGATGTTGCTAGCTACCTCAGGACGCGTGGAAGCGATAGTATTGCTATTCAGGAGATTGCTGCGACAGATTTTGAAGAATACCGCGAGGTAAATGAACTCATTTTACAAGGTCGTAAGTTAGGTTCAGATATCTTGATTGCCCAAGCTAAGGATTCGACCACTTATGACACAGTCGTCATCAGTAAGGCCGCTGATTCCATGTTGGCTATGTCCGGTATTGAAGCCAGCTTCGTTCTGGCAAAAATACACAAGGATTTATCTCCATCTCGGCTCGAAGTCGTAGTAAAATCAATGTGCAACGCATTATGGAAGAGCTGGGTGGTGGAGGTCACTTTAATCTAGCAGCTGCGCAAATTGAGGATATGAGTTTGTCGGAAGCAGGAGAAAAATTGACTCAACTAATCTTGGAAGAACTAAAGGAAAAGGAGAAAGAAGAATGAAAGTAATCTTTTTAGCAGATGTTAAAGGAAAAGGGAAGAAAGGCGAAATTAAGGAAGTACCAACTGGCTACGCTCAAAACTTCCTGATTAAAAAGAATTTGGCCAAGGAAGCAACTGCTCAAGCAGTGGGTGAGTTGCGTGGAAAACAAAAATCTGAAGAAAAAGCTCATGCAGAGATGATTGCTGAAGCAAAGGCTATCAAGGCCAAGCTAGAAGCAGCAGAAACTGTTGTAGAGTTTGTTGAAAAGGTTGGACCAGATGGCCGTACATTTGGTTCCATCACTAACAAGAAAATTGCAGAAGAATTGCAAAAGCAATTTGGTATCAAGATTGACAAGCGTCATATTCAAGTAAAAGCACCAATTCGAGCAGTAGGTTTGATTGATGTGCCAGTGAAGATCTATCAAGATGTTACAAGTGTCATCAATCTTCGTGTAAAAGAAGGGTAACTTTACAACTTCTTGACAAGATTGTAAAAGGAAGGAAAGTCGGATGGCCGAAGTAGAGGAACTGCGAGTTCAACCTCAGGATATTTTAGCAGAACAATCTGTTCTGGGGGCTATTTTTATAGATGAGAGTAAGCTCGTTTTTGTCCGAGAATACATTGATTCTCGTGACTTCTTTAAGTATGCCCATCGTTTGATTTTCCAAGCGATGGTAGACTTGTCGGATCGTGGAGAAGCAATTGATGCGACAACGGTTCGGACGATCTTGGATAGCCAAGGGGAACTCCAAAATATTGGTGGCTTGTCCTATCTTGTTGAAATTGTCAACTCTGTACCAACTTCAGCCAACGCGGAGTATTATGCTAAAATCGTGGCTGAAAAGGCTATGCTACGTCGCTTGATTTCCAAGTTGACAGACTCTGTCAATCAAGCCTATGAGGCTTCTAAGCCTGTAGATGAAATCATTGCTCAAGCTGAAAAGGGGCTTATTGATGTTAGTGAAAACGCCAATCGTAGTGGGTTCAAGAACATCCGTGATATTCTAAATATCAACTTTGGGAACCTAGAAGTTCGGTCACAACAAACAACTGATATTACAGGTATTGCGACAGGTTATCGTGATTTGGACCACATGACGACCGGATTGCATGAGGAGGAACTGATTATTATAGCAGCTCGTCCTGCGGTCGGTAAGACGGCCTTTGCCTTGAACATTGCTCAGAATATCGGAACCAAGTTGGACAAGACTGTAGCTATCTTTTCACTGGAAATGGGTGCGGAAAGTCTAGTAGACCGTATGTTGGCAGCAGAAGGCTTGGTGGAGTCCCATTCTATCCGTACGGGTCAATTGACTGATGAGGAATGGCAAAAGTATACCATTGCTCAAGGGAATCTAGCCAATGCGAGTATCTATATCGATGATACACCAGGGATTCGGATTACGGAAATTCGTTCGCGCTCACGTAAACTGGCTCAAGAAACAGGTAATTTGGGCTTGATTTTAATTGACTACCTGCAACTGATAACAGGAACTGGTCGAGAAAATCGTCAACAAGAGGTTTCAGAAATTTCACGTCAGTTGAAAATTCTAGCAAAGGAACTAAAGGTTCCAGTCATTGCTCTCAGTCAGTTATCTCGTGGTGTGGAACAGCGTCAGGACAAGAGACCAGTCTTGTCTGATATTCGTGAATCGGGTTCCATTGAGCAGGATGCGGATATCGTAGCCTTTCTTTATCGCGACGACTACTATGAGCGTGGTGGTGAAGAAGAAGGCATACCAAATAATAAGGTAGAAGTTATTATTGAGAAAAACCGTAGTGGAGCTCGTGGAACAGTGGAATTGATTTTCCAAAAAGAATACAATAAATTTTCGAGTATCTCAAAGAGGGAGGCATAAGATGTCAGATGCATTTACAGATGTAGCCAAGATGAAAAAAATCAAAGAAGAAATCAAGGCGCATGAGGGACAAGTCGTAGAAATGACTTTGGAGAATGGCCGTAAGCGCCAAAAAAATAGATTGGGTAAGCTAATTGAGGTTTATCAGTCTCTATTTATCGTTGAATTTGGGGACGTTGAGGGAGACAAACAAGCCAATGTCTATGTGGAATCCTTCACCTACTCAGATATCCTGACAGAAAAGAATTTAATTCGCTATCTAGACCAAGAATCCTAAAATGAAGTGAGCTTTGCTCACTTTTTTCTTTTTCTCCCGAATAGTATAAACGAGGGCAACCTCGGAAATTTATATTATTAAGGAGAATGAATGACGTTTTTAAAATCAGGAGTTAAGAAGAGTAGATCAACTCAGTTTGGTGTAGTGCTGACAACATTGCTAGTTACAAGTACTTTTTTGTTTGGGGGTGAATCGGTTCAGGCTGACAGTGTAGCGCGTGGAGATGACTACCCACTTCATTATAAAAATGGTAGTGTGGAAATCGACCAGTGGCGGATGTATTCTCGCCAGTGTACATCTTTTGCGGCCTTTCGTTTGAGTAGTGTGAATGGCTTTGAGATTCCTCCTGCCTACGGTAATGCGAATGAATGGGGACACCGCGCAAGGAGAGAAGGCTACCGTGTTGACACTAAGCCAGAAGTTGGATCTATTGCTTGGTCGACAGAAGGTTACTACGGGCACGTGGCCTGGGTATCAAATGTATCAGGTGACACGATTGAGATCGAAGAGTATAACTATGGCGTTAGGGAGAAATACAATCGTCGAAGCGTAAAAGCTAGCTCTATGACAGGTTTTATCCATTTTAAGGACTTGGTAGGGAATGGTGGTAGAACTGGAAATCCTATTGGATCAGGGTTGTCGTCTAGTGGGACTCATACGTTTACTCAAAAGTCTGCCATTCGAAACCAGCCGTCAAGTACAGCACAAGTTATTGACTACTACTATCCTGGTGAACATGTTAGATACGACCAAATCGTAGAAAAGGACGGTTATAAATGGCTCAGCTATCTATCTTACAGTGGTGCTAGACGATACGTTCAGCATACGGAAACAGAATCAGTGGAGAATGGTTGGAAGAAGCAAAACGGTATTTGGAATTACCGTGAGAACGGGAAACTCGCAACTGGTTGGAAGAAAATAAATGGCAGTTGGTATCACTTCAAAGAAAACGGGACTATGTCAACAGGTTGGGTAAAGGATGGCTCGCATTGGTACTATCTAAAGACATCAGGGGAGATGCAGACAGGATGGCTCAAGGAAAATGGAACATGGTATTATTTGGAAAGTTCAGGGGCTATGAAGTCTAGTCAGTGGTTCCAAGTAGGAGGAAAGTATTACTACGTTAATGCTTCAGGGGCTTTAGCAGTGAATACCACTGTGGATGGCTATCGAGTGGATAGTAATGGAGCTAGAATCTAGAAAGAATATAAAAAAGAGGACTTCACTACCATTTGCTGGCTCTTTCCGATGGTATTTTTCCCCTCTTTCCTTTATAATGGGTGTATGGACAAGAAAAAATTATTATTAATTGATGGATCTTCAGTTGCTTTTCGAGCTTTTTTTGCGCTCTATCAGCAGTTGGATCGTTTTAAAAATGCTAATGGCCTTCATACCAATGCAATCTACGGCTTTCAACTCATGTTGAATCATGTCTTGGAGCGGGTTGAGCCCAGCCATGTTTTGGTAGCCTTTGATGCAGGTAAGACGACTTTTCGAACAGAGATGTATGCAGACTACAAGGGTGGCCGTGCTAAAACTCCAGATGAGTTTCGTGAGCAATTTCCCTTCATTCGTGAGTTGTTAGACCATCTTGGGATTCGCCATTATGAGTTGCCCCAGTATGAAGCGGATGATATCATCGGGACCTTAGGTCGTTTGGCTGAGAAGGATTTTTTTGATGTGACAATCGTTAGCGGAGATAAGGATTTGATCCAGTTGACGGACGAGCATACGGTGGTCGAGATTTCCAAGAAAGGTGTGGCTGAGTTTGAGGCCTTTACACCAGATTACCTTATGGAAAAGATGGGCATTACTCCAGCTCAGTTTATTGATCTTAAGGCCCTGATGGGAGACAAATCAGATAATATCCCTGGTGTTACTAAGATTGGTGAAAAGACGGGTATCAAGCTCTTGCTAGAACACGGTTCGCTTGAGGGAATTTATGAAAATATCGATGGGATGAAGGCATCTAAGATGAAGGAAAATCTCATCAACGATAAGGAACAAGCCTTCCTGTCTAAAACCTTGGCGACCATTGAGACTCAGGCACCGATTGAGATTAGTCTGGAAGACTTGGTATATAATGGCCCAGATGTGAAAAATCTCGGGAAATTCTACGATGAGATGGGCTTCAAACAGCTCAAACAAGCTTTAAATATTTCGTCAACGGATGCGCCTGAAAGTTTGGATTTCATTATCGTTGACCACGTCAGTCAAGACATGTTGAGCGCAGACTCTATCTTCCACTTTGAACTCTTTGGTGAGAACTACCATACAGATGACTTGGTTGGTTTTGCCTGGTCCTGCGGAGATAAACTTTACGCCACAGACAAACTTGAACTCTTGCAGGAGCCGATTCTCAAGGAATTTTTAGAAAAAACACCTCTGAAAGTGTATGACTTTAAGAAAGCGAAGGTTCTTTTAAATCGCTTGGGCTTGAACTTGCAGGCCCCTGCTTTTGACAGTCGCTTGGCCAAATACCTTCTCTCAACAGTCGAGAACAATGAAATTTCAACCATTGCGAATCTCTATGGCCAGACTTACATAGTCGATGATGAGACCTTCTACGGTAAGGGGGTCAAGAAAGCTATCCCTGAGAGAGAGAAATTCTTGGAATACTTAGCTCGCAAGGTTGCAATATTGGTTGAGACAGAGCCTGTTTTACTTGAAAAACTCAGTGAACATGGGCAGTTAGACCTTCTCTATGACATGGAGCAACCTCTGGCTTTTGTCCTTGCTAAGATGGAAATTGCTGGTATCAAGGTCAAAAAGGAAACCTTGATTGAGATGCAGGCTGAAAATGAGCTTGTCATTGAGCGACTCACCCAAGAGATTTATGAACTAGCTGGCGAGGAGTTTAATATCAATTCGCCTAAACAGTTGGGGGTACTGCTCTTTGAAAAGCTCGGTCTTCCTCTAGAATACACCAAGAAAACCAAGACAGGTTACTCGACAGCCGTGGATGTGCTAGAGCGTCTCGCTCCTATTGCACCAATCGTCAAGAAAATTCTAGACTACCGTCAGATTGCCAAGATTCAATCGACTTACGTGGTTGGCTTGCAGGATTGGATTTTAGATGATGGCAAGATTCACACGCGCTATGTGCAGGATTTGACTCAGACAGGGCGTCTGTCTAGTGTGGATCCAAACTTGCAAAATATTCCTGTGCGTTTGGAGCAAGGCCGTCTCATTCGTAAGGCTTTTGTGCCAGAGTGGGAGGATAGTGTACTACTCAGTTCGGACTATTCACAGATTGAGTTGCGCGTTTTGGCGTATATCTCTAAGGATGAGCACTTAATCAAGGCCTTCCAAGATGGAGCAGATATCCATACTTCAACAGCCATGCGTGTCTTTGGAATTGAACGTCCTGAGGATGTGACTCCAAACGACCGTCGCAATGCCAAGGCGGTTAACTTCGGAGTGGTTTACGGGATTTCAGATTTTGGCTTGGCAAACAATCTGGGTATCAGCCGTAAGGAAGCTAAAGCCTACATCGATACCTACTTTGAACGCTTCCCAGGTATTAAAAACTACATGGATGAAGTTGTTCGTGAGGCGCGTGATAAGGGCTATGTAGAGACCCTCTTCAAACGTCGTCGTGAGTTGCCAGATATCAATTCACGCAACTTTAACATTCGTGGTTTTGCAGAGCGAACTGCCATCAACTCTCCTATCCAAGGCTCAGCAGCAGATATTCTCAAGATTGCTATGATCCAGCTAGACAAAGCTCTAGTTGAAGGTGGCTATCAGACTAAGATGCTCTTGCAAGTGCACGATGAAATCGTCCTTGAGGTTCCGAAATCAGAACTAGCAGCCGTTAAAGCTCTAGTGAAACAAACCATGGAAGAAGCCATCCAGCTCAGTGTTCCCCTCATTGCAGATGAAAATGAAGGAGCAACTTGGTATGAGGCTAAATAAGAAAGCTAGGATAGAGTTTGAAGCATTTGCCTTCAAGCTCTTTTTCATAGTTTTCTGTAAGCAGTTTCCTTGACTTATCCATTTATTTACGTTATCATATGTCCATATAATATACGGGAGTCTGTGTACAGTCTGAGAGGAAGTGTTAAACTTCGACCGCACCTGATCTGGGTAATGCCAGCGTAGGGAAGGATACTTAGTCGAATTCTGCACCTTTTCCGTATATATGGTAAAGGTTTTTCTTTTTGTCAAAAGGAAACCTGAGAAAAGGAGGTTTTTATGAAAGCAAGCATTGCCTTGCAAGTCTTGCCCCTATCACAGGGGGGTAACCGGATCGCTATTATCGATCAGGTGATTGCTTATCTGCAAGCTCAGTCCGTGACCATGGTAGTGACACCATTTGAAACGGTATTGGAAGGGGAGTTTGATGAGCTCATGCGTATTCTCAAAGACGCGCTTGAAGTGGCCGGACAGGAGGTAGATAATGTCTTTGCCAATGTCAAAATAAATGTAGGAGAGATTTTAAGCATCGATGAGAAACTTGAAAAGTATGATGAGACGACAGATTAGTCTTTTGGGATTTCTCGGAGTCTTGTCGGTCTGGCAGTTAGCAGGAATATTCAAACTTTTACCCAAGTTTATCCTGCCAACTCCTCTTGAGATTCTCCTGTCCTTTGTTCGTGACAGAGAATTTCTCTGGTACCATAGCTGGGCAACCTTGAGGGTGGCTTTACTAGGTCTTGTTCTGGGTGTCCTGATTGCCTGTCTCATGGCTGTGCTCATGGATAGCCTGGCTTGGCTCAATGATCTCATCTATCCTATGATGGTGGTTGTTCAGACCATTCCAACCATTGCTATAGCCCCAATTTTGGTCTTGTGGCTGGGCTATGGGATTTTGCCCAAGATTGTCTTGATTATCCTGACGACAACCTTCCCTATCATCGTCAGCATTTTGGACGGTTTTAGGCATTGTGACAAGGATATGCTGACCTTGTTTAGTCTGATGCGTGCAAACTCTTGGCAAATCCTGTGGCATTTTAAAATCCCAGTCAGTCTGCCCTACTTTTATGCAGGTTTGAGGGTCAGTGTCTCCTACGCCTTTATCACAACCGTGGTGTCCGAGTGGTTGGGAGGTTTTGAAGGTCTTGGTGTTTACATGATTCAGTCTAAAAAACTGTTTCAGTATGATACCATGTTTGCCATTATTATTCTGGTGTCACTCATCAGTCTTCTGGGTATGAAGCTGGTCGATATTAGTGAAAAATATGTGATTAAATGGAAACGTACTTAAAATAGAGCGTTTTTGAAAAAGAAAAGAGGAAATGAAAATGAAGAAAACATGGAAAGTGTTTTTAACGCTTGCGACAGCCCTTGTAGCTGTTGTGCTTGTAGCTTGTGGTCAAGGAACTGCTTCTAAGAACAACAAAGAAGCAGAACTCAAGAAAATTGACTTTATCCTAGACTGGACGCCAAATACCAACCACACAGGGCTTTATGTAGCAAAGGAAAAAGGTTATTTCAAAGAAGCTGGAGTGGATGTTGATTTGAAATTACCACCAGAAGAAAGCTCATCTGACTTGGTAATCAATGGCAAGGCGCCATTTGCTATCTATTTCCAAGACTACATGGCTAAAAAGTTGGAAAAAGGGGTAGGAATTACTGCCGTTGCCGCTATCGTAGAACACAATACATCAGGAATCATCTCACGTAAATCTGACAATGTCACCAGTCCAAAAGACTTGGTTGGGAAGAAATACGGAACCTGGAATGACCCAACGGAACTGGCTATGTTGAAAACCTTGGTAGAATCACAAGGTGGGGACTTTGAGAAGGTCGAAAAAGTACCAAACAACGACTCAAACTCCATCACACCGATTGCCAATGGCGTCTTTGACACTGCTTGGATCTACTACGGTTGGGACGGTATCCTTGCTAAATCTCAAGGTGTAGATGCTAACTTTATGTACTTGAAAGACTATGTTAAAGAGTTTGACTACTACTCACCAGTCATCATTGCCAACAACGACTACCTCAAAGACAACAAAGAAGAAGCTCGTAAAGTCATCCAAGCCATCAAAAAAGGTTACCAATACGCTATGGAACACCCAGAAGAAGCTGCAGATATTCTCATCAAGAATGCACCTGAACTCAAGGAAAAACGTGACTTTGTCATCGAATCTCAAAAATACTTGTCGAAAGAATACGCAAGCGACAAGGAAAAATGGGGACAATTTGACGCAGACCGTTGGAATGCTTTCTACAAATGGGATAAAGAAAATGGTATCCTCAAAGAAGACTTGACAGACAAGGGCTTCACCAACGAATTTGTAAAATAATGACAGAAATTAGACTAGAACACGTAAGCTATGCCTATGGCGAGGAAAGGATTTTAGAGGACATCAACCTGCAGGTGACGTCAGGTGAAGTGGTTTCTATCCTAGGTCCCAGTGGTGTTGGAAAAACTACCCTCTTTAATCTAATCGCAGGGATTTTAGAGGTCCAGTCTGGACGAATTATCCTTGATGGCGAGGAAAATCCCAAGGGGCGCGTGAGTTATATGTTACAAAAGGATTTACTCTTGGAGCACAAGACGGTGCTTGGCAATATCATCCTGCCCCTCTTGATCCAAAAGGTTAATAAGGCTGAAGCTATTGCCCGAGCGGATGAAATTCTTGCGACCTTCCAGTTGACAGCTGTACGGGATAAGTATCCTCATGAACTCAGTGGAGGGATGCGCCAGCGTGTAGCCTTACTCCGCACTTATCTTTTCGGGCACAAGCTCTTTCTCTTGGATGAGGCTTTTAGCGCTTTGGATGAGATGACCAAGATGGAACTTCACGCTTGGTATCTGGAGATTCACAAGCAACTAGAGCTGACGACCTTGATTATCACACATAGTATCGAGGAGGCCCTCAATCTTAGCGACCGTATCTATATCTTGAAAAATCGCCCTGGGCAGATTGTTTCAGAAATTGAACTAGATTGGTCTGAAGATGAGGACAAGGAAGTCCAGAAAATCGCCTATAAGCGTCAAATCTTGGCGGAATTGGGATTAAATACTTAGAAAAATAGGGAGTTGGTGAAGATTATCCTTTACCAGCGCCCTTTTTCTTTAAAAAAATCAAAAATTTCGGTATAATAGTCAAAGATAGTCAAGGTTCAAAGAAGGAGTTTGATTTACTATGAGATTTAAAAATACATCAGATCATATCGAAGCCTATATCAAGGCGATTTTAGACCAGTCTGGTATCGTGGAATTGCAGCGGAGCCAGTTGGCAGATACCTTTCAGGTTGTGCCAAGTCAGATCAACTATGTAATCAAGACCCGCTTTACTGAAAGCAGAGGTTACTTGGTTGAGAGCAAGCGTGGTGGCGGAGGCTACATTCGCATCGGACGGATTGAGTTTTCCAATCATCATGAGATGCTCCGCGATTTGCTTTACTCGATTGGTGAGCGAGTTAGTCAGGAGATTTACGAGGATATTCTCCAGCTTTTGGTGGAGCAGGACTTGATGACCAAGCAGGAGATGACCTTGCTGACTTCAGTAGCAACAGATCGTGTCCTAGGGGAAGAATCCTCAGTTGCCCGTGCCAATATGCTCCGACAGCTATTACAAGAGGTAGATAGAAAAGAGAAGTAAGATGAACTATTCAAAAGCATTGAATGAATGTATTGAGAGTGCCTACATGGTTGCGGGCCATTTTGGAGCTCGATATCTAGAGTCTTGGCATTTATTGATTGCCATGTCCAATCACAGTTATAGTGTGGCAGGTGCCACTCTAAATGATTATCCTTATGAAATGGACCGTTTAGAAGAGGTCGCTTTGGAATTGACTGAAACGGACTATAGCCAAGACGAAACCTTTACGGAATTGCCCTTTTCCCATCGTTTGGAGGTTCTCTTTGCAGAAGCAGAGTATGTGGCCTCAGTAGTCCATGCAAAGGTACTAGGGACAGAGCATGTCCTCTATGCAATTTTGCATGATGGCAATGCCTTGGCAACTCGCATTTTGGAGAGAGCAGGCTTTTCTTATGAAGACCAGAAAGATCAGGTCAGAATTGCTGCTCTTCGTCGCAATTTAGAGGAACGTGCTGGTTGGACAAGAGAAGATCTTAAGGCTTTGCGTCAGCGCCATCGCACGGTAGCAGACAAGCAAAATTCCATGGCTAATATGATGGGCATGCCTCAGAATCCAAGTGGTGGTCTAGAGGATTATACGCATGACCTGACAGAGCAAGCGCGCTCTGGCAAGTTAGAGCCAGTTATCGGTCGTGACAAAGAAATCTCACGTATGATTCAGATTTTGAGTCGGAAGACCAAGAACAATCCTGTCTTGGTTGGAGATGCTGGTGTCGGGAAAACAGCTCTGGCACTTGGACTTGCCCAGCGTATTGCTAGTGGAGATGTACCTGCGGAAATGGCTAAAATGCGCGTTCTAGAGCTTGATTTGATGAATGTTGTTGCGGGGACACGTTTCCGTGGAGATTTTGAAGAGCGTATGAACAATATCATCAAGGATATCGAAGAAGATGGCAAAGTAATCCTCTTTATCGATGAACTCCACACCATTATGGGATCTGGGAGCGGTATTGACTCGACTTTGGATGCGGCCAATATCTTGAAGCCAGCCTTGGCACGTGGAACTTTGAGAACGGTTGGTGCAACCACTCAGGAAGAGTACCAAAAACACATCGAAAAAGATGCGGCCCTTTCTCGTCGTTTTGCCAAAGTGACGATTGAAGAGCCAAGTTTAGCTGATAGTATGACCATTTTGCAAGGTTTGAAGGCGACTTATGAGAAACATCATCGTGTGCAAATCACAGATGAAGCTGTCGAAACAGCAGTTAAGATGGCGCATCGTTACTTGACCAGTCGTCACTTGCCAGACTCTGCTATCGACCTCTTGGATGAGGCGGCAGCAACAGTGCAAAACAAATCCAAGCATGTGAGAATGGACGAATCCGACTTGAGTCCAGCTGACAAGGCCTTGATGGATGGCAAGTGGAAACAAGCAGGTCAGCTAATCGCAAAAGAACAAGAATTGCCTGTCTATAAAGACTTGGTAACAGAATCTGATATTTTGACCACCTTGAGTCGTTTGTCAGGGATTCCAGTCCAAAAACTGACGCAAACGGATGCTAAGAAATATCTGAACTTGGAAGCTGAACTGCACAAACGTGTCATCGGTCAAGATCAAGCTGTTTCAAGTATTAGCCGTGCGATTCGCCGCAACCAGTCAGGGATTCGAAGTCACAAGCGTCCGATTGGTTCCTTTATGTTCCTAGGGCCGACAGGAGTCGGTAAGACCGAATTGGCCAAGGCTCTGGCAGAAGTCCTCTTTGATGACGAATCAGCCCTTATCCGCTTTGATATGAGTGAATATATGGAGAAATTTGCAGCTAGCCGTCTCAATGGAGCTCCTCCGGGCTATGTGGGCTACGAAGAAGGTGGGGAGTTGACTGAGAAGGTCCGCAATAAACCTTACTCAGTGCTTCTCTTTGATGAGGTTGAAAAAGCCCACCCAGACATCTTTAATGTCCTCTTGCAAGTCTTGGACGACGGTGTCTTGACAGATAGTAAGGGTCGCAAGGTGGACTTTTCAAATACCATTATCATCATGACTTCAAACCTTGGTGCGACAGCCCTTCGTGATGACAAGACTGTCGGTTTTGGGGCCAAGGACATTCGTTTTGACCAGGAAAATATGGAAAAAAGAATCTTTGAAGAGTTGAAAAAAGCTTATCGACCAGAGTTTATCAACCGTATTGATGAAAAGGTGGTCTTCCACAGCTTGGATAGCGAACACATGCAGGAAATTGTCAAGATCATGGTTAAACCATTGATTGCTAGCCTGGCAGAGAAGGGCATCGACTTGAAACTACAAGCTTCGGCACTGAAGTTGCTAGCTAGTCACGGTTACAATCCAGAAATGGGAGCCCGTCCACTTCGCAGAACCCTGCAAACAGAAGTGGAAGACAAGCTAGCAGAACTCCTTCTCAAGGGAGAATTGGTAGCAGGCAAGTCCCTCAAAATCGGTGTCAAAGCTGGACAACTAAAATTTGATATTGCTTAAAAATGGAGAATCAGGAGCAATCCTGATTTTTTTCATCATCTTTTTATAAAAAATAATAAAAAACTATTGACAAAACGAAAATATAAGATATAATAAAAACATAGAAAACAAAAATATCAAAAATTATAAAAAGGTAAAACGTTTATGAAAAAGAAAACAGCAGTGGTGTTTGGGACCTTTGCCCCCCTCCATCAGGGGCATATCGATCTGATCCAGCGAGCGAAGCGTCAGTGTGACCAGGTCTGGGTAGTCGTTTCAGGCTACGAAGGAGACCGAGGTGAGCAGGTAGGTTTAAGTCTTCAAAAGCGATTTCGCTATATCCGAGAGGCTTTTCGTGATGACGAATTGACCTCTGTCTGCAAGCTGGATGAGACCAACCTTCCCCGTTACCCTATGGGTTGGCAGGAGTGGTTGGACCAGATGTTAGCGGAGATTTCCTATGATGAAACCCAGCAAGAATTGCTCTTCTTTGTGGGAGAAGCAGACTACCAGCAAGAATTAGCTAAACGTGGATTTGGCACCGTCTTGCAAGAAAGAAAGTTTGGTATCTCAGCGACTATGATTCGAGAAAATCCAAGCAAATATTGGAAATACATCGCTCAACCCTTCCGTCGTCAGTTTACCAAGAAAGTGTTGATTATGGGAAGTGCCAGTAATGGGAAGACCACTCTAGCCAAGGATTTGGCAAGGTATTACGATGCGCCTGTTAGTCTGGAATACGCGCGTGAGTACCAGATCAAAAACAATGTCCGCGACGATGAATTGACTCCAAAGGATTACTACTATCTCCTGTTGGGACAGTATGACCAGACCTCAAAACTAATCGATAGCAATGCCAATCGAGGCCTAGTGATAGCTGATACCAACTCCTTGGTAACCAAGGGTTACTATGACTATTACATGGAGACTGAGGATCAGGGGGACTTATCAGGAGAAACCTTTGACAATCTCTTTGTCTCTATCTTGGCCAAGGAAAAATGGGACTTGATTCTCTTTGTGCAACCTGTTGGCTCCTATGTCAATGACGGATTTAGAGATATGACCATGGCAGAAGACCACATTCGCTACAGTTTTTCCCAGCATTTGGATCAGATGAGGGAGAGATACTTAACGACTATTCCTTTAGTTTATCTAGCGGAGGATTACCTAGGCAATTATGAAGCAGCAAAAGTGGCTATTGATGCCATTTACCAAGCAGATTAGGAGAAAATTATGAAAAAGCTAACTGAAAAAATCACACAATTTATCGAAAACTTTAAAAATGTCCATGCAGAAGCTCGCAAGATTGGTTTTGCAGGAATTATGCGCCTGCTCTGGAAAGATCTCTTTGTCGGCCGTAGCCTTTTCCAGTGGTTATACCTCATCGCTTTGTCAAGTGTTCCCTTGATCTTAGAGTTCACACAGAATACAGAAAGTCATGACTGGCTGAGCTTGTTTGCATCTTGGACTGGGATTGTCTGTGTTATCTTGGTAGCAGAAGGGCGTGCGAGCAATTATCTCTTTGGGGCCATTAACTCGGCTATCTATTTGATCTTGGCCATGAATGCGACTTTTTATGGAGAAGTATTGACGACTGTTTACTTCTTTGTCATGCAGCCGATTGGTCTCTATGCTTGGCTGTCCAATCGTATCAATGAACAGGAGAAACCAGAAGAATCTCACTTTGAAGCTAAGAAATTATCTGTTCTTGACTGGCTCAAGTACTTGGCTTTGACTGCCATTATCTGGATTGGTATGGGCTTGGCTTATCAAAGTATCAATAGCGCTCGCCCTTTCCGTGATAGTGTTACCGATGCGACCAATGGTGTTGGTCAACTCTTGATGACACGTCTCTACCGTGAGCAATGGATTTTCTGGATTGCAACCAATCTCTTTAGTATTTATCTCTGGTGGGGTGAAAATATCCACATCCAAGGGATGTACTGGGTTTACACACTCAATAGTCTAGTGGGTTGGTACCAATGGACTAAGGCAGTTCGAAAGGAGGCATAAGATGGTAGATACGATGATTCCAGCTGGGATGACGGAAAAAGAATATTATGAAATCCATGCCAGTCAGGAGGAGTTTTTAGACTGGTACTACAAGCAGGAACTCCCTCAATATGAAAAACCAAGTGTGACAGTGGATATGGTAGCCTACTGCTTTGTCGAAGGAAAAATCAAGCTCCTGCTGATTCGTCGCAAGGCTCACCCTTATCAAAACTGTTTGGCCTTAGTTGGAGGCTTTATGGACAAGGGAGAAGATGCTGCACATGCCTGTCAGCGCGAAGTGAGAGAAGAAGTCAATCTGGATCTACCTTTGGAAAAAATCGAGCAATTGATGACCGTATCGACTCCCGGGCGTGATCCACGGGGCTGGACAGTGACCATTGCTCACTTGGTGTACCTGCCTAGTCGTGCATTAGACCTCGTTCAGGCAGGAGACGATGCCAAGGATGTGGTTTTTGTAGATGTCGATTTTCAGACAGGCAAATGTTATCTTGAGGGAGTCGAGCTGGACGAGCAAGCCTTCGCCTTTGACCATTATGCCATTATCCAAGAATCCATCAAACGAATCCAAGGCCGTCTCGACTGGAATCCGACCTTCCTTTATCTGCTGGAGGAGGAGTTCACTGTCTATGAAGGAACTGAACTGGTCAATCTCATCAACCCCGGTCGGCCCATCGTCAGCAATAACTTTCTCGTAAAATACGGCGAATATGTAGAAGAAGTCGGACTCAAACGAGTGCCCAAAAAGAAACCAAGAAAAACCTATCGATTGAAATAAAGAGGTCGGGACAAAGTTCCCGATCTCTTTATGTATCATCATGAGATGGCTTTTTGTTGCGACTGTATTAGTGGTGGCTGTCTTTCTTAGGATTACTCAATATGTGAGTAAAGAAGTCTTTGTATCGATACTTGAGATAGTTCTCATGTAAAAATAACAAAGCGATATAAACAATCAAAAAGATTGCAGTCAGATAGAAGACATCAAATGCAGTTCGCGCATAGTAAGCGGCTGATTGATAAGAGCCAATAGCTCCCAAAATCAACCAAGGAAGATACTTGTAATACTTATTTAGCATAAGAGTGCACCTCCTATATTCTATTTCAATGTTATTATATTCCTTTGCACTTAAAGATGCGAGCGATTACATAAAAAACAAATTCGAATTTTAAAAGAAAAATCTCCTGTTTTTCTGTTTTATTACGAATAGAATAGTGGGAGGAGTAAAGGTGTTTAAATTATGTGAGATTTTTAAAATAGTTTAGATAAATTGTTGACATATTTAAACCCCAATGTTACAATTGTATTACAAAAAGATTTCTTAACATTTCAAAAATGTTACAAAGGAGTAGAAAAATGAAAAAGAAAATCTATATCAAATTGATGGCAGCGACTGTATTGGCTTCTACCTTGTTACTAGGAGCTTGTGGAAATAAGAATGAAACCACTCAAACCAGCAGCTCTGCCAAGACAAGCCAATCATCAAGTTCTAAGGCAGCTTCTTCTAGCAAAGAAAGTAAGACTCAAAAATCTTCAAATTCAGCTTCATCTGAAAAAGCTCAAGCATCTTCTGACCAATCTTCTACAACAGCAGATCAATCACAAGCGAAACCAGCCCCTGAATCAAGACAAGAACAAGCAACTCCTAGTCAACCAGCCCCTTCTCAGGCTCCGTCAACCCAGCAAGGTTCTCAAGCCCAGTCTAACCAGTCAAGCTATGATCCAACAACTGACCGCAAACTTCAAGACAAGCAAGCAGAACACAACAAACGCTACAAGGGAGTTTTAACCATGGTGGATGGTGACTTCTCAGCTGCAGCAGGAAACTGGAAGGGAGCGAATGGCGAAACCATTACAGTTTCATCAGGGGGGCAATTCACAGTAGAAACTGCAGATGGAAAGAAAGAAAACTATTCTATCAGAGGCTACTCTTACACTCTTGATGATGGCAAGTATAATGCCAAAATCGGTGGAGGAAAAATCATCCAAATTACAACAGGTGCGGATGGTAAAGTTTCGAGTGTTGCCTTGATTCAATAATAGTATCTAGGATTTCCTAGGATAAAAAAACCGTAAACTTCAAGTGAGTTACGGTTTTTTGTGTATTAAGCTTTATCTAATTGCAATAGAGCTTCAATCTCAGCCAGGGTGCTTGCTTGGGAAATGGCTCCACGAAGTTTGGCTGCACCAGATGTTCCCCGAAGGTAGTGAGGAGCGAGTCCACGGAATTCACGAACGGCAACGTTTTCTCCTTTGAGGTTAATCAAGCGTTTCAAATGTTCGTAAGCAATTTTCATCTTGTCTTCAAAGGTCAAATCAGGGAGAATTTCTCCTGTTTCAAAATAGTGATTGATCTGGTTGAAGAGGTAGGGATTTCCCATGGCTGCGCGACCAATCATAACAGCGTCAGCTCCGACTTCTTCGATACGTTGTTTGGCTTCTTGAACCGTACGGATGTCACCGTTGGCGATAAATGGAATCTTTGTCAGGGCTTGGGCTACGTCGTGCAAGGTCTCAAGGTCAGCGTGGCCAGTATACATTTGTTCGCGGGTACGGCCGTGCATGGCGAGGGCAGAGACACCAGCAGCCTCAGCTGCGAGAGCATTCTCCACGGCTAAGGATGGGTCAGACCAGCCAGTGCGCATTTTGACAGTGAGGGGGATATCAAGGACAGATTGGACCTTGTTGATAATAGAGTAGATCTTGTCTGGGTCCTTGAGCCACATAGCACCAGCTTCGTTCTTCACGATTTTGTTAACTGGGCAGCCCATGTTGATATCGACGATATCAGTCTTGGTGTTTTCTTGGATGAATTCTGCTGCGCGTGCGAGGCTGTCTTCATCACTACCAAAAAGTTGGATAGAAACCGGGTTTTCTCCTTCATCGATATGAAGCATGTGCAGGGTTTTTTCGTTGTTGTATTGGATTCCCTTGTCAGAGACCATTTCCATGACAACGAGTCCTGCACCAAGCTCTTTTGCGATGGTACGAAAGGCTGAGTTAGTTACACCAGCCATGGGTGCTAAAACGGTACGATTGGGAATCTCAACATCGCCAATCATAAAAGGTGTATTAAGATTTGTCACGAATGAGTTCCTCCAGGTCGTTTTCATCAAAGTTGTAAGTAGTTTGGCAGAATTGACAAGTGATTTCTGCCCCGTGGTCTTCCTCTTTCATTTCCTCTAGGTCTGAATTTGGAAGGCTGGCAAGAGCGTTTAAAAAGCGGTCTTTGCTGCAGTCACATTGGAAACGGATTTCTTCTTCAGATAGGCGTTTGTAGGATTCGTCCCCATAAATAGCTTTGAGGAGAGCTTCGATATGGTCGTCGCTTTCCAGAAGTGTAGAAATGGCAGGCATTTCTTGGATGCGTTTTTCAAAGCGAGCAATCTCCTCTTCCTTGGCTCCTGGCAAAACTTGGAGAAGAAAACCACCGGCAACTTCGACCTTGTCGTCTTTGTCTAAAAGGACATTGAGGCCGACTGCTGAAGGAGTTTGTTGGCTTTCTGTCAGGTAATAGGCCAAGTCTTCACCGATCTCCCCAGAGATGAGAGGAGTCATGGAGTTGTAGGGATTTCCAGTACCGTAGTCTGTGATAACGAGAAATTGACCATTGCCGACAAAAGGTCCGACAAGGACTTCACCAGTTGCAGTCTTTTTGATGTCAACACCTGGATTTTGAACGTAGCCTTTGACGTTGCCCTTGGTATCTGCGACCGTGATGATGGCACCGAGAGAGCTCGTTCCAAGAACTTTAACCGTTAGCTTGGTATTTCCTTTTTCATTGGCTGCGAGAATTTGGCTAGCGATAAGGGTACGACCAAGTGCGACAGTTGAACTAGCTTGGGTTTGGTGTTTTTCTTGAGCAGTGCGGACGGTTTCTGTGCTATCAAGGACAAAAGCACGAAAGGCTCCGCTTTCTGATATTGTTTTAATAATTTTATCCATAGCTACTATTTTAGCATAAAAATGCCCAAAGGGGGAGCCGTGTGTTTGCTGCCATCTCTTTAATTGTTTAATGTATGATAATGGGTGTCAGGATTTCGAGGAAAAGAGATTTTTGAAAACAATTTTTATTAATATTTTAACTTGTCTTAAAATAAGCTAAAACGAACTTTTAAGTTATGGTAAACAGTTGAAAAAAAGGTTGATAAAGTGGTAAAATGTTAGGAAGATAAGATAGTAAATGCATAGTTGCATAGCTTTTTTGAAAAATCATAGAAAATTGAACACACTAACTATGGGAAAACACAGAAAATTGTATATGTTTTTGGGACAGACCGTCCTATATTTTGTAATCTTACTTGGTTTACTTTATTTTTTTAGTTACCTTGGTCAGAGTCAAGGAACCTTTATTTATAATGAGTTCTAGTTTGAAGGAGAAAATGAACCGTGTCTAATAAACCGATAAAAGATATGATTGAAACGATTGAGCACTTTGCTCAAACACAGCCAACGTATCCCGTCTACAATGTTTTGGGGCAAGAGCATACTTATGGTGATCTGAAGGTTGATTCGGATAATTTGGCTGCAGCTATTGATCGACTTGGCTTACCTGAGAAATCTCCAGTCGTCGTTTTTGGTGGGCAAGAGTATGAAATGTTGGCAACTTTTGTAGCACTGACTAAGTCAGGTCATGCCTACATTCCTATTGATAGTCATTCGGCCTTGGAACGAGTTTCTGCTATTGTAGAAGTAGCAGAGCCAAGCTTGATTATTGCCATTTCAGACTTTCCGTTGGAGCAGGTTTCTACACCGATGTTGAATCTAGCTCAGGTTCAAGAAGCCTTTGCTCAAGGGACTAGCTATGAGATCACGCATCCAGTCAAGGGCGATGATAACTACTACATCATCTTTACTTCTGGTACGACTGGTAAGCCAAAGGGAGTGCAGATTTCCCATGATAATCTTCTCAGTTTTACTAACTGGATGATTACGGACAAGGAATTTGCGACGCCAAGTCGTCCACAAATGCTGGCTCAGCCACCTTATTCATTTGACCTGTCTGTCATGTACTGGGCACCAACATTGGCACTAGGTGGTACGCTTTTCGCTCTTCCTTCAGCCCTTACTCAGGATTTCAAAAAGCTCTTTGCGACGATCTTTTCATTGCCAATCGCTATCTGGACTTCAACGCCTTCCTTTGCAGATATGGCTATGTTGTCAGAAGACTTTAATAGCGAGAAAATGCCTGGTATCACGCATTTCTACTTTGATGGTGAAGAATTAACTGTCAAAACAGCTCAAAAACTGCGCGAACGTTTCCCAAATGCCCGTATCATAAATGCTTACGGCCCAACAGAAGCGACAGTAGCCCTGTCAGCTGTTGCCGTGACGGACGAGATGTTGTCGACTCTCAAACGCCTACCAATCGGCTATACCAAGGCGGATTCTCCAACCTTTATCATTGATGAGGAAGGTAAGAAACTGCCAAATGGTGAACAAGGAGAAATCATCGTATCTGGTCCAGCTGTTTCAAAAGGCTATATGAATAATCCTGAAAAAACGGCAGAGGCCTTCTTTGAGTTCGAAGGTCTTCCAGCCTACCACACAGGGGATGTAGGAACTATGACAGATGAGGGCTTGCTTCTCTACGGTGGACGCATGGATTTCCAGATTAAGTTTAATGGTTATCGTATTGAGCTTGAAGATGTCTCTCAAAATCTCAATAAATCTCGCTATATCGAGTCGGCTGTCGCTGTCCCACGTTATAACAAGGACCACAAGGTACAAAATCTGCTGGCCTATGTCATCCTAAAGGACGGTGTGCGTGAGCAGTTTGAACGTGATATCGATATTACCAAGGCCATTAAGGAAGATCTGGCAGATATCATGATGTCCTATATGATGCCGTCTAAGTTTCTCTATCGAGACAGTTTGCCACTAACGCCTAATGGTAAGATTGACATCAAGGGCTTGATCAATGAGGTAAACAATAGATGATGGAGCTTTATAAACAGCTACCTCATTTGGAACCTTATGGCAATCTTTATTATTTTTTGTACGTGATTGCTGCGACCTTACCGATATTTATCGGGCTCTTTTTCAAGAAACGCTTTGCCTGGTATGAGGTGCTCGTTAGTCTCTTCTTTATCGTCACCATGTTGGTCGGTGGAAAGACGAATCAAATAAGCGCTCTTATCCTTTATGTTATCTGGCAAGTACTGCTTGTATTTTTCTACAAAAGGTACAGGAAACGACGGGATAGTAAATGGATATTTTACCTGGTTAGCTTTTTATCTCTATTGCCAATCGTCTTTGTGAAAATATCTCCTGCTATTCATGGACCTCAATCTTTGTTTGGCTTTTTAGGGATTTCTTACTTAACCTTTCGTGCAGTTGGGGTTATCGTTGAGTTGAGAGACGGTGTCATCAAGGATTTAACGATTTGGCAATTCTTACGTTTTCTTCTCTTTATGCCGACCTTCTCAAGTGGTCCCATTGATCGTTTTAAACGTTTCAATGAAAATTATGAGACCATTCCTGAGCGAGAAGAGTTGATGGATATGCTAGAAGATGCTGTCAAGTATATCATGCTAGGTTTTCTCTACAAGTTTATCTTGGCCCATATTCTAGGAGAGACATTATTGCCTCCGTTGAAAAATTTAGCCTTGCAGACAGGTGGTTTCTTTAATCATTATGCTTTGGCGGTGATGTATACCTTTGGTTTAGAGTTGTTCTTTGACTTTGCGGGCTACTCTATGTTTGCTTTAGCCATCTCCAATTTGATGGGGATTCATAGTCCTATCAACTTTAATAAGCCCTTTTTATCAAGGGATTTAAAGGAATTTTGGAATCGTTGGCATATGAGCCTGTCTTTCTGGTTCCGTGACTTTGTCTTTATGCGGATGGTGATGGTGTTGACCAGAAAGAAGGTCTTTAAAAATCGAAATGTGACCTCAAGTGTGGCCTATATCCTCAATATGCTGATTATGGGCTTTTGGCATGGTGTGACATGGTACTATATCGCCTATGGACTTTTTCATGGGCTTGGGCTGGTCATCAATGACGCTTGGCTTCGTAAGAAAAAAGCGCTCAATAAAGAACGGAAAAAAGCTGGGAAGGCTTCCTTACCTGAGAATCGCTGGATTCAGTTGCTTGGCATGGTTGTTACTTTCCATGTCGTGATGGTTTCATTCTTAATCTTTTCTGGATTTTTGAATGATTTATGGTTTAAAAAATAGAAGGATATAAAAAATGGATATCAAATCAGAAGTTATTGAAATTATTGATGAGTTGTTTATGGAAGATGTTTCTGACATGATGGATGAAGATCTTTTTGATGCCGGTGTCTTGGATAGCATGGGAACGGTTGAATTGATTGTTGAGATTGAAAACCGTTTTGACATTCGTGTTCCAGTAACGGAGTTCGGTCGTGATGACTGGAATACAGCTAATAAAATCGTAGAAGGTATTACGGAGTTAAAGAATGCTTAAACGCTTGTGGCTGATCTTCGGGCCCATCTTCATTGCTGGATTTTTGGTTCTTCTACTTATCTTTTTTTATCCAAGTACAACAAGCCATAATCTGACGGAGGAGAAGTACTCTGCTGCTTCCATCAGTAGGGAAAGTTTTAAAGAGAGAAGCCAAAAAGTGAGGGCCCTTACGGATCCCAATATGCGTTTTGTCCCTTTTTTAGGGTCAAGTGAATGGATTCGATTTGATAGTGTCCATCCAGCTGTTTTAGCAGAAAAATACAATCGTCCCTACCGCCCTTATTTTCTAGGTCAGGCAGGAGCGGCCTCGCTTAACCAATATTTCGGTTTGCAACAGATTCTGCCAGAGATTGAGGAAAAGCAGGCGGTGTTTGTCATCTCTCCTCAGTGGTTTACAGAGACAGATTACGAGCCCGCAGCGTTTCAGAGATTCTTTAATAGCGATCAGTTGACAGCTTTTTTGGAAAATCAATCTGGGGACATTTCGGCTAAGCATGCTGCGACGCGTTTGTTGAAGCAGAATCCGAGTGTGGCATTGAAAGGCATCCTTCAAAAGCTTTCAAAAGGAGAGGATTTGTCAGATGCTGATCGACTTATCATCAACCTCTTTGCACGATTCAATGAAAAGCAGTCCTCTCTTTTTGGTCAATTTTCCATTCAGGGGAAACTCAAGTACAAGGAACATGTAGAAAACTATTTAAAAGATCTTCCTGATCAGTTTTCCTATGACACTTTAGAAGAAATTGCCCGTAAGGATGCAGAGGCAAATACGACCAATAACGATATGGGGATGGAGAATCATTTCTACACGTATGAGGTCAAAAAAGACTTAAAAAAATGGGAAGGGTATCAAAAAAATTATAACTTCCTAAAGTCGTCTGAATACAATGATTTGCAGCTGGTTCTCAATCAATTTGCCAAATCAAAGGTTAATGTCCTCTTTGTTATCCAGCCCGTCAACAAGAAATGGATGGAATACACAGAACTCAGTGAAGAAATGTATCAGCATGCAGTGGAGAAAATTCGTTATCAGTTAGAAAGTCAAGGCTTTACCAATATTGCTGACTTTTCTACAAAAGGAGGAGAACCTTACTTTATCAAGGACACCATTCACTTGGGTTGGTTGGGTTGGTTGGCTTTTGATAAGGTTGTCAATCCCTTCTTGACGGATCCAAAACCAGCTCCAGACTACAAGATGAATGACCGCTTCTTTAGCAAGGACTGGGCGACTTATGATGGGAACATCAAAGATTTCCAATAAACCAAGATGAAAGTTTGGGATTTGAACCCAAGCTTTTTTGTTTAAATAGCGAATGTTTTAGATGAAAATAAGTCAAAGGTTTCAAATTTTCTAGAAATATCGTATAATATAAAGGAAAAAGAAAAGAAAAGGATTTCAAAATGAATAAACGTTTCTTATTACCCGTCTTATCGACAGCCCTACTGGCCCCAGCTTTTTTGGCTGGACAGGTCTATGCTGAAGAAGCAGCTGC
>NZ_KQ970182.1:73788-76018 GCF_001579015.1 Streptococcus oralis
CAGCTGCCCCTGCAGAAAGTCCAGCAGTTGTAGCAAATCCTGCAACTTTAGAAACTCCTGCAGCTCCAACAACAGAGGCGGCAACTCCCACAAGTGCTGAATCGGCGGAAGCAAAGGAAACTCCTGTTGAATCTACTAAAAACGAAGAAAAGGACACCGTTATCTTACACACCAATGATGTCCACGGTCGTATCGTAGAGGAAAAGGGAGTAATTGGAGATGCTAAGCTAGCGACTGTCATCGAGCAGGAACGTGCGAAATCAAATCAAACGACTCTCGTCGTAGATGCTGGAGACGCCTTCCAAGGTTTACCGATTTCCAACTCTACTAAGGGTGAAGCACGCGCTGAAATTCTCAATCAGATGCAGTATGATGCCATGGCAGTAGGAAACCATGAGTTTGACTTTGGCCTTGATGAAGTTAAAAAATACAAGGAAATCTTGAAATTCCCATTACTCAGTTCAAATACTTATGTCAACGGAGCTCGTCTGTTTGAAGCATCTACAATCGTTGATAAAGATAAGACTGTGGATGGTGATGAGTTTGTTGTGATCGGTGTGACAACACCTGAAACAGCTACCAAAACTCACCCTAAAAATGTCAAAGGAGTAACTTTTACAGATCCAATCTCAGAAGTCAATAAGGTTATTGAAGAAGTTCAAGCCAAGGCGCGTGCAGAAGGTAAGGACTACAAACACTATGTGGTGCTTGCTCACCTAGGTGTAGATACTACAACTCCAGTCGAATGGCGTGGTTCAACTTTGGCAGAAGCCTTGTCTAAAAATCCTCGTTTGAAAGGGAAACGCGTAACAGTAATAGACGGTCACTCTCATACAGTAGAATCAACAACCTATGGAGACAATGTTACCTACAACCAGACAGGAAGCTACCTTCATAATGTAGGAAAAATCACCTACAAATCACGTCAGCTTTTGGGCAATCCAACTCAGATTCCGGCTGCTGATGCTAAAAAGTTACCAGCCAATCCAACAGTTGAAAAACTAGTCAAAGACATTAAACAAAAATACGATGCTGAAAATGCTGTTGAAGTCGTTTCAAACAGCCCTGTAGAACTCAACGGAGATCGTGAAAATGTTCGGGTTCGTGAAACCAACCTCGGAAACGTCGTAGCAGACTCCCTCTATCAGTACGGTCAGACAGGATTTAGCCATCCGACAGACATTGCTGTGACAAATGGTGGTGGCTTGCGTGAAACCATTGCAAAAGGCAAACCGATTACGAAAGGAAATGTCATTGCGGTTCTTCCATTTGGAAATACCATCTCACAAATTCAAGTGACTGGGCAACAAGTATTGGATATGTTTGAAAAGTCACTCGGATCTATCTTGCAGGTCGATAAGGATGGCAAGAAGGTCTTGGATGAGAACGGACAACCATTGTTAGAGCCAAGTGGTGGTTTCTTGCAAGTTTCAGGTGTGAAGGTTTACTATGATACCAACCTACCATCAGGAAAACGTGTCTTGGCTATCCAGGTCAAAAACCGCACAACTGGTCGTTATGATCTTCTAGACCTCGCAAAAACCTACTATCTTGCAACCAATGATTTCCTAGCTGCGGGTGGTGATGGCTACACGATGTTAGGTGGCGCGCGTGAAGAAGGACCTTCTATGGATGCAGCCTTTGAAGAGTATCTGAAAACAGCTGATTTGACCCAGTATGAAAAGATCAATCCGAACTCACGGACAATTTCTGTGGATTCTAAAAACTTTAGTCTACCAGTAGAAACACCTCAAACGAATGCAGCTGCTAGCGATGCGACTACGAATGTGCCACTTACTTATGAGGTGGCAGGTCAATTTAGCAAGAAGGCAGTTGTCTCAGAAAAAGTTCTCCCAAATACAGGAAGTGAACAGTCTATCTTCTTGCTCTTGATGGGAATGGTGGCTGGTTTGGCAGGCATCTTATCAAGCCGAAAACCAAAGCTAAAATAGGTTAAATTTGACATCTAGAAGAGTCTAGGGAAACGTTTTTACGCCTTTTTTCCTTGACTCTTTTTTGGTTTGTGATATAATTAACCAGTAAAGAATCGGTGGCTATCTAAGTTTTTTTACGAAAAAGATAGCTAGGGAAGGAGTAACACATGAGACAGCTTGCACAGGAAATCGACAACTTTTTAAACGAGGTGATCTTGAGATCTGAGAACCAGCATGAAATTCTGATTGGGCATTGCACAAGTGACGTAGCCTTGACCAATACTCAGGAACACATC
>NZ_KQ970182.1:76038-91851 GCF_001579015.1 Streptococcus oralis
GTAGCCTTGACCAATACTCAGGAACACATCCTCATGCTCTTGTCAGAAGAATCCTTAACTAACTCGGAGTTGGCCCGTCGCCTCAATGTCAGTCAGGCGGCAGTGACCAAGGCTATCAAGTCTTTAGTCAAAGAGGGCATGTTAGAGACATCCAGAGATCCCAAGGATGCGCGTGTGATCTTTTATCAACTGACAGAGCTAGCTCGACCGGTGGCAGAGGAACACCACCATCATCATGAGCACACGCTCTTAGCCTATGAACAAGTGGCAAGTCAGTTTACTCCAAATGAACAAGAAGTCATCCAGCGGTTTTTAACTGCTTTAGTAGGAGAAATCAAATAATGCGGTATATTACAGTAGAGGACTTGTCTTTCTATTATGACAAGGAACCTGTCCTCGAGCACATCAACTACAGTGTTGATAGTGGGGAGTTTGTCACCCTGACTGGTGAAAATGGAGCTGCCAAGACGACGCTGATTAAGGCAAGTCTAGGCATCTTGCAGCCAAGATTTGGCAAGGTAACCATCTCAAAGACAAATACTCATGGGAAAAAACTTAGGATAGCTTATCTCCCGCAGCAAATTGCTAGTTTTAATGCAGGATTTCCAAGCACAGTTTATGAATTTGTCAAGTCGGGTCGTTATCCGCGAAAGGGCTGGTTCCGTCGCTTGAATGCTCATGATGAGAAACATATCAAGGCCAGTTTAGACTCAGTTGGTATGTGGGAACATCGTGACAAACGAATTGGCTCCCTCTCTGGTGGGCAAAAACAACGGGCAGTGATTGCTCGGATGTTTGCTTCTGACCCAGATATCTTTGTCTTGGATGAGCCGACGACAGGGATGGATGCAGGGAGCAAAAATGAATTTTACGAACTCATGCACCACAGTGCTCACCATCATGGCAAGGCCGTTTTGATGATTACGCATGATCCGGAGGAGGTCAAGGCCTACGCAGACCGCAATATTCACCTAGTGCGTAACCAAGACTCACCGTGGCGTTGTTTCAACGTTCACGAGAGCGATCAGGAGGTGGACCATGCTTAGTTTACTATCTTATGACTTCATGCAGCGGGCCTTTCTGGCTGTCATTGCTATGAGTCTTTTCTCGCCAGTCCTTGGGACCTTCCTTATCTTACGTCGTCAGAGTCTCATGAGTGATACACTGAGCCACGTGTCGCTATCTGGTGTAGCCTTTGGTCTAGTTTTGGGAATTTCTCCAACTATTTCGACCATTGTCATTGTCTTGATCGCAGCGATTTTTCTGGAGTATCTCCGTACGGTTTACAAGAATTTTATGGAAATCGGGACTGCCATCCTCATGTCAACAGGACTTGCAGTCTCCCTTATCGTGATGAGTAAGGGGAAAAGTTCGAGTTCTATGAGTCTGGATCAATACCTATTTGGTTCGATTGTGACCATTAGCCAGGAGCAGGTAATTGCCCTCTTTGTCATTGCTGCAGTCGTTTTGCTCTTGACTTTCTTATTTTTGCGACCAATGTATATCCTGACTTTTGATGAGGACACGGCTTTTGTAGATGGCTTACCTGTCCGCACTATGTCTATCCTCTTTAACATGGTGACAGGGGTGGCCATTGCCCTTATGATACCAGCAGCAGGAGCTCTGTTGGTATCAACCATTATGGTCTTGCCAGCTAGTATTGCCCTTCGTCTGGGGAAAAACTTCAAATCCGTCATGTTGCTAGCTAGTGGTATTGGCTTTTTGGGAATGGTGGCAGGACTTTATATTTCCTACTATGCGGAAACACCGGCTAGCGCTAGTATCACCATTATCTTTGTAGCTGTTTTTTGTTAGTCAGTCTACTGAAACGTTTTATCAAATAGGAGAATGAAATGAAAAAATTAGCTTACTACTAGCCAGTCTATGTGCCTTGTTTTTAGTAGCTTGTTCCAATCAAAAACAGGCAGATGGGAAGCTAAATATCGTGACAACCTTTTACCCTGTCTACGAATTTACCAAGCAAGTAGCAGGAGATACTGCTAATGTAGAACTCTTAATCGGCGCTGGGACAGAACCCCACGACTATGAGCCATCTGCCAAGGCAGTTGCCAAAATCCAAGATGCAGATACCTTCGTTTATGAAAATGAAAACATGGAGACCTGGGTTCCCAAATTGCTAGAATCCTTGGATAAGAAAAAAGTGAAAACCATCAAGGCGACAGGCGATATGTTGCTCTTGCCAGGTAGTGATGAAGAAGAGGAAGGCCATGATCACGGTGGTGAAGGTCACCATCATGACTACGATCCCCATGTTTGGTTATCACCAGCACGCGCCATTAAACTAGTAGAGCATATCCGTGACAGCTTGTCAGCAGATTATCCTGACAAAAAAGAGACTTTTGAAAAGAATGCTGCTGCCTATATAGAAAAATTGCAAGCCTTGGACAAGGCCTACACAGATGGCTTGTCTCAAGCTAAACAAAAGAGTTTTGTGACCCAGCATGCTGCCTTTAACTACCTTGCCTTGGACTACGGCCTCAAGCAAGTATCGATCTCAGGTCTCTCACCAGATGCAGAACCATCAGCTGCTCGTTTGGTAGAATTGACGGAGTATATCAAGAAAAACAAGATTTCTTATATCTACTTTGAAGAAAATGCCTCTCAAGCTCTTGCCAATACACTCTCAAAAGAAACGGGTGTCAAACTAGATGTGCTCAATCCGCTAGAAAGTCTGACAGAGGAAGCGACAAAGGTTGGTGATAACTATATCTCTGTGATGGAGAAAAACCTCAAGGCTCTCAAGCAGACAACAGACCAAGAAGGACCAGAAATCGAGCCAGAGAAGGAAGAAAGCACCAAGACAGTTCATAACGGTTACTTTGAGGATGCAGCTGTCAAAGACCGCACCTTGAGTGACTATGCTGGTAGCTGGCAGTCGGTCTATCCTTTTCTTGAGAATGGGACCTTTGATCAAGTCTTTGACTACAAGGCTAAGTTGACTGGCAAGATGACCAAAGATGAGTACAAGGCCTACTATCGGAAAGGTTATCAGACAGATGTGACTAAGATAAACATCACGGATAACACCATGGAGTTTGTTCAAGCTGGCCAAAGCAAGAAATTCACCTACAAGTACGTCGGCAAGAAAATCTTGACTTATAAGAAAGGCAATCGTGGCGTGCGCTTTCTCTTTGAAGCGACCGATGCGGATGCTGGACAGTTCAAGTATGTTCAGTTTAGCGACCACAATATCGCTCCAGTTAAGGCAGAACATTTCCATATCTTTTTTGGAGGTACTAGCCAAGAAGCCCTCTTTGAAGAGATGGATAACTGGCCAACCTACTACCCAGATAACCTATCTGGCCAAGAAATCGCCCAAGAAATGTTGGCGCATTGATGCAAGAGAGAATCCCGCAAATCTGCGGGATTTTTTGCTAGAAACGATTATCTGAGTAGGTTGTGGGCGCAATAGTACTACAGCTGAGCTGTTCAGAATGTGATAAAGAAGTCATTTTCTACTGGCTGATTCTAACTAGCTGACGAATGCAAAAGCTACGATTGTACAAATTATAGAATCTTTTCAGGGGATTTAGGAAGAAATCTTAGTCATATTGACGCTGCTATCGCTTTTTGTTATAGTCAAGGAGAGAGCGGTCTGGAACAATAGTTTATTCACAGTCTGTGGATAAGTCCAGGGAAGAATGATATACAACTCTGAGTGTTGAAGTATCCTGCTAATAGTCTCCTATACTAGTGACTTTTTAGAAAAGTAGTAGAAACCCTAGCGCAGAGCTATTTAAAAAAGGCATGTCTAGGGTGAAAGCTTCCAAGTCAAAGAGCTGGACTCTGGAAAAGCTAGTTTGTAGCATGCTTTTTTATCCACAAGTTGTGGATAACTTTGTGAACAAGAGAAAGAGAAATGAGATGATAACGAAAATCAAACCGCATGGACCATTACCAAGTCAGGCCCAGCTAACTTATCTGGGAGATGAGCTAGCAGCCTTTATCCATTTTGGCCCCAATACCTTTTATGACCAAGAATGGGGAAGTGGGCAAGAGGATCCTATGCGTTTTAACCCGACCAAGTTAGATACGCGTGAATGGGTTCGGGTACTCAAAGAAACAGGTTTTAAAAAACTGATTTTGGTGGTCAAGCACCACGATGGCTTTGTCCTCTACCCAACAGCTTATACAGACTATTCGGTCAAGACTAGCCCTTGGAGGGGTGGAAAGGGGGACTTGCTCCTTGAGGTTTCCCAAGCTGCGACTGAGTTTGACATGGATTTGGGAGTGTATTTGTCTCCTTGGGATGCTCACAGTCCCCTCTATCACGTGGACCGAGAAGCGGACTACAATGCCTACTATTTGGCTCAGTTGAAGGAAATCTTGTCAAATCCTGCCTATGGGAATGCTGGGAAGTTCTCTGAGGTGTGGATGGATGGTGCTCGAGGAGAAGGGGCCCAGAAGGTCAACTATGAGTTTGAGACCTGGTTTGAAACCATTCGTAACTTGCAGGGGGATTGTTTGATTTTCTCAACTGAGGGAACTAGTATTCGTTGGATTGGCAATGAACGGGGCTATGCAGGGGATCCCTTGTGGCAAAAAGTCAAGCCAGACCAGTTAGGAACAGAGGCGGAATTAGATTATCTACAGTACGGAGATCCCTCAGGTACGCTGTTTTCAATCGGTGAGGCAGATGTTTCCCTTCGGCCGGGTTGGTTTTACCATGAGGATCAGGATTCTAAGTCTCTTGAGGAGTTGGTCGAGATTTATTTTCACTCGGTAGGGCGGGGAACCCCTCTCTTGCTTAATATCCCCCCGAACCAAGGTGGTCTCTTTGACGAAAAGGATATCCAGCGTCTCTATGAATTTGCTGCCTACCGTGATGAGCTCTATAAAGAAGATTTGGCTTTGGGAGCCAAGGTATCTGGTCCAGCTCTATCCCCAGAATTTGCCTGCCATCATCTGACAGATGGACGGAAGACCAGTGCTTGGGCAAGTGATGCAGAGTTGCCAGTCCAATTAGAGCTCGATTTAGGGGCTCCTAAAGCTTTTGATGTGATTGAGTTAAGAGAAGATTTGAAGCTGGGGCAACGCATCGCTGCTTTCCGTGTTCAGGTAGAGTTGGATGGCGTCTGGCAGGAGTTTGGATCTGGTTATACTGTTGGCTACAAACGTCTCTTACGAGGATCGGTCGTCGAGGCGCAGAAGATACGTGTAGTCATTACAGAATCACAGGCTTTGCCATTGCTAACCAAAATTTCACTCTATAAAACTCCTAAACTCTCAAAAAAAGAAGTCGTTCAGCAACTAGAGTTTTCAGAAAAAAGTCTAGCTGTGACCAAGGGAGAAAATGCCCATTTTACAGTTAAGCGCGGAGAATCTAGTGGTCCTTTAGAAGCTAAGATTTCGATTCAACCAGGGACGGGTGTGCATGGTGTCGCTTATCAGGATGAGATTCAAGTCCTTGCGTTTCAAGCTGGCGAGACTGAAAAAAGGTTGACGCTACCAACCTTGTATTTCGCAGGAGATAAAAGCTTGGATTTCTATCTGAATCTAATGGTGGGTGGTCAGCTTGTGGATCAACTTCAAGTCCAAGTTTCATAAAAGAAGAACCTTTGCACCATGCAAAGGTTCTTTTGGTTATAAGTGATTTGGTAGCCAACTGAGGGTGAAGGTCAGTTGCTCAGTTTTCAAGAGGTCTTGGTGTTGGATGCTAGATACAGGGGTCTTGTCCAAGCGACACTCTTTGACAAAGTTAAAATGGCTGTAGTTTTGCTCAGCATGGATATCTAGCCATTTATTTTCCTTAGCTAGGTAGAAACGCAGATGGTCAAAGAGGGGAATTCCGAGGTCGTAGCTTGGCTTGCCTGGACAGGTCGGGTAGAATCCAAGAGCTGACCAGATATACCAAGCAGAGAGACTACCGTTGTCCTCATCGCCAGGATAGGCTTTCCAACTTGGGTGAAAGGCCTTCTGACGTATCGTCTTAATGAGAAGAGCAGTGTAGTCAGGGTAGTCACTGTAGCGGAAGAGATAAGGGATGTGGAAACTAGGTTGGTTGGAAATGGCGATTTGCCCAAAAGGAGCGGTAGCCATCTCGCTCATTTCATGAATTTCGTAACCATAGCCAGTTGTCTCAAAGAGAGGAGCATCCTGACAGGTTTTCAAAAGGTAGCGGCTAAAGGCTTCTTTTCCACCCATAAGTTGGATTAAGCCAGGGATGTCGTGTAGAACGCCTAAAGTCGCTTGAATGGCAGAACATTCGGCGTAGTCACGTCCCCAACTATAAGGAGAGAAGTCAGGCCGGAAGTTGCCTTGACGATCTCGCGCACGCATATAGCCTGTCTCAGCATCAAATAGATGACGGAAATTTTGAGAAGAAGTGTTATAAGTGTCAGCAATCTCTGTTTGCCCAAGCTTTTGGGCGCAGCTGGCGATACAAAAGTCACTATAGGCATAGTCTAGGGTGTGGCTGACACTTTCGTGATTGTCTGTGGATAGATAGCCCAGTTCTTGGTATTGTGCCAAACCGTGGCGACCATTGATGCCGAGAGGATCAGACTTGGTGGCTGTTTCAAGCATAGCTTGGAGGAGTTCTTCTTCCAAGTCGGGAGCCATTTCCTTGCAGGCACTATCTGCGATAATACCGTCCAATAGAGTCCCTGGCATCATGCCACGTTCATCTGGGGCTAGCCATTTTGGAAGAAATCCAGTATCGTGGTAGCTATTGAGGAAACCTTCTAGAAAGCGGTGATAGTGTTCCGGTATGATAAGGGCAAAGAGGGGGAAGGTGGTGCGGAAGGTATCCCAGAAACCATTGTTGCTAAAGAGGACACCGGGCTTGACAGTACCAGTAGACAAATCCATGTGGATGGCCTGCCCTGACTCGTTCACCTCATAAAATGTCTGTGGGAAGAGGAAGAGTCTGTAGAGGCAGTGGTCAAAGAAGGTTCGGTCAGCCTCTCCTGTCTTAAGTACATCAAAACGATGGAGGAGATCTTCCCAGTCTGCTTGGGCATTTGCTTTACAGCTATCAAAGTCCTTTTGAGGTAGATTAAGCAACGCTTGAGAAGGAGAAATAAAAGAAGTCGCTAATTGGATCTCAGCATGACTACTTGCTAAGTCAATTCGCCAGTCTCCGCTTTTTTGGCTGACATCAAGAATATCCGTATGCATTTGTAGGGCAGTGAAGAGTATCAGTGGATTTTTATTGGTCTCTGTTTTTCCTTCTTGTCTTAGGGCCAGAGTCCGCTTATCTACCTGCTTGACTGTCAGTTCATCTGCTGTATGAAGATTGAGGGAGAGAGCCTTACCTTGCTTTTGTTCTAGGCGAATAGAAGCGCCATAGCAAGTCGGTGTGAGCTGTGTTTCAATCTGATAGCGCAGAGAAAAGAGTTTCAAATAGTGAGGCTGGAAGTAAGCTTTATCTATATCATAAGAAGACTGGCGGTGAAAGAGACTGTCTCCCCCAAGCTTGCCTGTGACGGGTGTTAAGAGCAACCAAGAATAATCACCAATCCAAGGACTAGGCTGATGGGTTAAGCGAATCCCCTGAAAGGTGGGTAGATGCGGATCGAAGAACCAAGCTCCCTCCTGGTCACTGGTCTGGGGCACAAAGTAATTCATCCCAAAAGGCACGCCTGTATAAGGCAGGGTATTTCCCCGAGAGAAGGCATGCTTGCTAGCAGTACCAAAGCGGGTATCGATGGTCTCAAGTAGTGGTTTCATGATTATCTCTTTGTAAACGTTTTATATTTTATATAGTATAACATGAAATGAACAAAAAAGCTTCAGATCAATATAAATTCCTTAAAGCTTGATCATCTATGATATGAATGGTACGACGAACTTTTCGAATATAGTGATGTTCTTCAAAAATCTTAAATTTTCGCGAAATAGTTTCGGGTCTCGTTCCAAGGTAACTAGCAAGTTCCTTTTCTGAAATTGGCAAAGTGAAGGTGAGTTTAGGATTGTTACTTTTTCCGGTAAGGTGAATAAGATAGCAAGCAAGGCGTTGTTCTATTTTTTCAAAGGCTAATAAGGTGACTTGTTCTTCCGTCTGAATTGCTTTTCTGGCATTGAGGCGTAGAAGTTGCCAACTAAAATGTGGAAAGCTCTGGAGAAGGTATTGAAAATCCTTTTTATAAATGACACAGACTTCTGTAGAGACCAAGGCCTCTCCGTAGAGATCTTGATTATTCTCTTCAAAGAGATAGTTTTCTCCTTCGTAATTTCCTTTGCCAACGATACGAATGCATTGCTCGGTTCCATCATTAGTCAGACGATAGACCTTAAATTGTCCTCTATTAACAATGATTAAGGTTTCCTCATCAAAGGGTGAGAAAATTAACTCGCCCTTTTTAAATTTCTTATGGTGAAACAGACTTTGGATACCCTGAAGTTCATCACGGGAGAGGGAGCTAAAAAGGGGAACGGTATAAAAGCATGGTTGGGACATAGAAACTCCTAATTTTGAAGAAATTTATAGAAACTTGACGAATATCAATTTTTTTATCATTTAGATACAGTAAAATAAAAAACACAATATATAGAGTTTGTTGTTTTGTAAAACACAATATATTGTATCAAAAAAGGAGAAGCCATGCAAAGAATTAGATTTTATTATATTAGTTTAAGTGGGAATACGAGTTCCTTTGTCCAGCGGGTCAGTCAATATATAAAAGCGACGTATCATAGAGAAGTTGAGTCTTTGAATGTAAAAGATTTAAAAGGGGAGGCAATCACAGTAGATGGTCCCTTTGTCAGTTTTTTACCAACTTATCTAGAGGGAGGAAATGGAATTGATACTGGTTTCCAAGAAATTCTGACGGGAAATCTTCGAAAATTTTTAGAGTATCAAGGAAATTTTCGTTATTGTCTAGGAATTATTGGGAGTGGTAATCGAAATTTCAATAAGCAATTCTGTCTAACGGCTTTTCAATATGCAGATCAGTTTGGCTTTCCTGTTATAGATGTTTTTGAATTACGCGGGACAGATGAAGATGTAGAGAGGATCTCCAAACATATTTTAGCTAGTTTTGAGAAAGCGGAGGAAAAAATAGATGTCAGCTACTAAGGATTATTTTGTTTTGAACAATATGGTGAACATTCCAATTGATGGTGAAATTCCTCTTTACCATGATAGAGAGGCCTTAACAGACTATTTAAAGAATGAAATTGAACCTCATACGATGCATTTTTCAAGTCTGAAAGAACGTCTCCGGTATTTAATTCAAGAGGATTATGTGGATGAAGAGGTTGTGGGCTTGTACCGTGGAGAGTCTGGTGAGATTGATAGTGATTTTTTAGAGGGCTTATATCAAAAAATAAAAGAACATGATTTTACCTTTAAGAGTTTTATGGGAGCTTATAAATTTTATAATCAATATGCACTAAAGACTGATGATTCAAAGACCTATTTGGAATCGTTTGAGGACCGGGTGTTCCTTAATGCCCTCTATCTAGGAAATGGTGATCAGAACTTAGCGACAAAAATTGCGGAGGAAATGATTACCCAACGGTACCAACCTGCGACCCCCACATTCTTAAATGCAGGAAAAAAACGGCGTGGTGAGATGGTTTCTTGTTTTCTGATAGATCTCGATGACTCTATGTTATCTATCGGACGTGGGATTAACTCTGCTTTGCAACTTTCTAGACTTGGTGGTGGGGTTGGAGTGAATTTATCGAACCTACGTGCGAGTGGATCTCCTATAAAAGGAATTGAACATGCTTCTTCGGGAGTGCTCCCTGTAATGAAACTACTAGAAGACTCTTTCAGCTATAGCAATCAGCTAGGACAGAGAAATGGGGCAGGGGTCGTTTACTTGAATGTTTTTCATCAGGATATTCTCGCCTTTTTATCGACAAAGAAGGAGAATGCAGATGAAAAAATTCGTGTTAAAACCCTCTCTCTGGGGTTGGTCGTTCCGGATAAGTATTACGAGCTGATTAAAACAAATCAACCCATGTATCTGTTTAATCCTTATCATGTTGAAAAAGTCTATGGGAAACCTTTTTCGTATGTAGATATCACGGCTGAATACGACCGATTGGTTGTAAATCCAGCTATCGAAAAGACGGTTGTTCAAGCGAGAGAATTGGAACAGGAAATTTCCCGTTTGCAACAAGAGTCTGGCTATCCTTATATTTTAAATATCGATGTCGCTAATCGCGCGAATCCCGTCAAAGGGAAAATCATTATGAGTAATCTTTGTTCAGAGATTTTGCAACCACAGACTCCATCCGTATTGAATGATGATTTGTCCTATCATGAGATGGGAACGGATATTAGTTGTAACCTTGGATCAACTAATATTGTTAATTTACTAAAATCTGAAGATTTTGCTGCCTCTGTTGATACAATGGTCCGTGCCTTAACGACTGTTACGGATCTAGAGTCTATTGAAGAAGTGCCTACAGTAAATAAGGGAAATCGTCTCTACCATACGATAGGGCTCGGAGCGATGGGATTACACACAGCTTTTGCTTTGCACCAAATCAAGTATGGTTCAAAAGAATCTCTAGAATTTACAGAAGCTTACTTCTTGGCATTGAATTATTATTCTTTAGTATCCAGCAATAGAATCGCAAGAGAGCGGCATGAGACATTTTATGAATTTGCGGATTCACGTTATGCCGATGGAAGTTACTTTTCACCATATGTAGAGCAAGATTTTGTATTTAGATTTCCTAAGATAGCAGCCATTTTTAAGGATATTCCTATTCCAACGAAAGAAGATTGGAAGGTACTAAGGGAGAAGGTCATGAAAGATGGCCTCTACCATCGAAATCGTTTAGCAGTGGCGCCTAATGGTTCTATTTCTTATATCAACGAAACGAGTGCTTCTCTTCACCCGATTACTCAGTTGGTAGAGAATCGGCAGGAAAAGAAGGTGGGATCGATCTTTTATCCCGCTCCGTATCTGTCCAATGATACCTTACCATTTTATGAGACTGCTTATAACATGGATCAGCGTAAAATTATTGATGTGTATGCAGTCGCACAAAAACACATTGATCAGGGAATGAGTCTGACTCTCTTTATGCGTTCTCAATTACCTGAAGGACTATATGAATGGAAAACTAAGGAAAATACAATGCTAACGACACGTGACTTGAATCGTCTTCGGAATTACGCATGGCAAAAAGGGATAAAATCACTTTATTATGTTAGAACCTATACAGAGGATGACGAATTTAGTAGTGTAAATAGCTGTGAATCTTGTATGATTTAAGGAGAGAAGATGTCAAAAAAAATTCTATACTACAAAGCAATCAACTGGAATGAGATTGAGGATGAATTGGATAACGCTACGTGGGAGAGAGCGACATCGTTATTTTGGTTAGACAATCGAATTCCAATTGAAAATGATAAACCTGCTTTTAACCGTTTGTCGGTAGAGGAGAAGCAAGAATTAAATCGCTCGCTGATCTTTCTTGCGAATTTATCAACTTACCAGTCGCTAGAGGCGGAGGAGTTTATACGGCATAGTGAACGCTCACAACAGGAGGTTGCTATTGTAAACAATCTACAGTTCACTGAAATGGTAAATACCAAGGCTTATAATACTATTTTATACTCCTTTAATGAGGACGAACAGGAGGTGGCATCCTTATTTGAGTGGGTAGATCAACATAAATTGGTAGTAGAGCGACTAGAAAGAGTCGACACGGTATATCATAGTAAAAATGCGATTCAGAAGCGCTTTATGGCTACTTGTGTTGAAGGAATCATGACTTATAGTCAACTTGCCTTTTTGATGAAATTGTGGATTCAAAAGGGCTTTACTAATCTTGGCGAAATGGTGAAAATGATTCTCTTGAATGAGTCATTGCATTGTGACTATCTGATACATAAAGTCAATCTTCTTTTGGCAAGAATGGATAGAGCTGACCAAATCTCATTTCAAACCTGGGCTGTTGAAATGATTGACAGAATCTTAAAAACAGAGGGGAAAATCATTCGTGAACTTTATGTAGATGCTGACATTCAAAAATTGACTCAGAACCTTGTACAAAGAGAAGCCAATCATTTGTTAGAGAGTATCGGGGTCAAAGAGAGGTACCCGGTTGATAGGGAGATTCTCTCTGCGCTTGATGGAGTATTGAATAGGCTGAGAAAGCACGAGCTTCTCGGGCAGATGTCTATTCATAGGATAGAAGAATCACGTGATGATGACTATGATTTTTGAGGAGGATTTATATGTTACATCGGACATTGAATTGGAAAGAAGTCGAGGATGAGTTAGACGACTATGTTTGGGATAAAGCTACGGCACAATTTTGGATTGATACTCGTGTTCCAGTATCAAATGACTTGCTTGATTGGAAGCAACTATCAGACCCGGAAAAAGAGATTGTCAAGAAAGCGGTTGGAGGCTTGGCTTTGCTTGATACGCTTCAATCCGAAGAGGGCTTGTATTCTATTAAACAACACGTTCGAACTCGCAAGGAGAGAGCGGTTCTGAGTGATTTTACATTTATGGAATCTATCCATGCTAAGACATACGGTACCATATTGATTTCGTTAAATACTTTTAAGGAAATTGAGAAAATATATGATTGGATGAATCAGGATCCTAAAATGCAGTATAAAGCCCAAAAGATAAATGAGATGTATCAGCATGGAACCCCTCTACAGGTGATGGTTGCGAGTGTGTTTTTAGAAGGGATCCTATACTATAGTAACTTTTTCATACCGCTTTGGTATCGTGGACAAAATAAACTAGCTAATCTAGCAGAGTTAATCAAATTAGTAATTAGGGACGAATCTGTACATGGGACTTATCTGGGATATAAGTTTCGCTTAACCTTTGATGAGCTCTCAGAAGCAGAACAACATGAGTTCATAACTTGGATGTATCGTTTTTTAGATGATCTTTTAGAAAATGAGTTTGCATATACGGATGAAGTCTATGCACCTATTGGTCTGGCGGAAGAAATAAAGGTATTTGTTAAATACAATGCCAATAAAGCGCTACAAAATATGGGCTTTCAAAGTTACTTTTCGGATATTACAGCGTCTGATGTGAATCCGATTGTCATGAATGGCATTTCGATTGAAACGGCCAATCATGATTTCTTTTCTCAAGTGGGTGCGGGATATCTAATGGGAAATGCAGAAGCAATGCTAGATGATGACTACGATTTTTAGAATAGACGAAACGATTCCAACGGAAATCTCTACATAATTTTTTCATAAGTTTGTTTCAAAACGCCTTTAGTTTGTGTATATCTTTTGGAGGCGTTTTTTTTTATACTGAACATGAAACTTGTTTGAAAGAGGTAAATCGATTATGGTTTATTCGAAAGAGATTGTCAGAGAATGGCTGGATGAAGTAGCAGAGTGTGCCAAGGACCATCCGGAGTGGGTGGATGTCTTTGAGCGTTGCTACACCGACACCTTGGACAATACGGTCGAGATCCTAGAAGATGGTTCAACCTTTGTACTCACAGGGGATATTCCTGCCATGTGGCTTCGTGACTCGACTGCCCAACTCAGACCATATCTTCATGTGGCTAAAAGAGATGCTCTTTTGCGCCAGACCATTGCAGGTTTGGTCAAGCGTCAGATGACCTTAGTGCTCAAGGATCCTTATGCTAACTCTTTTAATATTGAGGAAAACTGGAAGGGTCACCATGAGACAGACCACACAGACCTTAACGGCTGGATTTGGGAGCGCAAGTATGAGGTGGATTCGCTGTGCTATCCTTTGCAGTTGGCTTATCTCCTCTGGAAAGAGACTGGCGAGACCAGTCAGTTTGATGACACTTTTGTCGCTGCGACCAAGGAAATCCTTCATCTGTGGACAGTGGAACAAGACCACAACAACTCCCCTTATCGTTTTGTTCGCGATACCGACCGTAAGGAAGACACACTGGTAAATGATGGCTTTGGACCTGACTTTGCAGTGACAGGGATGACCTGGTCAGCCTTTCGTCCAAGTGATGATTGCTGTCAGTATAGCTACTTGATTCCGTCCAATATGTTTGCGGTCGTGGTCTTGGGTTATGTCCAAGAAATCTTTGCAGAACTAGACCTAACAGATAGCCCAAACATCATCGCAGACGCTAAACGCCTGCAAGCAGAGATCCAAGAGGGTATCGAAAACTACGCCTACACCACCAACAGTAAGGGCGAAAAGATTTACGCCTTTGAAGTGGATGGCTTAGGCAATGCTAGCATCATGGATGATCCAAACGTACCAAGTCTACTGGCTGCTCCCTATCTTGGTTACTGCGATGTTAATGACGAAGTTTATCAAGCAACTCGTCGGACCATTCTGAGCCCTGAAAATCCATACTTCTACCAAGGAGCATACGCTAGCGGTCTCGGAAGTTCTCATACCTTTTATCGCTATATCTGGCCAATCGCCCTTTCTATCCAAGGCTTGACAACAAGTGATAAGGCAGAGAAGAAATTCTTGCTCGATCAGCTGGTTGCCTGCGATGGGGGGACAGGTGTTATGCATGAAAGCTTCCACGTGGATGACCCAACGCTTTACTCTCGTGAATGGTTCTCCTGGGCCAACATGATGTTCTGTGAATTGGTCTTGGATTACTTGGATATCCGTTAAGGAGCACGTTTTTGCTCAACCGATTCGTGTCAGAATCACAAATTCACATTTAAAACGTTAAAAATAAAAATTTAAGTTAGAATGAGGTTTTACTTCATGGAAAATGTTGTTGTACATATTATCTCACATAGTCACTGGGACCGTGAGTGGTACTTGCCTTTTGAAAGCCACCGTATGCAGTTGGTGGAATTGTTTGACAATCTCTTCGATCTCTTTGAAAATGACCCTGAGTTCAAGAGTTTCCACTTGGACGGCCAAACCATTGTCCTTGATGACTACTTGGAAATTCGCCCTGAAAATCGCGACAAAGTCCAACGCTACATTGACGAGGGCAAACTTAAAATTGGTCCCTTTTACATCTTGCAGGATGATTACTTGATTTCAAGTGAAGCCAATGTCCGCAATACCCTTATCGGTCAGCAAGAGGCTGCAAAATGGGGCAAATCAACTCAGGTTGGTTACTTCCCAGATACCTTTGGAAATATGGGACAAGCTCCCCAAATCCTTCAAAAATCAGGCATTCACGTGGCGGCCTTTGGGCGTGGTGTGAAGCCGATTGGATTTGACAACCAAGTTCTCGAAGATGAGCAGTTTACTTCCCAGTTTTCAGAAATGTACTGGCAAGGCGCTGATGGAAGCCGCGTCCTCGGTATTCTCTTTGCTAACTGGTATAGTAATGGGAATGAAATCCCAGTTGATAAGGATGAGGCCCTAACCTTCTGGAAACAAAAACTGTCAGATGTGCGTGACTACGCTTCGACCAACCAATGGTTGATGATGAACGGATGTGACCACCAGCCTGTACAGCGAAATCTGAGTGAAGCCATTCGTGTGGCAAATGAACTTTTCCCAGATGTGACCTTTGTGCATAGTTCCTTTGATGACTATGTCCATGCAGTAGAAAGTGCTCTACCAGAGCAGTTATCAACGGTTACAGGTGAGTTGACAAGTCAGGAAACAGATGGTTGGTACACACTTGCCAACACTTCTTCATCACGGATTTACCTCAAACAAGCCTTCCAAGAAAATAGCAACCTCCTAGAACAAGTGGTGGAGCCATTGACTGTCATTACTGGTGGGCACAACCATAAGGACCAGTTGACCTATGCTTGGAAAGTCCTTCTACAAAATGCGCCCCATGACAGTATCTGTGGCTGTAGCGTGGACGAGGTTCACCGTGAGATGGAGACACGTTTTGCCAAGGTTAACCAAGTTGGAAATTTCGTTAAGACCAATCTTCTCAACGAGTGGAAGGGTAAAATCGCAACCC
>NZ_KQ970182.1:92287-93112 GCF_001579015.1 Streptococcus oralis
GTCATTAACACAGGCTTACATGACAAGGTTGATACGGTCAGCACAGTGATTGATGTGGCGACTTGTGATTTCAAAGAATTGCACCCAACAGAAGGCTATAAGAAGATGGCAGCCTTGACCTTGCCAAGTTACCGTGTCGAAGACTTGGAAGGGCATGCTGTAGAAGCGAAAATCGAAGATTTGGGAGCTAATTTTGAGTACGATTTGCCAAAAGACAAGTTCCGTCAGGCTCGCATCGCTCGTCAAGTGCGCGTGACAGTACCTGTTCATCTGGCACCACTTTCTTGGACAACCTTCCAATTGCTCGAAGGAGAACAAGAACACCGTGACGGTATTTACCAAAATGGAGTGATTGATACGCCATTTGTAACGGTCAGTGTGGATGAAGACATCACGGTCTACGACAAGACAACTCATGAAGCTTATGAAGATGTTGTTCGCTTTGAAGACCGTGGTGACATCGGAAATGAGTACATCTATTTCCAACCAAAAGGAACAGAGCCTATCTACGCCGAGCTGAAAGGCTATGAGGTCTTGGAAAATACAGCTCGTTTTGCCAAGATCTTGCTCAAGCATGAATTGACAATTCCAGTAAGTGCAGACGAAAAACTGGATGCGGAACAAAGAGGCATCATCGAGTTTATGACGCGTGAAGCTGGACGTTCAGATGAATTGACAAGCATTCTTCTTGAAACAGAGATGACTGTCTTTGTTGACAATCCACAAATCCGCTTCAAGACTCGCTTTACTAACACAGCCAAGGACCACCGTATCCGTCTCTTGGTCAAGACTCATAACACTCGTCCAAGCAATGACTCTGAAAGC
>NZ_KQ970182.1:93132-94141 GCF_001579015.1 Streptococcus oralis
ATCTATGAGGTGGTGACAAGACCAAACAAACCAGCTGCTTCTTGGGAAAATCCTGAAAATCCACAACACCAACAAGCCTTTGTCAGCCTTTATGATGATGAAAAAGGAGTGACGGTGGCAAATAAAGGATTGCACGAGTATGAAATCCTTGGAGACGACACCATTGCCATGACCATTCTTCGTGCCTCAGGTGAGCTAGGTGACTGGGGTTACTTCCCAACACCAGAAGCTCAGTGCTTGCGTGAGTTTGAAGTCGAGTTTGCGCTTGAATGCCACCAAGCCCAAGAACGCTTCTCAGCCTTCCGTCGTGCCAAAGCCTTCCAAACACCATTCACTAGTCTTCAGGTTGCTAAACAAGAAGGAAGTGTGGCAGCGACTGGTAGCCTCTTGAGCCATGCGGCGCTCAGTTTGCCACAAGTCTGCCCAACAGCCTTTAAAGTTGCTGAAAATGAAGAAGGATATGTACTTCGTTACTACAATATGAGTCAAGAAAATGTGCGTATATCAGAACACCAACAAACCATTCTTGACTTGCTTGAGCGACCATATCCAGTTCATTCAGGACTCTTAGCACCACAAGAGATTCGTACAGAATTGATCAAAAAAGAAGACATTTAACAATTTTAAAGTGTTTGATAACTAATACTATGAGATAGAAAGGAGGGGCGAAAGAGTAAGGACTAACTACTGATTCGCCCCTTTTTACGGTAAAGAACAATGACCATTGCAACCATTGATATTGGAGGGACTGGGATTAAGTTTGCCAGTCTGACTCCTGATGGAAAAATACTAGATAAGACAAGTACTCCGACACCAGAAAACTTGGAGGATTTACTGACTTGGCTAGACAAATGCTTGGCAGAGAAAGATTATAACGGCATTGCTATGAGTGTTCCAGGCGCGGTCAATCAAGAAACAGGTGTCATTGAGGGAATCAGTGCTGTGCCTTACATCCATGGCTTTTCTTGGTATGAGGCTCTTGCTCATCACCAGCTACCTGTCCATCTGG
>NZ_KQ970182.1:94895-100858 GCF_001579015.1 Streptococcus oralis
GTGATTGAAAAATCTGGTCAAACTGACTGGGACGGACGCAAGGTTTACCAAGAGGCCGCAGCTGGTAATGCTCTTTGTCAAGAAGCTATTTTGCGCATGAACCGTAATCTGGCTCAAGGCTTGCTCAATATCCAGTATCTCATCGATCCAGATGTCATTAGTCTGGGTGGCTCTATCAGCCAAAATCCCGACTTTATCCAAGGCGTCAAGAAGGCTGTTGATAACTTTGTCGAAAACTACGAAGAATACACGGTTGCACCTGTGATCCAGGCCTGCACTTATCACGCAGATGCCAATCTCTACGGTGCCCTTGTCAACTGGTTACAGGAGGAAAACCAATGGTAATTTTTACAGGGCTTAGTCCCAAACAAGCGCAAGCATTAGACTTGCTTAAAAAGCATATTTCGCTACCAGATGTAGAGGTAGCAGTCGCTCAGTCTGACCAAGCCTCTATCTCTATCAAGGGTGAGGGTGGCTACTATCAACTAACTTATGGCAAACCGCACCAACTATACCGCGCCTTGTCCTTGTTGGCAACAGCTTTAGTAGAAGGTGATAAGGTAGAGATTGAAGAACAAGCTGCTTATGAAGATTTGGCTTACATGGCAGACTGTTCCCGAAATGCAGTGCTAAATGTCGCTTCTGCCAAACAGATGATTGAGGTCTTGGCTCTCATGGGCTACTCAACCTTTGAGCTTTACATGGAAGACACCTACCAGATTGAGGGGCAACCTTACTTTGGCTATTTCCGTGGAGCTTATTCGGCTGAGGAATTGCAGGAAATCGAAGCCTACGCCCAGCAGTTTGACATGACCTTTGTGCCATGTATCCAGACTCTGGCCCATTTGTCAGCCTTCGTTAAATGGGGTGTCAAGGAAGTGCAGGAACTCCGTGATGTTGAGGATATCCTCCTTATCGGCGAAGAAAAGGTTTATAACCTGATTGATGGCATGTTTGCCACTCTGTCTAAACTGCAGACACGCAAGGTCAATATCGGGATGGACGAGGCCCACTTGGTTGGTTTAGGTCGTTACTTAATTCTGAACGGTGTTGTGGACCGTAGTCTCCTCATGTGCCAACACTTGGAGCGTGTGCTGGATATCGCTGATAAGTATGGTTTCCACTGCCAGATGTGGAGCGATATGTTCTTCAAACTCATGTCAGCAGATGGGCAGTACGACCGTGATGTGGAAATTCCTGAGGAAACCCGTGTCTACCTAGACCGTCTCAAAGACCGTGTAACCTTGGTTTACTGGGATTATTATCAAGACAGCGAAGAAAAGTACAACCGTAACTTCCACAACCATCACAAGATTAGCCAAGATATTGCCTTTGCAGGGGGAGCTTGGAAGTGGATTGGTTTCACACCCAACAACCATTTCAGCCGTCTTATTGCTATAGAGGCCAATAAAGCCTGTCGTGCCAATGACATCAAAGAAGTCATCGTGACGGGTTGGGGGGATAATGGTGGGGAAACAGCCCAGTTCTCTATCCTACCAAGCTTGCAAATTTGGGCAGAACTCAGCTATCGCAATGACCTAGACTGTCTGTCTGCTCACTTTAAGACTAATACAGGTCTTTCGGTTGAGGATTTTATGCAGATTGACCTAGCCAATCTCTTGCCAGATCTACCAGACAATCTCAGTGGCATCAATCCCAACCGCTATGTCTTTTATCAGGATGTTCTTTGCCCAATCCTTGACCAGCACATGACACCTGAACAGGACAAACCTCACTTCGCTCAGGCAGCTGAGATTCTCTCTGACATTAAAGAAAAAGCTGGGAACTATGCCTATCTCTTTGAAACTCAGGCTCAGTTGAACCAGATTTTAAGCAGTAAAGTGGATGTGGGACGACGCATCCGAGAAGCTTACAAAGCCGGTGACAAAGTCCGCTTGCAGCAAATCGCTAGAGAAGAATTACCAAAACTCAGAAGTGAGATAGAAACCTTCCACAAACTCTTTAGCCACCAATGGTTGAAAGAAAACAGGGTCTTTGGTTTGGATACAGTCGATATCCGTATGGGTGGACTCTTGCAAAGGATCAAGCGAGCAGAGAGTCGCATCGAGGCTTATCTGGCAGGCCAGATTGACCGCATCGACGAACTAGAAGTTGAAATCCTTCCATTTAATGATTTCTATGGAGATAAGGATTTTGCAGCCACAACAGCCAACCAGTGGCACACCATTGCGACAGCTTCGACGATTTATACGACCTAAAGGCATCTTTTCCGAGTCAGAATGTTTCTCGTGAAACACACTTCTTATATAAAAAACTTCTCCACATAAAATAATTTGTGGAGTTTTTTCTATAATTAGTAGTTTAACCTAACCTTCAAATAGGAGTATACTAATAATGTAATCGTTATCAAACCTAAAAATTCGATGAAATCAGTTTTTAGGAATAAAATGGGAGGAAATTATGAAAAAGTTTTCAAAGACCTTGAGAGATAACTGGATTTTTCTCTTGATGGTTTTACCAGGGGCACTTTGGTTGATTCTATTCTTCTACATTCCAGTTTTTGGGAATGTGGTTGCCTTCAAAGACTACCATATGACTGGTGAAGGATTCGTCCACAGTATTATAAATAGTAAATGGGTCGGACTAGATAACTTTAAATTCTTGTTTAGTTCGAAAGACGCCTTTGTCATCACTCGAAATACTGTCCTTTACAACCTTGGATTTATCTTTATCGGTTTGATTGTGTCAGTTGGTATCGCCATTATCCTTAGTGAACTTCGCTCTAAGAGAATGGTTAAGATCTTCCAAACGTCTATGCTGTTCCCTTACTTCCTATCTTGGGTTATCATCAGTTTCTTTACAGATGCTTTCCTAAATATTGATAAAGGGCTTATTAACCACACCTTGGAAGCTCTTGGCATGAAGGGGATTAACTTCTACGCTGACGTCAGTATCTGGCCTTATCTTCTCCTCTTCCTAGGTATTTGGAAAGGCTTTGGTTATAGTAGTGTTATGTACTACGCAACCATCATGGGTATTGACCCAACTTACTACGAAGCAGCGACAGTGGACGGTGCTAGCAAATGGCAACGTATCCGCAACGTAACGATTCCTCAGTTGACACCACTTGTGACAGTATTGACCATCCTTGCAGTCGGGAATATCTTCCGTGCAGACTTCGGTCTCTTCTATCAAATCCCTCACAACGCTGGTCAGCTCTATAGTGTAACAAACGTATTGGACGTCTATGTCTTTAATGGTTTGACTCAGACAGCAGATATTGGTATGGCTTCAGCAGCCGGTCTCTATCAGTCAGTTGTCGGTTTGATTCTAGTTATCCTATCAAACTTACTTGCAAGACGTGTTGATCCTAACTCAGCACTATTCTAGAAAGGAGGAGCATATGGCAAAAAAAATTCAAAAAGAAAAAATTGATAATGTTGGCATACACTCCTTCAGCAAAAAAGCAGATATTTTCTTTAGTCTTATATCTGGTTTGCTGGCCTTCTCTTGTATCTTGCCTTTCATCTTTGTCATCATTATCTCAATTACAGATGAGAAGAGTATTATTCAATATGGATATAGCTTCTTCCCATCACAGTTTGGATTAGATGGTTTTGAGTTTTTGGCTCAATTCAAAGATAAAATTTTACAAGCGCTCTTTATCTCAGTATTTGTGACAGTTGTCGGTACATTGACAAACGTCTTTATTACTACAACTTACGCCTATGCCATCTCACGTTCAACATTTAAGTATCGTAAATTCTTTACAATCTTCGCACTGCTTAGTATGTTATTCAATGCTGGTTTGGTACCAGGTTACATCGTGGTAACTCAGTTGCTTCACCTTGGTGATACCATTTGGGCCTTGATTGTTCCCATGCTTCTATCACCATTCAACATCATGTTGATGCGTTCCTTCTTCAAGAAGACTATCCCAGAAGCAATCCTCGAATCAGCTCGTATCGATGGTGCCAGCGAGGCTCGGATCTTCTTCCAGATCTGTTTGCCGCTTTCACTACCAGGTATCGCAACTATCACGCTTTTGACAGCTCTTGGCTTCTGGAATGACTGGTTTAACGCCCTTCTTTACATCAAGAGTGATAACTTGTATCCTTTGCAATATTTGCTCATGCAAATTCAAAACAACATGGATTACATTGCCAAGTCAGTTGGAATGTCTGGACAACTTGCAGTTGCCCTACCAAAAGAAACAGGACGTATGGCAATGGTTGTAGTTGCAACTGTTCCGATTGCGATTCTCTATCCGTTCTTCCAACGCTACTTTGTAAAAGGTTTGACTATCGGTGGTGTTAAAGAATAAACCATTGAGAAACAAGTTTTCTCTTCTCTATCTAACTTTTCATCATCAGGAAAGTTACTCATTAAAATTGTTTATAAATTAAAAATAAAAAAGGAGTTTTTATCATGAAAAACTGGAAAAAATATGCTTTTGCATCTGCTAGCCTTGTAGCTTTGGCTGCTGGCCTTGCAGCTTGTGGAAACCTTAAAGGAAATAACCAAAAAGCTGCTGAGTCAACTTCAGGCGAAAAAACTGTTATCAAAATGTACCAAATCGGTGATAAACCAGATAACTTGGATGAATTGCTAGAAAATGCAAACAAAATCATCGGTGAAAAAGTTGGTGCTAAATTGGACATCCAATACCTTGGTTGGGGTGACTACGGTAAGAAAATGTCAGTTATCACTTCATCAGGTGAAAACTACGATATCGCATTTGCAGATAACTATGTAGTAAACGCTCAAAAAGGTGCTTATGCTGACTTGACAGAATTGTACAAGAAAGAAGGAGCTGAACTTTACAAAGCGCTTGACCCAGCTTACATCAAAGGTAACACTGTAAACGGTAAAATCTACGCTGTTCCAGTTGCAGCTAACGTTGCATCTTCACAAAACTTTGCTTTCAACGGCCCACTTCTTGAAAAATACGGCATCGATATCTCAGGTGTAACTTCATACGAAACACTTGAACCAGTCTTGAAACAAATCAAAGAAAAAGCACCAGATGTAATGCCATTCGCTGTTGGTAAAAACTTTATTCCATCAGAAAACTTTGACTACCCAGTTGCAAATGGTCTTCCATTCGTCATCGACCTTGAAGGCGATACTACTAAGATCGTAAACCGTTACGAAGTTCCTCGTTTCGTAGAACACTTGAAGACTCTTCACAAATACTATGAAGCAGGATACATTCCAAAAGACGTAGCAACAAGCGAAACTTCATATGACCTTACTCAAGATACTTGGCTTGTTCGCGAAGAAACAGTAGGACCAGCTGACTACGGTAGCAGCTTGCTTTCTCGTGTTGCTAACAGAGACATCAAAATCAAACCATTTACTAACTTCATCAAGAAAAACCAAACAACTCAAGTTGCTAACTTTGTAATCTCAAACAACTCTAAGAACAAAGAAAAAGCAATGGAAGTGTTGAACCTCTTGAACACTAACCCAGAACTCTTGAACGGACTTGTTTATGGACCAGAAGGCAAGAACTGGGAAAAAGTAGCAGGTAAAGAAAACCGTGTTAAAGTCCTTGATGGATACAAAGGAAACACTCACATGTCAGGATGGAACACTGGTAACAACTGGATCCTTTACATCAACGAAAATGTAACAGATGAGCAAATTGCACAATCTAAGAAAGACTTGGAAACTGCAAAAGAATCTCCAGCGCTTGGATTTATCTTTAACACTGACAACGTGAAATCTGACATCTCAGCTATCACTAACACTATGCAACAATTCGATACAGCTATCAACACTGGTACTCTAGACCCAGAAAAAGCTATTCCAGAATTGATGGCAAAACTTAAATCTGAAGGTGCTTACCAAAAAGTATTGGATGAAATGCAAAAACAATACGACGAGTTCTTGAAAAACAAAAAATCATAAGATCGATTGATTTCGTGTATTCATTCCTAAATCCTAAAAATGTGATCACTGCCTTCCCTAGTTCTCTAGGGGAGGTAGTGATTTTTAGG
>NZ_KQ970182.1:100878-102437 GCF_001579015.1 Streptococcus oralis
TAAGATCGTATTGTATTTCGTGTTATTCTACTTACCTAAACTAACCTAAAAATGTGATCACTCGTCCCTTCCCTTAGTTCTCGTAGGGGAGGTAGTGATTTTTAGGATGTAAATCAAAAAATTGAGAGAATTATCTGCGATTCGGTATAGTTACTGATAAAGTGCAGTGGCAGGTCTCTCTATATAATTTCCGGTCAAATAAATTGCAATCACTTTCCCAAGTGGGTATACTAGTATAGTTAGATGAAAAATTCTGAAAATTTAAGAATAGAAAAGAGAACAAATCTTATGGCAAAAGATATTCGTGTCTTACTTTACTACCTTTATACTCCAATTGAAAACGCAGAGCAATTTGCGGCAGATCACTTGGCTTTCTGTAAATCAATCGGCCTCAAAGGTCGTATCCTAGTCGCTGACGAGGGAATCAACGGAACCGTTTCGGGTGACTACGAAACAACTCAAAAATACATGGACTACGTTCACAGCCTCCCAGGAATGGAAGACCTCTGGTTCAAGATTGACGAAGAAAATGAACAAGCCTTCAAGAAGATGTTTGTTCGCTACAAGAAAGAAATTGTCCACCTTGGTTTGGAAGACAACGACTTTGACAACGACATCAACCCACTTGAAACAACAGGTGCTTACTTGTCTCCAAAAGAGTTCAAAGAAGCCCTTCTTGACGAAGATACAGTTGTCCTTGACACACGTAACGATTATGAGTACGACCTAGGACACTTCCGCGGAGCTATTCGCCCAGACATCCGCAACTTCCGTGAGTTGCCACAATGGGTTCGTGACAACAAGGAAAAATTCATGGACAAGCGCGTGGTTGTTTACTGTACTGGTGGTGTTCGCTGTGAGAAATTCTCAGGCTGGATGGTGCGTGAAGGCTACAAAGATGTCGGTCAGCTTCATGGCGGTATCGCAACTTACGGTAAAGATCCAGAAGTTCAAGGTGAGCTTTGGGATGGGAAAATGTACGTCTTTGACGAGCGTATCGCAGTCGATGTCAACCATGTTAACCCAACCATCGTAGGGAAAGACTGGTTTGATGGAACACCATGTGAACGCTATGTCAACTGTGGAAATCCTTTCTGTAACCGTCGTATCCTAACATCAGAAGAAAATGAAGACAAGTACCTTCGTGGCTGCTCACACGAGTGTCGTGTTCACCCACGTAACCGCTATGTTTCAGAAAATGAATTGACACAAGCAGAAGTTGTGGAGCGCCTAGCTGCTATCGGTGAAAGCTTGGAAACAGTGGTAGCTCAGTAACAAGGAGAGATCCTAATGGAAAAATTTTGCGTTTATGGTAAATTAATTGCCAAAGAAGGAAAGGCGCAGGAACTTGCTGCTTATATGCAAGAAGTTGTTAAAGAAATGCAAAATCTTGATACTTGTTTCTGCTATATCTTAGGAGAGAAAGCAGACGAACCCAACAGCATCTATATTTATGAGGTTTGGGAGAGCGAGCAAGCTCACAATGACAGTCTGACCTTGGAAGTTTTTCAAAATCTCATTGCAAAAGCTAGACCCATTATTGCAGGCATGGAAAATTT
>NZ_KQ970182.1:102457-104774 GCF_001579015.1 Streptococcus oralis
ATCTACAGGTAAAAGGTTTGTTGGACAGAGATTTGGGAAAGCAGACTATTTCCTCATGTTTTTGGGGCATCTCGCGGAGTATCACTTGATTTCTGATTTTCTTTCTTCGATTTTGATTTTTTGTCCTTTCTTTTTGATGTGATATAATGAGTTTAAATAAATGGGAAAGGAGCAGGTCTATGTCTAAAGCTATCATGGAAGAAGTGGCAGCCTATCTGCGTCAGCATGCAGATGAAGAGCTGAGTCTGACCGATTTGGCTGAGCATTTCCATTATAGTCCTTTCCATCTATCCAGAACTTTCAAGAAAAAGATGGGATTTTCTATCAAGCAATATATGGAAGCTCTTAAGATGGAAAAAGGGATTCAGGAGATTGTAGAAAGCCGGCAAAATGTGACCGAGACATCTATGGAAGCTGGTTATGATAGTCTAGGCAGTTTTTCCAATACTTTTAAGCGGCATACTGGACTTTCGCCTAAAAAATACTACCAAGAATCAACCAAGGCTTATGATTTTATGGTAAAACAGCTGGATGAGAAGGGAGCTTTGTTACATCAGGATCCCGACTGTAAAAGTGGCAATAGGCTGACTGTGGCGCTATCTTATCCTGAAGGGTATGAACCACGCCTTAGCTGTGTCGGACTGTTCAAAACCCGAATACCCAAAGAAGAGCCGGTTATCGGAGTAGCACTGAGTCAGGAGAGACAGTTTACTTTTGAAAATGTACCCGATGGTCGCTACTATCTTTTGGCCTGTGAATTGCTGGAGGATTTACGCCTAACTAAAAACTATGTCTTGAAGCATAACTTTCGCTGGGGCAGCGATGAGCCTCTCACTTTTGCAGGCGATAGCATCTATCAAGAGGAAATCAGCATGCGCAGGCCCTTGCCCAGTGATCCACCTATTACAGTTAATCTTCCAGTTTTAATCATGCGTTCCCTAGCTAAACAAGCGCAATTGAGAATAAGAAAATTTTTGCCATAATTGATACACTGATGGTAGAGAGTTATTCTCAGATATAAGAAATCGGAGGAACAATAATGAAATTAGACGTGTTTTTAAGTTTTAATGGTCAGGCCGAAGAAGCTTTTCGTTTCTATGCGGATCTTTTTCAGACAGAGATAAAGGGACTTGTCCGAGCCAGTGAGATGATGGATCCAGCTGGCCTTCCTGCAGCAAAACGGGATAAGATTGCCTGGATTGCCTTAGATTCGGGAAACTTGACCCTGAATGGTGAGGATGTAGGTGTTTTTAATGACCTATCTATTCCTAGCAACCCTCAGCCCAATCAATGGTTGGTTCTGAGCCCAGATAGTAGAGAAGAAGCCGATGAGCTCTTTGCTAAGCTTGCTGAAGGTGGACGGATTCTCTATGCTCTAGAGAATCAAGCTTTTGCTAAGTTTTATGGCCGCTTGATTGACCGTTTTGGTATCGGCTGGGATGTGATGATGAAGTAGGGGAGAGCGATGGCATATAGTAAATCTTTGGCTCAACAGATTCGTACCATTTTAGCTACTGAACTTTCTCCTCGTGTTTTTGAAGAAGAGGTAGAAGAGAAGAAGATGTTTGGTGGTTTGGCTTTTATGGTCCGTGGTAAGATGACCGTTACTGTGAGTTCGAGAGGTCAAGAGCTTGTCATGGTCCGCATAGGTAAGGAACTGGAAAAGCAGGTCCTGCCTAAAAATGGTGCCAGTGTCACAGTGATGAAGGGCAGGCTTTATCATGGCTATATTGATTTAGATGGCGAAGCACAAAAGGAATTGTCTTACTGGATCAAGCTAGCTTTGGCCTACAATCAGGAGATGGCACAGCAGGATAAAAAGTAAGAAGAGCTCAGAATGAGTTTTTGCTTTCTTAGAAGTTTATTCATTGCTTTTCTATGAAATTCAGATATATTCTCAGAATATGTATTGATTTTATGACTTTAATTAGCAAGATTTTATGAAAATAAATCCTATACGAAGAAATGATGCTAAGAAGGAACATATAGGCAATTAAATTGATAAGCAAATTAAAAAGATCTACAATCATAAAAAGATATATGAGATTATAAAGAAATACTTACCTTTAGTTATAAGCGTAATATAGACGAAATGCTTGAACATCTAAGTTACGATTCCAATTATTCGTATAGATGCTTTGATAATAAGGAAGAAAAAATAAAATTTTCAAAGATTCAATTTGTAATAATTGATAAGGAAGAGGTTATTTTTGTTTCATCATCTTATGCATCTTATCCATATTCTTTGAAAGAAATTGGTGGGGGTATTTAGAAAATATTTTGAACAAGCATGGCAGTTAGCTACAAAATTAAAGTC
>NZ_KQ970182.1:105196-106867 GCF_001579015.1 Streptococcus oralis
AAAGTCGGATAGCAATATAGATAAGGACAGTATAAGCTATATAGAATTTACTTACAGAAAATAAAGACGATTCCTTTGGTCGTCTTTATTGCATTTCTAGGGTGTGTGAATACCGATTACTTTTAGTCTGCTGAATGTCAAGCAATTTTCAGGGGCTGTTTTTCTATGCTTTTTATCTAAAAATCTAAAGTTTGTTTCTGTATCTTTCAGGAAAATAGGTTATACTATATGTAAACGATTTCAAAGGAGGCCAGTTATGGCGAAAACATTTTTTATCCCAAATAAAGAAAGCATTCTAGGACAACAGGAGATCTTGACTGCCAAGTCCATCTTGGCCTTGGTGGAGGGCTTGGAGTCACACAGTTATGATGCGGTCTATCTCCGTCAACCTCTTAACCGTCTCGAGTATATGGAGTGTGGGATTGTAGGCCAGTCGCAATTTCTCTTCAAGGTCAACTATGCGGATAGTCGAAAAGGCTATCAAGTGGTGATTCCAGATTTTCTTACTAGAGCGGACTGGGAGATTGTAGAAACTCTCCTCCAGGCCCTATCTGGCAAGTTGGGGCAAGCGGTAGAAGGGCTAGAAGGCTTTGACTTTGAAGCTTATTTCCGACAAACGGTCAAGCATTATCTAGCGGATAAGGCGGTTCGTTTAGTATATTGCAAAGGGCTCTTGTCCCCTATCTATCTCAATAAGGAATACCTCGAGAGCTTTTTGGCTGAGGATGGATTGGCACGTTTTGAAGAGCTGGTCAAGAAGGTTCAAGGCTCTGATGCCTACCTTGCCAGTGTGAAATTTTACCCAGACGCCCAAGGCAAGGTGCACGGTATCTATCACCTGGCCCAGGGAGTCAAGACGATTTTGCCAAAGGAACCCTTTGTACCAGCTCCTTATACCGAGCAGCTGGCGGGCAAGGAGCTTGTTTGGGAGATTGACCTGGTGAAGATTTCTGGTGATGGCTCAAAAGCAGAAGACTATGAAGCCATCGCTCGCTTGGATTATGCAAAATTCCTAGAGTCACTACCAAAAGCATTTTACCAACAATTAGATGCTAATCAATTAGAAATTCAACCCATCCTAGGACAAGATTTTGAAGGATTGGCAACCATCAAGTAGACACAGTTCAAAAAAGAGTAAGCATAAAAATCCCTGTCATTAATAAATGGCAGGGATTTTGGTTAAAAGAATGTCAGGATGCGAAGGTAGTCCACTGTCAGCGCAAGCTCTGCAATGAAGAAGGGCAAGAGAATGGCACCATCAAGTAAGACAGCTAGCAGGAATCGATAAAATGGGTCGAGGCTACTGGTCTTACTTGGCTTGCTGATCACAAAGAGATTGCCAAGGGCAAAGATGGCCATGCTTAGAAGAGTGAGGATACCAGCAAATCGTAAGCCGCCAAAGAGTGCAAAGAAACTTGCTAGAGCCGTTAGGACAAGTGGGATAGCAAAGAGTCTGCTATACCGATCGAAGACTTCTTGGAATGTAAAGTCGCTCTCCTGGTCCAACACACGTCGGACAGTAAAGCCTCCCAAAATGATGGAAAAGTAAAATAGAGCGCTAGCGACCAAGATAGAAAGTCCAGCAAAGAGATCTAAAGGTGGGAGCTGATTAGGAGAACTATTAGCAATAGAGACCATATAGCCATAGTAGAGGCGCTTGATGTGGTAAAT
>NZ_KQ970182.1:107047-108726 GCF_001579015.1 Streptococcus oralis
CGTTCCTCTTTCTCTTTCACTTCTCCCTCGTCCTCGGTTTGGGCTCCTTCTATCGTTTCGGGAGCTTCCTCCTCATGCCTTTCCAACTCTTTAGGTGGGACAGGTATTTCTTCGCTTGCTTGTGGTTCAGTCTCCACAGTTTCCGAAGTCTCTGGTTGGTCGGACTGGATTTCCGATTTCGTCTGAGCTGATTTCTTCTCAAGATCGGTACTTTCAAACCATTCTTGTGTCATGGTGGAACCTCCTTTTTTATGGTACTTTTCTATCTTTAGACTAGCAGATGAAAGCGTTTTTGTCAATGGTTTCTAGATGGAGAAGAGTACTCTTCTTTTGGTAGGTAGATATCTTGGTTGGCTTTTGCAATGAGTAGGTCCTTGACATCGGCTTTTTCCGTTTTATAAGGGTTGGCAAGTACATTCTCTTTTTGTCCACGATGTTCTTCTTTGGGTTTACGATAGATACCGCCATGCTGAGAAGAAATATCTAGATTGATACGGTCGGTCTCTTTCTGGGAGAGAATGAGTTGTAGAGTGGAATGGGCCTCTAGCGCAACCTTGCCGCGAACCTGGATATTTTCAGCATAGATGTGTGCTCCCTCCGTCTTGACCTGACTATCTGTCAATTCGGTATCAAAGATATTGATGATATGAGGTGCCGTTAGTGTGCTGTTCTTGATAGAACTTTCTGTTAGTCTTAAGAGATAGCCTTTTGTTTTGATGGTTGCATTTTCAAGGTTGGCTTGACGAATATTAGTTTGTCCACGATTGGCTGAGACGGTAATAGCTTTCAGAGTTCTTCCTTTCGGTAGGGAGAGAATGACTTCGTCAAAACGGTGAGAATAACTGCTGGCAATACGAAGTAGACCTTCGATTCCTGAACCTAGAAAGCGATGTTGGGAGGCTTGTTTGTCAGTGACGGTCAGTGTTTTGTCACTCATACCAGTAGTCAAATCGTGACGACCAGACACCGAAGGATGATAGGTGATATGGATCTTGTCATCTACAGACTCTGTGATGGTTAGGCTATGGTCCTCAAGGGTCAAATCAAGTTTTTCCACTTCGCTTCCGAAGGTTACTTCTTCGATACGATTGTCATAGACGGGATCTTTTGACATGGCAAGCAAACTTTGAATACCATTGGACTGGGCGCCTGCAATAATCATGATAAAACCAAGGATTGTAGAAACCACACCAAAAATGAGAAATCCTTTTGTCAATTTACGCATGTCTGTCACCTCTCTTTCCTTTTTTAAGAATCCATTGCACCAAACGGACGATCAGGAGACCAAAGAAACGAGCTACATAGGAGATGCCTAGTAAAACAAGAGAAGAAGCACCGATAGCAAGCAAACCAGCCCCGAAAATCAAGATAAAGGCGGATTTGGCTTCGACTAGGACACTAAAGCTCTCTACGATAAAGAGTCCGCCTAGTAGGATACCCGTCACAGAGACGGTAAAGAAGGCTAGAATGACGGAGGCAGCCGCGATAAAAAGCCCGATAATGGTTAAGATAATTGCAATTCCAACAGGAATTCCAATAGGGGCTGCTAGTAAGGCAAGTAGGGCAATGTGTAGCAGTTGACGGTCATTCTTTTGAGCAGGGGCTTCATTTACTTTCTTGTCAAGGAGGTTAGAGAGGACATCATGAGCCGCTTCTTTTGGTGTTCCTAGACTTGCAAT
>NZ_KQ970182.1:109625-111836 GCF_001579015.1 Streptococcus oralis
ACCCCAGAAGTTTTGTTCAATTTTGATTTCCTTATTGCTAGGATCTAGGTTCGCATAGCGTAAGATACGAAGTTCGTTTTCATATTTGTAATCTACAGATTTAAACAAGTAGCGAATTTCTTCGATACATTCAGAAATCGCTTTTTGATAGTTCTCCTCCGTGACTTTTGAACCGATATCTAGTTTTTCTTTTAAACTATTCAACAATTTTTCTAATTCTTCTATTTCCGACTTCTCAAATAGTTCAGTTCGTTCTAATTTTAAATTTTCCTTTATATGCTTAACATAGGCAATTCGGTAGAGATAATCACGATTCCCTTTTGAATCACTATCTTTTTCTACAGAATTCGGTTCAGTTCCTTCATCATTAACAGTATCGACTGAATTTTCACTTTCACTCCGAAAGATAGATTTTTCAACACCACTATTTAATTCAGATTTCAGTAGATACATCTTATCAGAGAATTCTAAAAAGTTTTTTTCTTGACGCCAAGAAACATCATTGAAGGAAGTAAATCTAGAAAAATCATCTTCACGAAGTACTAGACAAACACCTTTGGCATCATCACCATACTGGGACCACATGGCCAAATCATCCGTTTTGTTTGTAAAACTCATTAAAAACCATGAGCTTGGTTCCAAAACATCTCGTCTATCTAAGCCCAATATCTGTTCTATGACGATTCCTTCTTCAGGATCATTCATATAATTAGCATTATACAAACGAGTTTTCCCAGATACCGAAAAAGTACTTTTCTTCTTTTCATTCTCCTCTTGATCTAACATAATTTGGAGAGTGCTTCCCTTGGTGTAATGGCCGAATTTAAGCGCCTGATTTTTATCTTCGTCTTTTAGTCCCAATTGATACTTGATTTTTTGAACAAGTTGATAAATTGATAGCAAGTTCCTTAGTTCACTCGACTCTTCTTTATAACGCTTTACCCATGTTTGTAAAATAGCATATTTAGTATTATTTAAAAGACCCTCTCTTAGGATAAAGTTGAATAGCATGTACTCTTCGCTGTCACAAACATTCTCATTACTAAAAAATAGATCATCAAAATTTTGTAACATAAATTTGGAGAATTGTTCATAGAGTTTTTTAATTATTTTTGTGGTTTGCCGACGTTCACTCAACTCTGTTTGATGATTAAATAAGATTGCTAAGAACATACCATATATAAAAGCAATTTCTTCGGATTCTTGGAAGCGTTCATGTTCATGCAATTTCTGTAATTTCTTAGCAGTAGCCTCGATTTCCTTCAACACAGTCTGCTCTGCTGATAGATTAAACAAAATCATGGCATACGGCAAAGCTATATCATGCGAATCCTGGAATTTTTGCTGCAATTTCTCTAGTTTTTTAGCAGTAGCCATCCGTTCCTTCAACACAGTCTGCTTGGTTGATAAAACGAACAAAATCAGGGTATACAGCAAAGCTATATCATGCGAATCCTGGAATTTTTGCTGCAATTTCTCTAATTTTTCGACAGTAGCCTCGATTTCCTTCAACACAGTCTGCTTGGTTGATAAAATGAACAAAATCATGGCATACTGCAAAGCTATATCATGCGAATCCTGGAATTGTTGCTGCAATTTTTCTAGTTTTTTAGCAGTAGCTATCCGTTTCTTCAATACAGTCTGCTCTGCTGATAAATTAACCAAAATCATGGCATACGGCAAAGCTATATCATGCGAATCCTGGAATTTTTGCTGCAATTTCTCTAGTTTTTTAGCAGTAGCCATCTGTTCCTTCAACACAGTCTGCTTGGTTGATAAATTGAACAAAATCATGGAAAATGCTTCTGCTATATCATGCGAATCCTGGAATTGTTGCTGCAATTTCTCTAGTTTTTTAGCAGTAGCCATCTGTTCCTTCAACACAGTCTGCTCTACTGATAAATTAACCAAAATCCTGGCATACGGCAAAGCTATATCATGCGAATCCTGGAATTTTTGCAGCAATTTCTCTAGTTTTTTAGCAGTAGCCATCCGTTCCTTCAACACAGTCTGCTTGGTTGATAAAACGAACAAAATCATGGCAAATGCTTTTGCTATATCATGCGAATCCTGGAATTTTTGCAGCAATTTCTCTAGTTTTTTAGCAGTAGTCTCTAGTTCCTTCAACTCAGTTTGCTTGGTTGATAAATTAACCAAAATCCTAGCAAATGCTTCTGCTATATCACGTGATTTCTGGAATTGTTGCTGTAA
>NZ_KQ970182.1:112374-112906 GCF_001579015.1 Streptococcus oralis
GCTGTAATTTCTCTAATTTTTCGACAGTAGCCTCGATTTCCCTCAACTCAGTTTTCTTGGTTGACAAATTGAACAAAATCCTAGCATAGAACAAAGCAATCTCTTCTGATTCAGGATATTGTTCATAAATTATTCTTGCTTTTTCTGCTAGAGCTTCGCAGGCAGTCTTATCTGTCTCCTTTGCTGATAAGTCAAAGAGTTTATCTAACTCTGCTAAACTTTGATCCAAATTGTATTTCTGTTCTTCCATTCTGTGTACCTCGCTTGAAATAGTAATTATTGCTAGTTCAAACTAATCTGCCTTTTCGTTTCATAATTAGTTTCTACATATTTTATTATATCAAAAACCATATTTTTCTCCTAGTATATGTATGATGCTTTTTAAACATATACTCATACAAAAAAACCAGACTCAGTCTGGCTTTCAAAGTGTATTTATCTGTGGCAAATCCCAAAAATCTTTTTAGAGGATTTTCTCAGTTTTATCCACCATAAAGAGGGCAATCGTCGTGATGATATCAATGATGAGGAG
>NZ_KQ970182.1:112926-113958 GCF_001579015.1 Streptococcus oralis
AGGAGAGCCATTACAGCTGGAATCCAAGATTGGAAAAGGTCAAAGCTATAGCCAAACAAGGTAGGACCAAAGGCCGCTAAGATGTAGCCCCCTGTTTGCGCCAGGCCTGAGAGTTGCGCAGTTTTTTGAGGCGAGCTGGTCTTAAGTGAGAAGCAAACCATGAGATAAGGGAAGAGAGCGCTGCAGGCCGTTCCAATCAAGAGGTGGGCGACTAGCCAGTAGAGGAAGTTGTCGCTTGGATACAAGAGCATGGCAATTCCTGTCATCCCAGCGATAGAGATAATTGCCAGCATGATTCGACGGTGACCATCTGACAGACGAGTGGTCAGACTTGGAACAGTCATTGAAAAAGGAATGCTGATCAGTGAGAAAATAGAAGCGAGGAGAGCCGCGTCGCTATTAGAAAGACCAGCACTAATAGCCATAGTCGGCAACCAGGTCATGCTCGTATAAAAGAGCAAGGACTGAAGACCGCCAAAGACAATGATGGCCCAGACAGATTTGCTTTTTAGAATATTTTCTTTCGATTTCTTTTCTTGCTGGCCATCTAGATAGTGGTTGTGACGATGATTTGGCAACCAGACTAGCAGAGTGACCAAGCAGAGAAAGCTGAGAACGAGGATGAGGCCCTTCCAAGAACTAGCTTGGGTGATAGGGACCGATAGATAGGAGGCAATAGCTGTGGAAATCCCCATAGCAGTGACATAGAGTGTCGTTAGGAGACTGATTTTTTGAGGCTGATTTGCCTGGATTATACTTGGGAGAAGAACATTGAAAATAGCAATGCTCGCTCCGACAATCAAGGTCCCTAGATAGAGAAGGGGAAGATTAAAGATACGAATGACAGAACCAATAGTTAAGAGAAGGAGACAGTAGGTAAAGAGATGCTCTAGTCCAATCTTTTGCGCCAAGCGACTCGTAAAAGCAGAGAAAAGAGCAAACATCAAGAGAGGGAGACTGGTTAAAATCCCGAGAGAACTGACCTCGACTCCTAGCCCCTGAGCAATATCTCCTAAAATAGTTGGTAAGGCA
>NZ_KQ970182.1:113978-122589 GCF_001579015.1 Streptococcus oralis
ATCTCCTAAAATAGTTGGTAAGGCAGTAAAAGGAGAGCGTAAAACAGTACCGATTAAGACAATTCCAAGAACAAAAAAGAGAGATTGTTTTTTCATGAAAACCTCGATAGGATGATTTTAATAACAGCTTATTTTAAGTTTTTTTCTTATAATGTCAAGGAGAGGACTAGAAAGTCCAGCCCATCTTGCTTGAAAATATACAGACTCTTTTACTAAGTTTTTCATAGAATTAAAATAAAAATAGGAAACTAGGAAATTTTGTGATAAAATAGTGGAAGGAAATCTATAAATTGGAGAAAAACTGTGTCTGAAAAGCAAAAAATTAGCGTCTTGATGTCGGTCTATGTAAAGGAAAATCCGACATTTTTGAGAGATGCCATCAAAAGTGTTCAAAACCAGACCTTGAAACCAAGTGAGATTGTTCTCGTAGAGGATGGGCCTCTTACACCAGAACTCTATCAGGTGCTAGATGAAGTGGAAGCTCAGTCAGAGATTCCAGTTAAGCGTTGCCCCTTAGAAGAAAATCAAGGTTTAGGTTTGGCTCTTCGATACGGTGTGTTACAGTGTCAGTATGATATCATCGCTCGCATGGATACAGATGATATAGCGGTAGCTGACCGCTTTGAAAAGCAAGTCCAACTAATGGAAGGGGAAAATCTAGATCTCTTAGGTGGGCATATTGCAGAATTTATTGACAATCCTGACGAGATTGTTTCTTACCGTCGTGTTCCAACTCAGCACGCAGACATTGTGGCTTACCAAAGGATGAGAAGTGCCTTCAACCACATGACTGTCATGTTCAAGAAGGATATGGTTCTCAAGGCAGGCAACTACGAAGACGGACTTTATATGGAAGATGACCTTCTCTGGCTCAATATGATTGCCGCAGGAGCTAAGACTGGAAACCTCGATCAAATCTTGTGTAAGGTTCGTGTCGGTGCAGGAATGTTTGAACGTCGAGGTGGTTTGCGCTACCTCAAACTCTATCGTCAGGCTCGTCAACGCATGCTTGAAAGAGGTCAAATTTCCTACATGGAATATGCGAAAAGCATTGCTATTCAGGCGGTTGTCGCACTTTGTCCAGGCTTTGTACGTCAGTTTATTTTTGTGAAATTATTAAGAAAAAATAAATAGGCTTGTAAAAGATAAAATAGCCAAAAAATGTTATAATAACAATATATTTATTTGCGTTCTTTTAAGGGGGAGTAAATTCCTATGAATAAAAAACTAACAGATTACGTGATTGATCTGGTTGAAATTTTAAATAAACAGCAAAAACAGGTGTTTTGGGGTGTATTTGACATTGTTAGTATGGTGGTTTCCATCATTGTGTCCTACATTCTCTTTTATGGCTTGATTAACCCAGCGCCTGTGGACTATGTTATCTATACTGGTTTGGCCTTCCTCTTCTATCAAATCATGATTGGATTTTGGGGGCTGAATGCTAGTATCAGCCGCTATAGTAAGATTACGGATTTCATGAAAATCTTTTTCGGAGTGACACTTAGTAGTGTTCTTTCCTATGGGATTTGCTACGCCTTTCTTCCACTATTTTCTATCCGGTTCATCGTGCTCTTTATCTTGTTGAGCACCTTCCTCATCTTGCTTCCTCGTATCACTTGGCAGTTGATTTATTCTAAGCGCAAGCAGGGTAGTGGGGATGGCGAGCACCGTCGTACCTTCTTGATTGGTGCTGGCGATGGTGGTGCTCTCTTTATGAATAGCTACCAACACCCAACTAGTGACCTCGAGTTAGTGGGAATTTTGGATAGCGATGAAAAGAAAAAGGGACAAAAACTAGGTGGAATCCCAGTTTTGGGCTCCTATGATAATCTGCCTGAATTGGCCAAGCGTCACCAAATCGAGCGAGTCATCGTAGCCATCCCTTCGCTTGACCCATCAGAGTACGAACGCATCTTGCAGATGTGTAATAAACTCGGTATCAAATGTTACAAGATGCCCAAGGTTGAGACAGTTGTTCAGGGGTTGCACCAACCAGGTAGTGGTTTCCAGAAAATTGACATCACAGACCTTTTGGGGCGTCAGGAAATTCGTCTTGACGAATCCCGTCTGGGTGCAGAACTTACAGGTAAGACTATCTTGGTGACAGGAGCTGGTGGTTCGATTGGTTCAGAGATTTGTCGTCAGGTCAGTCGCTTCAATCCCGAACGCGTGATTTTGCTGGGGCATGGCGAAAATTCCATCTATCTCGTTTATCATGAATTGATTCGTACATTCCAAGGGATTGATTATGTTCCTGTCATTGCAGATATTCAGGACTATGATCGTCTTTTGCAGGTGTTTGAACAGTACAAACCAGCCATTGTCTACCATGCTGCTGCCCACAAGCACGTTCCGATGATGGAGCGCAATCCAAAAGAAGCCTTCAAGAACAATATCCTCGGAACCTACAATGTTGCTAAGGCTGTTGATGCGGCTAAGGTACCTAAGATGGTTATGATTTCGACTGACAAGGCGGTCAATCCACCGAATGTTATGGGCGCAACCAAGCGCGTGGCAGAGTTGATTGTCACTGGCTTTAACCAACGTAGCAAATCCACCTACTGTGCAGTTCGTTTTGGGAATGTTCTCGGTAGTCGTGGTAGTGTGATTCCTGTCTTTGAACGCCAGATTGCTGAAGGCGGTCCTGTAACGGTGACAGACTTCCGTATGACACGTTACTTCATGACCATTCCAGAGGCTAGCCGTCTAGTAATCCATGCTGGTGCTTATGCCAAGGACGGAGAAGTCTTTATCCTTGACATGGGCAAACCAGTCAAGATCTATGATTTGGCTAAGAAAATGGTCCTTCTAAGCGGACATACCGAAAGCGAAATTCCAATCGTTGAAGTCGGTATTCGTCCGGGTGAAAAACTCTATGAAGAACTCTTGGTTTCGACCGAATTGGTTGATAACCAAGTCATGGACAAGATTTTCGTTGGTAAGGTTAATGTCATGCCACTAGAAGCCATCAATCAGAAAATTGAGGAGTTCCGTTCACTCAGTGGAGATGAGCTCAAAGAAGCGATCATTTCTTTTGCAAATGAAACAACTCATGCTGAGTAAGGGAAGCTGATCAAAAGTCTTTAAAATCAGAAAAAACGCATAATATCAGGTATTCAAAAACCTTGGTATTATGCGTTTTATCATGGAAATTTTATATAAGATGTGAAACAAGGTTGCTTGTTCTTCTTTAAAAGAAAGGATGGTTGGATACTTCCATCTCCGTCACTTTTTTCTATTGACTTCTGCTGAAGTTTTTTCGATACCAATCATCTTATCAAGGTGAAGTTCCTTGGTTTTGAGAGCCTTGTTGATAGCAACTGCAGAAGCGATTAAGAGAACGAAGGTTAGCCAGATCCAAGCAGTGAATTCAGCTGGGAAACTAGAACCGGCTAAAAAGAGATAGATAGCCAGAGCCAATACGAAAATATAAATCACTTGCCAGAGACCAACGGACTTAACTTCTTTATAGTATTTGTCCTTGTCTTCCTCCAAAATCACTGCTGTGGAACCTTTTTCAGAGTTTTCATCCAGTAGTAGATAGTCAGTTGTCACTTGAAAAATCTTGCTTAATTCAATAATTTTTTCGATCTCAGGAAGGACTTGTCCAGACTCCCATTTGGAGATGCTTTGCCGAGAAACATTGATTTGTTCTGCTAGCTTTTCTTGGGACCAACCTTTTTCCTTTCTGAGCTCAAATAGTTTTTCTGCGAGTTTCATTATTCTATCCTCCTTTTTCTACTTCTATCCTAACAATTTTTACTTATAATGAGAATACAATCTCCTGTACTATTTGTCAATCAGAGGTTGCACCTTTTGTTGCAGTCTGTCTTGGGGAAATATGGTATACTAGATAGGCAAAATAATGGAGAAAAATTATGTACGAATATCTTAAAGGTATCATTACCAAAATCACTGCTAAATATATCGTCCTTGAGGCAAATGGCATCGGTTATATCTTGCATGTAGCCAATCCTTATGCATACTCAGGTCAGGTCAATCAAGAAACTCAGATTTATGTGCATCAAGTTGTCCGTGAGGATGCCCATCTGCTTTACGGTTTTCGCTCAGAAGATGAGAAGAAGCTCTTCCTCAGTCTGATCTCGGTCTCAGGGATTGGTCCTGTGTCAGCTCTTGCTATCATCGCTGCAGATGACAATGCTGGCTTGGTTCAAGCCATCGAGACTAAGAACATCACCTACTTGACCAAGTTCCCCAAAATTGGCAAGAAAACAGCTCAACAGATGGTGCTGGACTTGGAAGGCAAGGTAGTCGTGGCTAGTGATGACCTTCCTGCCAAAGTCGCAGTACAAGCGAGTGCTGAAAACCAAGAACTGGAAGAAGCTATGGAGGCCATGTTGGCACTGGGCTACAAGGCAACCGAGCTCAAGAAAATCAAGAAATTCTTTGAAGGAACGACGGATACAGCTGAGAACTATATCAAGTCGGCTCTTAAAATGTTGGTAAAATAGGAGACACACATGACAAAACGTTGTTCGTGGGTCAAGATGAATAACCCTTTATATGTGGCCTACCATGATGAAGAGTGGGGACAGGCTCTTCATGATGACCGCGCCCTTTTTGAGTTGCTTTGTTTGGAGACCTATCAGGCTGGTCTGTCTTGGGAAACGGTGCTAAACAAGCGCCAAGCTTTCAGAGAAGCATTTCATGACTATCAAATTCAAGCGGTCGCAGAGATGACGGATGCAGAGTTGGAGACCTTGTTAGACAATCCAGCCATCATCCGAAATCGAGCCAAGATTTTTGCTACACGTACTAACGCCCAAGCATTTTTACAAGTTCAGGAAGTATATGGCTCTTTTGATGCCTATCTCTGGTCTTTTGTCAATGGACAAACTATCATCAATGATGTCCCTGACTATCATCTAGCACCTGCTAAAACAGCCTTGTCTGAAAAATTAGCCAAAGATCTCAAAAAACGAGGTTTCAAGTTCACAGGTCCAGTCGCCGTTTTAGCTTTTCTACAGGCGGCAGGTCTGATAGATGATCATGAGAATGATTGTGAGTGGAAAAACGGAAATTAGTGAGTGCAGGCGTCTAATTATCTGAGAATATAGAAAAAAGCTGAGAGATTTATCTCAGCTTTTTGATTATATGCTAGTAATTTTTATAGTGCAGTAAGAAATGTCAGCCCACCTAAGACAACGCCAGCTGAGTTTGGAATAATTAGTATCCAATCCTTCTTAGGTTCTTTTGTCCATCCGTAAATAACCCAAATTAAACAAGATACTGCTGCGGATAAAGGCTGGAATGGTTGAGCTTTGTTGCCTTGTAAATTGGCAAAAATTTGTGGGATGTAGGCGATAAATACAATAATTCCGATAAAGGCCCCGATTGAACCGACAATTTGATTTATTTTTTGTTTAGTCATATATACCTCCTTCAAAAATATATCATAGAAATTAGCGAAATGCAATAAATTCAGACACAAATTGTAACGAAAATCAATACAAAAGCACAAAAATGGAGAAATTGTTTATTTTTTGTTATAGTCAAAGCGAATGACTTGTTCCTTTGCATCCACATAAGCATGGACGCCAAAGGGCACAATGGCTCTTGGTGTTGCGTGGCCGACATTTAGATTATAGACAATCGGGATATTGTTATCAATGATATCCAATAGTGCCTCTTTATAGTCGTCATAGAAAGTTTCATCCATAGGTTTTCCGACCAAGAGTCCACTAATGATCTCAAATACCAGTTTCCTTTCAAAGCCTGTACCATCTTTTTGAAGTTTTCCGGCTCAGGCTTTTCTTCGCTTGTTTCTAATAAGAGAATCTTTCCTTCCCAGTCGGATAAGTCAGGAAAGAGTTTGTACTTTCGGCAGAGTTCTCTACTGTCTGCATATCGAGAGTTGTCAAAGATATCATAGAGGGACTCGATGCAACCACCGAGGATTTCCCCCTCAAACTGAGCATTTCCTTGTAACAAGTCAAAACTGGTATTTGCATAGCTGACTCGAGCTGTTCCCAGAGCATTGGGACTAAAGTCAGTTCGTTCCTCGAACCAAACATCGCTAGGGCGGATTTCTGAGATTCTTCCAGTCTCGATTAGTTCTTTAAAGTAGTGAAGGCTGTAGGGCAACATTTCCTTGTCCAACTCACAAATGTCTGCCAGAAAGGATTGCCCATAAAAAGTCTTGATTCCTAGTTTATGCAACATGAGATGGTTCATGGTCGTATCCGAAAAGCCAAGAAAAATCTTTTGTTTGATAACCTTTTGTAGTTGGTCATTTTCAAAAAGATAAGGTAGCAAACGATAGGTATCATCACCACCGATGGCGCAGAGGATCATGTTGATGCTATCGTCCGAAAAGGCCTGTATCAAATCGGCTGCACGCGCTTCAGGGTGATCCTTGATAAAGTCTAAGCCCTTTAACGAGTGGGGCATAAAGATAGGACTGAGTCCCAGATCCTTGAGACGTTGGACACCCAGTTCCACTTCGTGTTTGACAAAGTCCTCTCCGATAATGCCACTAGACAAGCTCACGATACCAATAGTAGAAACCATATCTCCTCCTCCTAGAAATTGATTGAGCCTATTTTATCATAAAAGATGAGAGAAAACTATAGGGAACAGGGTAGAGGAACGCTTGTAGGCCAAGCAAGCGAAAAAGCAACCACTGGTGCAGTTGCTTTTCGTTTTTCTAATCAGTAATCTCGCTATACATGAGTTACTTAGTCAACTCTTGATTATAGGAGAGGGCCAAATCAATCCAGTAAGGCAATTCTTTTTGACCTTCAATATCTAGGTCTATATAGCCATGATAAAGGCGCCCCCTCATCAATGTAGTATGAGCTCCTGTTCGGGGTAGAACTTGCTTTTCCATTTTTTTGCCAATTCTGACCATAACCAGCTCATGATTTCTGGAACTGACAGTAAGGGCCATTTTCCCACGAATCATAAAGGCCAGGCCACCAAACAGCTCCTTTTCTTCTAGCTCCTCTTCGAAAATTTGGGGAGGAAGTTTGAGTGCTAGAATTTTTCGAATCTGCTGAGCTAAGGATTGACTATATGCCATAGCTTTTCACTTTTCTTAATAACGGGATGGTCCCGCACTTGCGCTTCGGATGTTGAAACGTTTCTTGAGATAGAAGCGAAGGGCGAGAAGGACAGCTCCTAGGATAGCCAAAGGCAATGGAGCAAGGACTGGATTGAGGCTGGCTGGTAGGAAGCTTGTTGCGAAGAAGACAGCCAACCAAAGGACCATGGAGGCCAGGATGACGAGGATTGATTTCCAGAATGGAGGGCGCTGGCTACGATCTGTGTCTGGTCCATAGTACTGGTAGACAAAGTAGTACATCAAGTAGAAGGCCACTCCTCCAACAAGTCCAACCAACAAGAGGGTAATTAAACCATAGCCAATGGCCTGATCTGTAGAGAAGAACGTAGTCAGAGCGCTAACCAAAGCAAAGAGACTGGTGATAAAAAGGGCTGAGTCCATAATCATGAGTTTTGGATCATCATTTTCTTTTGGATGCTCTTTTCATATTGTTCCTTGACTGTAAAGCTGTGAGCCCAGTGAGTTGGAGCACCGTAGAGGGAACGAGCGGTCGTTCCTTTGGCTTGCTCTTCAAGGATTTTAGGAAGGACTTCCTCAAAAACAGCCTTGATTTCAGCATCTGTTTTGCCGTCTTTGAGAAATTGTTGGGTAGCGATGTGGATAAACTCTTGGTTTTTCTTGGTTAGTTTTTGTAAATCAATCTGAGACATAGGGATTCCTCTTAGAACCATTTTTTATGGATGAGATAGAGAGTGAGCGAAACACTCATAGCAAAGGCGATGAAGACGATTAACCAGAAGGCGTGAGGCTCACCGTTTAGAGGGATTTCATTATCCTTAAAGTTCATCCCGTAGGCTGAGAAGATCATGGTTGGGACAGACATGACAATGGTCACGAGAGCCAGAGTCTTCATGATGTTGTTCTGGTTGTTGGAAATGATAGAGGCGAAAGTCTCTGTCATAGAGTGAAGGACGTTTCCATAGATATCTGCCATCTCGATGGCCTGTTGGGTTTCAATCAGGGTATCTTCGAGCAGGTCTTGGTCCTCTAGGTATTTCTTGATATTGCTAGTTGCGCTGGTCAATTTCTTAATCACGCGCTCATTTGTCTTAAGTGAGGCTTTGAAATAGACGATGGTCTTTTCCAATTCCATGAGCTCGATCAACTCTTCGTTTCGAGTAGACTTGTGAAGTTGACTTTCGATTTGTTCGCTCTTACGGTCGATCGAACGAAGGGCCGTAAGGTAAAGCTCTGCGTTGCGATAGAGAATCTGGAAGATAAAACGTGAACGCATAAAGGTGTAGAAGTTGCGCAGTCTACGGTTGATAAAGACATCGAGAACAGGGAGGGATTCCAAGCAAGTAGTGATAATGGTTTCCTCTGTGATGATAATCCCTAGCGGAATCGTTACGTAGTAGGTGCGATTGTTTCTTTCCTCTGTGATGGGAACGTCTACGATGATCAAAGTATACTCGTCTTCGATGGTAATACGAGACATTTCTTCCGCATCGAGCGGTGCTCGGAGGTCGGCAATGTCAATATCAAAGGCGTTGGCGATTTCCAGTGATTCATTTTGTGTAGGAT
>NZ_KQ970182.1:122609-127962 GCF_001579015.1 Streptococcus oralis
TCTTTAAATTCAGTTGTTGTTGAGAGAAAAACTTGTTTCATATCCCCTATCCTTTCCTACTATTCAGTGTTTGGTTTTTTGCACCGTACTATTATACTATAAAAACAGATTTTTGGGTAATAGAATTTCACATTTTTTGGTATAATGGAAAGCAATAATGGACTAGAAAGAACAAAGATGCAAGATAAAATTGTGATTCATGGGGCGCGTGCCCATAACCTAAAAAATATTGATGTGGAGATTCCAAGAGACAAGCTAGTTGTTGTAACAGGCTTATCAGGTTCTGGGAAATCCAGTCTAGCTTTTGATACCCTTTATGCGGAGGGGCAGCGTCGTTATGTAGAGAGCTTGTCAGCCTACGCTCGTCAGTTCTTGGGTAACATGGAAAAACCAGATGTAGATGCCATTGATGGTCTCAGCCCAGCTATTTCCATCGACCAGAAAACGACCAGTAAAAATCCTCGTTCGACCGTTGGGACGACGACTGAAATCAATGATTATCTGCGTCTTCTCTACGCACGTGTGGGGACGCCTTACTGTATCAACGGACATGGGGCTATTAAGGCTTCTTCTGTAGAGCAAATCGTTGATAAGGTCTTGGAATTGCCAGAACGCCAACGTCTGCAAATCTTAGCTCCTGTCATCCGCAAGAAAAAAGGGCAACATAAGAGTGTCATTGAAAAGATTCAGAAAGATGGCTATGTTCGTGTCCGTGTGGATGGGGAAGTCTATGACGTGACCGAAGTGCCTGAGCTGTCTAAGAGCAAGCAACACAATATCGATGTTGTAGTTGACCGTATTGTCATCAAGGAGGGCATCCGCAGCCGTCTCTTCGACTCTGTTGAGGCGGCCCTTCGTATCGCAGAAGGTTATGTGATTATCGATACCATGGACAGCCCTGAGTTGCTCTTTTCTGAGCACTATGCCTGTCCAGTTTGTGGTTTTACCGTACCAGAGTTAGAGCCTCGTCTCTTCTCCTTCAATGCTCCTTTTGGCTCATGTAGCGAGTGTGACGGTTTGGGAATCAAGCTGGAGGTGGATATCGACCTAGTAGTGCCAGATGCTAGCAAAACGCTACGTGAGGGGGCTTTGGCACCTTGGAATCCTATCTCATCTAACTACTATCCAAATATGCTAGAGCAGGCCATGACAGCCTTTGGAGTGGATATGGATAAGCCCTTTGAGGACTTGTCAGAAGAAGAGAAGAACTTGATTCTCTACGGCTCGGATGGCAAGGAATTCCATTTCCACTATGAGAATGAATTTGGTGGTGTGCGCGATATCGACATTCCTTTTGAAGGAGTTGTCACTAATATTAAGCGTCGTTACCATGAGACTAACAGTGATTACACCCGCACCCAGATGCGCCTCTACATGAATGAGCTAACCTGCGGAACTTGCCATGGCTACCGTCTCAATGACCAGGCCTTGTCTGTTCGTGTGGGTGGAGAGCAAGGACCCCATATCGGAGAGATATCAGACCTGTCTATCGCAGACCATTTGGAGTTGGTGAGCCAGCTGACCTTGTCTGAAAATGAAGCCATCATTGCTCGTCCCATTCTCAAGGAAATCAAGGATCGTTTGACCTTCCTCAATAACGTAGGCCTCAACTATCTGACTCTGTCACGTTCGGCAGGAACCCTTTCGGGTGGGGAGAGTCAGCGTATTCGCTTGGCGACCCAGATTGGTTCCAACCTCTCAGGTGTGCTCTATATTCTGGATGAGCCGTCCATCGGTCTTCACCAGAGGGATAATGACCGCCTGATTGCCAGTCTGAAAAAGATGCGTGACTTGGGTAATACCCTTATCGTAGTGGAACATGACGAGGATACTATGCGAGAGGCGGATTATCTGATTGACGTTGGTCCGGGTGCTGGTGTTTTTGGTGGAGAGATTGTGGCCGCAGGAACGCCCAAACAGGTGGCTCGCAACAGCAAGTCTATCACAGGCCAGTACTTGTCAGGAAAAAGAGCGATCCCAGTGCCAGCAGAGCGCCGTTCCGGAAATGGTCGTTTTATCGAAGTGACAGGAGCGCGTGAGAACAACTTGCAAAATGTCACAGCCCGCTTCCCGTTAGGGAAATTCATCGCCGTGACGGGGGTATCCGGTTCAGGGAAATCGACCTTAATCAACAGCATTCTCAAAAAAGCAATCGCTCAAAAACTTAACCGCAATTCAGACAAACCTGGGAAGTTTAAAACCATTACAGGGATTGAGCATGTGGATCGTCTGATTGATATTGACCAGAGCCCAATCGGACGAACACCGAGGTCCAACCCAGCTACCTATACAGGAGTTTTTGACGATATACGTGATCTCTTTGCTCAGACAAACGAAGCTAAGATTCGTGGTTATAAAAAGGGCCGTTTCAGTTTCAACGTCAAGGGTGGTCGCTGTGAAGCCTGCTCAGGTGACGGGATTATCAAGATTGAGATGCACTTCTTGCCAGATGTATACGTGGCTTGTGAAGTCTGCCACGGGACCCGCTACAACAGTGAAACCCTAGAAGTTCACTACAAGGAAAAGAACATCTCGCAAGTCTTGGATATGACCGTCAACGATGCAGTGGAATTCTTCCAACACATTCCTAAGATTCAACGCAAACTCCAGACCATTAAGGATGTAGGGCTGGGCTATGTAACGCTAGGACAACCAGCTACGACCCTTTCAGGTGGAGAAGCCCAGCGTATGAAGTTGGCTAGTGAACTCCACAAACGCTCGACAGGTAAGTCCTTCTACATTCTGGATGAGCCGACGACAGGACTTCATACGGAGGACATCGCTCGTCTGCTCAAGGTTTTAGCTCGCTTTGTCGACGATGGCAATACAGTACTTGTCATCGAGCACAATCTAGATGTTATCAAGACTGCAGACCATATCATCGACTTGGGACCTGAGGGCGGTGTCGGTGGTGGAACGATTATTGCTACTGGTACACCAGAGGAAGTTGCTACAAACTCTGCTAGCTATACTGGCCAGTATCTAAAAGGAAAGTTAAAATAAGATTTAAAAGGCTCTGCTTTTTTAGGCAGAGTCTTTTTTATAATAAATTACGAATTTTTTCTTTTATAAATGGGTTAAGAGAATAGTATTTATCCAGATATTCTAGGAGTGCTTGAGCAGACTCAGAAATGCGTTCGTAACCTTGCAAAAAGTGAGGCAATTGCTTGGCTTCCTTTGGATAACCTTTTTCAAATCGTCTGTTGCTGTTAAAAATATCTATAAAATCAGATTTAGAAGTTTTTTCCAAATTGATTAATTCAGTCCAAAGCTTGACGGATCTGTTTTGGATGAAATCATAAGCAGCTAATTTTTCGCCTCGTTGATAGCGACCTAGTCCTATATATAGATTGCATAAAATTTCTCCCAACAGCCATTCACGGTCTCTATTTTCTTTTGATGGCAATCTTTGTGGTTGGCAGATTGTTCCATCAAAACCGACCTCCTTCCAGATAATCTTGCCTTCAGCGAAGGGAATGTTTACTAGTTCATGAGCTTCAAAGACAGCAAATTCACAAAAAACATCATCTTCAAATAGAACTTTATGTCCATCCACTGTATTTTGGTAGTGAAATGCAATTGGTTCTAGCTTACTTAACCAGGTTAGGTCCTGGATATAGGCATGCTTGTAGCCATCTTTTACTATAACAAAGAAGTCCAAATCTGAGTACTGATCCAATCGTTCTCTTTCTGCTCCGCAAGAACCAAGTGCCAGCAAAGCTAGTGCTTGTCTAGAATCTTTTAGAGACTGACCAATATCATCTAGTCTTTGTAACAGTAATTCTGTTTTATTCATATCGTTACCTCATTCTTTCTTGGTTAACAAAAATTATACATTAAGCGCTTTCAAAAGTCAATTTTATCTAATCCTAACTATATAGATTGTATTATTTTCGATATTTTTTTGCTATAATAAATTAAATCATTTACGGAGGTTCTCTCATGTTATCAAGAGTTGAAAAATTTGAAGTAGCTTTAAAACAGACAGAGTGTGATGCTGTCTTAGTAACTAATCTGAAGAATATTTACTATCTGACTGGTTTCAGTGGGACAGAAGCGACAGTTTTTATCAGCAAGTCGCGTCGGATTTTTCTGACGGATTCTCGTTATACCTTGATTGCCAAGGGCGTAGTTCAAGGATTTGATATTGTTGAAACGCGTGATGCGGTTGGTGAGATTGCTAAAATTATAGCGGACGATAATCTCCAAAAAATCGGTTTTGACGATGAAATTTCCTATACTTACTTCAAGATGCTGGAAAGTGTGTTTGCTGGTCATGAGTTAGTTCCGATGACAGGCTTTATCGAAAATCTGCGCATGATCAAGGATGAGCAAGAAATCGCGACTATTCGCAAGGCCTGCCAGATTTCTGACCAAGCCTTCCTAGACGTGCTGGACTTTATTAAGCCTGGTCAGACGACAGAGCAGGCTGTCATGAACTTTTTAGATGCCCGTATGCGCCAGCTAGGTGCTTCAGGGGCCTCCTTTGACTTTATCATCGCTTCGGGTTACCGCTCTGCTATGCCACATGGCGTGGCTAGTGACAAGGTCATCCAAAAGGGTGAAACCCTGACCATGGACTTTGGTTGCTACTACAACCACTATGTTAGCGATATGACGCGGACTGTTCATGTGGGGCAGGTGACAGATGAAGAGCGGGAGATTTATGATATTGTCCTGCGCAGCAATCAAGCCCTGATTGACCAGGCTAAGGCGGGGCTAGGTTTCCGCGACTTTGACAAAATTCCTCGTGATATTATCGTAGAAGCAGGCTATGGCGACTACTTTACTCACGGTATCGGACACGGTATCGGCCTCGATATCCACGAAGAACCCTACTTTAGCCAAACTTCCAAAGAAGTCATTAAATCTGGTATGGTCTTGACTGATGAACCGGGTATCTATATTGAAGGTAAATACGGGGTTCGTATTGAAGATGATATCCTGATTACAGATAACGGTTGTGAGTTATTGACACTTGCTCCAAAAGAATTGATTGTTATCTAAAAAATGAGATAAATCGTTGACTTTTATATTTTAAAGGTTTATACTGATAGACGAAAACGGTAGGTGAGGCTACCATAGGGATACGGATGACTACCGCAAAGCAGTGGAGACACTACTCGTTGGTCAACAGTCCTGGTCGCGAAGGTCAAGACTAAGCTCATTACATTGCCCTATGGAGTTAAAGCTTGAACGAAAAAACAGATAATTAGTTTTTTAATCCTGCCATTTTATGGCAGGATTTTCTACTGTTTTAGAACAGGGAAAGGAGACAGACGATGCAAATTGACGACCACCCAGAACCGCACATACACAGCCAATCGCTGATTTGTGTCGTTCTGCCCTTATA
>NZ_KQ970182.1:128310-135838 GCF_001579015.1 Streptococcus oralis
CTGCCCTTATAAAGTGATTGGTCTCTGTGTATGAAACACATCATTCATACAGATAGGAGAAACCAATGAAAACTACAAAAGAAAGATTAGCAGCAGCTATTCACACACCTTTAAAAGAGACTCTATCTTTTTATAAGACAAGTCTAACAGGCTTGACTGAGGAGCAGGTGGAGAAAAATCGTGACCTATATGGCGAAAACACCATCACCAAGGGTCAAGAAGACAGTATCCTCAAAAAGATTTACGAATCTATTATCAATCCATTTACAATCATCTTGCTGGTCATCGCCATGATCTCCATGGTGACCAATGTCTGGTTGGCGAAGCCTGGGCAAGAGGATCCAACGACCTCTATCATCATCGTCGTTCTCGTATTGATCTCTGGTGGTATACGCTTTGTACAAGAATTACGGAGCGATAAGGCGGCGACCAATCTATCAAAAATGATTGTGAACACAGCCACAGTAATTCGCGAAGGCCAGAGTTTAGAGGTCGCAATTGAAGATTTGGTCGTTGGAGATATAGTCAAATTGAGTGCTGGGGATATGATTCCAGCAGACCTCATTTTAATTGAATCGCGCGATTTCTTTGTTCAACAGTCTGGCTTGACAGGCGAAAGTGACTCGGTTGAAAAACTGGCCTTGTCAAAAATGAGTCAGTCAAACTTTGATAGTCTGCTAGAAGCAGAAGCGCTCGCCTTTATGGGAACCAATGTGATATCAGGAAGTGCCAAGGCTTTGGTTCTAGCGGTCGGTGATGACACCATGATGGGAGAAATCGAGCAAACCCTCAATACCTATGACGAACCGACCTCTTTTGAGCGGGAGATGAACAGCATCTCTTGGCTCTTAATCCGTTTGATGTTAGTCATGGTTCCTATCGTATTTCTTTCCAATGGCTTGACAGATGGGGATTGGTTAGAAGCTGGCGTATTTGCCTTGAGTGTGGGTGTCGGACTCACACCTGAGATGCTTCCCATGATTATCACGGCAAGTTTAGCAAAAGGTTCCATCATCATGGCTAAAGAAAAGGTCGTGATTAAAAAACTCAATGCTATACAGGACTTAGGTGCCATCGATATCTTATGTACAGATAAAACAGGGACTTTAACTCAGGACGAGATTGTGTTGGAATATCCTTTGGATATCCATGGAGATTTGGACCTTACTGTCTTACGTAGAGCTTATCTAAATTCTTATTTCCAAACAGGTTTAAAGAATCTGATGGACCGAGCTATTATCAAACGGACAGAAAAAGAAGCGAAAGAACACAGCCTTCTACAAAATCTAGATCAAACATTTCAAAAAATTGATGAACTTCCCTTTGACTTTGAACGTAGACGGATGAGCGTCATTGTAAAAGATGATGAGGGGACTGTCAGTATGGTGACCAAGGGAGCCTTAGAAGAAATGCTTGCGATTTCAACCCAGGTGGAATATCAAGATCAGATTAGCCCTCTGACGGATGATATCCGAGTGGAAATTTTAAAAGAAGTAGACCAACTCAATCAACAGGGCTTGCGAGTCTTGGGAGTTGCCTATAAAACAGGCCTCAAAGAAGGTTTTGCTTACTCTGTTGAAGATGAAAAAGAGATGATTCTAACAGGATATCTTGCCTTCTTAGACCCACCAAAACCATCAGCAGCACCTGCTATTCAAGCTTTGTTAGAGCACGGTGTTCAAACCAAGATTCTGACGGGGGATAATGAGAAGGTAACCCAAGCAGTATGTGAAAAAGTTGGTTTAGATGTTGATCAAATCTTGTTAGGTTCTGATATTGATGCTATGTCGGACAAAGAGTTGGCCCAAGCAGTCGAGAAGGTAACCGTCTTTGCCAAACTCTCTCCTGATCAAAAAGCACGAATCATCTTACAAATCAAATCCAACGGACATTGTGTCGGCTATATGGGGGATGGGATCAATGATGCCCCTTCTATGAAAGTAGCAGATGTGGGGATTTCTGTTGACACAGCAGTAGATATTGCCAAAGAAACCGCTGATGTCATTTTGCTAGATAAAGATTTGATGGTGCTTGAAAAAGGTCTGGTTGAAGGGCGCAAAGTCTATGCCAACATGACCAAATATATCAAGATGACAGTCAGCTCTAATTTCGGAAACATTCTGTCCCTACTGGTGTCTGGTATCTTTTTGCCTTTCCTTCCCATGGCCCCCATTCACTTGATTGTGTTAAACCTAGTTTACGACCTTTCTTGTATCGCCTTGCCATTTGATAATGTGGATGAAGACTTTTTGAAGCATCCTCATAAATGGGAAGCTCAGTCCATTACTCGTTTTATGATTTGGATGGGGCCAATTTCTTCTGCCTTTGATATTTTGACTTTTATCTTGCTCTATTTTGTCATTGTTCCAATGGCGACAGGTCAAGCCTATGTTCATGGAGCAGAGTCGGCAACTAGTTTTATCATTTTGTTCCAGACAGGTTGGTTCATTGAATCTATGTGGTCCCAAACCATGGTCATCCATATGCTTCGTTCAGCAAAACTTCCTTTCTTACAAAGTCGTCCGTCATGGTTTGTTCTTGGGACAACCTTGCTAGCAGCCAGTTTTGTGACTTTCCTTCCCTACTCTTCAATCGCCGGCATCCTTCGTTTAATCCCTTTGAAACCAATTTATTTCCTTTTTTTGCTCTTGATAATCGTTCTCTATATGATCAGTGTTACAGTAGTGAAACGAATGTATATCAAAAAATTTAAAAGTTGGCTATAAATTGATTTTGTCAAGGAAAAAGTACGAAAATCGCGAAAAAAGTTAAATTTTTTTAAAAATAGGTCGCAAGTCGGATGTTTTTTATGGTATAATAGACTAAACTGATAGTAACATGTAGCGAAAGGGGTAGGTACATGATTAAAATTTATACAGTCTCCAGTTGTACCAGCTGTAAAAAAGCAAAGACCTGGCTCAATGCCCACCAGTTAAGTTATAAAGAACAAAATCTTGGCAAAGAAGGAATTACGAGAGAAGAATTACTTGATATTCTGACAAAGACAGAAAATGGAATTGCTAGTATTGTGTCATCAAAAAACCGCTATGCGAAAGCTTTGGGAGTTGACATCGAAGATTTGAGTGTCAATGAAGTGCTCAACTTAATCATGGAAACACCGCGGATTCTAAAGAGCCCGATTCTTGTGGATGAGAAGCGCCTGCAAGTCGGCTATAAAGAGGATGATATCCGTGCTTTCTTACCACGCTCTGTCCGTAATGTAGAAAATGCAGAGGCACGTTTGCGTGCAGCTCTATAAACATCAAGGCTGGGGTATCTCCTAGCCTTGTTCATTTTTATCTAAAAATCATGTGAGGAAATATGAAAAAAATAGTAATCAGTGCGTTTGCCCTCCTTTTTTTACTTGTTGGTTGTGGTCAAAAGAAGGGAACAACTGCTGCTTCAACAACGTCGTCAGAAGAACTCCAGTCTACCCTGCCAGTTCTAGATAATGCCGAGAAGAACACGGTTGTAACCAAGACCTTACTTCTCCCTGAGTCAGAAGGGGGCGTTAAGCAAACTCAAACAATTACTTATAGAGGGAAGCAATTTCTAAAATTGGTTATCCGGCAGACACGGCCCTTAAGTGAGGAGTTGAAATCCTTTATCGCTGATCACGGTCTTGAAGCTACAAAGAAAGCCTTCGCGGAAGCCGAGGAGAAAGATGAAAGTCTCCAAGAAGCACGTAAGTTAGAAGGTTTTACGGTTGAAACTCAGCTAATCAGCGAGACAGAGATGGAAACTACGACGACTTATGATTTTCAAATTTTAGATGTCAAAAAGGCGGCGCAAGTAGAATATCTAAAGAATATTGGCTTAGAGACTCTTTTGAAAAATGAACCAAGCCAATATATCGAAGATAGAATAGCAAATGGAGCGACAGAACAATAGAAAATCCAAATAAATAGACGGACTTAATTGTGGAACGTAAGGAAATATGCTATAATAGTACTATTCTAAGGAAAGAGGGTGTTAGAATGGGATTTACTGAAGAAACTGTACGTTTTAAATTGGATGATTCCAATAAGAAGGAAATTAGTGAAACGTTGACAGACGTCTATGCTTCTCTGAATGAAAAAGGCTACAATCCGATCAATCAGATTGTGGGTTATGTATTGAGTGGAGATCCTGCCTACGTTCCTCGATACAACAATGCGCGAAATCAAATCCGTAAGTACGAGCGTGATGAAATTGTTGAAGAATTGGTGCGCTATTACCTTAAAGGACAAGGAGTCGATCTATAATCTATGAGAATTATGGGATTGGACGTTGGTTCAAAAACGGTAGGCGTTGCCATTAGTGACCCACTAGGTTTTACAGCTCAGGGCCTTGAAATTATCCAAATCAATGAGGAACAGGGTCAGTTTGGTTTTGACCGCATCAAGGAATTGGTTGAGAGCTATAAGGTGGAACGCTTTGTAGTGGGCTTGCCTAAAAATATGAATAATACCAGCGGTCCACGGGTAGAAGCCAGTCAAGCCTACGGAGCAAAACTAGAAGAGATTTTTGGTTTACCAGTAGACTATCAAGATGAGCGCCTGACCACAGTTGCAGCCGAGCGTATGCTGATTGAGCAGGCAGACATCAGTCGCAACAAGCGAAAAAAAGTCATTGATAAATTAGCTGCCCAGCTGATTTTGCAAAATTATTTAGATAGAAAATTTTAAGACAGAGGAGAAACTATGTCACACGATCATAACCACAACCACGAAGAACGTGAATTGATTACACTAGTAGATGACCAAGGTAATGAAACCTTGTTTGAAATCCTTTTGACAATTGACGGTAAGGAAGAATTTGGTAAAAACTATGTCCTTCTAGTGCCAGTTAATGCAGAAGAAGACGAAAATGGTGAAGTTGAGATTCAAGCATACTCATTCAATGAAAATGAAGACGGAACAGAGGGCGAATTGCAACCAATTCCAGAAGACTCAGAAGACGAATGGAATATGATTGAAGAAGTTTTCAACACCTATATGGAGGAGTAAAAACATCCAGTGGATGTTTTTAACCCTGCGCTAGAAATTAGAAACGCAGGTAACCTCAGAGACTGTATCAGCCCAACTCCCAGAAATTGGAGAGAGTTGGAACATCCAGTGGACATTTTTAGTCCACGTTGAAATTTATAGTAGCTAGTGATTAGCTAACCAGGTAAGAGGTCGGGATTTTTGTCTCGACCTCGCTTTTTATTTGCAGTCATACTTTGGTGCGATAGTTGATTGGATTTTTGTTAAGGAGATATATGTTTGAAGTAGAAGAATGGCTCCATAGTCGAATTGGTTTAAACTTTAGATCTGGACTTGGACGAATGCAGCGAGCAGTGGATTTGCTAGGGAATCCTGAGAAGACTTATCCCATTATCCATGTAACAGGAACTAACGGCAAGGGGTCAACTATTGCCTTCATGAGGGAATTGTTTGTAGCTCATGGTAAAAAAGTTGGCACCTTTACCTCTCCTCATATCATCAGCATCCATGATCGAATCTGTATCAATGGACAACCGATCGCAGATAAAGACTTTATCCGTATAGCGAACCAAGTCAAGGAGATGGAAAAAGCTCTTTTGGAGACACATGATCAATTGTCTTTCTTTGAACTGTTGACCTTGATTGCTTTGGCCTATTTTAGAGAGAAAGGCGTGGACTTAGTCCTGTTAGAAGTGGGAATTGGTGGCTTACTAGACACGACTAATGTGGTAACTGGAGAGATTGCAGTTGTTACTTCCATTGGCCTAGATCATCAGGAGACCTTGGGGGACAGTCTGGAGAAAATAGCAGAGCAGAAAGCTGGTATTTTCAAGACTGGAAAGAAGGCAGTCATTGCTAAGCTTGCTCCAGAAGCTGAGCTTGTCTGTCAAAGAAGAGCAAGAGAGTTAGCTGTAGACCTTTATCAAGCTGGGCAAGATTTCACCTTGAAAGCTAGAGATTTTTCAAGTAGACTAGCAAGATTTTCCCAGCTTAAAATCGGTTTGGAAGGCGCTTACCAGCAAGAAAATGCCGCCTTAGCTTTACAAAGCTTTCTACTTTTTATGGCGTCAAGAGAGGAAAAAGTCGATGAAGAGCTTGTGAGACAGGCCTTGCAAGAAACTCACTGGGCAGGTCGATTGGAACGGATTCGCCCGCAAATCTACCTAGATGGGGCTCACAATCTTCCAGCCCTAACCCGTTTGGTCGAGTTTATCCAAGAGAAAATCCAACAAGGCTATCAAGTCCGTATCCTTTTTGGCGCCCTTAAACGCAAAGATTATCAAGGGATGTTAGGTTATCTATCTGAGCAGTTGCCTCAGGTGGAACTTAAGGTAACGGGCTTTGACTACCAAGGTTCCTTGGATGAGAAGGATGTGGTGGGTTACGATTTGATTTCTTCCTATGGGGACTTTATCAGAGAATTTGAAGAAAAGGCCAATGATCAGGACCTGCTTTTCGTGACTGGATCCCTCTACTTTATCTCGGAAGTTCGAGCGAGTTTGCTAGGAAGTGATGAGATTGGTTGACCTTCTAGGCTTAAGTTGCTATACTTGAGGTAGGAGGTACATCTGGAAACGATTCCAGCAAAACATTGGCACAAAAGAAAGGAAATCGCTATGAAAACGAAAATATTCACACTTTCTATTGCTTCCCTAGCAATTCTTAGTCTTTTAGCAGCTTGTGGACCTAAGGCACAAGCCCCTACCCAGCAATCTGCTCAGCAACCATCTACTCAACAAGAGTCATCTTCTAGTGCTGCTACAAGTGCTAGCCAACCACAGGCGTCCTCAAGTCAGGACACTACTGTAGCTCAACCTACGAACATCGATGGTACCTATACCGGAAAAGATGAGAATGACCAAATCACTCTTGTTGTAACAGGTAAAACTGGTACATGGACTGAGGTCGAACCAGATGGAGATAAGGAAATCAAGCAAGTCAGCTTTGAACCAGAAAAACAACGTGTCATTATCGGTGATGATGTCAAAATTTACACGGTTAATGGTAATCAAATGATTATTGATGATATGGACCGAGAGGTATCTGACCGAGTGGTATTAACTAAGCAATAATGATTAAGTTAAAGTTCCAATGAGATGAAATCCATCTTTTTGGAGCTTTTTTGTTTTAAAATGTGACCAGTGGTTCTTTACTGATTTTTTACTTAAAACGCTTACAAAAATTTGTAAAACTTGTACTAAGGTCGTATACTTAAGGTAAATAATCAAATAGCGCAAAGGCGCAGGAGGAAAAACATATGGCTACATTTTACGTTCCGGCAGTTAACCTTATTGGTAAAGGTGTTGTAAATGAAGTAGGTCCGTATATCAAGGAACTTGGATATAAGAAGGCTCTTTTGGTGACAGATAAGTTCATCGAAGGTAGTGATATTTTACCCAAAGTCCTAAAACCATTAGATGCTGAAGGGATCGAATATGTGATCTTTAGCGATGTGGAGCCAAATCCGACTTGCAAGAACGTCACAGACGGAGTGACTGCTTTGAAAGAGCATGGTTGTGACTTCATTATCAGTCTTGGGGGAGGTTCTCCTCAGGATGCGG
>NZ_KQ970182.1:136125-138269 GCF_001579015.1 Streptococcus oralis
AGGTTCTCCTCAGGATGCGGCTAGTTGTATCTCTATCATTGCTACAAATGGTGGCAAACCACAGGACTACGAAGGCCTCCACAAGTCTGCTAAAAAAGGATTGCCAGTGGTTGCGATCAATACAACAGCTGGAACTTCTGCAGAAATTACGATTAACTATGTCATTACTGACGAAGAACGCAAGGTCAAGATGGTAATGGTTGATAAACAGCCTTGCCCTCATCTCTGTCAATGATCTAGAACTTATGCTTTCAAAGCCGAAAGGATTGACAGCAGCGACAGGTATGGATGCTCTTACCCACGCTGTTGAAGCCTTGGTAACACCAGGTGCTTATAATGTGACCAAGAAACTCTCTATCGGAGCGATTGAGCTCATCAAAGAGTATCTTCCTCGTGCTGTGGCAAATGGCCAAGATATTGAAGCGCGTGAGGCGATGGTCAATGCCATCTTCCTTGGCGGTATGAGTTTTAACAACGCTGGTTTGGGCTACGTTCACTCAATGGCTCACCAACTTGGTGCAGTGTATAATTTACCACATGGTGTCTGCTGTGCCATGCTTCTCCCGGTTGTTGAACGTGAAAATGCCAAACGTGTACCAGAAGCTTTTCGCAATGTAGCCAAAGCTTTGGGGCTTCATGTTGAAGAGAAAACTGATGAAGAATGTGCAGCCTACGCCATCACTGAAATTGAGAAACTGTCTGAAATAGTAGGGATTCCGAAGAAACTCACTGAACTCGGTATCCAAGAAAAAGACTTTGACTTTGACTACCTTTCTAAGAATGCCTTGATCGATGCTTGTGCACCAGGAAATCCATTTATGCCAACCTTAGAAGAAACTATTGCCTTCTACAAAGAACTCTTCTAATTTTTAAAGTGAAAAAGAAGTTAAATAATGCTGGAAAGAACTATCATTTTGGTAGTTCTTTTTGGCATGATGTAGGGCAGGAAATTGTAGCTATATAATTATTTGCATTTAAAACTAGTTTGCTGTATCAAGAGTAAACGGTTGCCATCTACCCCTGAACTGAGGTATACTAGTAGAAAGATTCGTTTATCAAGCGGTGAGGGAGAACGTTAGAAAAGGAAGGGGATTATGACAGCTAGAAAAATGCAGCTACTCATGTCTAAGTATGGTTTTAGTATTACCATTATGTTGGCAGAGTTGTTTATCGTCTTTGGTTTGTTTCTCTATCTAGGTCGAATGGCTCCGATTGTTTGGATTATCCTAGTTATTTTGATGAGTATGGCGACCATTGTATCGATTGTCAATCGTTCTATGAATCCGGAAAGCAAGGTAACATGGCTGTTAGTAGCCTTTGTTCCAGTATTTGGTCCCCTGCTCTATATCATGTTTGGAGAACGCCGTCTATCTAAAAAAGAGGTCAAGCAGTTAAAGCAACTTCAATCAATGGTTGACCGAGAGGACAATAGCAGAGCCCTCCGTTTGGAGTTAAAAGAACAAGACAAGTCTGCTTATGGCGTCATCAAATCCCTCCTCAGTATGGATACGAACGCGGATGTCTATGATCGAACGGATACACAATTTTTTGCCTCTGGTGAAAGTATGTGGTGTCGGATGCTAGAGGACCTCAAGAAAGCTGAGAAATTTATCTTTCTCGAATACTACATCATCGAAGAAGGCTTGATGTGGAACAGCATTTTAGAGATTTTGGAAGAAAAGGCTGCTCAAGGAATAGAAGTCAAACTCCTCTATGATGACATTGGTTGTATGGCTACCCTGCCTGGAGATTATACCATCCAGCTTCGTGGACGAGGGATTGAAGCCCATAAATTTAACAAGGTGATTCCACGCTTGACCGTCGCCTATAACAACCGTGATCACCGTAAAATCATGATTATCGATGGGCAGATTGCCTATACAGGTGGTGTCAATCTGGCAGATGAGTACATCAACCATATCGAACGCTTTGGTTATTGGAAGGATAGCGGTATTCGGTTGGATGGGCCGGCTGTAAAGGCTTTTACCAGACTCTTTTTATCCACTTGGTATATCAACCGTGGAGAGATTAGTGATTTTGATCAATACCATCTCGAGAATCAACCCAAAGATGGGATGGGACTTTGCATTCCCTATAGTAGTGGGCCAAAACCTATCTATCGCTCCCAGGTTGGGAAAACGGTC
>NZ_KQ970182.1:138599-139551 GCF_001579015.1 Streptococcus oralis
GTCTATCAAAACCTTATCAATCAAGCTACAGACTATGTCTATATCACGACTCCCTATCTGATTGCCGACTATGATCTAACCGAAAGTATCAAAAATGCAGCTCTGAGAGGGGTAGATGTGCGAATTGTGACGCCATATATCCCAGATAAGAAGGTCATCCAATTGGTTACTCGCGGAGCCTATCCAGACTTGCTATCTGCAGGTGTTCGCATTTACGAGTATAGTCCCGGATTTCTTCATAGCAAGCAAATGCTTGTCGATGGAGAAGCGGCTACTGTGGGGACCATCAATTTTGACTATCGTAGCTTGCTCCACCACTATGAAAATGCCGTCTTACTTTATAGAACGCAGTCCATCATAGATATTGAGAGGGACTTCGAAAAGATTTTTAAAGTTTCTCGAGAAATCTATCCCCACACGATCAAAACAAGTTGGTACCAAAGCCTCATTAAGGAAATTGTCCAGTTGTTTGCGCCGATGTTATAAGAGGTCATGTTAAAGGTGTTTGATGTGACTAATAACAGCCCTAGACAGCTAACGAAGCTGTTAGTAGGCAAAATCATCTTTGGTGCAGGAATGAAAGAGAGATAAAAGGTGAGAAAAATAATTTTTATTGGACAGAGCGGTGAAAATGCCGTTTACTATAACACGCGAACGAGAGAAGCTCTTGTAGCAAATAAGAGCGTCTTGTTAAATACGGAAGGGGCTAGGAAGACCAATAAGGCTATTATTCCTTTGATGTTGGTTTTTATCTTCATAGGTTTAATAGGGGGAATGGTAGCTATACCAGCTTTTTCAGGTTTTCGATACAGTAGTTGGATGGTTCCGCCTTATATCGCTACCCACTTCTTTGTCTGCTTTGGCTTTATATGGATGATGGAAGAGGCCTTGTATAAAGAAGTGAAGCAGGTTCAGGGGGCAAGTCCTCAACAGTTTGCGAAAGCCGTTGATT
>NZ_KQ970182.1:139929-144974 GCF_001579015.1 Streptococcus oralis
AAGTCCTCAACAGTTTGCGAAAGCCGTTGATTCAAATCTGATTTGGGACAATTTCAGCAAGAAAAAAGCAACATTTGGGAAGATGTTTATTTTTATGATTGTCATGTTATTAGTTTTTATGACTACTATAGTAATATTTGTCGCTACTATCCCAAGTATTATTGACTCATTCAATAAGCAAGAGACATTTGATATACAAATCTTTTTCACGCTTTTAGCAGGCCTCTTTCCAGCTGTTTCTTATTTGTTATTATTCCAAAACAACCCCATCCGCTGGTTGTTAGCTGTGCGGAAGTATGAGCAAGGGAAAGTGGTGTTTACAGAAGAAAAGGAGAAGAAATATGAGTGAGGCTCTATTACTATAGGAAACAGGGGAGCAAAACCTTCTTCAGCAAGTGCAAGTACGATTAGATTACGCTAGGAAAACGAATCTTTATCAACGTTTTAAAACGGATGAATTCTCGCTTTATTTGACGTTACGAAAGGTATTATATAAATGTTTAAAAAAGCCGAAATAGAGCCCTTGGCTAAAAAACCTTCGATATCGCATACTAAAAACAGAGGATAGATATTATTTTCTTGGTGTAGAACGTCCTTTTTTGATTGTCTACTTCTTACCCTTGTTGATTTATTTTGTGCCTCACAGATTATTCATGCTAAATGCAGACTATCAATTAAAAAAATGGTTCCTTATCATTCAAACCTTGCAGAAAGAAACTATTTGATTCTTAGAACTTCAGTCTTGTTTTTGTCTCACCTTTTGTTGGGTGAGTTTTTCTTTTAGTCTTTTCTAGTCCAGTCGAAAAGTCTAAATATTTTAAATTATTAGAAAAATGGAAATAAATTGCCCCTGTCGGAAGCCTTGGAGATAGATGTTGGCTCATGATGTCTGGATTAAAAAGAGTGATTTTGGAGAAGATCGTTTCGGTTTTGTATACAAAAGTGAGAAGAGCGCTAGAGTTAAGTGCTTTAACCAGTGGCTAGACTGGGCTTTCTTTTGCCTCGGAAGGTCGTTTCTTTTCGATTTTTGTAGCAAGAAGCAGACAGGTCATTTTTGAAGAAATAAGGATTATGCATTTTTGGGTATAAAACATGCATTTAGAAGTTTGCAACACGATGTTACACTTTTGTTACAATGGGAAATAAAATAGCAAAACTCTTGATATAATGGGAAAAAACGGGTATAATGATAAGTATGGTTTGATGTCAAAACTTTGGCATTATAATCAACAACCACATATTATTATATGTTTTAAACATCGAATGATTAGAATATTGCATAGTAGGTGGTTGGACTATATTTAAAACAAGGAGAAACGTTCATGGATAAAAATGCGCGACGCAGATTACACAGAGCGAGTGCTGAGAAACGACTTCGATACTCAGTGCGTAAGTTTAATGTAGGTGTGGCTTCCGTAGCCGTCGCAGCTTTCATGTTCTTGGGCGGGAACGCTGTTGCAGCCAACACATTGGCTAAAACAGATTCCCCAAGCACTTCTACAGAGAAGAAGGAGACTGTACCAGAATCGGAGGGGAAATCAGGTCCAGATACTTCTAAGTCTGCTGCAGATGCTACTTCAGCCGCAGAAACTGTAGCAAGTTCTGAAACCCCATCTAGCCAAGTGGCAGATAAAGCTGTGAAGCCAGAAGTGGCTTCAAAGAGCGAGGCTGCTTTAAAAGAAGCAACTTCACAAGTATCTGAAGCTTCAGTTGCAAATAGCCAATCAGCTGCTTCTGCAGTTAAGTCTGAAGCTACATCTGTAGCGACATCAACTGCTTCTTCATCTGAAACTGTAGCAGAATCTACTACTGCAGAATCTGGCAAGTCTTCAATTGAAAAAGCAACTAGTCAGGCTGCTAGTTTGGCAACTGCTGGTCAAAATTCAACTGCTGTAGCACGAAGCGAAGCAAATTCTACATTGGCTGCTGCTCAACGCGAAGTAGATAAAGGCTATGCTGACTTCCGTAAATCTGGAGAAAGCGGCTTCCGTTCGTTTGACCCACAAACAGGGAAGACTACTGTAACAAAGGAAAACTTCCTTGATTACTTTAGATTGAATGGTTCAGCTACCTATAATTCATACGATGGTATCGTAACCCTTACTCCAGATGAAAACTCTAAGACAGGTAACTTCAGTCTGAAGAGTAAGATCAATATGAACCAAAGCTTCAAGCTGACTGGTTGGGTGAACCTTGGTGATAAGACTCAGGAACGCTATGGTGCCGATGGTATCGGTTTTGCCTTCCATACAGGGAATACAACTGACCTAGGTGCCGATGGTGGTAACCTTGGTATCGGTGGTTTGCGTAACGCAACTGGTTTCAAACTGGATACTTTCTGGAATGTCCACACGCCACCGAAAGGAAACCGTTTTGACACTAGCAATACCGACTCTTTCCAATATGGTTGGGCTGAAGACCCTCGTCTGGGACAGTTCGGTGCTTGGGTAAATACAACTCATAAACAAGTTCCTGGTGCTCGTGGTCTCTTCGGGTCTAGTGGCACATATGAGCGTTGGTGGGCTGAGACAGACGCTGGTAGCGCCCAACGTTTGGACTCGAGTGACCTAGACGGTCGTTTCCATGACTTTGCTATCCAGTATGATGGTGTAACCAAGGAATTGACAGTTGCTTATAGAAGTAATCTCGGTGTTAAGCAATGGAAGAAGAAAGTCAACTCTCCAGAAGAACTGATGTCTATGGTGGTTACAGCGACGACTGGTAACTACAAGAACTTGCAACAGTTCAAGATTAAACGTTTTGACTTCTATCAAAGTGCCTCTGTCGACGTACGTTATGAAGATGAGCAAGGTCGAGAAATCGCTGAAGGTTCAGTAACTTATCCACAAGGCGCCTTCAAAGGTAAAACTTATACCACTGAACAAAAAACAATCCCAGGCTATGGCTTTGTTCGGATGAAAAATGGTAGTTTGCCACCTTCAGGAACTCTGGCTGACTGGGGTACCAACGGTACAGTAACCTACGTTTACCGTAAAGGTGCTACAGATGTTAAGACAGAGAAGAAGACTGTCACTCGTACTATTTATTATAAATACAAACCAGGTGTGACAGGACCAACACTTCCGCCAACTTACACTCAAACAGCTGAGTTCACTCGAACTGTGACAGGTGGTAGACCAGGTCCATGGAGCCCTTCATCTAAGAATTTTGCGCCTGTAGATTCTCTAAATGTACCAGGATATACACCAGATATAGCGACAGTTCCAGGACTTACAGTAAATCCAAATTCTACTCCAAGCGATGTAACGGTATACTACGATAAGAATGCTCCAAGAGTAACGACTGAAACTAAGGATGTTACTCGTACAGTAGTTTACGAATACGAAGATGGTGTGACTAGAAATCGTCCAGCACTTCCACGTGAAGTACAACAAAATGTACAATTTACTCGTCAAGTGTCAGAAGACCCAGCGACTGGTAGAAAGACATACGGCAATTGGACACCAAGTCGTCAAACTGTAGATGCAGTTGATACACCAGCGATTAAAGGCTTTACACCAAATAAAACTCGTGTAAATTCAGCCTCTGTTTCGCCAACAGACCCAAGCTGGCGTGAAATCGTTTCATACCGTAAGAATGATCCGAAAGTAACAACTGAAACTAAGGATGTTACTCGTACAGTCGCTTACGAATATGAAGACGGTGTGACTAGAAATCGTCCAGCACTTCCGCAACCGGTTGAGCAAACAGTTCAATTTACTCGTCAAGTGTCAGAAGATCCAGTAACTGGTCAGAAGACATACGGTAACTGGACACCTAGCCGTCAAAATGTTGCTGCGGTTGATAGCCCAGAAGTAGCAGGCTTTACACCAAACAAACCACGTGTAAATTCAGCCTCTGTTGCTCCAACAGATCCAAGTTGGCGTGAAATTGTAAGCTATTCAGCTGCAGATCAAAAGGGAAGCATCGTTTACCGTACAGATGGTAAGAATGGCGTTCCAGCTAAGACTCTTCACACAGACAACGTAACTGGTAAATCAGATACACCTGTAAACTATACAACAACTGCGAAAATCAACGAATTTAAACAGTTGGGTTATGATCTTGTTAGCGACGGCTTTACTAAAGCTGGCGGGCAAAGATTTGACAGTAACAACAATGTAGATCAAATATGGGAAGTTGTTCTTACTCCACGTATTGAGACAAAACAAGAAACGAAAGATGTTACTCGTAACGTTCGTTACCAATACAAGGATGGAGTGACTACAGGTCGTCCAGCACTTCCTCGCCCAGTTACTCAAACAACAACATTTACTCGCCCAGTTTCTGTGAACAAGGTGACAGGTGTTGAAACTCCTGGTCAATGGAACAAGCCAAGTGAAGAACTTCCAAAAGTTGATTCTCCAGCAGTTACTGGTTTCACTCCAGACAAACCAAGCGTTCCAGCTGCAACTGTTTCTCCAACATCTCCTAACGAAGATGAAGTAGTAAGCTACAGCCAAGATGATCAACGTGGTATCATTGAGTATGTAACAGATGGCAAAAACGGTGTCCCTGTTAAAACTCTTTACACAGACTCTGTAACTGGTAAGTCAGGTGAACCAGTAGCCTACTCAACAGTAGCTCGTATTGAACAATTGAAACAAGCTGGTTACACGCTTGTAAGCGATGGCTTCACTCAACCAAATGGTCAAACGTTTGATAAAGACAAAACACAAGATCAAACTTGGACAGTTGTTGTAACACCACGCTTGGATGACAATACGAATCCAGCTGAGTTGAACAGCAAGGTTACTCGTACCATCAAGTACCAATACGCAGATGGTCAAACAGCGGGTCGTCCAGCTCTGAAAGCTCCTGTGACTCAAGAAGCAGCCTTCACACGTACAGGTAAGGTGAATGCTGTTACTGGAGAAAAGACTTTCACTCCATGGACACCAGCTACGAAAGAATTGGCACAAGAAGCTACACCAGTAGTAACTGGATTTGTGGCAGATAAGGCTAATGTAGCAGCGAAGACAGTGAAAGCTGGCGACGCTAACAGCGAAGAAGTTGTTCAGTACAAGAAACTTGGTTCATATGTA
>NZ_KQ970182.1:147086-147646 GCF_001579015.1 Streptococcus oralis
GGTAAGTCAGGCGAACCAATTAGCCGTGACCAATACCTTGCGAAGTTGAAAGAATTGACAAACCAAGGTTACAAGGTTGTGAACGATGAGTTCAAGGATCCACAAAACTTTGATGATGATGCAAGCAAGGACCAAAACTTCACTGTTCAATTGGAAGAAAGTGTAGTACCATTCGATCCAAACAATCCACCGAAACCAAACGATCCAATGGATCCTAAGAATCCGGATGGACCTAAGTGGACAGATGATAAGATCAAGTCAGCTCAACAAGAAGCTGTGAAAGAATTGAGCCGTACGATTAAGTACGTATACGAAGATGGCAAAGAAGCAGCACCAAGCTTCACAGATAGCGCGAAATTCACGCGTATTCTGAAAGTCAACGTCGTAACGAAAGAAATCGTAGAAAAAGGCGCATGGACATCACAAGATGACGTGATCAAGGGACAAACTTCACCAGACATCAAGGGTTACGTAGCGGATAAAGCAAGCGTAGCAGATGTGAAGGTTACAGCAGATTCAGCTAAACCAGCTGATGAAGTCGTAACTTACAAGAAGGCTGA
>NZ_KQ970182.1:148740-161031 GCF_001579015.1 Streptococcus oralis
GTACCACCAACTCCGGTACCACCAACTCCAGCCCCAGCCCCAGCTCCGAACAAGCCAGTAGAACCACGAGTTCCTAGAACTGCTGTTCTGCCAAATACAGGTGAGGAATCATCTTCTGCGGCCGTACTCGGCTTGGGAATTGCTGCAGCACTTGCTGGTATCAGCTTGATTAAACCTAGATTGAGAGAAGAGGAAGAATAATTCATCTTGTCTTGATGGTTAATCAATGAAGAGTTGAAAACTATTAGGTGTCAACTCTGAAAAACGATAACTTCTTAACGAAGTTATCGTTTTTTTAATTCAATGCTACTGGACCTCTATCAACAACAGTAGTGACTGATATCAAATTAGGCAGAAGAGAGAATCAGAGTGGTTCTCTCTTTTGTAATATTCAGAATAACGAGAATCTTAGTTTTACAGTTGTGAAGTTTCAAAATACAAAATACAAAATTTAGTGTTCAAGCTCCAAGCTTAACCTATGTTTGCTCGGAGGTTAAAATGGCAAGGTGAATAAAAACTTGATATTTTGATTTCTCAAACCAATTGTTGCTGTGATAATGACTGATATGCCATCTAAGCCAGTATAATGAATTTTCTACTAGAACATAGGTAGTGCTCAGAATCGCTTTATGTGATAAATGTTCAAGAATAGATGAAAAAATCAGGTTTGAAACAAATTTTTATTTTTTTCGAATAGATAAATAAGGGGAGAAAATGATAAAACAAGAAGAGTATGAGTTTTTGCTAGAGTTTCAAACAAGCAGTTTGCACCGGTTCCGTGAAATTGAACGTTTTGCTGAGTTAGATAAGAAGTTGAGGAAATGTCAATCACCAGCTGACATTCCTCTAAGTTTTTGATATACTAAAACAGATAAACTTAGAGGAGAAGACGAATGAACGTATATGGAAAAAATGATGAGGGAGAAGCTACTTACCCCTATGAACAACAGTTTAGAGGAGTTAAAGAGGAGGATTTAAAACTAAATCAAGACGCTACTAAAACAAGTGGTTTTCCATTTTTTAGTATCTTAATTTGGAGCCTATTTGCTACAGTCATCTCGATTGTGGTACCCTTTATCTTTGGTTTGGTGAGCCCCCAACAAATGCAAGACTTTTATACTGGTTGGGCATTGCACCAGAATGGCCAAATCTACACAGACTATTATGGCTCAAACGGACTGCTTTATTATTTACTAACCTATCTCTCTCAAGGTAGCATTCTATTTGCATTGGTGGAGTGGGTAGCATTGTTTGGTGCTGGTATTTTTCTATTTAAATCTGCAGATACATTGACAGGTCAAAGAGGTCAAGCTAGACAATTATTGGCTATTTTCTATCTTCTTGTAGCCAGTCTGGGCTTTGGTGGTAGCTATGCAGTGATTGTAGCGATGCCCTTCTTATTCTATGCTTTTAGCCTAGTGGCTGACTATCTGAAGAATCCAATCAACGACAAAGGATTTTTACTCGTTGGGATGAGTTTAGCATTAGCATTCTTTTTATCCCCTATCCCTACACTTTTATTTGCCCTTACCCTTGTATTGATGCTGTTTGGATTTAATATTGCTAAGCATCGATTTGCTCATGGTTTGTATCAATTTTTCGCATCAGCTCTAGGTTTTTCTCTCATATTTTATCCGATTGGCTACTATACGGTAGTGACAGGAACTTTTGGTGATGCGATAAGTCATACCCTGTATCCAGTAGTAACCCTTGGCTTACTTTCAAATACCAAGTTGATTGATAACGCTGCTTTTTATGGCTTGTTAGCCCTTGCTTTAGGATTGTTGACATTGATTGTTTCAGGAATCGTTCAATCTAAACCTGCTAAGCAGTATGCAGTCTCAATAGTGGTTAGCTTGGGCTTGCTAGTAAGTCTTATTCTGTTAATTCTTTCGAAAGAACCTTTACATGGATCGCGTTTGGCAGTAGTTTTGCCCTTTCTGACATTGTTATTGCTAACTAATATTAAAGAAGGGCTTCCTGGCCGTACGAGTCGTAGACGAAGTACAGAATCCTCATCGCTCTTTAGTCGCTATCTCAAGGGAAATTTCTATCTACCAGTAGTTGCGATAGTCTATTTACTTTTCCTACCCGTTTTGAGTCGCTATATTTCGCATCCAAGTACTTATCAGGAACGCGAGCAGCTTGCTAGCTTGGTTAAACAGCAAACGAGTTCTGAGGATCGTGTCTATGCTTGGGATGATCGTCCAGATTTTTATCGAGCAAGTGAACGCTTGGCGCCGACTTCTCTAGTAACACCAACACTCTATACTGCAAGCGACGAGAATAAAACGAGACTAGTCAATGACTTGAAAGAAAATCAACCGAAGATGATTTTGGTCAATCAAAGAGTTACTTTATGGCCAGATGTAGAAGGCTTGCTTAGTGAAAAATACGAACTTGTCAAGACAGATACAAACGACTTTAAACTGTATAAAATGAAATAAACAATCAATATCTTGTGGAATTTTAAAATTTTAAGTAATTTTGACACAAGATATTGATTTTTCTTTTTAGAGTGGTATAATATCACTTAAGAAGTAAAATAGAAAAGAGCATGGATATGATTGTATTGGAAGGGAAAAATGCTCCTGCTCCAACCTTGTTCGTTGAAAAGCGGGACGGCAGACGAGTTTTGTTTGATGTAGACAAGATTGACAAAGCGCTTCACAAGGCAGCTGATAAAGTCATGGATGTGACTCCCTTGGTTGAAAGACGTCTCAATGGATTGCTTGAGCGCATTGTTGCGGAGATTCACAGTCGCTTCCCCCAAGGTGTCAAGATTTACGAGATTCAAAATATCGTAGAGCATGAACTCCTTGAAGCCAAAGAATATGCCTTGGCTGAGGAGTATATCACTTATCGGACACAAAGGGATTTTGAGCGCTCAAAAGCGACAGATATCAACTTTAGTATCCATAAACTTCTCAATAAAGACCAGGCAGTTGTCAATGAAAATGCCAATAAAGACAGCGATGTCTTCAACACCCAGCGCGATTTGACAGCAGGGATTGTTGGGAAATCAATCGGCTTGCAAATGCTTCCTAAGCACGTAGCCAATGCTCACCAAAAAGGGGATATCCATTATCACGATTTGGACTATAGCCCCTACACACCGATGACCAACTGCTGTTTGATTGATTTTAAAGGCATGTTGGAAAATGGTTTTAAGATTGGAAATGCAGAGGTAGAGAGTCCCAAGTCTATCCAGACTGCGACAGCTCAGATTTCCCAAATCATCGCCAACGTTGCTTCTAGCCAGTACGGGGGCTGTTCAGCTGACCGTATCGATGAAGTCTTGGCTCCTTATGCAGAGAAGAATTACCAGAAGCACCTTAAAGATGCGGAAGAGTGGGTCCTACCTGATAAACGGGAAGACTACGCTTGGAAGAAAACGCAAAAAGACATCTATGATGCCATGCAATCTCTTGAGTATGAAATCAACACCCTCTTCACTTCAAATGGGCAAACACCTTTTACTTCTCTAGGTTTTGGTCTAGGAACCAATCGTTTTGAGCGTGAAATTCAAAAAGCGATCTTGACCATTCGGATCAAGGGTCTTGGTTCAGAACACCGCACAGCTATCTTCCCTAAACTCATCTTTACGCTGAAAAGAGGACTCAACTTAGAGGAAGGTTCACCTAACTACGACATCAAACAGTTGGCTCTTGAGTGTGCAACCAAGCGGATGTACCCAGATGTCTTGTCCTATGATAAGATTATCGAGCTGACAGGTTCTTTCAAGGTTCCTATGGGTTGCCGTTCTTTCCTCCAAGGATGGAAGGATGAGAATGGTGTCGAGGTCAATTCAGGTCGTATGAATCTAGGTGTTGTGACAGTTAATCTGCCTCGTATCGCCCTCGAATCCGAAGGCGACATGAACAAGTTCTGGGAAATCTTCAATGAGCGTATGAACATTGCAGAAGATGCTCTGGTTTACCGTGTCGAACGGACCAAGGAAGCGACACCAGCAAATGCTCCTATCCTTTATCAGTACGGAGCTTTTGGTTATCGTCTAGGTAAAGAAGAAAGTGTTGACCAGCTCTTTAAGAATCGTCGTGCGACAGTTTCACTGGGCTACATCGGTTTGTACGAAGTGGCTACAGTCTTCTTTGGAAATAGCTGGGAAAGCAATCCTGAAGCCAAGGAATTCACACTGGATATTATTCGTGATATGAAACGTCGTGTGGAAGAGTGGTCTGACCAATATGGTTACCATTTCTCTATCTACTCCACACCGTCTGAAAGTCTGACAGACCGCTTCTGTCGCTTGGATACAGAGAAGTTTGGCTCTATTCCTGATATTACGGACAAGGAATACTACACCAACTCGTTCCACTATGATGTCCGTAAAAATCCAACACCGTTTGAAAAATTAGACTTTGAGAAAGTTTATCCAGAAGCAGGTGCGTCAGGTGGTTTCATCCATTATTGTGAGTATCCAGTTCTTCAACAAAATCCTAAAGCCCTGGAAGCTGTTTGGGACTATGCCTATGACCGTGTCGGCTATCTAGGGACCAATACTCCGATTGATCGCTGCTACAAGTGTGATTTTGAAGGGGATTTTGAACCGACTGAGAGAGGTTTTGCTTGTCCCAACTGTGGCAATAACGACCCAAAAACAGTAGATGTTGTAAAACGAACTTGTGGCTATCTTGGAAACCCTCAAGCGCGTCCAATGGTTAACGGACGCCACAAGGAAATCGCTGCGCGTGTCAAACACATGAATGGCTCGACTATTAAGACAGTTGGGCATGAAGTAACAAATTAGAAGGAAACGCAATGGGGAAATACCAATTAGACGATAAGGGACGCGCTCAAGTGACCCGTTATCACGAGAAACATTCGAAAGGTGGAACAGGTAAAAAAGAACGCTTGCTCAACCTCAGAGAACAGTTTTTAAACAAGAACAAGAAAAAGTGAGAGTCCGCTCTCGCTTTTCTCTTAGCAGGGAGGGGAATATGGAACTACGCAGACCGACATTGGCAGATAAAGAAACAGTTTTAGAGATGATGGCAGAGTTTGAACAGACTCAATCAACCCACGATGGTGGGTTTTGGAACGCCAACAATTTTGTTTATGAAGAGTGGCTAGAAGAAAATCTTCAAGCGGAAGCGGGACTCAATATTCCTGAAAACTGGGTTCCTGCTATCCAGCTGGTTAGTTTTGACGTAGCAGGCCAGGCTCTTGGCTTTCTCAACCTTCGTCTTCGATTAAATGACTACTTACTAGAAAATGGGGGCCATATTGGCTACTCCGTCCGCCCCTCTGAAAGAGGTAAGGGTTATGCCAAAGAATCCCTCCGACAAGGTCTACAAGTTGCTAAGGGAAAGAATATTAAACGAGCTTTAGTGACTTGTAGCACAGAAAATCCAGCAAGCCGAGCTGTTATCTTAGCTAATGGTGGGAAGTTGGAAGATGTTAGTAATGGAACAGAGCGCTACTGGATTGATGTCGATTAAGGAGGAAGCATGGAGCTAAGACGACCAACTTTGGAAGATAAAGAAGCGATATTAGAGATGATTGCGGAGTTCGATGCAGCAAAATCCTATATGCACGGTGGCATGGGCTCCGCTTGGAAGCGAGCAAAGGATTATGAGGATTGTTTAAAGATTGTAGAGCAGCAGGAGGATGCTGCCAACCTGCCAGTAGGCTGGGTTCCTGCAATCAAATTTTTATCCTTTGATGAGACTGGCTTGCCTTTGGGATTTTTAGCCCTGCGCTTGTCCTTGAATGACAAATTATTTGTGGAAGGCGGTCATATTGGCTATTCTATCCGTCCCAGTCAACGAGGCAAAGGATATGGGAAGGAGCAGTTGAGATTAGGACTAGCAGAGGCTCGAAAGCAAGAATTGGAACGAGTGCTGATTACCTGCGATGAAGACAACGAAGCCAGCCGCCGCACGATTCTCTCTGCTGGCGGTGTTTACGAAAATACAATCGATAGAAGTCAGCGCTATTGGATAGACTTGGAGTAGACAGCATGACATGGAATACACCAAAACCAGGTGAATGGAAAAGCGAGGAGCTTAGTAAAGGGCGAATTATTGACTACAAAGCCTTTAACTTTGTAGATGGAGAAGGCGTGCGCAACTCTCTCTATGTCGCAGGCTGTATGTTCCACTGTGAAGGGTGCTATAATGTTGCGACTTGGTCTTTCAATGCAGGCATTCCTTATACAGCAGAGTTAGAAGAACAGATTATGGAAGATCTTGCCCAACCCTATGTTCAAGGCTTGACTTTGCTGGGAGGAGAACCTTTTCTAAATACTGGGATTCTCTTGCCTCTCGTTAAGCGCATTCGTAAGGAATTGCCAGATAAAGACATCTGGTCTTGGACAGGTTATACTTGGGAAGAGATGATGCTGGAGACTCCAGACAAACTGGAACTCTTGTCGCTGATTGACATCCTTGTCGATGGTCGTTATGACAAAAGCAAGCGCAATCTCATGCTCCAGTTCCGCGGATCTTCCAATCAACGCATTATTGATGTGCAAAAATCTCTCAAAAGTGGGCAAATAGTGATTTGGGACAAGCTCAATGATGGAAAAGAAACCTATGAACAGGTGAAGAGAGAATGAAGAGAAAAGACTTAATAGAACAACTGGTCTCAGAGATTGAAACTGGAAAAGTCAAAACACTGGGGATCTACGGTCACGGGGCATCAGGTAAGTCTACCTTTGCTCAAGAATTGTTTCAAGTCCTAGATGCTGAAAAAGCCAATCTACTAGAAACAGATCCCTATATCACATCAGGACGTCATTTGGTAGTGCCGAAGCAAGCGCCAGATCAAAAAGTGACAGCTTGTCTCCCAGTGGCGCATGAACTGGCAAGCTTGAAGAGGGATATTCTCGCCTTAAAGGCTGGCATGGACATCTTGACGATTGATGAACCTTGGAAGCCAAGCGAAGTCTTATCTGGTTCAAAACCAATACTGATAGTCGAAGGGATGTCTGTGGGCTTTCTACCCAAGGAACTCTTTGACAAAACAATCTGTTTCTACACGGATGAAGAAACGGAATTAAAGAGGCGCCTAGCTCGAGATACGACTATGAGAAATCGCGATGCTTCCTTTATACTAGCTAGCCATCAGATGAGACGGGAGCAGTATCTGCGTTACTATAAAGAAACCGAGTCAAAAGCAGATATCTTAGTGGATCAATCAGAAGATGAATTCAAGGTCAGAATGGCACATACTATATAGAAGAAAAGATTGATTTTTATGATCGTAAATCAGAAGTTCTAGAAAGATGTATAGGAAAACAGTTTCATCCTAAAAAAACGAAAAAAACCTAACAAATCCCTTGCAATCGCAGGGGCTTTGTGTTATTCTATTATGGTGCTGTAAATTACAGCCTTAGCTTTGATGCAAGAGGTTGCGACACGCTCGGTTGCATTGCCACGCAACACGCGTCGGTTTTCTTGTGGAGCTAGCCTATTATCTTAAATAGACGAAAAGGAGAAAAAGATGGCAAACAAAAAAATCCGTATCCGTTTGAAAGCTTACGAACACCGTACGCTTGACACAGCGGCTGCAAAAATCGTAGAATCAGCTACTCGTACAGGTGCACAAGTTGCGGGTCCAATCCCACTTCCAACTGAGCGTAGCCTCTACACAATCATTCGTGCGACTCACAAATACAAAGACTCTCGCGAACAATTTGAAATGCGTACACACAAACGCTTGATCGATATCGTTAACCCAACTCAAAAAACAGTTGATGCTTTGATGAAATTGGATCTTCCAAGTGGTGTAAACGTAGAAATCAAACTTTAATCTAAAGCTTGATACCTTGAGCATGAAAAACGCTCGTTAAAAACTTTTTGAATAAAAAATATAGAAAAGGAACTATTTTCTCATGACAAAAGGAATCTTAGGGAAAAAAGTGGGAATGACTCAAATCTTCACTGAAGCTGGCGAATTGATCCCTGTAACAGTTATCGAAGCAACTCCAAACGTTGTTCTTCAAGTTAAAACTGTTGAAACAGATGGTTACAACGCTATCCAAGTTGGTTTCGATGACAAACGCGAAGTATTGAGCAACAAACCTGCTAAAGGACATGTAGCGAAAGCTAACACGGCTCCTAAGCGCTTCATTCGTGAATTCAAAAACGTTGAAGGCTTGGAAGTTGGTGCTGAAATCACAGTTGAAACATTCGCAGCTGGAGACGTTGTTGACGTAACTGGTACTTCTAAAGGTAAAGGTTTCCAAGGTGTTATCAAACGCCACGGACAATCACGTGGACCAATGGCTCACGGTTCTCGTTACCACCGTCGTCCAGGTTCTATGGGACCTGTTGCACCTAACCGCGTATTCAAAGGTAAAAACCTTGCAGGACGTATGGGTGGCGACCGTGTAACAATTCAAAACCTTGAAGTTGTACAAGTTGTTCCAGAAAAGAACGTTATCCTTATCAAAGGTAACGTACCAGGTGCTAAGAAATCTCTTATCACTATCAAATCAGCAGTTAAAGCTGGTAAATAATAAAGAAAGGGGAAATCAGTCACAATGGCAAACGTAACATTATTTGACCAAACTGGTAAAGAAGCTGGCCAAGTTGTTCTTAACGACGCAGTATTTGGTATTGAACCAAATGAATCAGTTGTGTTTGATGTGATCATCAGCCAACGCGCAAGCCTTCGTCAAGGAACACACGCTGTTAAAAACCGCTCTGCAGTATCAGGTGGTGGACGCAAACCATGGCGTCAAAAAGGAACTGGACGTGCTCGTCAAGGTTCTATCCGCTCGCCACAATGGCGTGGTGGTGGTGTTGTCTTCGGACCAACTCCACGTTCATACGGCTACAAACTTCCACAAAAAGTTCGTCGCCTAGCACTTAAATCAGTTTACTCTGAAAAAGTTGCTGAAAACAAATTCGTAGCTGTAGACGCTCTTTCATTTACAGCTCCAAAAACTGCTGAATTTGCAAAAGTTCTTGCAGCATTGAGCATCGATTCTAAAGTTCTTGTTATCCTTGAAGAAGGAAATGAATTCGCAGCTCTTTCAGCTCGTAACCTTCCAAATGTGAAAGTTGCAACTGCTACAACTGCAAGTGTTCTTGACATCGCAAATAGCGACAAACTTCTTGTCACACAAGCAGCTATCTCTAAAATCGAGGAGGTTCTTGCATAATGAATTTGTATGATGTTATCAAAAAACCTGTCATCACTGAAAGCTCAATGGCTCAACTTGAAGCAGGTAAATATGTATTTGAAGTTGACACTCGTGCACACAAACTTTTGATCAAGCAAGCTGTTGAAGCTGCTTTCGAAGGTGTTAAAGTTGCCAACGTTAACACAATCAACGTAAAACCAAAAGCTAAACGTGTTGGACGTTACACTGGTTTTACTAACAAAACTAAAAAAGCTATCATCACACTTACAGCTGATTCAAAAGCAATCGAGTTGTTTGCTGCTGAAGCTGAATAATCTAAGGAGGAAATATCGTGGGAATTCGTGTTTATAAACCAACAACAAACGGTCGCCGTAATATGACTTCTTTGGATTTCGCTGAAATCACAACAAGCACACCAGAAAAAACATTGCTTGTTGCTTTGAAGAACAAGGCTGGTCGTAACAACAACGGTCGTATCACTGTTCGTCACCAAGGTGGTGGACACAAACGTTTCTACCGTTTGGTTGACTTCAAACGTAACAAAGACAACGTTGAAGCGGTTGTTAAAACAATCGAGTACGATCCAAACCGTTCTGCAAACATCGCCCTTGTACACTACACTGACGGTGTGAAAGCATACATCATCGCTCCAAAAGGTCTTGAAGTTGGTCAACGTATCGTTTCAGGTCCAGAAGCAGATATCAAAGTCGGAAACGCACTTCCACTTGCCAACATCCCAGTTGGTACTTTGATCCACAACATCGAATTGAAACCAGGTCGTGGTGGAGAATTGGTACGTGCAGCTGGAGCTTCTGCTCAAGTATTGGGTCAAGAAGGGAAATACGTTCTTGTTCGTCTTCAATCTGGCGAAGTACGTATGATTCTTGGAACTTGTCGTGCAACAGTTGGTGTTGTCGGAAACGAACAACATGGACTTGTGAACCTTGGTAAAGCAGGACGTAGCCGTTGGAAAGGTATCCGCCCAACCGTTCGTGGTTCTGTAATGAACCCTAACGATCACCCACACGGTGGTGGTGAAGGTAAAGCACCAGTTGGTCGTAAAGCGCCATCTACTCCATGGGGCAAACCTGCTCTTGGTCTTAAAACTCGTAACAAGAAAGCGAAATCTGACAAACTTATCGTTCGTCGTCGCAACGAGAAATAATTTAAAACTAGTCGCATAAGCGCTAGATAATCCGCCAACTCGGTAGCGCTCCATGTGAGCGCAAGCCGCTGTGGTACAACATTTAAAGGAGAAAATATAAAAATGGGACGCAGTCTTAAAAAAGGACCTTTCGTCGATGAGCATTTGATGAAAAAAGTTGAAGCTCAAGCTAATGACGAAAAGAAAAAAGTTATCAAAACTTGGTCACGTCGTTCAACGATCTTCCCAAGTTTCATTGGTTACACTATCGCAGTTTATGACGGACGTAAACACGTACCTGTTTACATCCAAGAAGACATGGTAGGTCACAAACTTGGTGAATTTGCACCAACTCGTACTTACAAAGGTCACGCTGCAGACGACAAGAAAACACGTAGAAAATAAGGAGAACATAAATGGCAGAAATTACTTCAGCTAAAGCAATGGCTCGTACAGTACGTGTTTCACCTCGTAAATCACGTCTTGTTCTTGACAACATCCGTGGTAAAAGCGTAGCCGATGCAGTATTGCAATCTTGACATTCACTCCAAACAAAGCTGCTGAGATCATCTTGAAAGTTTTGAACTCAGCTGTAGCTAACGCTGAAAACAACTTTGGTTTGGATAAAGCTAACTTGGTAGTATCTGAAGCATTCGCAAACGAAGGACCAACTATGAAACGTTTCCGTCCACGTGCGAAAGGTTCAGCTTCACCAATCAACAAACGTACAGCTCACATCACTGTGGCTGTTGCAGAAAAATAAGGAGGTAACATCGTGGGTCAAAAAGTACATCCAATTGGTATGCGTGTCGGCATCATCCGTGATTGGGATGCCAAATGGTATGCTGAAAAAGAATACGCGGATTACCTTCATGAAGATCTTGCAATCCGTAAATTCGTTCAAAAAGAACTTGCTGACGCGGCAGTTTCAACTATCGAAATCGAACGCGCAGTAAACAAAGTTAACGTTTCACTTCACACTGCTAAACCAGGTATGGTTATCGGTAAAGGCGGTGCTAACGTTGATGCACTCCGTGCAAAACTTAACAAATTGACTGGAAAACAAGTACACATCAACATCATCGAAATCAAACAACCTGATTTGGATGCTCACCTTGTAGGTGAAGGAATTGCTCGTCAATTGGAGCAACGTGTTGCTTTCCGTCGTGCACAAAAACAAGCAATCCAACGTGCAATGCGTGCTGGAGCTAAAGGAATCAAAACTCAAGTATCAGGTCGTTTGAACGGTGCAGATATCGCCCGTGCTGAAGGATACTCAGAAGGAACTGTTCCACTTCACACACTTCGTGCAGATATCGATTACGCTTGGGAAGAAGCAGATACTACATACGGTAAACTTGGTGTTAAAGTATGGATCTACCGTGGTGAAGTTCTTCCAGCTCGTAAAAACACTAAAGGAGGTAAATAACCAATGTTAGTACCTAAACGTGTTAAACACCGTCGTGAATTCCGTGGAAAAATGCGCGGTGAAGCAAAAGGTGGAAAAGAAGTAGCATTCGGTGAATACGGTCTTCAAGCTACAACTAGCCACTGGATCACTAACCGCCAAATCGAAGCTGCTCGTATCGCCATGACTCGTTACATGAAACGTGGTGGTAAAGTTTGGATTAAAATCTTCCCACACAAATCATACACTGCTAAAGCTATCGGTGTGCGTATGGGATCTGGTAAAGGGGCGCCTGAAGGTTGGGTAGCACCAGTTAAACGTGGTAAAGTGATGTTTGAAGTTGCGGGTGTATCTGAAGAGATCGCTCGCGAAGCGCTTCGTCTTGCAAGCCACAAATTGCCAGTTAAATGTAAATTCGTAAAACGTGAAGCAGAATAAGGAGAAGGCATGAAACTTAATGAAGTAAAAGAATTTGTTAAAGAACTTCGTGGTCTTTCTCAAGAAGAACTCGCGAAGCGCGAAAACGAATTGAAAAAAGAATTGTTTGAACTTCGTTTCCAAGCTGCTACTGGTCAATTGGAACAAACAGCTCGCTTGAAAGAAGTTAAAAAACAAATCGCTCGT
>NZ_KQ970182.1:161190-162953 GCF_001579015.1 Streptococcus oralis
TCTAATCAAACCTGAAAGGAGAAAACTGAAATGATTCAAACAGAAACTCGTTTGAAAGTCGCAGACAACAGCGGTGCACGCGAAATCTTGACTATCAAAGTTCTTGGTGGTTCTAAACGTAAATTTGCGAACATCGGTGATGTTATTGTGGCATCTGTAAAACAAGCTACTCCTGGTGGTGCGGTTAAAAAAGGTGACGTTGTAAAAGCTGTTATCGTTCGTACTAAATCAGGTGCTCGTCGTGCTGATGGTTCATACATCAAATTTGACGAAAACGCAGCAGTTATCATCCGTGAAGATAAAACTCCTCGCGGAACACGTATCTTTGGCCCAGTTGCACGTGAATTGCGTGAGGGCGGCTTCATGAAGATCGTGTCACTTGCTCCAGAAGTACTTTAATTTTAAAAAAAACAAACTAGTCCCCTAGCTTCAAGCTAGGGTGCCCTTATGGGCGTAAGAAAAATCAAGGAGAAACCTAATGTTTGTAAAAAAAGGCGACAAAGTTCGCGTAATCGCTGGTAAAGATAAGGGAACAGAAGCTGTTGTCCTTACTGCCCTTCCAAAAGTAAACAAAGTTATCGTTGAAGGTGTGAATATCGTTAAGAAACACCAACGTCCAACTAACGAACTTCCTCAAGGTGGTATCATTGAGAAAGAAGCAGCTATCCACGTATCAAACGTTCAAGTTTTGGACAAAAACGGTGTAGCTGGTCGTGTTGGTTACAAATTTGTAGACGGTAAAAAAGTTCGCTACAACAAAAAATCAGGCGAAGTGCTTGATTAATCACGAAGGAAAGGAGAAGTATAATGGCAAATCGTTTAAAAGAAAAATATCTTAATGAAGTAGTTCCTGCTTTGACAGAACAATTCAACTACTCATCAGTGATGGCTGTGCCTAAAGTAGATAAGATCGTTTTGAACATGGGTGTTGGTGAAGCTGTATCAAACGCTAAAAGCCTTGAGAAAGCTGCTGAAGAATTGGCATTGATCTCAGGTCAAAAACCACTTATCACAAAAGCTAAAAAATCAATCGCCGGCTTCCGTCTTCGTGAAGGTGTAGCGATCGGTGCGAAAGTAACACTTCGTGGCGAACGTATGTACGAATTCTTGGACAAATTGGTTTCAGTTTCACTTCCACGTGTACGTGACTTCCACGGTGTTCCAACAAAATCATTTGATGGACGCGGAAACTACACACTTGGTGTGAAAGAACAATTGATCTTCCCAGAAATCAACTTTGATGACGTTGACAAAACTCGTGGTCTTGACATCGTTATCGTAACAACTGCTAACACTGACGAAGAGTCACGTGCATTGCTTACAGGCCTTGGAATGCCTTTTGCAAAATAATATAGGAGGTAAATCTAATGGCTAAAAAATCAATGATTGCTAAGAACAAACGTCCAGCGAAGTTCTCTACTCAAGCTTATACTCGTTGTGAAAAATGTGGTCGTCCACATTCAGTTTACCGCAAATTTAAACTTTGCCGTGTTTGCTTCCGTGAATTAGCTTACAAAGGACAAATTCCTGGTGTAACAAAAGCATCTTGGTAATATCATGATACAAAGAGCGTAACAACCACAGCAAAAATAGGAAATTTGGTGTAGGAGCGATGCTCCAAAACAAATTTATCTTTTTTGCACAGGTTGTAGCTCGTGTTCAAATAAGAGTTCTCTCATTTGAATGTGTCAATACTATCTGAGCCCAGCTCAATCATTAACTAGCAAGTGCGACTTGCAAACTACTAGTAAGAGGAGAAAAAC
>NZ_KQ970182.1:163873-168371 GCF_001579015.1 Streptococcus oralis
AACAGGAGAAAATAAACATGTCACGTATTGGTAATAAAGTTATCGTGTTGCCTGCTGGTGTTGAACTCACTAACAATGACAACGTAGTAACTGTAAAAGGACCTAAAGGAGAGCTTACTCGTGAGTTCTCAAAAGATATTGAAATCCGTGTGGAAGGAACTGAAGTAACTCTTCACCGTCCAAACGATTCAAAAGAAATGAAAACTATCCACGGAACTACTCGTGCCCTTTTGAACAACATGGTTGTTGGTGTATCAGAAGGATTCAAGAAAGAACTTGAAATGCGTGGGGTTGGTTACCGTGCACAACTTCAAGGAAATAAACTTGTCTTGGCTGTTGGTAAATCTCATCCAGACGAAGTTGAAGCTCCAGAAGGAATTACTTTTGAACTTCCAAACCCAACAACAATCGTTGTTAGCGGAATTTCAAAAGAAGTAGTTGGTCAAACAGCTGCTTACGTACGTAGCCTTCGCTCACCAGAACCATATAAAGGTAAAGGTATCCGTTACGTTGGTGAATACGTTCGTCTTAAAGAAGGTAAGACAGGTAAATAATGTTGAGTGGTTGATTTTCAACCACCTACCTATTTTCCAACTTTGTGCATAGCACACGATTTAAAACTAAAGAGGTGAAAACTGTGATTTCTAAACCAGATAAAAACAAACTCCGCCAAAAACGCCACCGTCGCGTTCGCGGAAAACTCTCTGGAACTGCTGATCGCCCACGTTTGAACGTATTCCGTTCTAATACAGGCATCTACGCTCAAGTGATTGATGACGTAGCGGGTGTAACGCTCGCAAGTGCTTCAACTCTTGACAAAGAAGTTTCAAAAGGAACTAAAACTGAACAAGCCGTTGCTGTCGGTAAACTCGTTGCAGAACGTGCAAGTGCTAAAGGTATTTCAGAAGTGGTGTTCGACCGCGGTGGATATCTATATCACGGACGTGTGAAAGCTTTGGCTGATGCAGCTCGTGAAAACGGATTGAAATTCTAATAGGAGGACACTAGAAAATGGCATTTAAAGACAATGCAGTTGAATTTGAAGAACGCGTAGTTGCTGTCAACCGTGTTACAAAAGTTGTTAAAGGTGGACGTCGTCTTCGTTTCGCAGCTCTTGTTGTTGTTGGTGACCACAACGGTCGCGTAGGATTTGGTACTGGTAAAGCTCAAGAAGTTCCAGAAGCAATCCGTAAAGCAGTAGATGATGCTAAGAAAAACTTGATTGAAGTACCGATGGTTGGAACAACAATTCCTCACGAAGTTCTTTCAGAATTTGGTGGAGCTAAAGTATTGTTGAAACCTGCTGTAGAAGGTTCTGGAGTTGCCGCTGGTGGTGCCGTTCGTGCCGTTGTGGAATTGGCAGGTGTGGCAGATATTACATCTAAATCACTTGGCTCTAACACTCCAATCAACATTGTTCGCGCAACTGTTGAAGGTTTGAAACAATTGAAACGCGCTGAAGAAGTTGCTGCCCTTCGTGGTATCTCAGTTTCTGATTTGGCATAAGAAAGGGGATAAAATGGCTCAAATTAAAATTACTTTGACTAAGTCTCCAATCGGACGCATTCCATCACAACGTAAAACTGTTGTAGCACTTGGACTTGGCAAATTGAACAGCTCTGTTATCAAAGAAGACAACGCTGCTATCCGTGGCATGATCACTGCAGTATCTCACTTGGTAACAGTTGAAGAAGTAAACTAATGAATTTTTAGGGGATGTGGCAATACTCATCCCCTAAAACTAGATATAGTCATCTAAGATGACGAATGTATAGGCGAGTTGATAAGGGAGACAACCTTTTCTCTCTTATCGGCGCTAGCATTTTACAAAAGAGGAGAAAATATAAATGAAACTTCATGAATTGAAACCTGCAGAAGGTTCTCGTAAAGTACGTAACCGTGTTGGTCGTGGTACTTCATCAGGTAACGGTAAAACATCTGGTCGCGGTCAAAAAGGTCAAAAAGCTCGTAGCGGTGGCGGAGTTCGCCTTGGTTTTGAAGGTGGACAAACTCCATTGTTCCGTCGTCTTCCAAAACGTGGATTTACTAACATCAACGCTAAGGAATACGCAATTGTAAACCTTGACCAATTGAACGTCTTTGAAGATGGTACTGAAGTTACTCCAGTTGTGCTTATCGAAGCAGGAATTGTGAAAGCTGAAAAATCAGGTGTTAAAATTCTTGGTAACGGTGAGTTGACTAAGAAATTGTCTGTGAAAGCAGCTAAATTCTCTAAATCAGCTGAGGAAGCTATCACTGCTAAAGGTGGTTCAGTAGAAGTCATCTAAGAGAGGTGACCTATGTTTTTTAAATTATTAAAAGAGGCTCTCAAAGTTAAACAAGTTCGATCAAAAATTCTCTTTACAATTTTTATCATTCTTGTTTTCCGTGTTGGGACTAGCATTACTGTTCCAGGTGTAAATGCAAAAAGTCTTGAAGCTCTGAGTGGATTATCTTTCTTGAACATGCTTAGCCTTGTTTCAGGAAATGCCATGAAGAACTTCTCCGTTTTCGCACTCGGTGTAAGTCCGTATATTACTGCTTCTATCGTTGTCCAGTTGCTACAAATGGATATTTTACCGAAGTTTGTAGAATGGGGTAAACAAGGGGAAGTAGGTCGGAGGAAATTAAACCAAGCGACTCGCTATATTGCGCTTGTACTTGCTTTTGTGCAATCAGTGGGTATTACAGCTGGTTTTAACACTCTTTCGGGTGCAAAATTATTGACAACTGACCTTACACCACAAGTTTTTATTACGATTGGTATCATTCTTACTGCTGGAAGTATGATTGTGACTTGGCTAGGGGAACAAATTACTGATAAAGGATATGGTAATGGAGTTTCTATGATTATCTTTGCGGGGATTGTGGCTTCAATCCCAGAGATGATTCATAGCATCTATGTTGACTATTTTGTCAACGTTCCAAGCAGTCGTTTGAATTCGTCTATAATCTTTGTCGCTATCCTAGTCGTCGCTGTTTTGTTGATTATCTATTTTACAACTTATGTACAGCAAGCAGAATATAAAATTCCAATTCAATATACAAAACTTGCTCAAGGTGCTCCATCAAGCTCTTATCTTCCTTTGAAGGTCAACCCTGCGGGTGTTATCCCAGTTATCTTTGCAAGTTCGATTACAGCTGCGCCAGCAGCCATCTTCCAATTTGTAAGTGCCATGGGTTACAATGCATCTTGGGTACGAACAGCCCAGTCGCTTCTTGCGACAACAACCATTAGTGGTATCTTTACCTATGCTCTCTTAATTATTCTCTTTACTTTCTTTTATACATTTGTACAAATCAATCCTGAAAAAACAGCAGAGAATTTACAAAAGAGTGGAGCCTATATCCATGGTGTTCGTCCAGGTAAAGGTACTGAAGAGTTTATGTCAAAACTTCTTCGTCGCCTTGCAACCGTCGGCTCCCTTTTCCTAGGGGTCATTTCCATCATGCCGATTGTGGCAAAAGATGTTTTTGGACTTTCAGAAGCCGTTGCTTTTGGGGGGACTAGTCTTTTGATTATTATTTCGACAGGTATTGAGGGAATTAAACAGTTGGAAGGCTATCTATTGAAACGGAAATATGTTGGTTTCATGAATACAACAGAATAGAAGCAAATCTTGTTTGATATAGAACAAGGTAGCTCAGAGAGTGGAGTATGAAGGTCTACCTATCAGAGAGACTTTCATCTCCCCTCTTCTATTTTGTTTTTAAATAGGGGTTGAAAGAGATTTCAGTTTCTATTTAAATACAAAATAAGGAGATCCTATCATGAATCTTTTGATTATGGGCTTACCTGGAGCAGGTAAGGGAACGCAAGCAGCTAAAATTGTGGAGCAATTCCACGTGGCACACATTTCAACTGGAGATATGTTCCGTGCTGCTATAGCTAATCAAACTGAAATGGGTGTACTTGCCAAGTCGTATATTGACAAAGGTGAGTTGGTTCCGGATGAAGTTACAAATGGAATTGTTAAAGAACGCCTTTCACAGGACGATATCAAGGAAACAGGTTTCTTGTTGGATGGTTACCCACGTACGATTGAACAAGCGCATGCCTTGGACAAAACATTGGCTGAACTTGGTATCGAACTGGAAGGTGTGATTAACATCGAAGTGAATCCAGACTCTCTCTTGGAACGTTTGAGTGGCCGTATCATCCACCGCAAAACAGGTGAAACCTTCCATAAAGTTTTTAACCCACCAGCTGACTACAAAGAAGAAGATTACTACCAACGCGAAGATGACAAACCTGAGACAGTTAAGCGCCGTTTGGATGTCAATATCGCCCAAGGTGAACCCATTATTGCACACTATCGTGCTAAAGGTTTGGTCCACGATATCGAAGGAAATCAAGATATCAATGATGTGTTCAAGGACATCGAAAAAGTATTGACAAATTTGAAATAAAGCGTTTTTCACACTTGCAAAAAATCGCTACAAATGTTATACTGAGATAGTCTGACTTATAATTGTTGTCTCTGTGTTTAGAGGCATC
>NZ_KQ970182.1:168526-170124 GCF_001579015.1 Streptococcus oralis
CAGATCAAGAAGACGCAATCCGTCGCGAAGTGGACGCAATCAAGGTTGAAGGTGATCTTCGTCGTGAAGTAAACTTGAACATCAAACGTTTGATGGAAATCGGTTCTTACCGTGGTATCCGTCACCGTCGTGGACTTCCTGTCCGTGGACAAAATACTAAAAACAACGCTCGCACTCGTAAAGGTAAAGCTGTTGCGATTGCTGGTAAGAAAAAATAATATAGGAGGTAAAAGTCTTGGCTAAACCAACACGTAAACGTCGTGTGAAAAAGAATATCGAATCTGGTATTGCTCATATTCACGCTACATTTAATAACACTATTGTTATGATTACTGATGTGCATGGTAACGCAATTTCTTGGTCATCAGCTGGTGCTCTTGGTTTCAAAGGTTCTCGTAAATCTACACCATTCGCTGCTCAAATGGCTTCTGAAGCTGCTGCTAAATCTGCACAAGAACACGGTCTTAAATCAGTTGAAGTTACTGTAAAAGGTCCAGGTTCTGGTCGTGAGTCAGCTATTCGTGCGCTTGCTGCCGCTGGTCTTGAAGTAACAGCAATTCGTGATGTGACTCCAGTGCCACACAATGGTGCTCGTCCTCCAAAACGTCGCCGTGTATAATCATTGCATTACACTGCTTTTCGTTTAAGAGGGAGTAACTAAATGATCGAGTTTGAAAAACCAAATATAACAAAAATTGATGAAAATAAAGATTATGGCAAGTTTGTAATCGAACCACTTGAACGTGGCTACGGTACAACTCTTGGTAACTCTCTTCGTCGTGTACTACTAGCTTCTCTACCAGGAGCAGCAGTGACATCTATCAACATTGAAGGTGTCTTGCATGAGTTCGACACAGTTCCAGGTGTTCGTGAAGACGTGATGCAAATCATTCTGAACATTAAAGGGATTGCAGTGAAATCATACGTTGAAGACGAAAAAATCATTGAACTTGACGTTGAAGGTCCTGCTGAAATTACAGCTGGAGATATTTTGACTGACAGTGATATTGAAATTGTAAATCCAGATCATTATCTCTTTACAATCGGTGAAGGTTCTTCTCTAAAAGCGACAATGACTGTTAACAGTGGTCGTGGATATGTACCTGCTGATGAAAACAAAAAAGATAATGCACCAGTTGGAACACTTGCTGTAGATTCTATTTATACACCAGTTACAAAAGTCAACTATCAGGTTGAACCTGCTCGTGTAGGTAGCAATGATGGCTTTGACAAATTAACCCTTGAAATCTTGACTAATGGAACAATTATTCCAGAAGATGCTTTAGGGCTTTCAGCACGTATCTTGACAGAACATCTTGATTTGTTTACAAATCTTACTGAGATTGCGAAGTCAACTGAAGTGATGAAAGAAGCTGATACTGAATCTGACGACCGTATTTTGGATCGGACGATTGAGGAACTGGACTTGTCTGTGCGTTCATACAACTGTTTGAAACGTGCCGGTATCAATACTGTGCATGATTTGACAGAAAAATCTGAAGCAGAGATGATGAAAGTACGAAATCTTGGACGCAAGAGTTTGGAAGAAGTGAAACTCAAACTCATTGACTTGGGTCTTGGATTAAAAGATAAATAAA
>NZ_KQ970182.1:170928-178583 GCF_001579015.1 Streptococcus oralis
ATGGAGTCTTGTGCTCTTAGTCTAGCTCTGGTCTACCGCTGGGACTTCGGTCCTAGCGGGAACACTCATCATCATTTGATAGGGTAGACGCTTGTTTACGAAATTGTTTTTTTGTTTAAGAACAACTTCGTAAGCAGGCGTTTTTTAGAATTTTTTACGGAAATATGCTATACTAAGGAAAAAGAAAATCAAAAACGTTCAGGTTTTCTAATAATCGTAGAATGGGAGTCTAAAGATGAAGGCTATTATTACAGTGGTTGGCAAGGACAAGACTGGTATTGTTGCTGGCGTGTCTACTAAAATTGCAGAATTGGGTTTGAATATTGATGATATTTCTCAAACAGTACTGGATGAGTATTTTACCATGATGGCAGTCGTATCTAGTGATGTAAAACAAGATTTTACAACTCTTCGAAATGAGTTTGAAGCTTTCGGCCAGACCTTGAATGTTAAAATCAATATTCAAAGTGCAGCGATTTTTGACGCCATGTACAATATCTAGGAGGTGGCTATGGATATTAGACAAGTTACTGAAACCATTGCCATGATTGAGGAGCAGAACTTCGATATCAGAACCATCACCATGGGGATTTCCCTTTTGGACTGTATCGATCCAGATATCGAACGTGCTGCTGAAAAAATTTACCAAAAAATCACGACTAAAGCTGCAAATCTAGTGGCTGTAGGAGATGAAATTGCTGCAGAACTAGGGATTCCAATTGTCAATAAACGAGTATCGGTGACTCCGATTTCCTTGATTGGAGCGGCGACTGATGCGACGGACTATGTCGTTTTGGCAAAGGCACTTGACAAGGCTGCCAAGGAGATTGGTGTTGACTTTATTGGTGGTTTTTCGGCCTTGGTACAAAAAGGCTACCAAAAAGGAGATGAAATTCTCATCAATTCTATCCCGCGTGCTCTAGCTGAGACAGACAAGATCTGTTCGTCCGTCAATATTGGCTCAACCAAGTCAGGAATCAACATGACTGCAGTTGCAGATATGGGGCGTATCATCAAGGAAACTGCGAGCTTATCAGATATGGGAGCTGCCAAATTGGTTGTATTTGCGAACGCTGTTGAGGACAATCCTTTTATGGCGGGGGCCTTCCATGGTGTCGGTGAAGCAGATGTCATCATCAATGTTGGAGTTTCAGGCCCTGGTGTCGTCAAACGTGCCTTAGAAAAGGTTCGTGGACAGAGCTTTGATGTAGTAGCGGAAACAGTCAAGAAAACCGCCTTCAAGATTACTCGTATTGGTCAACTGGTCGGTCAAATGGCGAGTGAACGCCTTGGAGTCGACTTTGGGATTGTAGACCTAAGTTTGGCACCAACTCCTGCAGTTGGAGATTCTGTGGCTCGAGTGCTGGAGGAAATGGGCCTAGAAACAGTTGGTACACATGGGACGACAGCTGCACTCGCTCTTTTGAATGACCAAGTTAAGAAGGGCGGAGTGATGGCTTGTAACCAGGTTGGTGGCTTGTCTGGTGCTTTTATCCCTGTTTCTGAAGACGAGGGGATGATTGCTGCGGTACAAAATGGCTCTCTGAATTTAGAGAAACTAGAGGCCATGACGGCTATCTGTTCTGTTGGACTGGATATGATTGCCATTCCAGAGGATACGCCGGCTGAAACCATTGCAGCTATGATTGCGGATGAGGCGGCAATCGGTGTCATTAACATGAAAACAACGGCCGTTCGTATCATTCCAAAGGGTAAAGAAGGCGATATGATTGAGTTCGGTGGCTTGCTAGGTACAGCACCAGTTATGAAAGTCAACGGGGCTTCGTCTATCGATTTCATCTCTCGAGGTGGCCAAATCCCTGCCCCAATCCATAGTTTTAAAAATTAATAAAAAAGAGAGAGGATTTAAGTTGAGTTTAAGGATGACTGTGTATACTATAATCATTAAATAAAGACCTCCTAACTTTATTTAATAGAAATCCTAAACTTTTTCATAATAATCTCCTAGGGAAGCTACCATGAGGGTAGCTTTTCTTGTGGCAAAATTAGGAGAAGGAGCTTTGCTTTTGAAAGTCAAATATTTCTTTGATCCATGATATAATAGAAGAAAATGGAGGATAGAAAATGTCTAAAGTAAGATTGTACTTGGTCCGTCATGGAAAAACCATGTTTAACACGATTGGACGTGCTCAAGGATGGAGTGATACGCCTCTAACTGCAGAAGGTGAGTTAGGAATTCATGAGTTGGGAATTGGTTTGAGAGAGTCTGGTTTGCAGTTTGACCGAGCTTATTCCAGTGACTCTGGTCGTACGATTCAAACTATGGGAATTATCCTAGAAGAACTTGGCTTACAAGGAAAAATCCCTTACCGTATGGATAAGCGCATCCGTGAGTGGTGCTTTGGTAGTTTTGATGGGGCCTATGATGGGGATCTCTTTATGGGGGTCATTCCTCGTGTTTTCAAGGTGGATCATGTTCATCAGTTATCCTATGCAGAGCTAGCAGAAGGTTTGGTAGAGGTTGATACTGCTGGTTGGGCTGAAGGCTGGGAAAAACTCAGTGGTCGAATCAAGGAAGGCTTTGAATCGATTGCCAAAGAAATGGAAGAACACGGTGGGGGCAATGCTCTCGTTGTGAGTCATGGAATGACGATTGGGACCATTGTGTATCTGATTAATGGTATGCACCCGCATGGTCTGGATAATGGTAGTGTGACCATCCTAGAATATGAGGACGGCCAGTTTACGGTCCAAGTTGTTGGTGACCGTAGTTACCGAGAACTAGGACGTGAGAAGATGGAAGAAAATAAGCATTGATAGAAGATAGCTCCGTATAGGAGCTATTTTTATTCAGCTTGACAAGAGTGCTTTCAAAGCCAATCTTTCTTGACAATGGAGGGGAAAAGATTCTTTCTCGACTTTCAAATTCCCCCAAAAATGGTATAATAGTAACATCATAAAATTGGAGAAATAGCATGAGATTTTACAATCATAAGGAAATTGAGCCTAAGTGGCAAGGCTACTGGGCTGACCATCATACATTTAAGACAGGAACAGACGCATCAAAACCGAAGTTTTATGCTCTCGATATGTTCCCATATCCATCAGGAGCTGGATTGCACGTAGGACACCCAGAAGGTTATACAGCAACCGATATCCTCAGCCGTTACAAACGTGCGCAAGGCTACAATGTTCTTCACCCAATGGGTTGGGATGCCTTTGGATTGCCTGCAGAGCAATACGCCATGGATACGGGAAATGACCCAGCAGAATTTACAGCGAAAAATATTGCTAACTTCAAACGCCAAATTAATGCGCTTGGCTTCTCTTACGACTGGGATCGTGAAGTCAACACAACAGATCCAAACTACTACAAATGGACTCAGTGGATTTTCACCAAGCTTTACGAAAAAGGTTTGGCCTATGAAGCGGAAGTGCCAGTAAACTGGGTGGAAGAATTGGGAACGGCCATTGCCAACGAAGAAGTCCTTCCTGACGGAACTTCTGAGCGTGGAGGCTATCCAGTAGTCCGCAAACCAATGCGCCAATGGATGCTTAAAATCACTGCCTATGCGGAACGTTTGCTTAATGACTTGGATGACCTGGATTGGCCAGAGTCTATCAAGGACATGCAACGCAACTGGATTGGTAAATCAACTGGTGCTAATGTAACTTTTAAAGTTAAGGGAACAGACAAGGAATTTACCGTCTTTACCACTCGTCCCGACACCCTTTTCGGTGCGACTTTCACCGTTTTGGCTCCTGAGCATGAACTAGTAGATGCCATCACAAGTCCAGAGCAAGCTGAGGCAGTAGCTGACTACAAACACCAAGCTAGTCTCAAGTCTGACTTGGCTCGTACCGACCTTGCCAAGGAAAAAACAGGGGTTTGGACTGGTGCTTATGCCATCAATCCTGTCAATGGAAAGGAAATTCCAATCTGGATCGCGGACTATGTTCTTGCTAGTTATGGAACAGGTGCTGTCATGGCTGTGCCTGCCCATGACCAACGTGACTGGGAATTTGCCAAACAATTTGACCTTCCAATCGTCGAAGTACTTGAAGGTGGAAACGTTGAAGAGGCTGCTTACACAGAAGACGGTCTTCACGTCAACTCTGATTTCCTAGATGGACTGAACAAAGAAGAGGCCATTGCTAAAATCGTAGCTTGGTTGGAAGAAAAAGGTTGTGGTCAGGAGAAGGTTACCTACCGTCTCCGCGACTGGCTCTTTAGCCGTCAACGTTACTGGGGTGAGCCAATCCCAATCATTCATTGGGAAGATGGGACTTCAACAGCTGTTCCAGAAAGTGAGTTGCCACTTGTTTTGCCTGTAACCAAGGATATCCGCCCTTCAGGTACTGGGGAAAGCCCATTGGCTAACTTGACAGACTGGCTAGAAGTGACTCGTGAAGATGGTGTCAAAGGTCGTCGTGAAACAAACACTATGCCACAATGGGCTGGTTCAAGCTGGTACTACCTCCGTTATATTGACCCACACAATACTGAGAAATTGGCTGATGAGGATCTCCTCAAACAATGGTTGCCAGTCGATATCTATGTGGGTGGTGCAGAACACGCTGTGCTTCACTTGCTTTACGCTCGTTTCTGGCATAAATTCCTCTATGACCTCGGTGTTGTTCCGACTAAGGAACCATTCCAAAAACTCTTTAACCAAGGAATGATTTTGGGAACAAGCTACCGTGACCACCGCGGGGCTCTTGTGGCAACTGATAAGGTTGAAAAACGTGATGGTTCCTTCTTCCATGTGGAAACAGGAGAAGAGTTGGAGCAAGCGCCAGCCAAGATGTCTAAATCGCTCAAAAACGTTGTCAACCCAGACGACGTAGTGGAACAATACGGTGCTGATACCCTTCGTGTTTATGAAATGTTCATGGGACCACTTGATGCTTCAATTGCTTGGTCTGAAGAAGGTTTGGAAGGAAGCCGTAAATTCCTCGACCGTGTTTACCGTTTAATGACAGCCAAAGAAATCGTTGCTGAAAATAGCGGAGCTCTTGACAAAGTCTATAATGAGACCGTCAAGTCTGTAACAGAGCAAATCGAGTCCCTCAAATTCAACACAGCTATTGCCCAACTTATGGTCTTTGTCAATGCTGCTAACAAGGAAGACAAGCTTTATGTAGACTATGCCAAAGGATTTATCCAATTGATTGCCCCATTTGCGCCTCACTTGGCAGAAGAGCTCTGGCAAACAGTCGCAGCAACAGGTGAGTCAATCTCTTACGTAGCTTGGCCGACTTGGGACGAAAGCAAATTGGTTGAAGACGAAATCGAAATCGTCGTCCAAATCAAAGGAAAAGTCCGTGCCAAACTCATGGTTGCCAAAGATCTATCACGCGAAGAATTGCAAGAAAGTGCTCTTGCTGACGAAAAAGTCAAAGCAGAGATTGACGGCAAGGAAATCGTGAAAGTGATTAGTGTCCCTAACAAGCTTGTGAATATCGTTGTGAAATAAGATAGGAATCCTTCAGAGTAGAATCTGGAGGATTTTTTGAATCTTCTTATGAAAGTATGATATACTATGGGCAACTATAAAGTTTGAAAAGCAAAACAAGGAGAAAGCTATGCCAGTAAATGAATATGGTCAGATGATTGGCGAGTCAATGGAAGGTTATACACCAGGTGAAGCACCTGCTATTGATTGCTTAGAAGGGCGTTATGCTCGGATAGAGGCTCTTTCGGTAGAAAAACATGCGGAGGATTTACTAGCTGTTTATGGCCTAGATACTCCTCAGGAGATGTGGACCTACCTCTTTCAGGAGCCAGTAGCAGATATGGAGGAGCTGGTTAGCCTTTTAAATCAGATGTTGGCCCGTAAGGACCGTTTTTACTATGTAATCATAGACAAGGCAACTGGTAAGACTTTAGGAACCTTTTCTCTGATGCGAATTGATCAGAATAACCGAGTAATAGAAGTGGGTGCTGTCACCTTTTCACCAGCACTTAAGGGGACGAGGATAGGGACAGAGGCTCAGTATCTCCTGGCGCGCTATGTTTTTGAGGAGCTTAACTATCGTCGCTATGAGTGGAAATGCGATGCTCTAAATCTGCCATCAAGACGAGCAGCAGAACGTTTGGGCTTTGTCTATGAAGGAACCTTCCGCCAGGCAGTCGTTTATAAGGGGCGAACTAGAGATACGGATTGGCTGTCCATGATTGATAAGGACTGGCCCCAAGTCAAAACCCGTTTGGAAGCATGGCTGGCTCCTGAAAATTTTGATAAAAATGAACGGCAGTACAAAAGCTTGAGAGAGTTCTAAGAGGTGATGACATGATTAGCGTTAGAAAGCAAGAAGTTGTCAAGTTAGAAGATGTTTTGCATCTCTATCAGGCAGTCGGTTGGACAAATTATACACATCAACCCCAGATGCTGGAGAAGTCCTTGTCTCACTCATTAGCGATTTACCTGGCACTTGATGGTGATGCCGTGGTGGGCTTGGTTCGTTTGGTCGGAGATGGTTTTTCATCGGTTTTTGTCCAGGATTTAATTGTTTTGCCGAGCTATCAGCGCCAAGGAATTGGAAGCGCCTTGATGAAAGAGGCTTTAAGGGATTTCAAAGATGCTTATCGAGTTCAACTAGCGACCGACCAAACAGAGAAAAATTTGGAATTTTATCGTTCCTTGGGCTTTGAAACCTTATCTACTTATGATTGCACAGGAATGATTTGGGTAGAACGAAAAAATAAAATAATTATTTTTTCTTAAGTAAAGTTTAAGTATCCTCGTGTATTATATAGATATTAGATAAAGACCTCCTAACTTTATTTAATGAAATCCCAAACTTTTCTTTTTCATCATAATCTCCTAAAGAAGCTACCCAATCAGGTGGCTTTTTTGTTGTTTGAGAAAGGAAATTTCATTTGGGGAAAATTTTAAAAAAAATGATAAATCAGAGAAAAAGTTAAGTTAGCTTTAAGATTCATCTTGTATACTATAATCATTAAATAAAGACCTCCTAACTTTATTTAATGAAATCCTAAACTTTTCTTTTTCATAATAATCTCCCTAAAGAGGCCACCCAATCAGGTGGCTTTTTTGTTTGTGGCTTGGATTTTTGATATAATAGAGCCATGAGTAGAATTTTAGATAATGAAATCATGGGTGATGAGGAGTTGGTAGAACGTACCCTCCGTCCCCAATATTTACGTGAATATATCGGTCAGGACAAGGTCAAAGATCAGCTTCAAATCTTTATCGAAGCAGCTAAAATGCGGGATGAGGCGCTGGACCATGTTCTTTTGTTTGGCCCTCCAGGACTTGGGAAAACAACCATGGCTTTTGTCATTGCCAATGAACTGGGAGTCAATCTCAAGCAAACGTCTGGTCCTGTCATTGAGAAAGCTGGTGATCTGGTAGCGATTTTGAATGATTTAGAGTCTGGGGACGTCCTCTTTATTGACGAGATTCATCGCTTGCCCATGTCGGTTGAAGAGGTGCTCTATAGTGCCATGGAGGACTTTTACATTGATATCATGATTGGTGCGGGGGAAGGCAGTCGCAGTGTCCATCTGGACTTGCCACCTTTTACCTTGATTGGTGCGACGACACGTGCTGGTATGCTCTCAAATCCTCTACGAGCACGTTTTGGGATTACAGGTCATATGGAATACTATGCCCACGCTGATTTGACAGAGATTGTTGAGCGAACGGCAGATATTTTTGAGATGGAAA
>NZ_KQ970182.1:178603-182984 GCF_001579015.1 Streptococcus oralis
TGCCCAGATTATGGGGGATGGCTTAATCGATGATGTCATTACTGATAAGGCCTTGACCATGCTGGATGTAGACCACGAAGGCTTAGACTATGTGGACCAGAAAATCCTTCGTACCATGATTGAGATGTATGGAGGTGGTCCTGTCGGTCTAGGAACTCTTTCTGTTAATATTGCCGAGGAGCGTGAGACGGTGGAAGATATGTACGAACCCTACCTCATCCAGAAAGGCTTTATCATGCGAACTCGTTCAGGGCGGGTCGCGACAGCCAAGGCATATGAGCATTTAGGTTATGAATACAATGAAAAATGAGCAAGAAATCCTAGATAGTGTTAGAGAAAATCCTGATATGATGGCTATTCTGACCATCATCCGTAACCTTGGTCTGAAAGACTCTTGGTTGGCGGCAGGTTCGGTTCGAAATTTTATCTGGAATCTCTTGTCAGATAAATCGCCTTTTGACAGTGAAACAGATGTGGATGTGATTTTCTTTGATCCGGATGTGAGTTATGAAGAAACGCTGGCTATAGAAAGTAAGCTGAAAGAGGATTTCCCCCAGTATCAGTGGGAGTTGAAAAATCAGGTCTATATGCATCTGCACAGTCCCCACACCGCTCCCTACACAAGTTCTCGTGATGCTATGAGTAAGTATCCGGAACGTTGCACGGCGGTAGGCCTTCGCTTAAATGAAGATTCCACTTTAGAGCTCTTTGCCCCCTATGGTTTAGAGGATATTTTGAACTTTCAGACTTCCCCGACTCCTCATTTCCTAGAGAATGAAGACCGAATGAAACTCTATCAAGAACGCTTGTCCAAGAAAAATTGGCAAGAAAAATGGAAAAATCTGACTTTCTCGAAAAACTTAAGAAAAATTTAAGCTAGGAGGTGTATACTGAACTCATAAGTTAAGAGGAACTTAACTTACACTCCTAAAACTTTTTCATAATAATCTCCCTATAAAATAAAGTCGCCCAATCAGGCGACTTATTTTTGTTTGCCTGCAAGCAGGGGCAGTAACTTAGCAATAGAAGAATAGAGGGAAATATGGTATAATGAAATGATAGATTTTTGAATAGGAATATGATCATGTTTGGATTTTTTAAGAAAGATAAAGCTGTAGAAGTTGAGGTTCCAACACAGGTTCCTGCTCATATTGGAATCATCATGGATGGGAATGGTCGCTGGGCTAAAAAACGGATGCAACCACGAGTTTTTGGCCATAAGGCGGGGATGGAAGGCCTCCAAAAGGTGACCAAGGCAGCTAACAAGATGGGAGTTAAAGTCATCACAGTCTATGCCTTTTCAACGGAAAATTGGACGCGCCCAGATCAAGAGGTCAAGTTTATCATGAACTTGCCAGTCGAGTTTTATGATAACTACGTCCCTGAATTACATGCAAATAATGTTAAGATTCAGATGATTGGGGAGACAGACCGTCTGCCTAAGCCGACGTTTGAAGCTTTGAAAAAAGCAGAGGAGTTGACCAAGAACAATACAGGCTTGATTCTCAATTTTGCCCTTAATTATGGTGGTCGTGCTGAAATCACGCAGGCTCTTAAGAGCTTGGCTCAGGAAGTTCTAGATGCTAAAATCAATCCTGGCGATATCACAGAAGATATGATTGGGGACTATCTTTTCACGCAACGCCTACCAAAGGATTTGCGAGACCCAGATTTGATTATCCGCACGAGTGGTGAGTTGCGTTTGAGTAATTTCTTACCATGGCAAGCAGCCTATAGCGAGCTTTATTTTACGGATACCTTGTGGCCTGATTTTGATGAAGCTGCTCTGCAGGAAGCTATTGCTGCCTTTAATCATCGCAATCGTCGATTTGGAGGAGTTTAGGAGAAGATATGACCAAGGATTTACAAAAGAGAACATTGTTTGCAGTATTGGCCCTGGCCATTTTCCTCCCAGTCTTATTTGTGGGAGGGCTCTTGTTGCAGATAGGAATTGGTTTATTAGCGATGCTGGCTGTCCATGAACTCTTGCACATGAAGGGGCTAAAGACCATGACCATCGAGGGCACCTTGACCCTCTTTGCGACCTTTGCCCTCACAATCCCCTTAGAAAATTACCTAACTTTTTTGCCAGTTGATGGGAATGTGGTTGCCTACAGCGTTCTTATTACAATTATGCTAGGGACCACCGTTTTCAGTAAAAGCTATACCATTGAAGATGCAGTTTTCCCGATTGCGATGAGCTTTTATGTTGGTTTTGGCTTTAATGCCTTACTAGATGCTCGGGTGGCGGGTTTTGACAAGGTGCTTCTGGCCCTCTTTATCGTCTGGGCGACAGATAGCGCAGCTTACCTGATAGGGATGAATTTTGGCAAGCATAAGTTGGCTCCGAGAGTCTCTCCCAATAAGAGTATTGAGGGCTTTATCGGTGGTATTCTAGGTGCGGTACTAGTAACAGCAATCTTCATGCTGGTAGACAGTACAGTTGCTCTCCCTTATGGAATTTATAGAATGAGCCTCTTTGTCATCTTCTTCAGTGTGGCAGGTCAGTTTGGTGACTTGATTGAGAGTGCTATGAAACGCCATTTCGGTGTCAAGGATTCTGGGAAATTTATCCCGGGGCATGGTGGTGTGTTGGATCGCTTTGATAGTATGTTGATTGTGTTTCCAATGATGCACTTGTTTGGCCTCTTCTAAAGAAAGGAATATTGAATGATTGGATTGCTAACCTTTATCCTAGTTTTTGGGATTATCGTGGTGGTGCATGAGTTTGGACATTTTTATTTTGCCAAGAAATCAGGCATTTTAGTCCGTGAATTTGCTATTGGTATGGGCCCCAAGATTTTTGCCCATATCGGTAAGGACGGCACTGCTTATACCATTCGGATCCTTCCTTTAGGAGGGTATGTTCGTATGGCTGGTTGGGGTGATGATGCGACGGAGATCAAGACAGGAACCCCGGTCAGTTTAACACTTGCAGAGGATGGTAAGGTCAAACGAATCAATCTCTCAGGGAAGAAACTGGATCAAACAGCTCTCCCTATGCAGGTAACCCAGTTTGACTTTGAAGACAAGCTCTTCATTAAAGGCTTGGTCTTGGAAGAAGAAAAGATCTTTGCAGTGGATCACGATGCAACAGTTGTTGAGGCAGATGGAACCGAAGTGCGTATCGCTCCTCTGGATGTACAGTACCAAAATGCTTCTATCTGGGGCAAGCTCATCACCAACTTTGCAGGTCCCATGAATAACTTTATCTTAGGTGTTGTTGTTTTTTGGATACTGATCTTTTTGCAGGGTGGTGTTAGAGATACGCAGACCAATCTCTTTCATGTCATGCCAGAGGGAGCTTTGGCTAAGGTGGGAGTAGCTGAGACTGCTCAAATTACCAAGATCGGCTCGCATGAAGTTAAGAATTGGCAAGACTTGACCCAAGCTGTGGAAGCAGATACTAAGGATAAGACTGCTCCGACCTTAGATGTGATTATTTCTGAAAATGGTAGCGAAAAACAAGTCACTGTGACTCCAGAAGAAAATCAAGGACGTTATATTCTTGGAGTTCAACCGGTGGTCAAGTCAGACTTTCTATCCATGTTTGTTGGTGGATTTACAACTGCTGCTGACTCAGGACTTCGCATCCTTTCGGCTCTGAAAAACTTGATTTTCCATCCAGATTTGAACAAACTCGGTGGTCCCGTTGCCATTTTTAAGGCGAGTAGCGATGCTGCTAAAAATGGAATTGAGAATGTCCTCTACTTCCTAGCCATGATTTCCATCAATATCGGGATTTTTAACTTGATTCCTATCCCAGCTTTGGATGGTGGAAAGATTGTGCTCAATATCCTAGAGGCTATCCGCCGTAAACCCCTTAAACAAGAAATTGAAACCTATGTCACCATGGCTGGTGTAGTTATCATGGTTGTCTTGATGCTAGCTGTGACCTGGAATGACATTATGCGACTCTTCTTTTAGATAATCGAGGAATATTATGAAACAAAGTAAAATGCTAATCCCTACGCTTCGCGAAATGCCAAGCGATGCTCAAGTTATCAGCCACGCACTTATGTTGCGTGCTGGTTATGTTCGTCAAGTTTCTGCAGGAGTTTATTCTTACCTCCCACTTGCTAACCGTGTGATTGAAAAGGCTAAGAACATCATGCGCCAAGAGTTTGATAAAATTGGTGCGGTGGAAATGTTGGCTCCTGCCCTTCTTAGTGCAGATCTTTGGCGCGAATCAGGTCGTTATGAAACCTATGGTGAAGACCTTTATAAACTGAAAAACCGTGAAAAATCAGACTTTATCCTAGGTCCAACACACGAAGAAACTTTTACAGCCATTGTCCGTGACTCTGTTAAGTCTTATAAGCAATTACCGCTTAATCTCTACCAAATCCAGCCTAAGTACCGTGATGAAAAACGTCCACGT